>CAZHSG010000001.1:0-141016 GCA_964535005.1 uncultured Candidatus Izemoplasmatales bacterium
AAAGAACCTGTAGTTCTTAAAAATCTTGTGGGATTCTTAATTCTTTACAGGCTCTATTTATATTCATCTTTAAACTCTAACTTTTTGTTTTATTCAACCTTTTATTTAGGAATAGAAACGGTAAATACCACACAGTCACAATAATGAACGATAGTGAAATAGCTCCTGCTAAATACACTGCATATCCATAACCTTCAAAAATAGAAAATGGAGATCCTTCTGACTCTAACATGAACATTAAATTTTTGCCGGTAAGGTTACTAATAATTATTAAAACAATAGTAATTGTTACTAAAGTGATAACACTCTTTCTCCATGACTTCCAAGTAGGATACCATTTATAAACAAATATCATATAAATATACATGAAGAAAAAGGACATATGACCTATCATATATTGATAGAATCTGTACCGATCTATGCTATAGCTAATATCAGGGAATAAAACGCTGGCTAGTGCTCCCCAAGTCCAAAAATACCCTATTTCAAAAAGAGAATATTTCTTAAAAAATAATGCAAAAATACCGACAAATAATGTGAACGCGCATAAACCGATAGGAAGTAGTTCGTTCCATTCTCTAGCGCCATGAGCAATTTTCCAAACATACAGTCCAATTTCCCAAAAAAAAGCAAAGCCAGCAATACCCATAGCTATTTTTCTTTCGTTTTTTAATACTCTAATTTTTTTTCTAAATAGATAAATCAAGATAATCCCAGCAATTATTAAAATAAACAATAATATATGCAAGAGACTAAATGCTTCAAACACAATACCAACCTCATCTGAAAAGAACATATTTTAACTCCTTATTATTTTTAATTAAAATCTTTACGTATGTATTGAATTTTAGGTGGTTTTAACCCTAGTTGTGATATTGCTTGTGTTGGGCAAGCATTAATACATCTATAGCATAATGTACATAGGTTTTTGGTTTTTATTTGGTTATCTTGCAAATACAGATTATTCACTGGGCATAAATCTATACACTTCTTGCATTTAATACACTTTTCGTGATAAATATGAAGCTTCTTACGTGCGTATTTCATGAAGGGTTTCCCCAAACCTCTTTGAGTTAGAAAGCCTACAGCCCTAGAATAAAACCTTCTACCCATTCTAAGAGTTTTTCCTTGATTGATTTTATTAACAACTTCCTTGATTTTCTTATCAGCTTTTATAATAATATGGTTTGTTTTTTCTATAGGCAAAGCTTTAAAGACAAACACATTGGTAAGATTGTTTGGCATATTGATATGAACGCTGTGAAGAAGCTTGACACCAACCGACTTTAATTGGCGATATGCTAAAGCCCCACCATCACCACTAAACAGCATTTGCACTGCTATAGTTATTAACTTTTTGTCTCTAAATGCTTCCTTATATTGATTTAAAAACTCTATCATTATAAATGGCATCATACTATCGTGGATTGGATATGCAAGAATGATAGTTTCAGAATTTGCAATTGTGTTTGCGTAGTCAAAGTTCTCGTGTTCTATAGATTGTTTAATATATTCATTTTCTTCAAACAAAGAACTAAATTTATCCACAACATATTTTGTGTTCCCAGTACCTGAGAAATACAAATAAAGATTACGCATATAATCACTCCTTACATTGCTAAATTCTTAATAAAAATTATAGCATATTTTTAAAAACAAAAAGTATGATTTTAAAAAATATCATAACTTAACTAACTATTTTAATATAATAATTAATAGAAAGTTATGTTATACAATAACTCTTTCGATATTTGTTTGAGTTAAATTCTATTATATTAGTACATCAATTATCTGAAGATACAAACAGATATTGTGCTAATGATGGAAAATAGACTCAAGATTGGTTAATATATATTTTACTATCATTAGTTACCGGAGGAATTTATGGGATTATCTGGTGGTTTATGATTATTGAAAGATGGGATGCAAGTTTAGCAAAAGACAATGTCACATTAAGAATTACTGGTGTTGGTTACCTATTATGGAGTTATATAGGAATATTAATTATCATAGGTCCTTTAGTTGCACAATATAAAGCAATTCATTCTATGAATGATGTAGCTAGATCATTTAACAAAACAGTTTAAAAATTACAAAATCAGAACTCAATTAATGTTAAAATCATTTTTCTAACAATGCAATCTTTAAGGCCGCGTTTTTTTTTGGAAAACTTCTTACTTTCTCTCTCGATTTTTAGCAGTTGTGTGAATTTATGTATCTTTATCTTTTTAGAATTTCTTCAAAATCTCCTATTACAATAAGGTTTTCAATTTTTATACAATGAAGTATTTCAATATTTTTTACGTCTTTTTCAAACAAAAAACCGAGGTTATATATGTAGTGTATGAATACTACAAAAACCTCGGTCGCGGGTATTATTGGTGGAGCTGATAGTCCTCGAAGTTAATCCATATCGGGGATTGGTAGAGATGCACAACTCAATGGTAACTCACAAGCAAAATAGATATACTGATTTAGTAGAAATTAATCAATTTTCATAACTCAAATTGTATAAATATATATTATGAAATTAACGCTAAATAACGTTCAAATGAAAAAAATAATGATTATTGGGTAAAGCTAGTGTGACGTGAAGTTTATTCACGTGATTTATGTTCTTATATATTAGATTTTGAACTAAAAGGATTGGATTTTTCTTCTCATTCCACTGAAGAAAAGGAGTTCAAATAGATAGCATATTCATCAACAATATTCGACATATTTTTCTCAAAATACATTTCTTCTAACAAGTCCACTGCATATTGATAAGCAAGATCGAACGAATCTTGCTGAGATTCTACTATTCCTATCCGGGTCGACTCATATGATTCAGTAATCTGGGATATGTAATATGCTTGTTCCACCTCTTTTAAAGCTTTGAATAAACCCCAGCATCCTTCAAATTGAGTTACATATGCCAGAGCTACTGTGGATGACGAATATATGTAATCATGAACTGAATTCAGATATTCTTCAGAAACTGGTGTTAACCCAAGAAGATTTCCTTCGGGAACGATATATTCATCATAAATATCCATAAAAGCGGCAAAGCTATTATCCTTAAATGCTTGAAGACCAGACTCGGAAAATTCTTTACTGGAGATATCTATAAGCGCCGCATCCAAATATGACTCCAGAACCGCTTCTAAATCGAAGATAGTTTCCGAAGCAAGAATCAATTCACAATAATATACTGTCAGTTCGACCATTGGGGTGCCAAGATTGTCAGGCACAGTAGACCATCCTTGAATGGCCCCGTCCATTAAGGAAATCGCAAACTCGATGCTATCATCAAGGTCAACCTGCAAATAATCGGGATAATATGTTGCTGCTAGAGTTTGGTAAAAATAATCGAAAACGGTCTCTGCTCCCGTTCGGCTATCTTCTAAGTTAACTAACCCTAAATAAAAGTCGTATATGTCAGTCATAGATGCGATGCTGTCGAGAGTGGCTAAAAGACACGTCACGTCATACATCCATTCCATTTGTTGAACTAAATCTGAAATGTCAAAATCCCTCTCCCATTTCGCATAGACAATCGTGTTTTCAACTATGGGTGAATCTAATAAAGAGTTTGCTGAAAAAGAATTTTCAAAAGAATTATCATCCCAATACCATCCAGCAAATGAAAATCCTTCTTTTGTTGGATTAGGTGGAATTAAAATTGCTGAATTCCCATCTGTTTGTATAGAAGTAACTTCAGGCCCTCCATTAGAATCAAAATACAACATTACGTTTGCGCTTCCGTCACATGATACTAGAACGAGTATTAATAAACTTATTACTACTAAAAATATAGATTTCTTCATAATTTTTTAGATACTCAAAACTGTAATAATTGATTGATATTGTAGTATTCGATATATTGAGTATATCTCCCTCCTTTTTATTGTCAGATTCTTCTTAATATAAAACAAGAATAATCTGTAGTTTATTTGCTTTTTATAATTACATACTACTACTTTACTTACATAAGGTAAAAGCGTTTTTGAGAAACACACAGGATTGAAGCATAAATACCTTGCTCACTTTAGATACACAGGAGTTATTTTACTTAAGGAATATATATTTTACTATCATTATAAACAACCAAAAATGTCTAGTTATTATTTGGTAGAGCTGATAGCCCTCGAAACTAAACCTGTACTGGGGTTTACTGGTGGAGGGTATCCTCACTATGATTAAGGTCTTCCGAAACACTAAATTATGATACACCTCGTGAATTGATAAGATGTTAGTAGACACAAAGTAAAACATTATATACAACTTGGCATAATGTGTATAAATGTTTTGGACTATTCTGTTTTTTAAAAGTCTTTGAATCGAATAAAATAAAGTTGTACAACAAAAATAGTAAAAGGAAAAAATACTGTCCCAAAAATCAGAATCAAAGCTGATAATCGTTCTTCATTTACTGAATATGCAAAAATAAAGGATGATAGCATGATTATAGCCACCACAAATACTAATATCAACTTAATCTTATTAGCTTTTTTCATTTTTATTACATCAAAAACAATTTATAATATAATAAATGTAAGTTTGCAGGACTCCAAGTACATATACAATCTTGTGGAGAAGCGTTTTTAGGAGTAGTAATATTCATTTCGTTTTTTCCATTTAATAATATGTAAGGAATATTGTTATCTATAGCAACTGATAATTCATCAGTAACATTATTGGATTTATTGGTTTTGTAACCACAAAGAACAATTACTAAATCACTCTTTTTGATAGACTTACTAATCTTTTCAACTATTTCATTATTATTCATGGGACTTGAAAAATTTATAACTTCAAAAGGAAAACTTGATTTTTCTTGTTCCTTTAGAAAAATATCTTTTAAATCAGCGTCCGTATTTATATCATATGACAAAAATATTTGCTTTTTCATGTTCACCTCCATAATGTAATATAGTATATAAAAATATAAATTACATATAAAAAAACCATGCTCTGCTTTAAACAACAAAAAAAGCACCTATACAGGCGCCATAAAAAATGAATAAACTATACTTTTTGCGTTTCGGCAACCTAGTAATTATAGTAATTTAATACCTTAGACTCTTAGCCTTGCGTCCTTAATTTTCGTTAAGTTTGCTGTTACTATTTTTATTATAACATAAATAGTCTCCATTAGAATTGTAAGAACTAAAATCGCTAAATATAATAGACATAAGTCAATAATTCCACTAGTTATGCAATTTATAAAATCTCTATCATTTATAAAGAAAATATATCAACACTATATTAAATCTTTATCTTGTCAATAATAGCTAATGAATATACAAAAAAAAGGTTCAAAATAGCTTCATTTCTATCTTGATGGTGGTTTGAGCAATAATTGAACCCTCGACACATGGATTTTCAGTAGTTTCATGCACTAAATAACATAACTCAAGAAGTCAAAATTATATTATATTTAATAAAACTCCTCTTTACATTTTTGATTACAACTTGTTATTGTAAATATATGATAGCACAAATGACAGTTGTTCAATTTTTATATTAACTCATAAATTAATTACTATTAATTATACTGTCTTTTCTTGATATTGGAGTTTATACAAATCATAATACATGCCTTTTTGTTTTAGTAATGTTTGATGATTTCCTCTTTCGACTATTTCGCCTTTGTGTAGCACTATGATTTGATCTACATGTTGAATAGTAGATAATCTGTGAGCAACAATAAGCATCGTTCCAATTGTCATCATTTTCTTTAACGAATCTTGAATTAACTGTTCAGTTTCAGTATCTATATTAGCTGTAGCTTCATCCAAAATCATTACACTTGGTTTATGAACCAGTGTTCTTGCAAAAGATAGTAATTGTCTTTGCCCTGAAGAAAAATTATTTCCTCTCTCGCGAACTTTTTCTTCATAATCATTATCTAGTTTATTAATAAACTTATCAGCATTAACATATTTAGCTGACTCTATCATCTCATTGTCAGCTATTGAATTTTCTTTAAGTTTTATATTCGATGCAATAGTCCCACTAAACATAAATACTTCTTGAAGCATTTGTCCAATGAATGAACGCAAGGAACTAATTTTAATTTTCTTAATATCAATTCCATCAATTAGTATTTGTCCTTTTTGAATATCGTAATTTCTAACAATTAATGATAGAATAGTTGTTTTTCCAGCACCAGTAGCGCCGACAAAAGCAACGCTTTCTTTGGCGTTTACTTTAAAAGAAACATCTCTTAAAATCCATTCCCCCTCAAGATATGAGAACCAAACATTTCTAAATTCTATATTTCCTTTGATGTCTTCAAAAGCGATAGCATCTTCTTCATCTATTACTTGTGGTAAATCATCTAAAATACCGAATATTCTTTCACTTGAAGCAAAAGCAGCTTGAAGGATATTGAATTGTTCAGCTAATTGTTGAATTGGTTCAAAGAATCTACGTATGTATTGAACAAAAGCAACCAAGAAACCTACCGTTATGAACCCACTTATAGCTTGAAGACCTCCAAAATAGTAAATCAAGATCATTGCGCCGATATAGAACATATATATAGTTGGTCTATAGACTCCAAATATAAACAATTGTTTCATATATGCTTTTCTTAAATCATTGTTTTTATCATGAAATTCCTTATATTTACGTTTTTCTTGATTAAAAATCTGGATTATTTTCATTCCTGATAGATGTTCACTTAAAAAAGCATTAACTAAGGCTAAACGTTTACGAACAAGTCGATAAGCCTTACGTGAAAATCTTCTGAATATAAATGAAGCAATCATTACAAAAGGCATAACTGCCATCGCGATTAAAGTTAGCTTAAAATCTCCTGTTTGTCTATAATTGATAAATCCCATTGCGATAATAATACCAATCAACATCAATACATTACGAATAACATTTATGATTACTGATGTATACATTTGATTTAATGTATTAGTATCATTAGTTACCCTTGTAACTAGTGTCCCCGTTGGTTTTTTATTATGATAATCTATATCTTGTTTTTCAAGATGGGTAAATACTTCTTCTCTAATATTAAATACGATTGATTGTCCAATTTTTTGAAGCATTATTACTTGATAAAAAGTAACAAAAGCATTTATTAATATTGATACACCAAAAATACTTAAGTACAAGATAAGCGCATTAACATCAACATTATCAGCGCTCAATATGTCTATACTCTCGCCGATTATAAAAGGCTCTAATAATCCAACTAGTACAGTAATAATCATTAACGCTAATACTACTAAAAAACGCAAAGTATATGGTTTTGCATAATTCATAAGGCGCTTGATTATGACTTTATCACTCATGGTGTATTTTCTATCTTCAATAGAAGATGGATGTCCTCTGGCCATATTACAACACCTCCAATTCGTCTTCCAATTTTTGTCTTTCTACCATGTCTTTGTAGAAAGCACATGAAGTAAGTAATTGTTCGTGTGTACCAGTTCCAATGATTTCACCATCATCGATAACAATAATTTTATTCGCATCTTTAATCGTAGTAATACGATGTGCGATTAAAATAGTTGTTTTATTTTTACGTATAGTTTTTAAATTTCTAAGTATTTTCTCTTCAGTATTTGTATCAACTGCACTTACTGAGTCATCTAAAATTAAAATTGGCGGTTTTTTTATCAATGCTCGTGCAATAGAAATTCTTTGTCTTTGTCCCCCTGAAAGAGTAACACCTCTTTCTCCTATCAGGGTATCATACCCTTCTGTAAAATTAGTGATATTATCGTGGACATCACTTAGTTTAGCACTACCAATAATGTTTTCAAGATAATCACCGTCTCTATCTATACCAAGAGAAATATTATTATTTATGGTATCGCTAAATAAAAATCCGTCTTGAGGAACATAACCTATTTGATTACGTACTTTCTCAATAGATAAATCCATAATGTTATGATTATCTAGAAGTACTTTATTATCATCAATATTATAAATTCTAAGCAAAAGATCTACTAAACTTGTTTTACCAGATCCTGTTCTACCAAGAATTCCAATCATTTCACCTTTTTCCACTTTAAAAGAAATATTTTTAAGTACTGGTTTATTATCTCCTGGGTATGTGAATGTTAAGTCTTTAAATTCAATGTTACCCTCTAGATTTTCTATTTCAATCAAATTATCTCTATCTTTGACATCCACTACAGCATTAAGTATTGCTTCAATACGAATGCGTGAAGCATTTCCTTGGCTGGCAGTATTTATTACCATTCCGATTGCAAGCATAGGCCATATAAGCATGCCAAAGTATTGTATCAATAATACTAGTTCACTAATTGATAAGCTTTCCCCACCAGATAATCTACTACTATTAATAACAATGTATCCACCATAAGCAATTAGTATCACAAATACGCTTGATATTAGTGTACGTATAAAAATATCGAATAGTGTAGAATATTTAACAAAACTAATCGTCTTATTTTTTAAATCATGATTAAGTTTAGTAAATTCATTAATTTCTATTTTTTCTTTAACAAAAGCTTTTACAACACTGATTCCACTAAAATTCTCATTAGTGAAATCACTCATATCTTCAAATGACTTTTGAAGTTCTCTAAATCTCTTTCTAAGCTTAGCTCCGATAATTCCTCCAAAAATAGCCAAAATTACAAGTGGGATTGAAGCTATCATTGTTAGTTTAACATTAACACGCAGCATCCATAAAAATGTAAGTATTCCCATAAATAATGCATCAAAAAGCATAATTACGCCGGGACCCATAGCGCGTCTCACCGCTTCTAGGTCATTAGTGTAGTGAGCCATTAATCCCCCTACTTTATGATTAGAATAATACTCATTACTTAGTTTTTCATTATGCCTGAACATTTCATTTCGAATATCGAATCCAATTTTCCTAGAAGCCCCAAAAATGAAGATTCTCCAAAAGAAACGTCCAACAATAATTATAACGCCATATATTACCATTAATCCTATTTGAGTAACAAGAAAAGACACTTCAAGGGTGCCTTTATCAATACCATCAATGATCTTTGCAACAGCTTGAGGAATTTCAAGTAGAAAAAAGTCAACAAGACCCAAAGTTACAAATCCCAGAAGGAACATATACCAGTATTTTAAATAATATTTATTTACTAGCTTTCCAAAAATCATTTAATGTCGTCCCCCATCTTGTTAAATAGAATAACCGAAGATTCTATTTCTTCTTCATTCAATCTTTCAAATATTTTTGAAACAGCTTTTTTACTTTCTAGTTCATTTGTCATCGCAAGCATTTCTCCTTTTTTTGTAAGAGAAATATAGTAAACTCTCTGGTCATTACTACATCTAGTTTTTTTGACAAGTTTGGCTTTTAAAAATCTATTGATTGTCTCAGTAAGAGTTGGCTTAGATATATTAAATACTTCAGCGAGTTCAGAAAAAGTAGCTCTTTTCTTATCGCGGATTAATTTTAGATATTTAAATTGTTTGCCAGTAATCTCTTTAAAACTTATTTCTTCATATACTTCTTTTGAACTGTTGAAATACATTTTAAGAAAACGATTGAATGCATTTCTAACGGTTTCTCTATCCATTAAAATAACTCCTTTTTACATTTTTAGTTAGGTCCTACCTAATTATATATGAAGGTGTTTCAAAAATCAATAAAATAATATCAAAATTATTTAGTGAACACAAAATGTAATATCATAGAAAAAAGATGTTATTCATCAAAACATACTTTTCTGTGTATACTAACATCTTGCCATTTCACTTGTTTGAACTCTTTTATATTTAAATAGCTCATAATAATATTTGCAATTACTTGTGATGAGGCTCGATATTCTTTATGCTAAACACACAGAAAGTTAGCGAGTTATGGATTTTTAGTCGTTTCATGCAATAAATCAATAAATCGCAAAATCAAAATATGACCTGTTAAATAAATTCTTGATTTTCTAAATTTATAAAATTAATAGATTTTATAATGGTATTGAAGCTACTTCCATATTTGTCTTTTATTTTCAAAATTCAAGTCCGACTATTTTTATATTCAAGAAAAACCACGTTCGACCTCTTTGGAAACAGTTTCAGATATCTAAATTAACAAAATATTCACTTTTTCGACATTGTTTTTACTAGTGATTCTATACTTTTATGATAACAAATAAAAAAGTTTACTCCTTAATTATCTTTAAACGACTATTTATAGCGTCTAAGATATAGGAATAAACTCAAATTTGAAAAATGGTACCGGCGGTCGGACTTGAACCGACACGCTTTTAAGGGCAATGGATTTTGAGTCCATCGTGTCTACCGATTTCACCACGCCGGCATAGCAATATATATTATACTACAAAACTTAATAAATTTAACTAATAAATTTTAAGTTTTTTTTGTATTGATATGTTCTTGAATAGTTTGTTCTGTAAAATCAAGGAATTCTTTTCTAAATTTCGAATTCAAAACTTTTTTAGGTAATTTCCTTGGCTTTTTCATTTGAACAAATACACTATCACTTTTATTAAATTTGTCGGCAGTTACCAATTCAACGACAATTCTCGAACCCTCTTCAGCAGTTTTCATAATCTTTTTTTGAATTTTTTCTAGAGATCTGCCAAATCTAGTATGCCATTTCCAAATCCTTGAGAATACAACTCCTGGATCTGCTGCTTTAATAATTAGACTAGAATTAGCGGGACTACTAGCTAACTCAGTTGTATGAACCAAATTTGCGATTTTAGAGTTGAAGTAATCTAAAAAGCTATTCTTTCTTTTATTAAAAAAATCAGGACTAACTTTAAGTTTTCCCCAATAACACCCTATGCTAGATACCATTATTATCTTAGCTGAATCATTTTGTCTGAGCTTATCGAGTAATAATTCAGTTAAATAGTATGTGCCTAAATAATTAACACCCTTACTCATTTCAAAACCTTCAATTGTATAAGAAAGTTTTCTTGAAAAGACTCCCGCATTATTAATAAGAATATCTATTTTATCATAATCATTTATTACTTTGTTAGCGAATTCACGGATTGAGACTAGAGAAGATAAATCTAACTTTAATAAATCTACACAGCCATCACCATCTAAGCCTAAAAGCTCTTCTTTGAGAGCTTTTGCTTTTTCAGGGTTCCTATTACCTAAAATAAGATAATGTCCCTTAAGATAAAGTTTTTTGGCAGTTTCATAACCGATGCCTGAAGTGGCTCCGGTCAATATAGTATATGTTTTGTCATTCATACAGTACACCTTTTCTTCTCGATAAAAATATAATAACATAATTCCTAAAAAAAAGCACTCAAACGAGTGCTTTTTCAGGATTTAGATTCTTTAATTATACTTTTCCGTTTCCGTTATTTCCATCATTATCTTTAGTTTTTTCACTTCCACGGTTTTCATGTTTCTTTTCAATCTCTTTTTTGTATGTGTTTTGATTTCCGTTTGCTTCTTTACCTAAAATTTTATAAGTATAAACTATTTCTTCTGTAATTGGATCTACAGTAGCTACTATATGGATATTACCTGATTCTTTAGAACCATCTGCATATTTAATATCATATTTAATATGAATAATGGTTTCGTCTTCTTCTTCAATTATTTTAAATACATATTTTGCTTCATCACCATTTTGAGCCATATCAAGAAATACTTTTAGTTTTCCTTCTTCTTCCATTACTTTAATTTTTGACTTAGAGATAACTTCTCCTGCTTCAACTACTTCAAAGAAGAATTTACGAGTATCATCTTCGCCATCAATTTTGTAAGCTACTTTTACGTAGTTATCATGATCAATGAATGATCTTAATCTTAAGCATTCATCTCCGTTTTCTTCAACTACTTTTTTTCCTTCTACCATATACTCTAAACCGTTACTGATTATTAATCCTGATATAGAATAAGCCACTTCATTATCATCTTCGTCTTCGAAGTAGAAGTTCTTTTCTTGTTCCTTATCAGCAAGTTTATACGCTAAATTAGTAGTTGCTTCAGTGGTTTCTGGTTCCGTTGTATCTGGAACTGTTGTAGGTTCTTCTGTAGTTACTGCTTCAGTTGTAGCTTCTTCTGTAGTTATTGCTTCGGTTGTAACTTCTTCAGTAGTTATAACTTCAGTGGTAGTTACAGTTTCATCTGTTTCGCTAACCCATAGAGTTTCTGTATAGTACATTACGTATTCTATTTCATTTCCTAAAATATCTACAGTAGTAAATGAAACTTTATAATCCCATTCTGCACGATCAGACTCTAATACTACTACGCCTAACCCTTCATTATCGCCTAAGAAATTCTCAATCATTTCTAAGTATTTATCAATTTCATCAATTTCTTCGTCAACTAAGATTTCTTCCTCGTCAGTAGTTATTTCAGTCGTTACTTCTGCTAAAGGCACAAAAGACATAGTCACTACATTTGAATAATCTAGCAAACTCGCAGCTGATAATGCTTCAAGTGTGAACACTTGGTCATTTGATTCAAACGTTACTTCTTCTTCAGTTACTGTATTGCATGCAATCATGGTAAATCCTAAACCTAATATAAACAAACCAATTAATAATTTTTTCATAATAAAAATCCTCCTATTTTTTTTTGTTTTCACATAATATACGGAGGATTCATTGTTTTTATTGGTATTTCTTCTATTTTTATTATAAATATTTTTGTAAAACACTAACTGCCATAGCTCCATCACTTACTGAAGTTACTATTTGTCTCAATGATTTATCTCTAATATCACCAGCAGCGAAAACTCCTTTTACTGATGTTTCTAAAAAATCATCAGTTTTTATCCAGTTAGCTTCGGTTAATTCTACCGAATCTCCTAGATAGTCAACGTTTGGTCTCATTCCTATAGCTACAAATACACCACTAACTTCAATATTTCTCTTCTCTTTATTCATTACATTTAGTATATCAATTGATTCTAGGTATTCTTCGCCATTAAATTCAGTTACTACAGAATCCCAAATAATCTCAACATTATCTAGATTATACATCTTTTCTTGATATCTTTTAACTGCTCTTAGATTGTCCCTGCGGTGAATAAGATAAACTTTCTTTACAACTCTCGAAAGATAAATTACATTTTCAACAGCTACATCACCACCACCAACAACTGCGACTACTTTATTTTTGAACAAAGCACCATCACAGATAGCGCAGTAAGATATTCCTCTTCCTGCGAGGTTTTCTTCATTAGGCAACCCAAGTTTTTTTGATGAAGCTCCTGTAGCTATAAGCACAGTTTTTGCAAAATAGGTTTTTCTATCTGTAACAATCTTCTTAGTATCTTTTGAAAAATCTACTTTTTCCACTGACTCCAATAATATCTTAATTCCTAATTGTTGGGTATGATCAATCATCTTGTCTGCTAATTCAGCTCCAGATACATAGTTTATCCCAGGATAGTTTTCCACTTCATATGTGTTAGCTATTTCGCCACCAGGTAACCATTTTTCCAAGAATAAGAAATCAAGCATTGCTCTTTTTGCGTAGATTGAAGCGGTTAATCCAGCTGGGCCCGCTCCAATAATTATTAAATCATATACTTTATCCAAAATATCACCTCTTTATATTTATATTATATAGTACGATTATATCATATTAAAAATCTTTTAATTTAAGATTACCCTTTTTTTCCGGTAAAATAACATTTATACGTTTTGAAAATATAATTAACAAGATTTACCAATAAACCAGCAAAGTCATGCGTATATTAACTGTAAGAAACGGAGGAAACAAAAATGAAGAAAAAATTAATTAAAGGATTTGTGATTGCTTTTCTAGCAATTACTGCAGTATTAACTGTTTCAATTACAAGTGTAAGCGCAAGAAGCGTATATGATGAATACTCAAATGAAACTGTTAATTTAGAATTAGATGAAGAACTACCATTTACCTTAGAAGAAATGTTAACCTATGCAATATTAGATGAATATATGGCTCAAGCTGAATATTTAGCAATCATTGAAGAGTTTGGTGAAATTAGACCATTTGTAAATATTGTTCAAGCTGAAGCATATCATATTGAACTATTATTACCATTATTTGAAGCTTATGGTATTGTAGTTCCTGAAAATACAGCTGCATTGGACACAGTACTTCCAGAATCTATTACTAGCGCATTAGCTACAGGCATTACAGCTGAAGAAGCAAATATCGCAATGTATAATGTCTTCTTAGCTCAAGCTGACTTGCCAGATGATGTAAGACTAGTATTTGAACAACTAGTTAGTGCTTCGAGAAGTCACTTAGCAGCATTTTCTCAAGATCGTTATTCATATATAGATAATGATTTTGTTAACCAAATCAAAAATCAATTCAAGAAAAATTTTGGTGAAGATAAAGCCTTGTGTGATGATCAAGGCAATAGTGTTCAAAACCAAAACAATGATTCACAAGGAAATGGAAATAATGGAAACAACGGTGGCCAAGGTGGTAACGGTGGTTCTGGCGGCAACGGTAACGGTGGCTCTGGCGGCAACGGTGGAAGATAAACTTTAAAAAATAAAATGTCTGATTGTAGAAAACTACATGTCAGACATTTTTTTATATTCACCTATAATTCTTTCGGCTATTTTTATACCATCAACGGCAGAAGACATTATTCCTCCAGCATAGCCAGCACCCTCACCCATTGGATAAATCCCTAAAATATTTGATTGAAAACTAGCGTCTCTAACAATTCTAATTGGTGATGAAGATCTAGTCTCTGGTCCAGTAATAACTGCGTCTCCTAAAGCAAAACCTGTTAGCTTATGATCAAAGCTAACAATTGCTTCTTTCATTGTATCAGTTACATATTTAGGAAATAAATCGGTCATTTTTATAAAAGTATGTCCCGGCCTATAACTAGGTATTACCCGTCCTAATTGGTTGCTTTGTTTATCGTTTAGGAAATCTTCCATTAACTGGATAGGCGCGTTATAGTTTTTCCCTGTCAATTCAAATGCTAACTGTTCAAATTTTCTTTGAAATTCAACCCCTGCAAGTGGATGATCTGAGTTAAAGTCTTTTGGAGTTACATTTACTAACAAAGCTGAATTTGCATTTACATTATCGCGTTTATTTAAACTCATTCCATTAGTTACTATTCCACCAGCTTCAGAACTAGCATTAACTACGAACCCACCTGGGCACATACAAAATGTGTACGCACTTCTTCCACTTTGGGAATGATAACTCAGTTTGTAATCAGCTGCCCCCAGACTTGGATGGTCTTTTGATTTACCATATTGAGCTAGATTTATTAGATCTTGTGGGTGTTCTATTCTAACTCCAATAGAAAATGGTTTTTGTTGGATATTGATAGATTTTTCATATAATACTTGAAAAGTATCTCTAGCGCTATGTCCTATTCCTAACAAACAAACGTTTGTTTTTATTGTTTCTTCATTATTAACCATTACTCCGGTTAATTGATTGTTCTCAATTAAAAAATCAGTAACCTTAGCATTAAATTTAATTACTCCACCATTTTTTATAATCTCTTCTCTAATGTTTTTAATTACCTTTTTCAAAACATCAGTTCCTATATGCGGTTTGCTAACATATAAAATCTCAGGACCAGCTCCTGCATTTACAAGTGATTCTAGTACAACTCTACATCTTAAATCTTTGATTAAAGTTGTTAGTTTTCCGTCGGAAAATGTACCGGCTCCACCTTCACCAAATAGAATTGAGCTTTTATCAGTAAACTCTCTAGTTTCTAAAAATTGATTCCACTCTTTTGTTCTTCTAGAAACGTCGTAACCTCGTTCCAATACTATCGGTTCGTATCCTCTTCTAGATAGAATTAAAGCTGCGAATATACCTGATGGTCCAAATCCGATAATAACTGGTTGGTAATCAAGTTCTTTCTTGCCACTGGGAATATCTTGGTATTTCAAGTTAGGAGTTTCTTTTATATCTCTTTGATGCTTTTTTATTAAATATTTTTCATTGGAAACTTCAATATCGATATTGTACATAAGATGAATATTTGCCTTTTTTCTAGCATCGGTAGCTTTTTTAACAATCTTTAGGCTTAGTAATTCATTTTGTTTAATTCTGTAACGCAAAATAACCAATTTTCTTAAATTGGCTAATTCTGAAGCATAATCAACTGCTTGATCAAGATTAAGTTTTAGGTTATTAACTCTAATCATCTATAACACTCCCACTTGCATGCATCCCAGCTAAATATCCGCTGGTCCATGCCCATTGTAAATTATATCCACCACAACGACCATCAATATCAATTAACTCACCTGTAAAGTATAATCCCGGCACTTTTAATGATTCCATTGTCTTGGGATTTATTTCTTTAGTTGTTACCCCACCTGCGGTTACTTGGGCGTCATTAAAACTTTTACTTCCTTTTATTAGGAAACGCCAATCAAATAATAGATTAACTAATTTTTTTAGTTGTTTATCTGTTAAGTCAGATACTAAAGTATTTTGTTTTTGAATATTGGCTTCTTTGATCAAAGTTGAAATATATCTTTTATTAACCAAACCAACTAGACTAAAGTCTACTGGTTTTTGTTTTGAGTTATAAAATCTTTGGAAGATATCAGCCTTAGTAAGTGAAGTTACTAGGATTAATTTAATATATACTTTTTGATTATTATTAAATAAGTCCATAGCCTTTCTGCTAAGTTGTAAGATAGTTGGACCACTAATGCCATAATTGCCGAATAAGACATCGCCTACTTCTGTTTGAATTACTTCACCGTTATGTAGCAATTCCACCTTAGCCGGCATTTTAATGCCTTCTAGGTGTCTTAGATGAGGGCTTTCCAGTTTTAATTTAACTAATGCTGGAAAAACTTCGGTTACCTTGTGCCCTAGTTTTTCAGCCAAAGTATAGCCTGAACCATCACTACCAGTTTTAGGCATTGCTCTACCACCTGTTGCGATTATAACTTTGTCAGCGCTAAAAGTTCTTCCATCGCCTAAAAATATCGTGAAGAAATTTTGTTTCTTGATTATATTATAAACTAAAGCTTCCGTTACTATATTAACCTTTAGGTGTTTAAGTTCATAGAGAAAAACATCAATAATACTTGAAGCTTGCTCTGATAGCGGGTAAGTTTTTCCTTCGTTTTCAATTTTAGGTACAATCCCCAGTTGACTAAAAAAATCCATCGTTTTATATGGATTGAATACATTAAGTCCATATTCAACAAATACTGGATTATTATAATCAGCAACTGTTGTTAGTGAATTAGTAAAATTACAGCGACCATTTCCCGTAGCTAGAATTTTTTTGCCGATTCTTGTATTTCTTTCAAGGATAGTAACTAAAGCACCGTTTCTAGCAGCTACTACAGCCGCCAACATACCGCTAGCTCCACCACCAATAATATATATGTTTTCTTTTTTCATAGTTCACCTGTTGAGTCTAAATATTTTTGTTAACAAATACTAGGTATATTTTACCATTTTATACCTAATATTTTAATACTTATTTATTTTTACTAGTATGTTTTAGTAAAATTGAATAATTGTAGAACAAAAAAAGCAGATAAGAATTAACTTACCTACTTACTTATTCTAAAAATTAATAGCCAAAATTACTATGTTTTCACTTCTAATACTTCTTTATTTGTATCTAGATGATTATTCTTTATGATTAACATTAATATAATCACAACTATCGTTATTATTATCGCAATAAATAGGTATGCATACCATATTGAACTCATTTCACCAATCCATCCCATAATTGGGAAAGTAAATATCATCACTAAACTAAAACACATTCCGAAGAAGCTAAGTACACTGGCTCTTGTTTCTGAGGGAATCAATCTATTTATGTAATCAAATAACACAACATAGAATAAACTATCTATAAACCCTACAATAACAAAGCCAATAAAACCATACTTTGGTATAAGTGTAGCCCAAAAACAAATTACTAAAACAATTGGCAATACAACCATCAATGATTTCTCACCAAACTTCTTTTCAACCCTTTGCGCCATTAATCCACCAATGGCAGCAGTTAGGGAATGTAATGCTAGAAAGTATAACATCCAATTTTCAGTAAAACCTTGGTACTGAAAATAGGCTTGTGCCCAGATGAATAAGCTTGTAACTGGTGCAAATAAAAGCGCACCTATAACAATCAATAAAGTTAGTCTTTTACTTGAGGTAACTACTTTCCAAGTTTTAATGAAGTGATCATTTATTCTTTGCTTAAATGATTTGCCTTTTGTTTCGTGAGGTATATGAGTCTCTTTCATCATAAAAATCATAATAAAAGCAATCACAAACATTCCTGCAGTTAAATAGAAGTCTGTATTATGTTTTCCCGCAAGAAACAATCCAGTTATGAATAAAACCAATACTGTAGCTACTTGATATACAACTTCTCTAATACCATTGACTTTCATAAAGTTATGTTCTTCACCAATTTCTTTTAGACTATCATAGACAAGTGCATCACCACTACCTGACTCAAAAGTATAGGATATACCACAGAATATGAATCCAATTAAAATTAGTAGATAATTCATTGAGAATAACATAATAGCTATATAGATAAAATAGGTTAATATCCCTAATAATCTGCTAGTTTTTCTTCCCAGCAAATCGCCAATTACTCCGGTAGGAACTTCCATTATCAAACCAGATATATGAAATACCATTTCAAATATCCCCACATCGATTAATGTGAATCCTTTAACAAGTAAAAATGCCGCCCAGATTCCATGAGTGAAGTTTGAACTTCTAAAAAACATATGTAAGTAATCTAGGATTACATTACGTTTATATTGTTTTTTCTCTATAGGAAGCATTGTAAATCTCCTTCAGCTATTACCGTTGTAATTATGTTAAAAATATCACACTATTAAAAGTTCGATATTTTTATATAAATTTGTTCTATAAAAATCCGTTACATTTTTCGCATAATGCATTTGATCTAGGATTTTCGTGACCACAGTATTCACACTTAATTGTGTCTTTTTGAATAGCTCCGCATTCACTACAATGTTTATCTTCACTACTAATTAATGCATTACACTTAATACAGTGAACTGAAAACTTATTAATAACAGTTCCTTTATGGTCTTCTATTGATTGAGTTTTACTAGTTTGGTCATTTTTAGTTTTATTTTTCCGATAAAATGATTTTTTCCTGAGAGTTACCCCAAGCACTAAAATTACAATAAATACCAATATCTGTGAGATATCCCCTATATTAAATTCATCCGTCGAAAATATGAAACCAAATGCAAAAAATAGAGTCATTATTCCGATGTATACGCTGCTATTACCTTTTCTCATATGAATCAACTCCCCTTGAGATTATAACCTATTGTTCCATTAATTGGAAGAAGAGATTATACTACTATTTATTTAATAATTATTTATTAAATTGATTCTAAATATTCTTACATATATCATCAATTACAATTTGTCTTTCGGGTGTTTTTCCAAACACTGGAAATGCATGGGGTAAATTGTAATACTTATTAAAAATTATAGATGGAACTTTATTTGCGAACAATTCGATATCGGGATATAAAATATCCTTTGTACCTGCGTAGATTCTTATATTTAAACCATTAAAATCATTATATATAGGTGATATCTGTTTATCTGTTAATTCAAGATCTCTAGCATATAATCTAGCAGCATTTAGTAGTTCTGCTTTGCTATACATGAATTCATGATGAGTTTGATGGTTAAAACTATCATTGCTAATTGTAAGATCAACCCAAGGCGATATTAGAAACAGATTATTAGGAACAACTCTATTTTCTTCCTGTAGTTGTTTTGTTACAGTCAAAGCTAGGTTTCCTCCCGCACTAACAGCAACAATCGATACTTCTTTGTGGGAGTTATCAATCATTATTTGTTTAATAACTGCTTTTGTTTGCGATATTATTTCATTTGCACAATACTCAGGAGCAATTGGATAATCAATAAAGGTAGCGGATAGGTTAGCTTGGTTTCTTAGTTCATCAATTAAACTATAATGACCTTTGTTACCTTTAATTATAAATCCACCACCTGGTAGAAATATAATATGTTTTTTAGACTTAGTATCAGTCTGTCTAAATTCAACAACATTAATGTCATTTATTTTTTTTATATCAATATTTTTAACTCTACCAGGATTAGCAAATTTTTGTTTCCTTTTAAGAGCTAAACCAATTAAAGTTTTTTTAGTTAACCTATTTAACATAATTAACGATTTCATAAATGTATTCATCTTTTTACTTAAAACAATTTTGTGTTCTATTATCACTAGATTACCTCCATTTTTTTAAACTTCCATATGATAGTTATAAATACAATACAATTATAACAAAAATGTTGGTCTCTTACGAGTCCAACATCATTATATATAAATTATTTAATTAAATATTATATGAACCTCTAAACGTCCCATTTTTCCTTTAACACTGCTTCGACATACAATTTAGTAAGTTTATAATCAAATTGCGTACCAGCAAATTTCTTTAATTCACTTATTGCGTAAGCATGGGTTTGTTTTTTACGGTATGGTCTATCTGCAGTCATGGCTTCAAATGAATCAGCTATTGATATAATTCTTGAGAATAATGGAATTTCCTCTCCTTTTAAACCTTTTGGATAGCCTAAGCCATCCCAACGTTCATGATGACTTGATGCATAGATAGCTAATTCTGAATATTCATCAGCTGCGCGTAGTATTTCATAGCCAATGTCAGTATGGGTTTTCATAATTTCATATTCTTCTTTTGTTAATTTCCCAGGTTTATTTATAATAGCATCTGGAATTGAAATTTTACCAATATCATGGAACATAGCTGCTGTACTTAAATCATTTAGTTCTTCATCGTTTAATTTAAGTGCTTTTCCTATACTTAGCGCTATTTCTGAAACGCGATTAGAATGCACCTTCTCTGCTTCATATTTATCTGTTAAAGTTTTAAGGATAGCTGAAATCGCTTTATTTTTAACGCTTTTTCTTTCTGAAATTTTATGTCTGAACATATCGTTTTCTGCAAGTTTTCTTACTTCATCAATATCTAAAGTATCATCTTCTTTAACGAAGTATCCAATCGCTACTGAAAGATTGATATTACTGATTTTAATTTTAGAAAAGCACTTCATGAGTTTTTCTCTGAGTTCCTTTGTCTCTTTTTTGCTTTTATTAGGTAGGATAACAGTGAATTCATCACCGCTTACCCTAGCCACAATTGCTGTTTCACTACAATTTTTCATAAGAACTTCAGCTGTTTTTATCAGCGCTAAGTCTCCAGTAGCATGACCATAGGCATCATTAATAATTTTTAACCCGTTAAGATCTAGATTCATTACACTAAATGGGTATTGTTTTTCTGAATCAAGTCTCTCAAGTTGATTAATATAATACCTTCTGTTGTAAAGATCTGTTAAATAATCATGGGTACTGATGTATACAACTCTTTCATATCTTGATTGTTGTTCTGTAATATCACGAGTAACGCCTACAACACCCACAATATTTCTATTGATGTCAAATAGCGGAGATATAACTGTTTCAAAACTTACCGTTAATTTATTGGTTTTATATTCCCAAGAGTAGATTTCTTTTTTGCCTTTTAATGCTGACTCATATTTCTCGATTCTTTCTTCTGAAATTTCTTCACCGAATACTTCTTTGAATGATTTACCGATAAAATCTGTTTCGGTTTTGTTAATCAACTTTAATGCTGCTCCAAAGACTTCTGTATATCTAAATGACACATCTGTTTGGAAAACTATATCTGATGCTGAGCCTAGTAACAAATTAAATTTTTGATTACTTAGGGCGAACTCCTTAAGATTAAATTCAGCTTGCTTTTGGTATTCTACAGTTATGTCTAGTAATTCATTTAGAGCTTGCCTCGCATCTTTGAAACCTTCTTTTTTGTTTACTGGAAAGCGATATTCAAAATTGTTTATAGGATCAATCTTTTTAATATCTAAGATTAAGTGGTTTAATGGTTTATGAATTAGAAATCTATAGACAAACATTATAGCTGATCCAACAGCAAGAAATAGAGCTAGTACACCAATAATTAAGAACAATAAAAACCTTTGATTTTGATGTAATTCTGCATTCGACATAAATACACCAAATGTATAATTACCATTAAGTACTTTTTTATACGCAATGACACCTTTCATATCGTTAACATCGATTTCATCGGTAACTGCTTGTAATTCACTAAAACTACTAACTGGAATTTTATAAGTTAAAGCACTATCAAGCACAACGCTTCCAGCGACTTGATCTGGATGTGCGATTAAATTATTGTTAATATCAACCAAAAATGCATACCCGCCTGCATTATCGGTTATGCTATTTATAAATGATGTTACATTAGTTATATCAATATCTACTCCTATAACACCGATAAATGTATCACCATCATACACAGATTGTGCCCCGGTTATGATTATCCTATCATTGGTTGCATTTACAAAAGCAGCTGTAAAAATAATATCATTGCTTGCTAAAGCCATTTGATACCAAGTTCTAGTTGTTAAATCAAAAGTTGGTGGTGGAACAAATCCACTAGAATTTACCATGGTTTTATCAGGTAAGCCCAAATATATTGAAGCTATCACTGAGGATTCATCATCAATTGATTCTAGGTAACTTAATAATCCAGTTAAATCAGATTGAGATAAAATATAGCTATTAACAGCCAGAATTTTTGATTCTATATCAATGAACTCTTTTTCTAATTCACTTGCAGCTACATCTCTATTTAGAGCAAGTATTTCTAGTTGGTTTTCAGAAATATTTCTTGCTCCTAACACAGACAAAGTCCCAAGCACTATCAAAAATGAAGTGATTAGAACTAAAACTAATGTTATTGGTTTTTCAAAAATTCGCTTCATATAAAAGTCTCTCTTCTTTCTTATATCTCAACACCCAAGTAATTTATACAATTTTTGACTGTGTAAATTATGTTTGATTAATATTTTGTCTATAATTTGTATATTATACTATTATTAGAGTAAATTTTCAATTCTGTATAAGGAATTCCGTGTATTTAATGAAATTACCATTAAAAAGTGCTATTTTTAGCGAATAATTAAAAAAGTAACAAAACCGTTTTTGGTATGTTACCTTCAAATTTTATATTTATAAAAATCCATTACATTTTTCACATAAATCATTTGTTTTTGGATTTTCATGTCCACAATACTCACATATTATCGTATCAACTTGTGAAGCACCACATTCAGGACAATAACGATCATCACCCTCAATGATTGCATGACACTTGACACATTTCGTTGATTTTTGTTTTTGATATGTGTTGATTCTACTATTCGGATTTTCTGCATGTTTTTTAACAGCTTTTATAATAAATACTATAAACACAAAGAACATTGCCATACTAATAATTGGACCAACTACAAATGCAATTTCAATTCCAGATCTGCTGAAAAATATGAAATTGACAGCACCTATAAAAAAGAAAATTCCTATAACTACTCCAAAGATGCCTTTTTTCATGTTTATCAACTCCCTATATAATTTTAACATAGACGTTTTGGATGTCAAGATAATAAGTTAAGCTTATCCTTTTATTGCTCCTGATGACGATTCGGAAATATAATTTTTTATTTAAACAAAAAAAACTTATGCCTTTCCAATTCGGATGGCATAAGTTTTTATAGTCTAAATATATATTTTGTTATCAATTACTGTTTATATTATCCATTTATAATACCCTATGAGTAAATCATCTTCTACAGCAATAAAAGTGCCTTTATATGTGTTTTCTGTCAATTCAATATCTTTAATCTTAAAAATCTAATTTAGTATTGTTTCAGTAATTCCAAATTCAGTATATGTACTAAAGTCTGGCATTTATTCTTCTTTTGTTAGTTTACCAAGTTTATTCATTTAAATATTCTCAACTCCAACAAGTGGAGCACAACAAATCTTTCTAGAACATAAAGCAGTTATATACATTCTATAGAATACAAACAAGGTTATTATTCCTAAAGAAACTCTTAGATATATTGATTCATAGTAATTAAATACAGCATGAATAGTTACAAATATAATTAGCCAAAATAAAAATTTCTTCCTAAATATATCTAATAGGTTAACCTTCTTTTGAATTGCTACATTATCATAGGCAAAGAACACTAACGCTCCTGAAAGTATTCCAGACCAATAATGGTGACCTATTCCAAAGAGACCATATACTGTTCTTAAGAATACTTCCATTATTGTATCAATAGTTATTACTGTATTTGAATATTCAAATAATGCATATCTAGATGTTTCTAAAAAGTTAAATCCGGCTCCAATCGCTAAACCTATTAATATAGCTGATATAATGTTTATACCTCTGATTTTTCTTATGAAGTATATACATAAAATTAATTTTGATGATTCTTCTATAAAAGCAAAGAGCAAATAAACCCAAAAATTATATTCTTCAATATCAATATAACTATATATCAATACAGCGAAGCCTACTGATGCGAATCCCCCTAAAGTAAATGCCTTAAGCAGATCGATCCCAGATATTTGAGTTAGGTGCTTAGTTAATTCAAATAGAAACCACATCAACACAAAAGGTATAATCAGACTTAAAGTTAGATATGTAATTGGTACATTCTCTAATAAAACTGACAAAGCAAAAACAAAAATCAAAATTAGTAAAGTTTTAATATAAAAATATGGGTATTTAACTCTGGATAGTTTTGGCTCAAATAATTGATTCTTGAGTTCATTGTTTCTCTGTCTTCGATCTTTGATTCTTCTAAAATCAAAGATTCTGCTAATCAAATTTTTAAAACACTTCCAATAAGACTTTATAGATTCATCTACTATGAAACCAAATAAATTTGATTTCTCAATTCTATAATGGCTTGACAAAAATTTATCTTCTTCATAGAATTGGTCTTTTGTTATATAAAAAACATGTCCACAATTCTGGCATGTGCTTGCTAATTCTGAATTTTCACATTTACATTTAGGACAGATTTTTGTGTATTCCATAAATACTACTCCTCTTTTTGATGAGTTATATATTCTTGTTATTGATTTTATATAGCTTTATTTTCTAAAGTTAGCTACATCAATATTTTATATACATATTTTGTTAAATCTTTAACTGTAATTATACACTTAAAGGCTAAACTTGTAAACATACGCCAAGATAATTTCTTATAAAAAATATATTGTCAGCAAGATCAGATTACTTGTCTTATTCTAGACTTGTTTGATATGAAAAAAACCTAGAAAAATCTAGGTTCTTTATCATTCTTCTAGCCAAAAAGCATTATTCTGGGTCTTCATCACCTTTATACTCATCGTTGTTAGGATTCATCTGGTCTGCATGATTATCTAAATCATCTTGATATGCATCGTTATTTGAGTTGTTTTGATTTGCATAATCATCTCTTTGAGCTTGAGAATGGCTGTTTGAAGATACACCACCTTTTTCGCCCAAAAAACCACCTCCTTATACACTCCAATAATACCATTATTTTAATTTAAATCAAACCTAAGAACTTATAACTAGTAATATAATTTTAATTGATATATAATAGATATCGATATATTTAAGGAGCCATTACATGGATGACAAAAGAATTATTATACTAAGAGATGCACCAGTAAATAAAGCAATTAATAAAATGGCTGCTCCAGCAATCGTAGGAATGCTGGTTATGGCAATATATAACTTCGTCGATACTATCTTTGTATCATGGACTAATCCTATAGCTACAAGTGCTACACAGGTAGTTTTACCTGTGATGCTTATTGCTTCTTCTATTGGATTATCTTTTGGTGTTGGGGGAGCTAGTTATATCTCAAGACTTCTGGGAATGGGTCAGAAAAAACGTGCTGAAAAGGTTGTGATGCTGGCTTTAATTGCTGGACTTATACTAGGAGTTTTAGCTACAGTATTTAACTATCTCTTTATGGAAGATATCTTTAAATTCTTTGGAGCTACTTCAGAGATAATGGCATTAACTGTAGCCTATGGCAAATACATCTTATTAGGTTATACTTTTATGATTCTAAATATGATTTTAAACAACACCTTGCGATCTGAAGGTAGTGCTAAATACTCAATGATTGGTATGGCAGTTGGATCAATTCTAAATATTATTCTAGACCCAATATTCATCTTCAGTTTCGGTTGGGGAATATCAGGAGCTGCTATTGCTACTACATTATCTAATATTGTTTCATTCATTATCATATTATCAATATATTTAAACAAAAAAACTTTATTAAGATTAAAATTGAAAAATGTTAGTTTTGATTTATCTGTATATAAAGAAATATTAAAGGTAGGATTACCAACATTCTTTAAACAACTACTATTTAGTTTCTCAATGAAATTACTAAACGGCGCTGCCAATGAATATGGCGGTGTTGACCTGTTAGCTACTTTAGGTATTGTTATTAGGATTATCACAATACCATCCTATATAATTTTTGGCTTTGGCCAGGGCTTCCAACCAGTTGCTGGATATAACTATGGAGCTGACAAACCAAAAAGGGTTATGGATTCATTTAAATACACGGTTAAAGTAACAACAATAATAATGTTGGTCACAGGTGTTTTCCTTAGTTTATTCGGATTCATTATCCTAAAATTATTCCAGACAACAGAAGTAATGAGAGAATATGCAATTTTGATCCTAAGATATCAATCCATAGGGTTAATATTCCTAGGAGCTATTAATACTATCACAATATTCTTCCAAGCCTTAGGTAAAGGCATTAAAGCTATGCTGATGAGTATTGCTAGACAAGGATTGTTCTTTATCCCACTTATTTTAATAATTCCTAATTATATGGGTGTTAATGGAGTTATATTATCTCAACCATTCGCAGATATATTAGCTTTATTATTAGCTGTTGTTCTAGTAATTCCGTACTCTAAAGCAGATAATATTGAGAAACTATTTCAAAAAACTCATTAAGTCAAATCATCCAAAAAATGCATTAGATTGCAAATCCCTAGTTACTCGCAAATTGATATGATATAATATTAAAAACGAGGTGTTATAATGAAAAAAGGACTGCTATTATTAATTGCGTTTATTACTATCTTTATGGTTTCTTGCTCAGGTGGCAATGGATTTGAAACAATCTCTGCAGCTGAAGCAAAAACTATGATGGATGCCGACTCTTCAATTATTCTTCTAGATGTAAGAACTGCATCTGAATATAATGAAGAACATATTGAAGGTGCATCACTTCTACCGCTTGACGATATTGAAGCTACAGCTAGCAAAGTTATTTCAAATAAAACAGCTACATATATAGTTTATTGTAGATCAGGTAACAGAAGCAATCAAGCGAGTGAAATACTTGTTGATTTAGGATATGAAAACATCTATGATATGGGTGGTATAATTGATTGGCCCTATGATACAGTAAGCTAAACGAATAGCACATAAAAAATAAAAACTTATTAAAAATACAATTTACTGTATTGATAATAAGTTTTTTTGTTTGTTTAAGTTATTTGGTATCGATAGCTTTGCTCATTCTTCTCAAAATTGTTAATTGCCAAAGTAATTCTTGTTTAGCTATTTCATTATCTTGAATTAAATTCATTTTTTTAATGTAATGAACTGTACCTAATGAATGAGTTTTGACATGAATGCTAGCCACTGCGTGACCAACTGCTCTAATTAGATATTGTTTGCTTAAATCAGTTTGTTTTATAGCTATAGAATGAGCTTTTAAAGCTGATTTTCTTGCCTCCGCTACACCTATTAACCCTTTTAGGTATAACTTGATAATATTTAGTATTTCCAACAATTCTAGAAATTCTTTGCTATTCAATCCACCATCATTTAAAGCTTTTTTTGCACACTTATAAGACCACTCAATTACAGTGGCTTTATCTAGATCATTAACTAGAAGTTTTATTTTATTTTCCATAACATTTATATCCATAAAATCTCCTAAATTTAGTTAAATATGTTTATAAGAAGTATTACTAAATAATAGATTGCAACACCCCATATAATTATAATTGGTATAGCATAATACCACTTTTTTGGTTTACCATTTTTCCACAATTCTAAAGCTTCTGCTTCGGATGATTCCCATATTGTTTTTGGTATTAGTTTAATACATAACCCAATCAGCAATGGCAAGATGATTAAATCATCTATATAGCCAATGATTGGGATAAAATCAGGTATTAAATCTATTGGTGATAACGCATAGCCAATGGTAATACCGCCTAATGCTTTTGCATACCATGTTGTGTCTGGGTGCTTAAGTGCTAAATATAACTGGGCTGCCTTAATCTTAATCAAGTTAATTCTTTGTTTTATCTTTATTCTCATATTTATACCTTTTAATATCTATAGACTCTATAAAAAAACACCTTATTCCACAGAAAAGATGTTTTATTTTTTTAATAGGAAGGGATGAACCCATTAAAACAAGAGATCGTGGGTTTTTAGTAACTCCAATTCTAAAAAGCAAATGCTAAATCTAAAAACTAAATCCTAAAGATAAAATTTAAAAATGCTAATGCCAAATCTAAAAAAATAAAGCTAAAACAAAACTTCCTATAAATCTTGAAAATGATCTAAACATCCCTTCATAGTTATTTATACCATATTTTATATTCTAATACTATAGACTAGTCCAAAATAATACAAAAATTTTGAAAATATATCTTGGCTTTTGATGTTATTGAGTGTAGATTACAAAACAAAAAGATTGAGTAAACCATAATATATTAAACATATTAATTGCATTTAAAATTAATCTAATGAACCAATAATATATATATTTTATATTACCATCGCTTGTTGAAAACAGGTATATGAAATGTTATAATACTTAAGTAAATAGAGATTTGGGGGATAAAATGGACATACTAAAAGGAATATCTATAAACGTAGCTTTTTTATTTGCTTTCTTGTTTTTGTTAAATTTACCCAACTTCTCAAATAAAGAACCTAATATAAAATCTAAAATATTAAAAGGTGTCATTTTTGGTACTATAACTGTTTTAATTATGCTAACACCTTTCACATTGGAACAAGGTGCAGTCTATGACACGCGTTCTATTCTCATAAGTGTTATTGGACTAATGTTTTCAACTACAACTGCTCTGATAACAGCTGCTTTCGCTATCACTTACCGAATTATTCTTGGTGGTATTGGTATATATGCAGGTGTGTTAACCATTATTTGTTCTGTAACCATTGGTATTTTATGGAAGAAGTTCGTTTATAAAAAAACAAAATTAAACCTAACTCTTGAGTTATATTTATTTGGATTACTAGTTCATATATTTATGCTATTATCCCAGTTTGCTTTTCCCTATCCTAAAAACTTTGAAATACTACAAAATATTAGTTTAATAGTGATTGTTATATACCCACTTGGAACACTAGCAACCGCATTGTTTATAGTTAACAGAGAGAAACGAATATTATCATTTTTTGATAAACACTACAGCGAAAAAAAATATGAGACTTTATTTAATGAGAATCCACTTGGAATGATTCAATTTGACGCAAAAGGTGTTATTCAAATAGCGAATGAAAAATTCTCAAGCATATTGCAAACAGAAATGAAAAACCTAGTTGGACTCGACATGCATACCCTTAGTAATAAAGAATTGATAAAGAATCTACGTCAAGCTTTAAATGGTGAAACTTCTATTTACAATGGATTTTATAAGTCAGTATTCTCAGGTCATGAGTTTCCCACAAGAGTTCAATTTTCACCATTAACCTCTGAAGGAATAGTTATCGGAGGCATTGGTATTATTGAAGATTTATCTGAATCTTTTGCAAGTCAAGAAAAAATTGATGAATTATTAAAACATGACATTCTTACTAAATTATACAATAGCAGCACCTTTTCAAAATATTTGGAAACCCGCAAAAAGAAACCAATCTTTCCATTATCAATTGCAGTTTTTGATATTAATACTTTCCAAGTTTTTAATGAAAGTTTTGGTTATGATATAGGAGACAAATTCTTAACATATATCGCAAAAACTATAAAAAAGCATTGTTCAGCCAAAATGAAGAGTTACCGAATCGGTGGAGATGAATTTGCGATAACTATGGAAAAAATTGATTTTGACGAAGGTGAGTCAGTTTGTATCGCTATCAAAGAAGAGATACAAAATTACCAACTTAATAAACTAAACTTAAATCTAAGTTTCGGAATCGCCACATCTTCTTGTTCTGATAAAGACGCTTATGCTATTTATAATGATGCCTCTTCAAATTTACATAACAACAAAATTTATGACGGTTCAAGTATTTCTAAAAAAACTATTGATATAATCATGACTACTTTATTCGAAAAGAGTAAAAGAGAAATGAGGCATTCTGAAAGAGTCGGAGAGATTGCTGGTAAAATCGCTAAAGAAATGAATTTAGGCACCGCATTCTATAATGAAACCCTATTAGCAGGTAAACTTCATGATATCGGAAAAATAAATATTGATGAAGAAATTCTTGATAAGCCAGGAAAACTAACTAACGCTGAATGGATAAAAATAAAAAGACATCCAGAATCAGGTTTTAAAATTCTGAGTTCAGTACGAGAATACATGAATATAGCCAATATCGTTTTATATCATCATGAACACTTTGATGGAACCGGTTATCCTACTAAACTACAGGGTCATAATATTCCTTTAGCATCTAGAATAATTTGTATTGCAGACGCCTATGATGCAATGACTGAATATAGAACATATCGTAAGTCATTAACCAAGGAAGCAGCTTTAGAAGAACTTATTAGATGTAAAGGCACACAGTTTGATCCAAATCTGGTTGACATATTCTTGGCTCAAGTTGTAAATGAAATATAGATTTTTATGTACTTACAAAATTTATAACAAATTAAAAAACTTATTAAATACGACCTCGTATCTAATAAGTTTTTCTTTTTATTGTTTTAATCCCTATTTTGTTTTTGGTGCTTCTTCTGGTTTTTCTTCTTCGTCATCACCAAGCATAAAATCTTTAGCTTGATCTAATTTAGTTTCCATTTTGTTAACAAATTTAATAGCTATAAAAATCGAGAATGCAATTATTACAAAATTAAGTATAGTTTGCAAGAAACTACCATAATATAATAATACTGCATTTTCACTTAGCACTACAGCTCCACTGACAGAATCATAGATGGCCGTTCCCCTTAATACCGCATATAACTTTGAGATATCTGAGTTTACAACTAGCCCTAATAGCGGCATGAGTATATCATTTACTAAACTTTTAATAATTGCATTAAATGCAGTACCTATAACCAAAGCAACTGCTAAATCGATTGCGTTTCCTTTTGAAATAAAATCTTTAAATTCTTTAAAAAAACCTTTCATAATTTCCCCCTATATTTGTTTCTTTTTTAGTTTTATTTTTAATTTAACTTTTTCTGGTTTGTTGGTTTCTTTCATCAAATACATAGATTTATCTGCTCTTTTAAATACTTCTTCTAAATTATCTAGAGCTGATGTTTTTGATGAAATTCCATAGGAAAACAAAATCCGTTCAGAACCAACATGATAGTTTTCCCTTAACTCTTTAAATACACTCTCAACTTTATCTATATCATCATGAAGGGAAATCACTAAAAACTCATCTCCACCCATCCTAATAGCAGTATATTCGTATTTTTGAACAATCTCCGTAAGTCTGCTAGCAAAATCAATTAATAATTGGTCTCCTGCGTAATGACCTAGATAATCGTTATATAGTTTTAACCCATCTAAATCGAGTATGCTTAAGACATACGAATCATTAGTACTATCAATTTCTACTTTTTTGTCCTCAAAATAATTACGATTATATAATCCCGTCATTGAATCATGGGATAAAACATAGTTTATATCATTTATAGATACTTGATTTTTTGTTTCATCATAAAATAAATAAAATTTCCCACTGTATTTAAACAGCGGTAAATCTATTGTTTTTACTTGCATATGAAGGTACCTTTTACTATTGTTAAATCCTCCTACAATATCTTCTGAATTCTCGTAGATTACGGCTTTCTTTTCTAGAATCTCAATTAGCTGATTAAATGTCAACTTATTAGATATATCAATTGCAAAAGAGTTTAAGAATTCTTCTGAAGCACCAACAACTTCATCACGTTGATTAACTATTAAATACATCTCTCTTAAATTGTCTATTATAAAAACATTACGATTCAATTCTAATATTAAGCGAATATCTCGAATATAGAATACGAAGTATAACAGTGAAATTATTATAACAAATGCAAGGTATGTAGGATCGAGAGTAAATGAATAGATGAAAATATGAACAAGATTTAAAGATACTCCAATAACAATTCCAAATACCATTGTCAAGAATGGCATTACATCTTGATCTAGTTTAAGGTTTTCATATAATTTAGATATGATTAGCACAAACACAAATAAAAGCATTAAATAACAAACCACAGTGTGAACAAAGAATAATGGACCATGTGGCATATCTATATAATCAGAAATTACTAGGTTGGCATTTGGCAGTACTTCTACCATTAATTGATGTTTAACATTAGTAAAAGAAATTCCAACTTCTGCTAGGAAAAATATCCCGATAAACCACTTGTAGATTTTCAATATCGGTTTTTCTAAATATCTTAGTAATGCCAAAAACAACACTGAAGTTATTATAAATAGTAGCGGATATATTGCTAAAGATAGATAGTAAAGAACATAGGGTTCTATAACAACAAATCTTAGTAATGTAATCGCACTCCAAAGTGCTAACAACATACTTAAATATTTGAATCGCTGGTATTTTTTACTTACATTAAATATTTTTAATCTCGCTAGCGGTAATATAGAAATAACCGCAACGATTATAAAAATCAACCATAAAAATACATTCATAGGCTTCTCCTAATTTAATTCTTCTAAATAAAATTATATATATTATATCACAAAAGAGATTTTTATCTCTTTTTAATTTCTCAAATTTGATGTTTTAAAAGAAAGATCTTTACGCACAATCTACAGAACCACTATTGTTTTATCTTGTATACCAGTTTTCCATCTATATATGTTTTGATTACTTGAAGAGCTTGAATACCTTTTGTACTGCATGAATTGATATTTTTATCAATAATAATATAGTCATCATTTGATTGTTGGTAGGTATATTTTAGATTGTTTGTTGTATAACACTTAAGGGCTGACTGTAAATCAAATCCTTCTTCTACTAAAAACGGTTCTAGGTTTGGTGATTTAATGCTTTTCCTAGTTATAGCTGTGTAAATATTTAAGAATGGATTTACGGGTTCAATTGGACAATCTGTACTAAATCCCACATTGATGTCCTGGTCATACATTGTTTTGAATAGATATGATTCTTTATACCTTTCACCTATTCGAGACTTTATAATTGGGATATCACTATTTAAGAATACTGGTTGAACAATCGCACCAATTCCCCATTGTTTCATTAAAGCAATTTGTTTATTGGTCGCTAATTGAGCATGTATTATAGCATGATTATGATTATATCTTTTCGTGATTCTAGTCGACTTGATTAAAGTTTTTAATACTTGATCAACTGCCCCATCACCAATTGCATGGATTACAACATCCATTGCATTGACATTAGCTAGATGAACTAATTTAAATAGTTGTTCATCACTAAAGGTTTTAATTCCATAGTTGTTAGGATCATTCTCATATGGTTTATTAAGGTACGCAGTTTTAGCACCTAGGCTTCCATCAGCTAGAATCTTAAGTGGACCCATTCTAAATTTTTCGTATTTTTTATTGGCATAGCCTTTATTAATAAAGTCTTTTAGATTACTGTAGCTAAGGTTTACTTGTTCAGTTATCCTTACCTGTATTAGATTTTCATCGTATAGTTCATTAATTATTTCTATTATATATTCATAACTAACCGGTAAGATTGAGAAGTCATCACTAGCAACTGAAGTAACACCATTGCTTAAAAGAATTTGATTGGCTTTAATCAAATATTTTCTCAGGTCTTGTTTGTTTGGTTTAGGTATCTTATCATAGATTAGGTTAATTGCTTTTTCAGAAAAAATTCCGGTTTCATAGGAAAAATTCCCGCCTAGGATTTGTTTAGTTTCACTATCTATTCCAGCAAGTTCCAACATTCTATCATTTACAACTATTACATGTCCACAAACCCTTACTATTAAAACTGGTATATCGCTAGATGCAAGGTTTAAATCTAATTTTGTAGGCATACGTTTTTCCATGAAGTCTTCCTGATTCCAACCTCTACCGATTATGATGTTTTTGTTATTTGATTGTTTGACAATCTTAATAATGTCTCTGATAAAGTTCACTTTGGTTAAATCTAGATTATAGGTAATGTACCCTAGTCCTAGAACGTGCATATGGCTATCTATAAATCCGGGTAATTTCATAATTCACCTCTGTTATAATTATACAAAAAACACTAGCAATTTGCCAGTGTTTTAATTACTTTTATTAGGTTGCATAATGATTGAGCAGATAATCAAGTATATAACTACTTACTTGGGTAATCTGAGATTCGCTAATATTAGCTAACCCTTGTTCCCCACCTAATATTTGATAAAATTCATAGGATATACTATACTCTAGAAGTTTTGTTTCTAATAATATCGATTGACTTAAATTAACCGTAGTATCCGCAGTTCCATGAATAATCAGAGTAGGAACTGTATCATGTGAAACATATGACATTGGGTCATAGGTACTCATCGCTTCATAATCAGTAGCGGTAAGATTGTAGATATCAAAAACACCATCACCATAAAGAACATCTAATTGATTTTGCGCCTCTACTAATTCAGTACTACTCATTGATTCGGTGGCTTTTGTTTCGCTTAATTTAGTTGGTCCAAACAAATCAATTACATAGTTTACATCAGCTGAAAAACTTCTCAGGTCATATTCACCAAGATACAGTCCACTAGGGCTATATGCGGCAGTCAATGCTAAATATGCTCCAGAGCCACTTCCCATTATCCCAATATTTTCAGGATCAAAATTATAGGTGCTAACTACTGAGTCAATATATCTTATAGAATCTTTAACATCAATTACACATGATGGAAAATTATTTTCATCATTAAGTAATCGATAATTAACTGAGATAATAGCGAAGCCAGCTGCTAATATTTTTGGTACAGTATCTTCTCTTGTATCCTTAGCTAAATCCAATTTATCTCCGCTAGTGAAACTTCCACCATGTATATATATGACAACTGGAACAGAATCGTATACGTCAACTGTTGGCATTAAAATATCTAATGTAAGGTTTTCACTATTAACGGTTTTATATACAACATTCTCATAGGTAACTAATGATCTATAGAATATTTCGTTTCTATCACGGCTTTTTGGCAAATAGAGAATAAATGCAACTATTCCTGCAGCTGCTAATACAACGATAATAGCTATAATTTTCTTCATGGGTAAACACCTTCTTATTCGTAGTCTTTGTCACTTTATTATACCATATTGTAATAAAACAATAAATTGATAATATTGAAATATATTATTATTAATTTAAATTTAATCTTTTAACATTGGAAATAGTATATCATTTACTAATTTGATAATCAATATCTATATATATATTTACTGATAAAAACCATTTAAAAAGCGCTGTCTGTAGACAACGCTTCTTCTTTTATCTTAATGAGAGTTCTAACATTTCTTCAGAATATTGGTTAGTATATAGCTTATGGTAAGCCCCTTCTTTTTTAATTAATTCTCTATGTGTTCCCTCTTCAATTACTTTACCAGCATCTAATACTAAAATTCTATCACTGTGTACGATAGTTGAAAGACGATGGGCTACAATGAAACTTGTTCTACCTTCCAACAATTTATTTATCGCTGTTTGGATAACCTGTTCTGTTTCTGTATCAACTGAACTAGTTGCTTCATCTAGGATTAAAATCCTTGGATTAGACAGGATAGCTCTTGCAAAACTAACAAGTTGTTTTTGACCAACTGATAATCTTGAGCCACCTTCACCACATTCAGTGTCATATCCTTTTTCAAACTTAATAATAAATGCATCGGCTTCAACGGCTTTAGCAGCTGCTATTACTTCTTCATCAGTTGCTTTTAAATCACCATATCTAATGTTCTCCATTACTGACCCACTAAATAAATGCGGATCCTGTAACACATATCCAAGATTTGAATGTAACCAAGCCATTGATCTTTCTTTGTAGTCAGTGCCGTCTATCATTATGTTCCCTTTTGTTGGTTCATAGAACCTACAAATTAGGTTAACGATTGTAGTTTTACCCGCACCTGTATGACCAACTAAAGCTATGGATTGACCAGCTTTAACCTTGAGATTAAAATCAGTTAATACTTGTTCACCAATGTTATATTTAAATGATACATTATTAAATTCTAGGTCACCTTTGATCGAATCAAAATTTTCTAGTTTGTAATCGAATAAAGTACCGTATTTGGCGATAACTTCTGGAGTATCAAAAATATCAGCTTTCGTTTCCATTAGGGAAACAATTCTTTCGGCTGATGCCTGTGCTTGTTGGAAGTTTGCATAAACCATCGCTATATTGTTAACTGGCTCAAAGAACTGCCATACATAGTTAGTAAATAGGTAAAGTGTTCCTATTGATATACTGAGTTGAATAACTAAATTACCACCAACTACATATACCAAAGCTACACCCAATGAAATTAGGAATAACATAGTAGGAAAATATAAACCTTGAATCATTGCTGCTCTAATTGATTGACTCCTCATATCTGATGTTAAGTCATTAAAGTCATCATAGTTTGAATCTTCTAAAACTAATGTCTTAGTTGTTATGGCTCCAGTAATACCTTCATTATAGGATCCGGTGATTTTTGAGTTGACTTTTCGAATTGACCTATAGGCTTTTAGAATAAACTTTCTGAAGAAAATTGATGCTACAGCCATAAATGGTACAACTGCTAATGTTACTAAAGCCAGTACCCAGTTAATCACGAACATAACGACAATCAAGAGAATCATTAAAAATCCTCCCCAAGCTAAATCAATTAATCCCCAAGAGAGTATTTCACTTAGGTTCCTTGAGTCAGAAGTCATCCTTGCCATGATCCAGCCTACTCTAGTTCTATCATAATAGGAAAATGGTAATTCTTGTAAATGGAAAAATGCGTTTTCGCGAATATTATAAGCTAGTTCAGTTTGAATTTTACCAGCAAATATAATAAATAGAAAAACCATTGTTGCTTGAATAACCATAAACACAATATATAACCCTATAAATATTGATAATTTAGACAAATCTGCATTTCCACTAGCAATGTTCGGATTGATGATATCATCAATTGCGAATTTTGATATATATGGATACACAACATCTGTTAAAGCCAATATCGCCATACATATAACCGCTAAAATTACATATTTTTTAAGCGGTTTCATGAAAGAAAATATCTTCTTCCATACTATCCAATCTATCTTACGAGACGTGAAGGACTCTTCATCATGTAAATAATCATTCATCTTCCTCACCGCCTTCTAGTTGGAAATCAATCTTGGATTGAATTTCCCATATGTTATTGTATAATCCTTTGCGCTTAATTAATTGACTATGCGTTCCAGATTCTTTAATTGCACCATCTTCTAGTACAATAATTCTATCTGCTTCTTTAGCAGTTGTAATTCTGTGTGTGATAATAAATACAGTAGATGATTTCCACTCCTTATTTAAAGCTTTTCTGATTTGAATATCAGTTTCAGTATCAACTGCACTTAAGCTATCATCAAAGATCAATATAGGTTTAGGTTTTAATAACATTCTTGCAATCGCAACACGTTGTTTTTGACCACCTGATAATGTTACTCCTCTTTCACCTACAACTGTTTCATATCCTTTTTCAAAGTTCTTGATATCATCATGAACTTGAGCGATTTTCGCTACGGCTTCAACCCTCTCACCTAACATGTTTTGGTCTGCAATAGCAATGTTCTCTTCGACTGTTTTTGAAAATAGGAATGGTTCTTGTAAAATGATACCAACATTTTCTCTTAAATAATGTTTTTCTATATCAGTAACTTTGGTTCCATCAACTAGAATATCACCTTTTTGGTAATCTAAGAGTCTTACTAATAAATTCATTAGTGTCGACTTACCAGACCCAGTTTTACCAACTATCGCGACTGTTTCTCCAGCTTTCGCTTCAAAATCAACATCGATTATTTGGTCTTCAATTGAATCAGAGAATTTAAATGATACATGTTTGAACCTAATATGACCTTTAATATCTGGTGTTTGGTTAGGTTCCGATTCATCATATTCATCTTCATTTTCAATAATTTTTAACAACCTTGATACAGCAACTGTAGATTTTGAGAAATCTCCTACTAATCTACCTAGTTGACGCATTGGCCAGATAATGTTTCCTGCATAGGCTAAGAATGCAATATATACACCTAAAGAGATAATTCCTTTAGAAGTATAGATGATTCCAAATACTGCGATTAGGCAGAATTGCATAAAACAGATAAAATCTGTGATTGACCAGAAAAATGCCATTTTTCGTATTAACCTAAAGTCAGAGTCAGTGAATTCGCGGTTTAACCCGTTGAATTTTTTAACTTCATAGGCTTCATTCGCAAAAGCCTTAACAACTCTTGATCCTGATACGTTTTCTTGAACATGTGTTGTCATCTTAGCTTCATTATTTTCAATGATTTGGAATTGCTTTTCAATTTTTCCAAAATAGAATACCGCAATAGTAAGTATTACTGGTGCAATAATTAGGGAAATCCACATTAGATCTTTATTAAGTTTTGACATTTGCCAAATTGATAAACCAACTAGTAATATTAATCTAGCAACTTCAACTATTCTTTCTGCTATAAATCTTTTATAAGCTTCTACATCGGTAGTACACCTTTGAATTAAATCTCCTGTTTCTGAATGAGTGTGGAAATAATAATCCGCATTTTGTAATTTACGATATAGTTTATTTCTTAATCTATAGGCTACTGTTTCTCCAAAATAACCTGACGTCCATCTTCTCATGAAGATAAACATAGCTCTAAATACTGCTAGTACTAATATCAAACCTGCAGCTAATAATAATTCTTTTCCTTGTGTATCAGCGACTAAAAACTTAGCCAAAAATGCTGGAAGCTTAGTTCCACCATCTGAAAATTCCAGAGTGACATCAAATATGTGTTGTCCAATTAATGGTAATAATGTTCTTGCATATGATACAAAAAACAAGAAAACAAAGGCTAGTATAAGTAATGGCCAATATTTACCCATCCACTTAAACATTGTCCCTATAACTTTTGGGATATTTGTTTTTTGTTTAACATCTTTTGTTTTTGTTTCCATACCAAATCACCCCCTTGCTCGATATGGATATAAGTGTTTGTTACATTTTCATGATTACTTGCATTCCAAGTAATCTCATACCATCATTAAGAATGTTTCTTACCATTCTTAGTAAATGGAGTTTGGTATTTCTTTCAACTAGATTATCCACAATAACTTTTTCTTTTCCGTAGAAGCTATTGAATAGGGTAGCTAAGTTTAATAGGTATTTAGCTAATACTGAAGGTGCATAGTCATCCCTTGCTTTTAGAATGATATCTTCATACTGACTAATGTTTTTGATAATATCAAAATAATGATCATTATCAAATAAACTGTAATTTAATTCAGTACCTGTTTCGGACACTGAATCTAGAATCGATTTAATCCTAACAGAAGTATATTGTAAGTAAGGTCCAGTTTGACCAACGAAATTAACCATTTCTTCTAGGTTAAATTCAAAATCATTAGTGCGAAAATTCTTTAAATCATTAAATATTACTGCACTAACACCAATTTTTTTCGCTTTGTCTTCTTTCGCTTCTAATTCAGGATTTTTTTCGTTGATATATTTCAAACTTAGTCTAGATGCTTCGATTAAAACATCTTCAAGTTTAACAATCTTTCCTTTTCTGGTTGACATTTTTTTGCCATCTTGTAATACTAAACCAAAATTAATATGGTGTATATCTTTTGAGTAATCATAGCCCATTAAATTTACAACTTTTTGTAGTTGATTAAAATGGAGTTTTTGCTCATTTCCTACCACATATAACGCCTCATCAAAATTATAGGTGTTTTTACGATAGAATAAAGCAGCTAGGTCTCTAGTTATATACAAAGTAGATCCATCGGTTTTTTGAATTAGTGCTGGTGGTATTTTTTCGCCGAGGTCTACTATCATTGCGCCTTGATCCTTTTTCAATAGATCTTTTGCTTTTAGCTCATCCACTACAGCTTGCATTTTATCATTATAAAACGCTTCGCCAGCGTATGAATCAAATGATACATCTAATAATTTATAAACTTTCATATATTCTTCTAATGATTCCGCTCTAATAGATTCCCAAAGCTTGTTATATTTTTCATTTCCTAATTCTAGCTCTCTAAAGATTTTTCTAGCTTCTTCATCAATTGTTTTATCAGTTTTTGCTCTTTCGTTAAACTCAACATAAAGTTTAACTAATTCCTCTACTGGGTTTTTAGCTACAAGTTCTTTATCTCCCCAGTTTAAGTAGGCATAGATTATCTTTCCGAATTGAGTTCCAAAGTCGCCTAGGTGATTAATTCTAACCACTTTATAGCCACATTTTTCTAAGATATTACCAATACTGTGTCCGATAATGGTTGAACGTAGATGGCCAATCGAGAATGGTTTAGCGATGTTAGGTGATGAGTAGTCTATACAGACAGTTTTATTATCTCCTATATTACTTTTTCCATAATCTTCTTGGTTATCATAATCTTCTATTACAAGTTTAGCGTATTTCACCTTATCTAGTGAAATATTTATAAATCCTGAAACACTATTGATTTCACTGAAATTTTCATAATCAGAAATCTTTTTTAGCGCTTCTTTTACTATATCAACAATCATAGGAAGAGGTTTTCTTAATATCTTAACAATCGAAAATACTGGAATTGATAAATCGCCTAAATCAGGTTTCTTAGGCTCTTCGACAACAACCATAACTTCTTGGTTGAACAGTTCGAACAACTTACCCTCTAGTTCTTCTTTTATTCTTTTCTTCATTATGTTAATCACAATTTTCTCCCCCTTTTAATATATTCGTACCTTATATTTTAGCACAAAAACATCTGTTTTTGTGTCAAAAGTTATGAATTCGATAAACTCTCGATTTGTAAATATATTTCTTCAATTTTGTTTTCTTTGGATTTAATTTCTTCCGATTTTTCTGCGAATATTTTTCTATCCATATAAACATCTTCCAAGAACAATTCTTGTTTCAATAGTGTAAGTTTCATATCAAAATCATCGATTTGTTTAACTAATTTTTTTATTTGTTTCTCTTTATTTTCAAAACTACTTTTCTTTGGCTTTGAGGTTGGTTTTTTAACGATTTTTTGTTCAATGAGTGCCATAGCATCTACATATTCTGTGTAGTTACCTTCAAAGACTTTTAGGTTAGTTCTTATGCTAATAATCTTAGTGGCTACCTTATTTATGAAATACCTATCATGTGAAATGAATATTACCGGTCCGCTATAATCTTGGAAAACATCTTCCACTATATTCTTTGTATCAATATCTAAATGATTTGTTGGTTCATCAAGGATTAGCAAATCCGGTTGTTCTAACATAAGCAACAAAATCGATAGTCTTACCTTTTCTCCTCCTGATAGTACTGATACTAATTTATATGCATCTTCACCCGTAAATAGGACTTTAGCTAGATCACTTCTTACTTCATAGAGAGTTTTATATGGGTAAATAGTATGGATAGTTTGCATTACTGTTAATTTGCCATTTAATGTATTTTGATTTTGGTCAAAATATCCAATCTTCATTTCTTTATAGAATTTGTATTCACCCTTCAGCGCTTCTATCTGTCCTAGTATGGTTCTAACTAAAGTAGTTTTCCCTGTTCCATTACTTCCGATAATACCTACTTTATCGTATCCTCTTACTTTAAAGTTAATGTTTTCTATTAATGGGAAGTCATATCCAATACTTAAATTTTCTACCTCTAGTATATACACATCAGTTGGTCTTTTAGTTTTGAATTTAATGTTTACATGACTCTGAGATAAAGTCGGTTTATCTATTTTTTTAATGCGGTTAATTTTTTTTACTCTATCTTGGGCTATTGAAGCTCTTTTAGCATTAAATCTAAATCGATCCACAAAACTCTGCAAGTGTGCAATTTTCTTCTTTTGTTTTAGATGAGCTTTCATTAGAATCTCATAGCGTTTAACTTTCTCTATTTCGTACTCATCATAGTTTCCATGATACAATTCAAGCCTGTTTTGATCTATTTCATAGATTTTATTAACAACTCGATTAATAAAGTATTTATCATGGGTAATGATTAAAACCGCTCCATCATATCTTTTTAAGTATTCTTCTAACCATTCAATAATTTCAATATCCATATGGTTTGTGGGTTCATCTAATAATAGTAAATCAGGTTTTGTCATTAATAGCTTAGCGAAAGCAATTCTAGTTCTTTCACCACCTGAAAAAGTTTTTATCTTTCTATCATAGTCTATTCTTGAGAAACCAAATCTTGTTAGTAACATGTCAATCATAGTTTGGTATTCATAGCCACCTTTGATTTGAAACTCATTTTCTGCGTTTGTGTATCTTTTAAGCATAGTTTCAGAATGATTGGTTTTTAACTTATCTGTGACTTCATTTAATTTAACTTCTAAATCAACTAAATCTTGGAAGACAGATAGACATTCTTCATACATGGTATTTTCTAAAGATTTGATGATATCTTGTGATAAATACCCGATTTTTGCCTGCCTAAAAATAAAAATATCCCCAGAATCTGGGGTAATTTCGTTCAATATCAGTTTTATCAATGTGGACTTCCCGACACCGTTTCGCCCTATGAGCGCAACTTTGTCCTTGGTATTGATTTCTAAAGATAAATTGTCAAAAAGCACATTACCGCCAAATGTTTTTTTTAGGTTATTAATTTTTAGTAAATTCATATAGTCACCACCTAAAACTCTAAATTTAGCAATAAAACTCGCTATCATTACTATTTTAACAAATAATAATCGATATGACAACATAATTTTTTCGCAAAATATTCTTTTCATAAAAAAAGAAGCAAAAAATTTGCTTCTTATGCAGGATATACTATTGATAAAATAACAATTATTAAATAATAAATTCCAATTAAAGTAAAAACTGATCCAAAGATAATTGAAAGAATTATTTCATTTTTTCTTGGCACTCCTGTTTGTTTATATTTAATTCTTTGTAGGGATTGGATAGCACTGCTTGGTTTGATAACAAATCTTAAACCAAATAGTATCATTGCCACACTAATTAGTGTCCCTAGGATTTTCATAAATGGGTCCATAATACTCCTTATCCTTCGTCTTGAACTACTTCATCATTTTTTTGAGCAAGCAAACTTGGGTTTTCCATTAACTTCTTAAATAGTCTTAATGATAAACTGTTGTATAATCCATCGCAGATTCTTTCATCTACTACTACTCCAGCTTTCATCATTTTTTTAACTTCTATTTCTTTTGTTTCACGATTTTTAATCTTTGGTTCATATTTTTCTTGCCCCATTGATACAAAAAGTCCAGTAGTTCCGAAATTATAGATGTGATGTAACACTGGATCCATCTTAATAGATTTTGAATGAACTAAAAACGCAGATGAATGAAATGGTGATCCATCAATTACAAATTTAGGTAACATACCATGTTTATCTAGAAACATCGCAAATCTAACCATAGCTTTGTTCATGAAGTTAGGCCCGCCTGTAAATATTTTAGCCAATTTGTCAGATTTATTCTTTCCATCAACGTGTTTGTTTTCCTTGATAATAGCGTCTAATCTTTCTTTAACCTCATAGATGCTTTCGGTACCATCAAACGTTAGTTTAACTGTAGTTTCTTCTGCTGAATCAACCAATTTCTTTTTTACTGCAAAAGAAATTTGAATATTATTTCTTTTAAAAATACGTCCATTAACAATAAATCGGTTAAGCTTAGGTCTTTTGGCGAAAACTCTAACCATAGAAGTTACTAGAATATCTAAATAATTAAAACGAATTTTCTCGGATTTTCTTTTTTCTAGAATAAACTCGTCTATACCTTGACAATCATATTCTTGTAATTGCATAACCATAGCATCGTTTCTATAAAACATAATATGTGGAACTAGTTTCATTAAAGGATCTATATTTTTAACTTTCTTACCGTCATTTCTTAATCCAAACATTGGAAATCCCCCTTGTATAATTTATATAGATTTTATCACAATTATTTCACAATAGCAATTATTTTAGGCACAAAGAAAAAAAAAGCAATCGATATTCAAATAACATATGATATAATTTTCATAATGAGGTGTAGATATGAATTGGAAACGTGTTTCTTATGTGTTAATTCCATTCTTATTCATGTTGTTTCTGCAATTTATTACATATTTTGGTAATCAGTTTTATGCAGAAGCAGCTGGAATTATAGGAAAAGATTACAGTTATGTTTTTTTAAAATTTAATCAGATAGTTCCTTTCATTGACTGGTCGATATATCCTTATATAATGGCATATCCAGTTTGGGTATTATCAATATTTGTTATTGGGTACTACTCAAAAAGAAACCTATACAATATTATGGCAGTAGTTACAGTTACTTTCATTATTTGTGGGGTTTGGTGGTTATTATTTCAAAGTGATGTGGAAACATGGCGACTTAGCTCAGGATTATTCTTAGATGGAAATTATTTAACTCCTAAAACAGATCTTAATTTCACAGAGTCAATTGTAATGTGGATTTACCAATCTGCAGGACCTAGGAACGCTTTACCATCAATGCATACCTTAATTAGCTGGATATGTATCCTAGGAATCAGGATGGATAAAAAAATCCCTAAATACCATATTATTTGGATATTGGTGTTTAACTTAGCAATTATTATTTCAACTCAAACCACTAAACAACATTACATTATTGATGCAATTGTTTCAATAGGTTTAGCTGAAGTTGCATATTGGATTTTTAGAGATACTAAATTTTCAACTTGGTTACGTAAAATATTTTCAACTTTTAATCAAAAACTCAATCTCAATTGGGATGAACAAATCAAATAAAAAGTGTTGCAAATTAAATTTGCAACACTATTTTTTTTACTCTATGTCAATAATTCTTAATGTATTTGTTTTACCATGTTTTTGACCCCATCCAGATGTAATTACTAGAGTATCACCTTTTTCAAAACCAAAGCTTTCGGCAACATCCATTGAAATTTTATCCTGTCTTTGCAAATCAGCAATATCATCAACTAAAGTTGCAAATACACCACAGTAATATGAAAGTTTTTGGCAAGTCTCAATATTATCTGTAATCGCAATAATTGGAACACTCGGTCTAAACTTACATATTCTCTTAGCAGTACCACCAGTTTCTGTAAAGGCAATTATCACTTTTGCGTTTGGTAAAGTAAGTGTAGTTTGGCTAACCGCAATCCCAATAGCATCATTTACAGTTTGTTGAGATGTTCTTCTCGATTTATTTAAACGATCTTCGTAAGAAATAGTATCTTCTATAGCTTTAGCAATGGTGTCCATTGTCAATACTGCTTCAATTGGGTAGTTCCCTGCAGCAGATTCTCCCGACAACATAATTGCATCTGAACCATCCAATATAGCGTTCGCTACATCGCTAGCTTCAGCTCTTGTTGGTCTAGGTGATAGAATCATAGATTCCAACATATGAGTAGCTGTGATAACCGGTTTCCCAACTTCGTTTGCTCTATGGATTATTTTCTTTTGATAGATTGGAACTAATTGAGTTGAGACTTCAACTCCTAGATCCCCTCTGGCAACCATTATTCCATCTACAACCTTAAGAATTTCATCTAGATTATCTACACCTTCTTGATTTTCAATCTTAGCGATTAATTCAATTGATGTATTTCCTGTAGATTTTAATATTTCTCTAACTGCTAATACATCTTCTTTTCTTCTAACAAAAGATAATGCAATCATATCAACTCTTTGTTCAGCTGCAAAACGAATGTCTTCATCATCCTTCTTTGAGATGAATGGCATTGATAGTTTAACATTTGGTACATTTACACCTTTTCTAGACTTTATAACCCCAGGGTTAAATATTTTACAAATGAAACTATTAGCCTTTTTCTCTACAACGTCAAGTCGCATTTTACCGTCATCTATTAAAAGGAAATCCCCTATTTCAATATCCGCAAATAATTCTAATGCAGTAACATGAAATCTTTCATGATTACCTAACACTTCTTCTTTGACAATTTCAACTAAATCATCTTTTTTAAAAGTGGCTTTATTATTTTCAAACATACCAGTTCTTATTTCAGGTCCTTTTGTATCAGCCATGATTCCAATATAGCGATTTTTTTTCGCCGCAATTTCACGAATCATTTTAATTCTGTTTGTATGTTCTTTCTTATTTCCATGTGAGAAGTTTAATCTACCTACGTTCATACCAGCATCAATCATTTTACCGATCATTTCATATGTGTCGATTGCTGGACCAACAGTACAAATGATTTTTGTTTTTCTTTTCATTGGTTCCTCCTTTGAAATAACATTATTATTATACATTATTTTGAGAAAAATTACACTTTAAAAAAAACCCGGAAAGCTAATAAAAGCGCTTCCCAGGTTTAACACCCCTAACTCCACCTTTTGGATTAAGACAATCAAATTCATATCTAGGAATTAAATGAATGTGAAGGTGCATTATACTTTGACCAGCAGCAACTCCATGATTAATCCCAATATTATAACCGTCTGGATGATAAAGTTCATCTAGAACGATTTTCATATGTCTTATCGCTATATCTATATCCTTAACTTCTTGGGGATTTGTTTGAAAATAGTTGTCTATATGTCTTTTAGTTATTATTAAACAGTGCCCTTCACTAACAGGAAATCCATCATAGATTACAAAGATAGAATCATTTTGATAAATTATATCTTTATTATCCTTAAATTTATTGCAAAATATACACATACTATTTTCTAAATAGAACTCCAATACCTACCACTATAAAAATCGCAGGTACAAAATACTGTGTGAAATTCCATCCCTGTTCTCGAAGTAAGAATCCTACACCAAGAACTAGTAGAATACCGTTTCCGATTGTAAAGCCTGTTCTAGACATTGACATGATTGCTGGAATTATCAAAAATAATGTCCACCAACCGTTAAAGAATATTGTTCCTTTTATTACATCAAAGACTTGTAATATCAGTATAATCCCTATAGCAACTAAAACTAATCCCATTATGTTTCTATTTTTCATATGTTCTCTCCTAAAATTATAGATTTAATTTCAAGCAAATTATCAATTCGATAATCAGCCAGTGGTGATTTTTTTGCATCATTGATTGCTACCGCTACCATATTACCTGCTTTAGCTGCTTCAATACCAGCTATTGCGTCTTCAATTACTACACAAGCTTTAGGATCAATATTTAACCTTTCAGCTGCTAATAAGAAAACCTCAGGATCTGGTTTTGACTTTGTAATATCCGTTCCATCAGCTATTGCATCAAAAACGTCTATCAAACCTATCTGTTTCAGTATGGTTTTAGTATTTTTGCTTGACGAACCAATCGCCATTTTTACGTTATTTTTCTTTAAAATCTCATATAATTCATTAAAATTGTCTAAAATGTCTGATTTTGTAAGTTCCACAAGAGACTTCTTATAAATGTTATTTTTAAAATTCAACATTTCAACTTTTTCGTTTTCTGAATACTCTCTTTTGGCTTTCTTTAGAATAATATCAAGTGAATCACTTCTTGAAACTCCCCTTAAATGATTGTTTATAGTTCTATCAAATTCAATACCTTCTCTATCAGACAATTGTTTCCATGCCTGATAATGGAATTCATCTGTAGTAACTATTACTCCATCTAAATCAAATATCACTGCTTTCATCAGCATTCCCCCAACTAACACTTACAGAATTTCTTTTAATTTTCACATTTGCAATGTTATCAACTACTTTTACTCTGAATTCAATTCTTCTGATTTTCTGTGAAGAATTGTAATCAGCTGAAACTAAATACGTATCATGCTTCAATCCGGCAAATCCATAGATTATTGCTAAATATATTCCGCCTAATAGCCCTAGGTTTAATCCGTCTTTAAACAGATATTCATTTTTTAGGTCTAGACTCGCTATATTTTGAAACATTTTATATGCATCTTCTGGTCTTTCATTTTCACATGCACAGATTATATACATGATTCTAGCTAGATACTCTGGATTAATCGATCTTCTCATATAAAAGTCATAATTAGATTTACTAACTAATGATGAGTATTCTTCCAAGAATAATGCTTGAAGAATTAATACATTAGAGTTTTTAACATAATTAGTATTCTGTAAATCTTTAATTCTTGATTTTTCTAAGAAATGGATTTTTTTATGTTTAGACACATTTGCGTCTTCTAAATTAAAATAATCATCAAAGCTCTCAATTAGGTTTTCGATATTCTCTTTTTTGGTATATAGTTTTCTTCTTAACTCTCTAATGTCAGAAACTAAAGACCCGTAGTTGTGTTCAGCGAACATTAAGTTTACTTCGGATTTATCGGTAGTTTTTGCGAAGGCAACACATTTGATTAAAGCATCCAAACTGTTTTTAATCATAGCGTTAGTATAAGCTTCATTATCAACTTGGTCATGACTATCATCTAGTCCTCTAACATTAAGAAAATCATAGTGTTTTTTGTTACTGCTAAGTTTAGCATAGGACAAATAGAATCTTGCACATTCCATCAACATCTCTAATCCGCCTTGGAAAAGAATTGAGTAATCTGCAGTTCTTTCAATATATTGATATACTCCATAGACAATTGAAGCACTGATATGGATATTATTTTTCATGTTAAGTTGATTCAACTCATAGCCATCTATTCCCGATTCGTTTGGATAAAATGCACCTTCATAGCCGAATTTTTTAGCTTTGCGCTTTGCTTCGGCTAACCCATTGATTCGATACTGCACCATAAGTCTAGCACTATAGGGGTCAGTGTTAATAAAGAACGGCAATAATAATATCTCAGTTCTCCAAGAAACAGATCCCATGTGAAACTGTCCTGATTGTCCTGATTTACTTATAGATCCCTTTTCAGAATAAGGTCTATTAGCTATTAGTTGGTATACTGCATAATCGATTTGTTCTTTAACTTTGTCGTTGTTAAATATTTCAACACGAGATATTTCATATGCCTTTTCCCAAAAATCTGAGTTTTCGGCAAATAGTTTCTTATAGCCAATGTTTTTAGCAGTTAGTAGTTTTTTCTCAATTTTCTCCGCTCCGTTATCTTTTGAATGAATTACGCCAGCGTACTTGTAGATTGTGTATACTTTATCTGCTTTAAGTATCATATTGTATTCTTTAATACCGTCAGTATTATTAACTTCTTCATCGTCAAAAGATTTATCTTCTAGTAACCCTACTACTACTTTGTCATTATGATGCTTAGTTCTACCGCTTGCAATAGAGATATTTTCAGATGTTTTTATTCTTGGTTTGTTTAAGTGATTCTCGCCTATATTCCAAACAAAAATATCCAAACCACTGAATAATTCAATTTCAATTGTACTACTTGCTTTAAACATATATTTTGAGTAGATTAAGTTTTTATTCCTTTGGTCCACAAATCTTTCACTTTTAATTGATATGGTACTCTTGTTGTATTTGAAGTCAGTATGTCTTCTAAAAACACCGTTTTCAGTTTCTAAAGATATCTCATGATGTTTAGGTCTAAATGATTTAGGATTTAAGTTAATTCCATCCGCTTTAATCATTGTATATAAAGGATTATACGTGTTGACACTTTCCTTAATAGTTTCACCATCAAACAAGCCATTTAAATTAAGCGCAACAAAATCTGACGAATCGGCTTCGTCAAGGGTTCCTCTATATCCAAAATATCCATTACTAATTAAAAATTTTGAACCTAGAGCTAGTTGTTCTTCTCTTTTATATCCTTTGTGTTCTAATAACCCCATAAATAGCCTCCTTCATCAATATTTTTTATATATTCCTATAATTATTATCTACGTTTTTAACTAAAAGGTCAACCTCTTTAATTAAAACATTTTAAATTATTAATTTTATGTAAAAATAAAAAATTTTATTTGTTGCAATTTTAGCCTTTATTTGTTAAAATATTTACGCAAATACAAGTGGAGGTGAAAACATGGCTAATAACAAACAACAAATGAAACGTAATCTACAAAACGAGAAAAGACGTAAGGCAAATGCATCTTTTAAATCATCATTAAAGACAGCAATTAAAAACGTTGAATTATCAGTAGCAAACAACGAAAAAGATCAAGCAATTGAGTCTTTAAGTTTTGCTTACAAAAAATTAGATAAAGCTGTTTCTAAGGGTATACATCATAAAAATTACGCTAACAGACAAAAAGCACGTTTATCGCATAAAGTAAACAGTTTATAAGAAAAAAGCCAGAGGGCTTTTTTTTTATTCTATTGACAAGAGGAATAATTCCATTCCTAAAGCCTTGTCAATTTGACCGCTTTTTATACGGTAATCTAAGTCTTCGATTTGTTCAAGAATCTTCATTAAGTGCTGATCTTCAACATTTCTTGCATTTTGCATCATATAATAAACTCTCCCTTTTGATGCATTAAAGTATTTCATTATATCTGCGTTCTTATATTTTTGTTTTATAAGTTCTTTTGTATATAGAATTTCTTGGAATTTGCTAGTTATGACAGTCAACATCCAGATTGGATCTATCTTTATAGATTTTAAGTCATAATAGATTTCCATGGTTTTGTTTATATTGTTTTCTAAGAAGGCGTTAACTAATTCATAGATGTTATCATCAATGTTTCTAGATACAACTTCATAGACCATATCAGAAGTGATTCTTTTTTTATCATATGCATAGGTTATCAGTTTATTAAGTTCATTTTCTAACATTGAATGATCTCTACCAATACGGTTAACAAACTGAGTTAATGCTAAGGAATCAATTGTCATGTTATTTCTTTCGACTTCTTCTTTTATATAATCATATATAGAATCAGATTTTTTATTCACTATATATTTTTTAGTTTCTATATTTTTTGTTAAATACTTAACAATGTTTTTACGTAGATCAAGTTTCTCATAGGGAGCTAATAATACAAATAAAGTAGTAGGGTTTATATAACTACAATAATTCTTGAGTGCTTCAACTTCATCAGTTGCAGCATTTTTTTTATCGCTTAAGAACACACAATTTCTAAGCACAACTCCTTTTTTGTCAGACAAAAAAGGTAAAGTCATAGCTTTGGTTATCGCCATATCTAAACCATCTTCTTCATAATCATAGACTTCTATGTCTTCATCAATAATCTCATTTGTTTTAAAGAGAATATCCATATTCTTCTTGATTGAATATGAGTCATCTCCATATAGTAATACACAGTTTGAATTCATCTTATCACCAATATTATTATAACATAAATTTAATTTTTTTATATATTACTAAAGATATATCTTAGCCGCTTATGCTTTTGATAGTTTTCAATTAGCCTAATATTAAGAAAATCATAGTAATAAATAGTAATTGTGCCATCAACGTCGGTACGATAGATTTGATTATCTAATTGTTTTAGCCTTTTTAAGACATCATCATTAGGTAGGGAATAATAATTTCTTTCGCCAACTGATATAATCGCAATTTTCGAATTCATCATATTCAAGAAATCATAGGTTGATGATGTTCTAGATCCATGGTGAGGAACTTTTAATATATCAACTTCAAAATCGTAGGTATTGATTATTTGCGACTCAATTTCTGATTCAATATCTCCTGTGAAAAGATATCTATCTTTGCCTATTTCCGCATACAAAACTAATGAATTGTTGTTTTCGTTCTTAGAATTGGTATTTGCACTTATAACTTGAAACTTAGATTCACCACAGACAAAGCAAAAACCCGTTTCTAACACTTGATAATCAAAATGTACATCATTAACCTCATTGTTGAGATAAACCACACCAACGTCGATATTATCGACTATATCGTTTAATTCTCCATAGTGATCTTCATGAAAATGTGTTATAAGGATAATATCAATTTCCTTTATGTTGTAACCCTTAAAGTATGATTCTAAATTATTGTATTTGTCCTCACTACCTGTATCAATCAACATATCACAGTTTCCATCATGGATGTGAATTGAATCACCCTGAAACACATCGAGGAATCGAACAAATCTAGGGCTTTTAAAACTTACAAAAAGTGACCCTAAAACTATAATTATCATAGAAGCTACCAAAATTATTTGTCTTTTGATATTTTTTATATTTGTTATTATCAAGAATAATAACACCCAAAATAGACATTTGTATAAATTGTTAGGGAAGTTGAAGTTTATAATCGGATTAAATTTTGTGAAAGTATCGAGTCCCAGCTCAAAAACTCTAATTGTCATTTCATATATCGGCCTTATAAATGGTAGTATTAAAACCATTATTGACAATGGTAAAAACAAATAACTAACATAGAGGATAAAAAATAGATTTGCCACTATAAATATTAACCCAAATGTGTTATTTATTTCTAGGGTTATTGGCAAACTAACTAGACTAGCAAAGATTGTAGTTTTTACCAATCTAGTAATTTTGTCAGATTTTTTGAGTATGTATTCCCCTAAGACAATTGAAAAAGCTATTAAGTAAGATAATTGAAACCCCAAAGAATATAAGGAATAAGGATTAATCATCAACAGAACGACAAAAGAGAAAGTTAATAAATCCGTTTTGGTTAAAAGAATATTTAAGTAATCCTTCAGATAGATACAAGACACTAATAGCGAGGCGCGAATAATGGATATCTTGAACCCGGTGATTATGTTGTATAAAACTAAGAATATCACAATGATAACTTGATTCTTTTCTTTGCTAATATATAATTTTTTTAACAAGAAAGCTATGCACCCAACTAATAATCCTAGATGCATACCTGAGATAGCAAAAAGATGTGATATACCCAAATTGTTTATTGCTTCTCTATCAATTGATTCATTAGAAACTTTTTCACCTAAAACAAACAGCTTCAAATAAGAAGCTGTTTTTATATTATAGGTTTTATCTATATAATCAATTATTTTATGCTTAACTATATATATATTAAAGTTGTTACCCTTCACACTCAATTTATCGATTGAAATAACCTTAGAAATATTTTCACTTTTTAGGTATGTTTCATAATCAAATGTATGCATCATATTATAAGTTTTCACATTGCTAAAATAACCATCAATATCAACTATCATTCCGGGTTCTAAGTCTGCAACTTCGTCGTAATAACATAGATATTTTTCTTCACCCTTTAGGTAAAAAGAATTATCAAACACCTCATTTATTTCTCCGGTGATTGGCAGACTTTCTACTATGTCGACATTATTTATCAACGAGATTCTGATTGTAATAATAACTACTAAAACTAATGAATAGATAATTATGTTCTTGGATTTCTTAAAAATATAGATTATTTCAACTACTAATAAAATTATAGCTATATAGGATGTGTAAGAGAGTATATATAATAGCGTTATTAATCCAATATGAATAAACTTAGATGCATCAGACTGTAATAAGTTCTTTAATGTTTTCATAAATACTGTCTTTGATTCCAGATACTCTTACAATTTGTTCTATTGATAGAAAATCGCCATACTCAGACCTATAATCAATTATCCTTTGGCCTATTATATTACCCACACCAGGAAGAGTCATTAGGGATTCTAGGTTGGCGGTATTGATATTAATCAGATTGCTAATTTCTGTTTCATCTATCACATCTTCATAAGAAGGAATATAGATTGTAGCTCCAAGGCAAAGGGTAAGATTCCAATCAATTTTACTAAGGTCACAGTTAACTGTTACCCCTCCAGCTTCATAGATTAAATCGCTAATTGTGTAGTCTTCTAAAATCAAATACACGCCAGGATTAATTACTTCACCAATGATTTCAACATAAATTTCTCTTGGGCTTTCCTCGACAACTACTTCCGATTTGGTTTCTACTTTTTTTGGTATCGTTATACTCTCCCCATCTGACAAAACTCTAGCTAATTCAACGGAAGTCATATCGGCTTCCAATGTCTCACTACCAGCAATTAAGATTAGATCATTCAACCTTGAATTTTTGTTAAGGTAATATATCCCTGGTTTAGCAACTTCGCCTTTGATTTCTACTATAATTTTTACTATATCATTGGGAATAAATACTGTTGATATTTCTGATTTTTTAGGCACATAGATTATCATTTCATCAGTCAATTTCTCAGCCAGATTTATCTCACTAAGATCAGCTTCATTAGTTATTCCTCCAGCAACACCAATAATATCTCCAACTCTAAGATCAAATCCTACCTCATAAAGTCCTGGCGAATTTACTTCACCTTTTACATCTACTAATATCGTATCTAGATTGTTTAACTCTTCTGTGGTTCTAAATAGCATTGATTCAGAATACTCTGTTGGTGACGATTGTTTCGATGGCATAATTTTATCCCAATTCACTATGACAATACCAATTATTCCAATCAATAAGATAATAATACCTTTATTCTTCTTTATAGTTTCCAAAATAATCACCTCATAAAAAATGATACTTTAAAAACTAAATATTTCTTTAAATAAAAAAATCAGGTTTCCCTGATTTTTATATTCCCATATCGTTTAGATGATTTCTTAACATATCCGCTGAATCTTTTAATTTAACTAGTTCATCTGCACTTAGTTTAAGTTTTACCGGATGATGAATTCCTGCTTTATTGATAACTGCAGGTAATCCAATATATACATCTTTTTCAATTGCGTATACTCCATTGTTATAAACTGATACTGGTAAAATTCGATTTTCATTATTTAGAATAGCTGAAGTAATTTTAACTAAAGCTAATCCAATTGCATAGTAAGTCGCTTTTTTCTTTTTAATTATTTCATAGGCTGCATTTTTAACTCTTAGATAAATCTTGTCTAGATCTTCAAATTCAATTTCTTCCATGTCTTCAATTACATCCAATATTGGTTTAGCACCAATATATGCATTTGACCAACATACAAATTCTGAATCACCGTGTTCTCCTAATATATAGGCATGAATATTTGCTACAGATATATTTAGCATAGATGATATTTCATATCTCAATCTAGCTGTGTCTAACGATGTACCAGAACCGATGACTCTACTTGAATCCAACCCTGATTCTTTCCAAACTACATAGGTTAGAATATCTACTGGATTAGTCGCTACCAAAAAGATTCCATCAAACCCTGATTTCATAACTCCATTTACAACTGATTTCATGATTGAAGCATTTCTTTTTAATAGAGAAATTCTAGTTTCTCCATCTTTTTGGTTAACCCCAGCTGTAATAACTACTAAGTTAGCTCCTTTACAGTCACTGTATTCTCCTGCATGTATTTTCATTTTTCTTGGTGAAAATGCCAATCCATGGTTTAAATCCATTGACTCGCCGATTGCTTTATCTTTATTTATGTCTATTAATACTAATTCCTCAACTGATCCTTGATTGACTAGTGAGTATGCATAACTCATTCCAACTAAACCTGTTCCAATGATTACTACTTTACTTGATTGCATAACTTTCACTTCCTTCCTTTATTATTCTACCAAAATTATTGGCTATTCTAAAACATTATGCATTTAAAAAACCGCAATCTTAAATGATTACGGTTTCATTTCTTCTTTATGCAAAACATAGATAGTTCTTTCAGGAAGAACCACGCTATCAATTTGAGTAAATCCAACTTTTTTAAATATTTTTTCATATTCTTTAAAATCATGAGTTACTTCATAGATAATAGATTTTTCATCTTTACCATCTATTTCGACATTAATTGTATGAATTATACTATGATCTTTATCGCCTTTTTCTGATTTCCAGCGAAAATTATATTCTTCGTCTTCTTCTTTATAACCATCAAGTGCATCAATATATTCAGCACTTAATACGTCAAAGATAAAAAAACCATTTGACTTCAAAGAATTATAGATATTTGTGAAACCAAACTCTACATCCTCTAAATCTGTTAAATGGTTGATTACATCCATTGAAGCAATGATATTTTCAAACAAGAAATCGATTGGATCTAGTAAATCATACATACCAATTTCTAGTTCAACCTCTTCCTCTTTAGCTCTGTAACTTACAACTTGTAACATTTCTTCTGATAAATCTGTAGCGACGACTTGATAACCAGCTTTCGCCATTTCTATTGAAAGGGTACCTGTACCACAACCAATATCTAAAACTGAACCAGCTGTAGTGTATTGATTAATCAATCTAATATATTCATCATACACATCTGGATCAATAAAAGAATCATAGAATGTTGCTAGTAAATCATAATCCATTATTCACCTCAAAAGAGATTTTTTCTCTTTCATAAAATATTTTTTCGATTTGATAGAATTCCCTATCGTCTTTATGCATTACATGGATAATAATTGATTTTAAATCAATTAATACCCAGTGATTATTTCCTTGTCCTTCTACGTGAAAATCATAGCCGTTTGGTAATGCTTTTTTTACGTGATCAATCGCTGCATTTGCCTGTCTTTCATTTGTAGCACTCGCTATTATTTGATAGTCGTAATATGGTGAATGATTTCTAAAATCATAAACAATAATATCTTTTAGTTTTAAATCACTTAGGGCTTGATAAACTGTATTTAAAATATCAGTCATTAAATTCCTCCAATTTTTCTTGATAATATAAAATCGCTTCTTCAGTTTCAGAAGAAAACATTTTTTTGTTTTTTAATAAATAATTTCTTGTTTGAATCATAATCAAATATACAGCTTTATCAATGTTGGTTCTAGCTATCACTCTTAACTCATCGCTTACAAATTTACGGCCATCTTCGATGAAATCACTAACATAGATTACTTTTTCTAGCAATGACATGTTTTTACGTCCAGAGCAGTGATATTTAATTGAATTCAAAATATCAATATCATCTATCCCAAACTCCTCATTCGCTAAAACAGCTGCGGAGAATGCATGAATACAGGCATTAGGTATTCCCTCATATAACAGGTTACTAGCTAAAGCTCTATTTTCTTCCTCGGAATTGATTTTTGTAGCATCATGTAAATAAGAAGCCACAATTACACTTGGAATATCAACACTATAGATGTTACCCAATGTAATTGCGACCTTTTTTACGTTATAAATATGTTTAAGTCTTGATTTATTACTTACAAACTTTTCCTCTAAATAAATTTCAATACTTTTAATTAATGCTTTGTCGATCATATAATAGCTAACCTAGTATATACTCCTACAACGAATGGAGCATAGGCTCTAATACAAAACGGAGCTCTAAGTGTTACAAAACCTAACCCAGAGAATACAATATCGTATTTTTGGTTATCTCTGACTCTAAATTCATGATAAACCCATTTTGGTACATCTTCATCTGGTGAAAATGGTGGGCTTAATAATGTATATAGTTTAGATTTGTAAAGATCGTCTGCATTTTTTGACTTAGTTCTATGTATATTTAAAGTATTAGCAAAATAGGTAATTACTGAGATTTTATCGCCGGTTTCACCGCTGATAATATCGAGTCTAGCTAGTCCACCAAAGAATAAACTTTGGCCTTCATATAATTGAAAAATTAACGGTTTTATCTCTTTTTTAGGAACTGTTAATTTATATGATGGTCTAGTTAAATAGTGCATATATTGATGTTTGTTTATTACCCCAGGAGTATCATAAATAATCGATCCATCAGTTAATGGAAAACCAATTAATCCAATAGTAGTTCTTGGAGATATTGATACAGTCAAAACATCAGCTGCTTCGCCTAGATATCTTTTTAATATTTGATTAACAATTTTTGATTTTCCAACGTTGGAACAACCAACTATATATACGTTTCTTTTACCTTTATATTTATGAATAAGTTCCATTAACTGGTCAAAATTGTCACCGTACTTAGCTGATACCAAGATTGAAGTTAAAACTGAAAATCCTTGGGCAGCTAGCATAACTTTTAACCAATTAAGAATCTTTTTAGGTTTAACATTTTTAGGAAGCAAATCCATTTTATTACCAACCAGAATAACATCTTCGTTTCCAGTTAGGGTTTTAATTGCCGGTACAAAAGAACCGGAAAAATCGAATATATCTACGATTTTTACGATTAGAGCATCTTCTTCTTTGATTTTTTCTATTACTTTCACATAATCACTGTTAGACACAGTGTATGGATAAACTTCGTTATAGTGACGTATTCTATAGCAGCGTTGACAAATCATATTGCTTGGTTTAAAAGACGACATTATTTTTTCGTTTACATATCCAGGCAAAGTGTTATCGATGTTTTGTATTTCTGCGCCACAACCCTTGCAATATAGTTCCTTCATGCTCTACCTCTTCTCGTTAAGTTTTAGTTTAAAATAAAATTCTGAATCAGTTCTTTTAAGTCTTCTCAAGATTCTTCTCTCGAAATACTTACTTATCTTAGTGAACCATTTTTCTCCTTTTCTCTTTATAGTATCTACTACTATTACAAAGAAATTCATTCTTCTCCCACCTAAAACATCAGTCATAAATTGATCACCAATTAAACAAACAGATTCATGTTCAGGATTATTTGCGTATCTTAAAGCTCTTTTAAAGCCAAGTCTGAATGGCTTTCTAGCGCTATAAACATAGCTGGCTTTTACTTTTTTTGCGAAACTTTTAACTCTGTCCTTTTGATTATTAGATATTATGTATACTTTAAAACCTATTGATTTTAGAGTGTCAAATAGCTTATATATTTTACTTGTAGGTTTTGATTCATCATATGGTATTAAAGTATTATCTAAATCTAGCATGATAATTCTTATATTATTATTCCATAATTCTTGGAAATCTACATCGTACACAGTTTTTTTATAATCATTTGGATAAAAATGCTTTTTATTAAAGAATAGTTCAAACATATTTAACCTCCGAATTCTACTTTAATTATACCTAAAAAATCGCGTATTGTCTATTTTTTTTCATCGCTTAGGAAGATTTCTTTATAAAAAAAACACTAAACAACATTATTTAGTGTTTTTTAGATATTTTATTGGTAATATTTTTATATGAATTTCTAATCATATTTTTTCTAGGTTTGATTAAACAATTACTACCTGTACCTATTAAATCTAATCTATTCTCTTTTTGAAGTGCTTGATAGACTAAATCGTAGTTTTTAGGGTTGCGATACTGAATCAAAGCCCTTTGCATAGCTTTATCATGTCTGGTTTTGGCAACATATATTGGTTGCATTGTCCTTGGGTCTAATCCTGTATAGAACATTGTTGTAGCCAGAGTTAAAGGTGTAGGATAAAAATCTTGAACTTGTTCAGGATTGTATTTCATATCTCTCACATACTCAGCTAAAATAATTGCATCCTTTAAAGTAGAACCAGGATGTGAACTCATTAAATATGGCACTAAAAATTGGTTTTTATCAAATTTTTTATTTAATTCGTAATATTTTTCAACGAATTTATCATATAACGGGCGGTTTGGTTTTCCCATCATCTTTAATACATTTGAACTTACGTGTTCAGGAGCTACTTTCAGTTGCCCCGAAACATGATGTTGAACTAGTTCTTCAAAAAACTCAGGGTTTTTATCATACATAACATAATCATATCTGATTCCAGAACGTATAAACACTTTTTTTACACCATCTAGTTTTCTTAATGTTCTGAGAACATCCAAATAATTTGTATGAGTAACATTCAATTGACTACACGCTTCTGTTCCAATACAGGCTTTAGTTTTGCAGACACCGTACTTAACTTGTTTTTGGCAAGCTATATCGTAGAAGTTAGCAGTAGGCCCACCAACATCATGTATGTAACCTTTAAAGTCTTTATCGTCAATAATTTTTTTCGCTTCTTTAACAATTGATGCTTTTGACCTTGACTGAATTATTCTTCCTTGATGACTCGTCAACGCACAAAAACTACAACCCCCATAACACCCTCTATTGGCTGTGATTGAAAACTTAATCTCATCCATCGCAGATATGTGTCCTTGTTTTTCTAGTTTTGGATGAGGTAGCCTCATAAATGGTAGTTCATATACTTCATCCAATTCAAATCTTGTGAGTGGCCTTGTAGGTGGGTTTTGAATAACATATATATCTTCGTACGGTTCAACAAGAACCTTGCCAGATATATGGTCTGAATTTGTGTACTGTTTTGTAAATGAATTAGCATAAGCAATTCTATCTTTTCTTACTTCGGAAAAACTAGGTAACATTACAGCTTCCGATGGAATAAAAATTTTATCTTTAGTTTTTACTACAGTTCCAGCTATATAGGTTAACATACTTAGATCAAATCCTGATTTTAAAGCTTCAGCTATTTCGACTATAGCCAGCTCCCCCATACCGTATACTAATATATCAGCGTCGGCGTCTAACAAAATACTTCGCATCACCGTATCGCTCCAATAATCATAGTGAGATAATCTTCTTAAAGAACTCTCAATTCCACCCAAAATAATATTGCTTGATTGGTCAACTTTTCTTATTGTTTCACAATACGTAATTACAGCTCTATCAGGTCTTTTCCCCATTACTCCCCCAGGAGTATAATAGTCTTTACTACGTTTTCTTTTTGCAACAGTATAATGATTAACCATAGAATCAATATTACCTGAGGTTACTAGCCATCCAAGTCTTGGTTTACCAAACTCCAAAAAGCCATCTGGTTCGTTAATATCTGGTTGACTTAGAATACAGACTGTAAAACCATGTCTTTCTAATATTCTACCAATAATCGCTACACCAAAAGAAGGGTGATCACAATAAGCATCACCACTAACCAACACAAAGTCGGGAATATTAATATTTTGTTGCAACATTTCTTCTTTATCAATTGGTAGAAATGGCATCTAAATCACATACTTTCTAATTAAATTGTTTAATTCTTTTTTTACTTGTTTATAATTCGGTATAAATGCATGCATATAATCATAGAATTCTTTCGAATGATTAGGTACTTTAAGATGAATTACTTCGTGAATAAGGATAACTCTAATATATAGTTCATCAAACCTACCTAACATAGTGTTTAATTTTATAATTTTCTTTAAAGGAATACAACTCCCGAATCTTGATTTCATAAGTTGAGTTTTAAATTTAATATTGTTTAAATCAAAGCTTATCTCTAGTAAAGGTCTAAGATTATTAAGAACTTCCATAGCCTTCTTCAATACTAACTCGCTGTAAACTTTTTCTACATATGTTTTATCGAAAAGCTCTTTTCGAAATTCTAAATGAACTGTATTGTTATAGAAGCTATAGTTATTATTTTTACATGCTATTTTATATACCATAGCATATTTAATACCATATATTAACATAGTTGTCTCACTATACAATGGTACTTTGCTCTCATATATTTTAAGTTTACGTAATAGCTTAGTTGAATTTTCATAGATAAAACTTCTAATTTGTTCTTCAGAAACGCCTTTATTACAGGTAACAACTAATCTGCCTTCTTTAATTCTTAGATACATGTTTTTATTGTTCTTGTAAAAAACTTGATAATAAAAGTCTTTATTACCAAGTCTTATTTTATTCATCAACTACCTCAAGAAATGAGAATACAAATTTAGTTGTTTTATTTGCTACATCAGTGGCAGCATCCCTATATTCATTTGTTTGCTCTTCTGAATCTATAATATCAGAAACTCCTCTAATTGATATGAAAGGCACTTTGAATTTATATGCAGTAATAGCAATAGCCATTCCTTCCATTTCTATTCCTAGTACGTTATCAACATTTCTTAGAATTTTTCTAATTTCCTTTTTCTCGGTCACAAATTTATCACCTGAGACTAGGTTTCCAACTTTATATGAATATCCTAATTTTTTAAAGATTTTCTCGGCTTTAGCTAAGAAATATTCATCAGTTTTAACGATTAATGGATCATCAGCCATTTGGCCGTATGGTACATCATCTATTTCAGTTAGAGATACATCAAAGTAAGCTATACCTTTGGCTAATATAATATCACCTATTTCAAGTGGTGATAACCCGCCGGCAATCCCAGTGTTGATAACAATTCTACAACTGTATCTTGATAATAACAAAGTAGCAGTTATCGCAGCGTTGACTTTACCGATTCCTGATTTAACAACAACTACTTTATGTCTTCCAATTTTACCTATATAGAATGTTTTATCACTAACCATTTCTGTTTTTTCAATTGTCATTTCATGAAAAAACAAAAGTAATTCTTTATCTATGGCTCCAATAATTCCAATCATTTTAATTACCCCTTATTAAAGTTATTATTTGACGTCAATTATTTCCGCAGACATCTCTTGCCCACTTTCAGCTTTAAACTCTACTGTATGCCCTTTTTTCTTGCCAATTAAAGCTTTTCCTAATGGTGATTCGTTAGAGATTTTTCCTTGGAATGGGTTAGCTTCAAGATTACCAACTATTGTGTATTCTTTGCTTTCCATTATTTTCTTACCCTCTTTTATTAAATCAAGAGTAACTTTTTTACCAATAGAAATGATTCTAGTTCTACTGTTTCCTTTAATAATTACAGAGTGTTTCAAAATATTTTCAATTTCTTTTACTCTTCCTTCAATTCTAGCCTGTTCATCTCTAGCCGCATCATAGTCAGCGTTTTCAGACAAATCACCCTGTGATCTTGCTTCTTTTAATGCTTCTAAGTTTTCGGTTCTTTTACTTCCTTTTAACTGTTCTAATTCTTCTTTTAGTTGAATAAATCCAGATTCCGTTAATTGATAGTTATTTTCCATTATATTTTCTCCTTATAAAAATGCAATTTATTATATCATATTTCACTTGTTTAATATAGTTATAATTTTAGCGTTGATTAGATCAACAGCTACATCATGTGAGTAGTCATTCGGGATAATAATATCCGCGTATCTTTTGGTTGGTTTAACAAATGCATAATGCATTGGTTTAACTGTCTTTAAATACTGTTCTATTACAGAATCAATTGTTCTACCTCGTTCATCTGTATCCCTTTTTAGTCTTCTGATGAATCTTAAATCTTCATCGGCTTCAACAAATAATTTTATATCAGCTAATTCTCTAATTCTATCGTCTTCCAAAACTAGTATACCTTCTAGAATAATGATTTTAGCAGGTTCTACTGTCTCGGTTTTTTCAGCTCTTGTGAGTTGCACAAAATCGTAGGTTGGCTTCTCGATTGTTTTACCTTCAATTAATGATTTAATATGCTCATAGAATAAATCGTTATCCAATGAAAATGGGTGATCATAGTTCACAATTCTTCTTTCTTCCATTGTCATTTCACTTTGATCTTTATAGTAGTCATCTTGTCTTATAACAACTATTTTATGATCTTTAAGTTGCTTTAATATTTCGTTTACTACGGTTGTTTTACCTGAAGAGGATCCCCCTGATACAGCTATTATTACTGGTTTATTCATTTTACCCTCCTAATTAAATCATATGGTTCAACTTCAAAATCTATATTTACATATAATTTTTGCAATGGGTGTCTAGCGACATCAATTTCGTTGAACTCTTCATCGTATAGTTCTAAGACCTTTGTTTTAGTAAATGTCTTTTTAGGTGAGACAATTTCTATTAAATCACCTTTCACAAAATAATTCCTTTGTTCAATTAGAGCTAGTTTCTTATCAGGAATATAGGCTTTTACAATTCCAATAAATTCCTTTGTTGGTGTTTCGCTCCTACTGTTATATAGTTGTTGGTTAATAGTTGTGTCTCCAGCAAGAAAACCTATAGACGTTAAACGATTTTCAGCTTTCTTGATTTCATCTTTATAGAAGGATAAATCTTTCAGTTTATTGTCGTAATAGTCATCAATCAACATTCTATAAGCCAACACAACAGTTGCAATATAATGGATTGATTTCATTCTGCCTTCTATTTTTAAAGAAGCAACTCCAATATCTAATAATTGTGGGATATACTCCGTGATTTCTAAGTCTTTGGAAGACATTTGGAAATCATAATTATCTGAAATCAATGTATGATTATCATAAAGTTTATATAACCATCTACAACTATGTGCACATCCGCCTCTATTTGCATCTCTTAGAACCATATAATTAGATAGCGTACATCTTCCAGAGTACGATACACACATACCACCATGAATAAATATCTCTAAATCAGCTTTAGTTTTATTTTTAACTGCTTCTATTTCTTTAATAGATAATTCTCTTGCTAATACTACGCGTTTAATTCCTTCTTCATAGAAATAGTCAGCTAAACTTGAATTAGTTACGGAAAATTGTGTAGATAAATGAATTTCTAAATTAGTTATCGCTTTAGCACGTTCTATAATTGAAAAACTAGAACATATAATAGCGTCTACTCCTATTAGGTCAAGTTCTTGAAGATATTCATCTAAACCTTTTAAATCTTCATCATGAAAAACAATGTTTGTGGTTACATATACTTTTTTCTTTAAATCATGCGCAAATTCAACTAATTCCCTAATCATAGGTATTGTGAAATTAGAAGCTCTAGCCCTTAAAGAAAAACTTACTCCGCCAATATATACAGCATCAGCTCCATATAGCAAAGCGATTTTTGCTTTTTCAAGATTTCCAGCGGGTGCTAATAACTCAGCTCTCATTTAACTCACCCTTTACCTTTTCCGTTCTTTGGTAATAGAAGCCCGAATTATAATTTTTATATTTTGTTAAAAAGTCATCTAAAGTAATTTTTTTTCTATACAATCCGATAGAATCAAAAAATTCTTCATCTTCCATAAAGATTCTTTCAATGAAAAAATCTTTAATTATTCCCGATAGTTGATCAAGTTCTTCGTAGGAAATCAATTTATTTGATCTAAATATGTGGGTTCCAAATTCATCTTCAAAGATTGGATAAAAATCATTTGGTCTTATCTCTTCATTTAGACGCAGCTCATAGTTATCAAGAATTTTTTGCCCAGAGATATCTTTATGAATTAAATAATTAGTTACCAGTTTTCGCTTTGAATAGAACATATCCAAATACCCATGCCCGATGATTGAGAACTCTAGATTTGTAGGTTTACTTATTATTTTAGATATTTCATCTAAGGTTATTTCCCTAGAAATAGTAATCCCTTTTATTAATCTATCACTAAAGTATTCAGCAGAAAAAGAGTCTGTATTCATAGATCCTGGTTGATAGATTATTAGATGTTCTAATTTGTGTTTTTTTGCTATAACATAGACTGATAAATCATTGATAACAATACCTGATATTTTAATAGTTTTCATTGAAATAATAAATTTATTTAAGTCTTCAATATCAGATTCGTGAACCATTTTATTTATTAAGATATACACTGTTTTATGTTTCTTTTCTGCGAAAACTACAGCTTTCTCTATCTCCGATATTGTAAACACACTTATTTTTTTAACAGTAAACTCAGTATCCAAACAAAAAACATCAATGCCTAGTTGATCTAATGTTTCAAGTTCTTCAATTGTTTTTACTCTAGCAACAAGATTCACAATTTCACCTATTTCTTAATTGATATTGATAACCCATCCCCTATACCATAGATATAAGAATCATAGTTTTGGTTCTTAGTTATGTAATCATTAAACTTTCTAATTTTACCTACCAATTGTCTTCTGTTTCGGCTTTCAATCCTATCAGTATTTTCAACAAACCCTCTAAATAAAAGATTGTCAGATATAATTAGACCATTTCTATTTAGATGTTTTTCATATTTTTCAAAGAATCTTATATATGAAGATTTTGAAGCATCAATAAAGAGAAGATCACATTGAAAATCTTCACTTATTTGATATTCTAGAGCATCAGCTAAAACCAAAGTTATTTTTGATTCCAAGCCAGCCAAAACTATGTTTTTTTTAGCTCTTAAATAGCTTGCTTCATCTCTTTCAATAGTCAACACATTTGCCTCTGTAAAACTAGCAATCATAATTGCGCTATATCCTATAGCTGAACCAATTTCTAACACTTGTTTTGTTTTATTGGACTTAATAATTTGAATGATAAAGTTAATTGCATCATCTCTAATTATTGGTGTGCCTAACGTATTTGCTTCTGCTAATATTTTATCGATAACTTCATTGGTTCTTTTGGGATTGATTTGATTCAAATAATCACTCATTAAAATACTACTTATCTTGCTCTTCAGTTTTTTCTTCTTCGTCTTCTAAGAAGCTTTCTAGTACTTCTTCTACTAAATCCCATTCTTCATCAGTTTCAATCGGATTTAAATTACCTTCGTCTTTATCATCAGGGTTAAAACTAGCAGCGAAATACTCACCACTTTCATCTTCTTTCATACGATATACTACATATGATTTTTCAAATTCATCTGACTCAAAAGTCATTATAATAACACATTCTAATTCTTCTCCATTTTCGTCGGTAACAACTAAAATTTCTTCCTTCATTTTATTTCTCGCTTTCTGCTATCTAAATAGCTTTGTAATATTAGTGCGGCGGCTAATTTATCCACTTTTGTCTTTCTTTTTTTGCGACTCAAGTCTGCTTGAATCATAATGTTATTTGCCATTTTTGAAGTTAGTCTTTCGTCAATCATAACTACTTCTAATTTTGTTTCTTTTTCTAGCAGCTCTTTGAAGTCAAGAGTTTTTTGAGCTTGAAACCCAATACTACCATCCATGTTTTTAGGCAATCCTAATACAAGGAGTTCAGGGTTTAATTCTTCTATAACCTTTTTGAGTTCGACAATAGCGAAATTGTAGTCCTCAGATTTGAAGTTAATAGTTTTATAGGTTGAAGCTATTGTTTTACTTAAGTCTGAACTTGATATTCCTAGAGTTTTAGTCCCTAAATCTAATCCGATTACTCTCATAAAACTAATCCTTTTATATGTTCTAAAGCTTCATTAACTTTGCTTGGATCTTTTCCGCCTGCTTGGGCAAAATCAGGACGTCCTCCACCATTACCATTGCAGATAATTGCTGCAGCTTTAACAAGTTTTCCAGCATTGTATTTTTGTGAATTGCTTTTACAAACTATAATAACTTTATTATCTAGAACCGATGCAAGTAAAACTAATCCTTGATCTAGTTTGGTAGATAAATCATCGACTAATTGTTTTAGAGCATTACCTACAATGTTGTCAACTTTACCGATAATTATATTGCCGTAAGTAAATTCTGAAAAATCAATTACAGAATCTAATGATTTTTGTTCCTTAGCTTTATTATAGTTTTTCTCTAATTCTTTAACCTTTAACTTAGCTTCATGAAGCAGTTTCCTTTTATTCAAAACATCTTGGTAACTACCTAGATTAAGTATATGTGCTTGGAAATTAAATGTGAGTTTAATTTCTTCCTTTTTAGCACTTTCCAAGATTTTGCTTGCTTTTTCTATTAAGCTAGCAATGTCTTTGTTAGTTCCTTCAAGTGTATCACTTAGGTTAGCTACAGCCTCATTGGTTACTCCCTCTATACGATAGATTCCTGAACCAATTGATGAAACTGACTTAATTGCGAAATTACCGATATCTTTAATATCTTTTACATGGGTCCCTCCGCATAAATCTAATGTATATTTTAAATCAACCATTCTAACTTTGTCTTCGTACTTTTCACCAAATTCAGCAATAGCTCCTGCAGCTTTGGCTTCATCAATTGTTACTACTACAGTTTTAGTTTTATAGGGATCTTGAATCATTGATTTAACAAGTTGTTCAACTTTAAGTATTTGTTCATCAGTTACTGATTCATAATGATTGAAGTCAAATCTTAATCCTTCATGGTTAACAAATGAACCTTGTTGAGATACATGGTCACCTAGAACTTTTCTAAATGCATGAAACATTAGGTGTGTAGCAGAATGATTATATTCAGTAAGTTGTCTTTTTGCTTTATCAACTGATGCAGTTACTTTTTCACCATCAAATTCAGGATATAAATCCTCCTCTATATGATGTAAAAATTGACCGTTAGGAAGTTTCTCCACATCAGTCACATGTAAGATAAAATCATCATTGTAGATTCTACCAGTATCAGCTGTTTGACCACCAGATATTGCATAAAATGGTGTTTTTCTTAGGACAATGCCTTCTTTGAAGACTCTAATTATTTTTGTATGTTCAATTAATTTATCATAGCCAACAAATTCACTTTTTTTATCAAAGTTAAGATACTCTTGATTTTGAGCTGACATTGACTGTATGTTCCCTCTAGCAGCTCTAGCTCTTTCTTTTTGTTTCTGCATTTCTTTTGTGAATCCGATTTTATCTGCTTTTAACCCGATTTCTGATGCGTACTCACTAGTAAGTTCTAATGGAAATCCATAGGTATCATATAATAAAAAAGCATCTTTACCATTAATGGTTTTATCTTTCGAAGCACTTACAATTTCGTGGAATCGTTTCTCGCCTACAATTAAAGTTTCTAGAAACTTATTCTCTTCTGCGATTATGTTTTTTTTAATAATTGCTTTCTTTGGTACTAAATATGGATAAAACTCTTTCATCATTTCGATAACTACATCAACTAAATCAGTTAAAAAAGGTCTTTGGATTTTAAGTTGTTTTCCATGCTTAATTGCTCTTCTAAGAAGTCTCCTTAAAACGTATCCCCTGCCTTCATTACTCATCATAGCTCCATCAGCAACTGCCATGGTGACAGTTCTAACGTGGTCAGCTATTACCTTAAATTCTTTTTGACCTGTATATGTAACACCAGATATTTCTGATATTTTGTTAATTATAGGCATAAATAAATCAGTTTCAAAGTTAGTTTTAGCTCCTTGAATTACTGAAGCAAATCTTTCTAACCCTCCACCAGTATCAATATTCTTTTTGGGTAGTTCTGGGTAATCATCTCTATCCAAAGCAGACGATGCATTGAATTGAGAAAAAACGATGTTCCATATTTCAACATATCGGTCATTTTCTATATCTTTTTTAATTGAGTCTAAACCAAAATCACCAAACTCAGGTCCTCGGTCAAAGAAAACCTCAGTACAAGGTCCACATGGTCCTTCACCAATTTCCCAAAAGTTTTGATTATCAGTAGCTAGTATATGTCCCTCAGGAACTCCTAAACTTAACCATTTATCATGTGATTCTAAATCTTTAGGGTAAATTGTAAAATATAATTTATTTAGATCAAAACCGAAATATTTATCGCTAGTTAAAATTTCAAATGCGTAATCAAGAGCTTCTTCACGGAAGTAGTCACCGATTGAGAAGTTTCCTAACATTTCAAAAAATGTGTGATGCCTTGCGGTATTCCCAACATTTTCAATATCATTTGTTCTGATACATTTTTGCACATTAACTACTCTTGGATTTTTAGGTACAATTCTACCGTCAAAATATTTCTTTAAAGCAGCAACTCCAGAATTCATCCAAAGTAATGTAGGATCATCATTAGGAATTAATGAAGCTCCTTCTTCTATTAAATGTCCCTTGTCTCTAAAGAATTTTAGCCAAGTATTTCTTATTTCATTTCCAGTTAAATATTTCATAATTGCCTCCTAAAAAAAGAAAAACGTCCTTATCAAAAGGACGAATAATCGCGGTACCACCTTAATTCTAGCATTGCTAGCTCTTAAGACTCTTAACGCGAGCCAACGAATGCTTTTAAGAGCATCACTCAGAAGTAGCTTCGTAATTAATACATACTTAGTCACAGCTTACCTAAGCTCTCTTTGATGGAATAAATTACTACTTTTCTTCGTCTTCGATTTACTTTGTTATTATATAATATTTTATATGTATTTGCAATTAAATTGCAGCTTTTTTACAAAAAATCTTCAATTGATAATTCTTTGGTTTTGTCGGAATTGATTTCTTCTAATAAAAAATCCTTTAATAGAGTGTTTCTTGGTTTATCAATACCTAAAACACCTCTTTTATATGCTTCAAAGTCGCCGATTAAAACTAGTTTTTCTTTAGCCCTTGTTACTCCAGTATATAGTAACTTCTTCTTGAGCATTATTGTATATGCTCTTACTAGAGGCATAATTACACATTTAAATTCCGACCCTTGAGATTTATGTATTGAAACTGCGTATGCTAGGGTTAATCGGTCTAAATCTTTCAGGTTATATTTTACAATATTACTTGAGAAATTTACTAAGACCTCATCATCTTCAGTTATGCCTGATACTATACCTTGGTCCCCATTCATTACATTATCTTCAGGTTGGTTAACTAGTTGCATAACTTTATCGTTATAAAAGAAGGTTTTTTCTTTATATGTTAGTGAGAAGTTTTTATTCTTTGAATTGAAGTTTTTTTGAATCAAATCATTAACTCTATCGATACCATTATATCCTTTATATATGGGTATTAATATTTGGATATCTTCTAATAGATCATATCCTTGATTAATAAGTCTCCTAATTTCAACTAGGATTTTATCTGTGACGAATCTTTCATTAACTCTATAGAATGCGCGGTCATCATATACATCAAAAATATTACGATTAATTTCTTTGTTTAGAATATCATATGCAAGCGAAATAATTTTTGAATCCGCAGCTTGCCTATGAATTATATCTAATTCAATAACATTAAACAAATCAGACTTGATTAAATCATTTAATACTTCTCCAGCTCCAACTGATGGTAACTGATTGGCATCACCAACAAAAACTATTTGAGTGTTACTATCGATGGCACTGAAAAGTCTTTTTGCTAACAAACAATCCATCATTGATACCTCATCAATGATTAGAAGTTTTGTATCTAATTGATTATGTTCATCATAGTTAAAATTACCTTGGTAATCATAGCCTAAAAGTTTGTGAATGGTTCTAGCATCTAAATCTGTAGCTAAGGACAATCTTTTAGCTGCTTTACCTGTTGGTGCAGCTAAAGAAATTACATCACTAGCTTTAGGGCTATTTTGAATCAACAGATATATATCAACTATACCTTTTATAACAGTAGTTTTTCCAGTACCTGGTCCACCAGTTATTATTACAAATTGATGATTTAAGGCATTAAGAATTGCACTTCTTTGGGCTTTAGTATATTTGATACTATTAGTTTCTTCAAAATTTTTGATATATGTATCTATGTCAACATGTTGATTTTCTAGTTCCTTGTTAAATTGCAGAGCCTTCGTAGCGATATATTTTTCTGCATAGAATAAAAAGCTAAGGCTTAATGTCTTGTCCTTTTCAATTATCTTTCCTTCACTAATTAATGTGTTTAAACGTTCATTTACTATTTTAAAATCGACTTCTTGCTCGGAATTATTTAGATATTTTAATGTAAAATCAACTAATCTTTCTCTCTCTATGTATGTGTCCCCATATTTGTTCATATACTCATTTAATAAAAAGTAAATAACTGCAGATATTCTAAATGGAGAGTCAACTTTAAATCCAACTTTCAATCCAATATCGTCAGCTCTTCTAAAACCAATACCTTCAACTTTGTCAATTAATACATAGGGGTTATTTTTAATAACTTCAATTGTTCCATTACCATAAACAGCATAGATTTTAAGTGCCATTTTTGGGGATATTTCAAAACCATATAGCCATATCAATGTGGATTCCATATCTCGATTGTCAACAATTTGGCGATAGATATTCTCTTTTAATTGTTTATTAATTCTGGGTATCTCATCTAATACATTTTTGTTTTCAGCTATAAGATCTAATGCAGATAACCCTAGTTTTTCTACTATTCTTTCTGATGTTTTCTTTCCAATTCCTTTGAATAGGTCACTTGACAAATAATCCACTAATCCCGTGAATGTATTATCAACAATAGTTTCAAATGTTTTTGCATTATATTGAGTACCATATTTTTCATGGTTACTAATACTACCGTGAAAACGATAGCTAGTGAATTTATCTAACTTAGGAAAAAACCCACAAACAATAATTGTGGGTTCGTAATGCATTAATTCAATTTCATCGGTATCTACTATCTTTACTTTAATTACAGAATAAAAGTTATCTTCGTTATAAAATAAATACCGATTAATACTTCCGTCAATATAACTCATTATATCACTTCTTCATATATTCTTCTATTTCAACTATTTCCTTAATTATATCTTTACTTAAATTAATATATCCATCTTTGGTTACTAGCACATCATCTTCGATTCTGATACCAATCCCTTCTTCTTCAACATAGATTCCTGGTTCAACAGTTATTACTACACCTGGTTCTAGTTTTTTAGTGTAAGATCCAACATCATGAACATCAAGTCCTAGATAGTGACCTATTGAATGATAATAATACTTAATAACTTCTGATTTTTCTTTAATCTTACCAAGTTTTATCATACCTTCAGCTAACAAATCAAAAGCTATTTTGTTTAACTCATCTAACATTATTCCTGGTTTAACAAGTGAAATTATTTTTTTATTTACACTCAACACTAATCCATAAAATTCTGCTTGTCTTTTGGAGAACTTACCATTAACTGGAAAGGTTCTTGTAATATCAGCTGCATATTGATTTGATAAAGCTCCTAAATCATTCAAAACTAAAGTATTGTCTTCCAAATTAGAATCATTTTCTTCATAGTGAAGTACAGTTGCGTTTTTACCACTGGCTGTAATCGTATTAAATGAATTACCACTTGACCCAGCAACTTTAATTTTATAGGCAAACAAAGCTTCTAGTTCACGTTCATTCATATTTGGTTCTACTTTTTTCATCATCGCCCTTATACCTTCATTAGTATAATCAATAGCGGTTTGAATTTCTTTGATTTCAGCTTCTGACTTTACTCTTCTAATATCGTCTAAAACAAGAGTAGCGTCTTTGATTTTTAGCTCTGGATAAGTATCAATTATTTTTTTGAATATGTTTAAGCTATTTGGTTTAACCATTAGATACTCTCTAAATAAATCAATGTACATTTTTCTTGGTACTGAAGATATGGTATGACGAGAGTCCAATAATACACGATTAGCCATGAAACTATTAAAGTCTGATAGGTAATGTATATTTTTAATCGCTATCCCTGAGATTTCACTCGCCGCTTCTTTTGTCATTTTACTACCAATCCATTTAGTTGCGAAATCACTTGATTCCTCTATAAACAAATACTCAAAATGAGTATTCCCATTTTTTAATAATAATAGAATAAACTTCTCTCTTTCTAACCCAGTTAGATAGAAGAAATTACGATTAACAAAAAATGGATATACTTGATCTTTACCTTTATATGGTGCTTCTCCAGCGGCCATCAAAGCAAAAGAGTCAACTTTTATCCCTTTACAAAATGCATCTCTTCTTTTAATAAATTCTTTTTTTTTCATGCAAATCACCTCAATATATTATTATAACATAAGAATATAATAAAAAGAAAGACTGCACCCTCTAAAATCTTAAAGATTTTTTTGGTTAGCAGTCTTTTTGCTCTATTCTACAAAACTAATCTCAATGTCACCGTTTGAAGTATCTAGATCAGCTAAATATGTCCCACCTACATTAAAGTGTTCAGAAGTTACTCCGATTCCGTCATAGACCATATTGCCATTTGAAGTATCCATAATAACTTCGTAATCATCTTTATCGCCTTTAATTTCAATCTCAATATCCCCATTTGAAGTATCCAACTTAATAGAATTACAATCGACATTAACTCCTATTATTCTTCCGTTTGATGAATAACCTTCAATATTTTGAGCTACAACATCTGTAAGATAGATTTTTCCATTTGAAGTGTCTAACACTAAATCCCCAGCAACAACAACATCAGTTATTCTGATTTCACCATTTGATGTGTCCATATTAATTTCGTCTGCCTCTACATTAACAATCGAAATTTTCCCATTTGAGGAATCAAATTCCAATTCACCAATGTTATCAATATTCAAAACATCTACTCCACCATTCGAGGTATTAACATCTAAATTATATGCTTGTGTAGTTGGTAAATATACATAGACATCGTAATAATCATTGTTTGTTAAAAAATTAAAGCCTGTAAACCATTGATTATACCACTCGATATCATTAAGTAATTTTAATGTATCATCAGATTCAGTTACAACTACATTGTCTTTTTCAGTAGCATAATATGTTACTTTAATTTTATCGTCATCACTACTTCTGATTATGAAGCCGCGATTTTCGAAGTCGAAATCGAAGTTAACAAATTCATCCCCATCATAAATTAACTCATTATAAACAAAGTCATCATCATTAACTGTATTAAATAAACTTTCCCCGCTTATTGCGAAGTATATAGCAATTACTCCTGCTCCCACTAAGAATAATGCTAGTGCAAATTTAAATATTCTTCCCATTAATTTTTCCCCCTTATATTTGAAAAATCGTTTATCCTTCTAAATATTGCTAATAAAGCTGGGTTTGCTTGATTTGTAAACCATTTAAACAAACCAACACTTACTAACATCAAACTAGCTCCAATCATTATAGCTCCTAGTATTACCAGGTATCCATAGAAATCAGCTGGTGCACTAAACAGTGCTCGACCTATTGCAGCAAAAACTACTGCAACCCCACTGAAAAATAGTGATATACAAGTTATAAACAAAGCAAAACCTAGAATTCCAAAAATTGTATAACCCACTACCTTTACAGTAGTGCTTAGTACATTCTTAACCACGGTACTGTTTTTATCTCTTACTTCAACGATAAATTCTTCATCGTCTTCAAGGCGTCTTGTTATATCTTTTAAACTACCTAGGTTCATAACAAAGATTTCTTCACTCTCTCCGTTATCAACCGCATCTTGAATTAATTCATCATAGTAGAATAAAACCTCTTCTACTTCAATATCTCTTCTTTTCCTTAATTCTTCCTTGAGATTTCTTAAAAATTCTCTTCTTCTCATAGTTTCCCCCTATCGCAAAATGTAATCATAAATTCTCTTCACTTCTTGAAAATCATTTTCTGATTGCTTAAGCTTTTCTAATCCTTCCCCTGTAATTTTATAGTATTTCCTTATTCGGGAATTATAGGTAGTTTGATAAGTCTCTAGCAGATCTTGATTATCTAGTCTTCTTAATATAGGATACAAAGTTGACTCAGATACATCTAATACTTGATTAATATCTTGATTTATTGAATATCCATAAGAGTCATCGTACTTAAGTGATGCAAGAACCATTAACTCTAAGAGACCTTTTTTTTGTTGACTATCCATATAATACCTCCTTATACACAATACTATACAATGCATAGTATAAAATGTCAAGCATTTATTTTAACTTTTTTTCAAAAAAAATACCTACTATAATAATAGTAGATAAATTTATTGTTTAAAGTTGCTTTGGAGTAGAAAATAAAAAAAGCTCTATTTGTTAGAGCTTTCAGTTTCAATATTTTTGTTTTTTTTCTTATTTCTTAGTTTTATTAACATCCCATATAACAATATAATACCTGAATATGTTAACATTACCCAAAGAATATTAAGCGGTTTAGATTGGATATCAAAGATTGAACTTAGGAAAACAAGGAATATTATTATAATTAATCTAGATACAGAAGTGAGGAAAAGATATTTCTTTACCTTTATATTAGTTAAAGATATAGCATAATTCAGGATTGATGATGGCAAAAGAGGGTTGCTCATAATTGTTAGCATCATTCCTGTGTTTCCTTTTTCCGCAATATTTGTAAACCATTTTCCGTGTTCATTTTCTTCAACTCTTTTAGAAAATCTTTTGCTTAACGTCAATCTAATTAAAGAAAAGATTAAAACCATTCCTAAGAATGAACCTAAAGCTGACAGAAACACAGCCAGAACCGTCCCTGCAGTAGCTCCGTAAGCGGCGGTCAGCACAGTTATACTTAGTGCAACAATCGCTGTAAGCGGCAAACTAGGTACTATTGCTTCCACAAAGGGTAATAGGATACTAAAGAAAGGTGCTATCCAAATATGGTTTTCTATAAATATTTTAATTTTGTCTAATAAATCATATATCCAATTCATTGTTTCACCTTTTTTGTATTAAAAAAGCATCTCTCGATGCTTTTTATTTTGTTAGATTAATTCTGCAAATAATTTCAATGTACGAATCATTTGTGCTGTAAATGAAGCTTCATTATCATACCAAGAAATGATTTTTACCATTTGTTTTCCGTCAACGTCAATTACTTTAGTTGATAGAGCATCAAATAGTGTTCCATACGAGATACCAATAACATCACTAGATACGATTGGATCTTCTGTGTAACCAACTGTATCAGATTGTGCTGCTTTAACTGCTGCATTAACTGATTCAACTGTTACACTTTTTTCTAATTCAACTACTAGGTCAACTACTGAACCTGTAATAACAGGAACACGTAATGCCATACCATCTAATTTACCTTTTAATTGTGGTAATACTAGTCCAACTGCTGCTGCTGCACCAGTTGATGTAGGTACGATGTTTGCTGCTGCCGCTCTACCTCTTCTTGCTTTGATACCTTTTTGGTGAGGTACATCAAGAGTTGATTGGTCATTTGTATATGCATGTATAGTAGTCATAAAACCTTTAACGATTCCAAATTCATCATCTAAAATTTTAGCGATAGGCGCTAAACAGTTTGTAGTACATGATGCTGCACTAATAACAGTTTCTTTTCCTGTTAATGTGTTTTCATTTACTCCGTAAACTACTGTAGGTACATTCCCTTTTGCTGGAGCTGATATTAATACTTTTTTTGCTCCTGCTGTGATGTGTTTTGAAGCTCCTTCAAAAGCATTGAAAATCCCAGTACATTCTAGTACAATCTCAACACCTAATTCTTTCCAAGGTAATTCTTCAGGGTTTCTTACAGAAAATACAGGTGTTTTAACTCCCTCTACTACTAGATCAGTTCCTTCGAATGATACTTCTTTCCCGAATCTTCCTTGTGAACTATCATACTTAAGTAAATAAGCTAATTGTTCTGCATCTGTTAAGTCGTTGATTGCAACAACTTCAAAGTCTTTGTTTCCAAACATAATTCTAAAAGCTAAACGTCCGATTCTTCCAAATCCGTTTATAGCAACTTTTACTGACATTTTAATGTCCTCCTATATAATTTTTATTCGCTCTTATTTTACACGAAAAACAGTTTTTTTTCAATTATCTTTGTTTTAGTAAACGTTTTCAATACGCAAACCCTTGAATATAAAGAAAAAGGTAGTAAAAACTACCTTTAAAATCTTTCTATTTTAAGTTGCTCGCTAAAGCTTTTCTAATCGCTTTTTTGTATTCACAATCTTTATCGCCTTTATTACAATCACATTCTTCACATCTAATGAATCTTCGTAATTCTCTCGGAATGAACGCTCTTATTTCATCTTCATTATATCCTGTTTGCATTATTTGTTCATTGATTATAATTGGTCTTTTCAAAATCGTTGGATTTGCAATGATAAATTCAGCTAATTCGGAGAACTTCATTTCTTCAGGTTCTATGTTGCTTTCTTTAAAAACTTTAGAACGTGTAGAGATTATATCTTCAAATCCATTTTCAGAATATTTTAACATGTTGATGATGTCATTTCTCGTGAGTTTTATTCCAATAATATTTTTTTCGCGATACTTAATATTGTTGCTTTCAAACCATCTTTTAGCCTTGCGACAAGATGAGCAACTAGAACTAGTATAAAGTGTAACCATATGTACCCCCACTCTCTTGTAACATTATAACATACACTATAAAAAAAATTATACATATATTTTAAATAATGATATAATAATATGAGATAACAATAAGGAGGAATATATATGAAATGGGATCTTACTTACTTGTATCCAACTCTTGAAGCTTGGGAAGAAGGATACAAAAAAACTATCAGTATTATAGAAAAATTAGGAACTTATAAAGGTAAACTGAAAGAATTCGATACTTTTAAAGAATATTTTCTTTTACAACGCGACTTAGCAAATGTTGGATTAAGAACTTATCAATATGCTTCACTATTATCGGATTTAGATAAAAAGAATTCTGAAAATTCAGCAAGACTACAAAAAGCTCAAATAGCTCTTGCTAAATTACAACAAGCTACTGCCTTTGAAGGACCAGAATTAATCGGTTTAGGTCAAGACAAAGTAATGAGTTTTATCGAGAGCGAAAATGGTTTAAAAGAATTTGGCTTCGCGATAAAAAAACTTTTCCGTCGTCAAGAACATATCTTAGATGATAAATCAGAAAGTTTGCTAGCGAATTATACTCAATTAACCAATTCCGGTAGGGGTTTATACTCATCTCTAACAGTAGCAGATATCGAAACTAACGACGTAATGTTAGATAATAAAGAAATCGTTACTATTACAAACTCAAATTATCAAGCATTTATTCAAAAATCTGAGTCTGAAAAAGAGAGAAAAGATATCTTTGAATCTGTATTTTCTTACTATGCTGCTCACAAAAACACATATGCTAGTATTTATAAAACTGTTTTAGATACTGATTATGCAGCTATTAAAGCAAGAAACTATGATTCTTGTGTAGAAAGCTATTTATTCAATAATGCTATCCCAGTTGATGTTTATCACTCATTAACTAATGTAGCTAGAAAAAATACTAAGGCTGTTAAAAAATATCTTGAACTAAGAAAAGAGAAATTAGGTTTATCTGAAACTCATACCTACGATAGACATTTACAATTAGCTAAAGACAATAAAGAATATTCATTTGCTGATGCAAAAGAGTTATTCTTTAATTCAATCAAACATTTCCCTCAAGATTTCCAAGATAAAGCTAAAGATGTTCTAAAAGATGGATTTGTTGATGTATTAGAAAAGCCAGGAAAAACAACTGGTGCTTACTCAAGTTCAATGCCTAACCTACATCCATACATCTTGCTAAACTTCTCAAAAACATTATCAGATGTATTTACTGTAGCACATGAAGCTGGTCATTCAATGCACTCTACTTATGCTAGCGAATCACAACCAACATCATTACAAAACTATACTATCTTTGTAGCTGAAGTTGCTTCTATTTTCAATGAGCATAATCTGCTTGATTATGTTATCAAAGAAAGCAAAGCATCAAAAGATGAAAAAATTGCACTTCTACAAAACGCAATTGATGATATCATGGGTAAATTCTATCGTCAAACTTTATTTGCAATCTATGAATTAGAAGCTCACAAATTAATTGAAAACAATCAACCAATAACTGCAGATGCACTTTCAAAAATAATGATTGATTTATATGCTGAATTTTATGACCTTGATATTAAAAAAGAGGAAGTTAAAGAGTATGTTTGGGCTTATATCCCTCATGTATTCTACACTCCGTTCTATGTATATCAATACGCTACTAGTTTTGCTGCTTCATTAAAAATCTATGAAGATGTTAAAAGTGGAAAACCTGAAGCGTTCACAAAATACATTGGTTTACTAAAATCAGGTGGATCTGATTTCCCAGTAAAACAATTAATGGACGCTGGTGTTGATTTAACAACCGAAGATGCATTCCAAGCTGTTGTTAATAGAATGACTGAATTAGTGAATGAACTTGAAGAAATTCTTAATTCATGATATAATCAAAACAATAAAAATTGTTGATATGGAATAGTAATATAGTTAAGTTCTTTTAGAGAGAGAGTGATCGGTGAAAACTCTTGAAACTGATTATATGAATGGACCATTAAGAGATGTTAATAGCATCCGTTTCCCGCGTTAAGGGGTTAAGAGCTAGTTTTAAACTAGAACTAAGGTGGTACCGCGAATAATCGTCCTTTCATAAGGACGATTTTTTTATTAGAAAGAAGGAAATCGTTATGAAAAGAATAGTCTCAGGTATAAAACCAACAGGAACTCTTACATTAGGTAATTATTTAGGCGCTATAAAACAATTTGTAAAACTTCAACAGAAAATGGTTGATGATGAGTTTTACTTGTTTGTTGCGGATATGCATGCATTAACTACTAGACAAGTACCTAGTGAGTTAAGAAAAAGAACTTTAGATGTCGCCGCAATGTATCTAGCATGTGGCTTAGATAAAGAAAGAACAGTTTTATACATTCAGTCAGAAATCAAAGAAAATGTTGAATTAGGATATATCTTACAATCCAATGTTTATATGGGTGAATTAGAAAGAATGACTCAATTCAAAGATAAAACCCATAAACAAGAAGTTGGTATTACTTCTTCTTTATTTACCTATCCAGCTTTAATGGCTGCGGATATAATCTTATATGATGCTGATTACGTACCAGTAGGCGATGATCAAAAACAACATTTGGAACTAACTAGGACCATCGCTAATAGATTTAATAACTATTACGGGGATTTCTTTACAGTGCCAGAACCCCTAATTCCAGAAGTTGGAGCTAGAATCATGGATTTGCAAAATCCCGAGAAAAAGATGTCGAAGTCTGAATCAAATGATAAAGGTTATATTACAATGTTTGATGACCCTGCTACTATTAAAAGAAAAATTGGGTCAGCCGTAACCGATTCTCTTGGAATCATTAAGTATGATCCTAAAAATCAAAAAGGTTTAGCTAATCTATTAACAATCTATGCAAGTTCTACAGACAGAAGTGTTGAAGATATCGTTAATCAGTACAAGGATTCTAACTATAAAATCTTTAAAGAGGATTTAGATAATATCTTAGTTGATATGTTGACTCCAATTCAAGATGAGTATTATAAGTTAGTTAAATCAAAAGAACTTCAAGAAATATTAAATCAAGGTAGAGATACTGCCTCTGAATATGCCTTTAAGAAAATGCGAAAATGCAAAAGAAAAATAGGCTTGGGAAGAAAATAAATTAAAAATAAAGACTGTAATTGATTGTGAAAACCATCATTACAGTCTTTTTATATTTTAGTTAAATCTTTAATTACATTTTATCCTTGTTTTAAAACTAATCAAAATTGTTCAGCTTTAAGCCAAATCATTCTTAATCTTATTTTTATCGAATAATAGGTTATATACAAAGATAATTACCATAGTAATACCAATTAATATGAACATCAACTTCATACTTCTATCAGCTATATACCCAAGTATTGGCGCGAATATAGCAACTAATAATGATGTTATTTGACTTTCTACACTAAGAACACTTGCTCTTTTAGCGGGATCAGCTGTATCTCCAACTTGTTCTACCATTAGAGGCCTTCTAATATTTAATAATATATATAGTATTAAGAATATTGCGAACACCATAAAAATACTCTTCAAGAAAAAGGCTAGAACAATCATTATGATTCCAGACAATCCCCACATAGCGTTTATGGTTTTTTTGTTATCAAACTTTTTAACAACATAATGTGCATTTCTTGAAGCTATACTGCTAACAAAATAGATAACGGCGTATATTAATCCAATATATATTTTCAAGTTATCTTCTAAGGTAAATCCAGTAAATATAATTACTCCCATTGTAATTGATATCAATATTGGTTGAATATAATCTTTGATGCTTTTAAAAGCTGCTTGATATGAAGAAGCTTCTAACAATAATTTTCTAACCGGTTTATTAGTTAGGGCATATTTAACGGAAAGATAATTTTCCTTCAGAAATTCTTTCAGTTTAAATTGTTTTGCTTCTGATTTGTTCATATATTTTGGATAACTCATTATCAATACCATATCCATAATATAAGGTATAATTGATAATAAAAATAAATATCTAATTTCTGGTAACCAGATTATAAATACGATTGATATAATACTCATAGTCATTGACCCAAGTAATGACATCGACCTAGTTTGACCATATATTTTACTTTTTGTAGTGGTTATACTATTTTTATCTAGATACTGCATAATCATAGCTTTGTGAGTACCTGATCTAAATGCCTCACCAAATCCAAATAATGCCATCCCGATTATAAACATATAATACTCTGTAGCCACAAAGAATACTGAAAAAGATAATATATAGAAAATAAAACAAAATACTAGTTCCGTCTTTTTACCATATCTATCTGCAATCACTCCAGATGGAATCTCAAACAAATAGATTATTATTTCTCTTATTGAAAACAAAATACCTACTTGAAATAATGTTAACCCAGATATTATTGTAAGGTAATACAAAAGGTATGGTTCAAAGAATCTAAGATTCTTCAAAAAACCATAAAACCCAAATTTGTTTATTTGATTTTTATACTTGGCATTTTCCATTTATTAACCTCATTGCAAGAAAAAAACCATATTGCACCTTTAAAAAGCTGTAAAATATGGTTTATATACAACTAATATAAATCTATTTCATTTCGTTGATATCATTAATCACTCTTGTAATAGCTTTATAAGCTTCTTCCTCATCTTTTCCATTGAAAGATATTTTTACATTTTTGTTGGTAGGAACGCCTAGTGACATTACTCCCATGATAGACTTTAAGTTTACTTTTCTATCATTAAACTCCAAAATCATTTCAGACTGAAAGCTATTAGCTTTAGATACAAGTTTTGTTGCTGGTCTAGCGTGTAACCCATTTTCATAGGTGATTTTGTATTTACCAACTATCATACTTTACCCTCCGTATTAAGATTTATTTTTCTTCTAATAAAATGTCCGCTTCAAAAGGGAATATAAGTTTAACTATCATACCAGAAACAAATATTCCTGTACAACCCAAACTTTTAATACCTTCTAAGTTACATTCTTCAACTTTTTTTAGAGTAAAACTGAACCTAGATCCATCTTTGGAAATAGCTTCTATATTATCTTTACCACCGAATAGATTTTCTATAACAATTACCTCTTCTTTGCTTAATGCTTTAAGCTTTGGTTTTGGTTTATAAAAATATATAAAATAAAAACCAACAGCAACAATAAGTACACAAAGAATAACAGGCCACCAGTAATTCTTATTCAGCCAGTCAAGGTAGGTCCAATCAAAAAACAACAACCTTAGCATCTAATCACCTCTTGATTATTTTACCATAAAATAACAATATTTATATCTATTCATTCAAAAAAACGCATCATATTAAACAAAATATAGTATTTTTTAGCCTATTTCTAGGTGATTTTACAATAAACAACCTGATATTGTTGAAAATTGGTGTCTAATCATAATTAAAAAACAAATATAATTTTGTATTAAAAAGGTAAAACCACACAATAAAAAGTGTGGTTTTAAAGTAATAAAATTATTTTTTGTAAGCAATTTCACCATTAACAAATACATAATTAGTTTTGGTTAAATAATGGAAAGGGTGTCCGTCCCAAATAACTATATCGGCGTCTTTCCCAACTTCAATAGATCCAACTCTGTCTTCTATATTGTTTAATTTCGCTGCGTTAATTGTGACTGATTTGAATCCATCTAACTCATCTAATCCTTCTCTTACAAAGATAGCTACTTGAGTTAGTGCATTTGCCAAATGAATAACAGGGTGATCAGTCATAATTGCGAATTCAACTTCTGCATCTTTTAGGATTTTGGCTGATTTAAATGATTTGTTTCTAAGTTCATATTTTGTCTTAGCCCCCAACGTTGGACCAATGATTAATCTTTGGTTATGTTTCTTAATATAATCAGAAATCAAGTATGCTTCGGTTGCATGTTCTATGGTAGCATTTAATCCAAATTCTTCAATTATTCTAATTGCGGTTACAATATCATCTTGTTGATGAGCATGAATTTTTACTGGGAATCCAGCAAAAACTCTTGATAAAGAAGCTAGCTTAGCATCAAAATCTGGTTTTGTACCAGTTTTATTAGCAGCAAAACCTTTATTATACTTGTCTACTTTTTCTTTATATTCTTTTGCCTTTGTTAATGCTTCTCTTATTAAAGCCGCTGAAGCCATTCTAGTTGATGGTGCTACACTCTTACCGCTATAAACTCTTTTAGGATTTTCTCCTAAAGCCATTTTCATTGACGATTCTTCAACAACTATCATATCATCTATGGTTTTCCCAAAAGTTTTCATAACACAGAATGTCCCACCAATTAGGTTGCCACTACCAGGGCCTGTACATACAGTTGTAATTCCAGATTCTAGAGACTCTTGAAATGCTACATCTTGAGGTTTTATTGCGTCAATAGCTCTCATTTCAGGTGTCACAGGAGAAGTCATTTCATTTCCGTCTGCTCCCTCAAAACCAATTGCTTCTTCGAAAATACCGATGTGACAGTGTGGATCTACAATTCCAGGTGTTACATAGTTCTTCTTAGCATCAATTACTTTTGCTTCTGGATAATCCTTTGAATCTAATTTACCAATTAAAGCAATTTTACCTTTTTTTACTAGAATATCGCAAATTTCATAATTAATTTTTGCCATACTTAGTAGGTTTGCATTCTTAATTAAATACATTATTTTTCTCCTATTCTTTTAACTATATTTATAAGTATTCTACTACCATTTAGTAGACCTTCTTCATTTATTTCAAATTTTGGATGATGAACTGAATAATTATATCTATCTTTGAATCCTATTCCTAACCAAGCAATAGCACCTTTTCTATGATTAATATATCTTGAAAAGTCTTCTGCCCCCATTGAAGGTTGTGTAAGAATAACTACTTTATTATCACCAAGTATCTCTTTTGCTTCTTTTATAAGAATTAGAGCCTCACTTTTAGTGTTAATAGTTGTGTCATATTCTCTTATATAGGTAAACTCATAATCTCCACCATGGGCTTTGGCGATATTAGAAACTAGACTTTTTAATTCCTTTTCAAATAGTTTTCTAACATCCTCAGAGAATGTTCTAACTGTACCTACTAAATATGCTTCATTAGGTATTATATTATGAGTAGTACCTGCTTTTACTTGTGCAATTGTTATCACACCTTTTTCCATTGGGTCAAGTTTTCTAGAAACAATTGATTGTGCAGCTAAAATAAATTCAGCTTGCATAATAATTGGATCAATCCCTAGATGAGGATAGGCAGCATGAGTACCTTGACCTATAAATTTAATCTTAATTGTATCGGCAGAAGCCAACATCTCACTCTCACTAACTGATAATGTCCCAACTTCATTTTCAGCACTAACATGTAAAGCAAAAAACGTATCACAATCATCGACTATTCCACTAGCCACTATTCCTAATGCTCCACCAGGATTTGGACCTTCTTCAGCTTCTTGAAAAATAAACTTAACTGTACCTTGCCATTCATCCAAGTGCTCTGATAAATATTTAGCAACACCTAACAGCATTCCTGCATGCGCATCGTGGCCACAAGCGTGCATTACTCCATCATTAAGAGATTTAAATTCAAGGTCCGTCTCTTCTTGAATTAGCAACGCATCGAAATCAGCCCTTAAACCTATAACTGGCCCTTTACCGTTCTCTATAAGTCCAACTATTGAGTTTCTACCAATATGAGGAAATATGTTAATTTTGAGTTTTTTCAATTCTTTACTCACATAGTCATGTGTTTTAACACAGTTAAATCCTACTTCAGGATTTTGATGTATATGCCTTCTATTTCTTAATATGTAATCACTCAATTCTTTATAATCATTCATTTGTTTTCCCCTTTTTGAAATCAATTCTTGTTAGTAACCTAGTTGAAACAAATCCAGCCGCTAACGCAAATACTCCACCAGATATTGACAAAATATTATTAATGAAATAGTTCCACAAATCTTTGTATATTGGGACTTGATCTGCATAATTACTTGAGGTTCCAGGGTCTCTTATTTCCAAGAATATTGCTACACAACTAGCTAAGATAAAGCCAAGAATTGCGTAATACGTTTGTGATTTAAAGTTCTTTAAACAATACTCTATCACTCTACTAAACAAAGTTATCCCAAATAAAGCTCCTAGCCCAAATGGAATCAACACTTCAAGATTATAAATAATACTAGAAAAATCAAATATTTCACCAATTACATTTGACACAATCGCTGTATAAAACCCTAATACTAATAACAATGCTGACCCTGATACCCCAGGAACAATCATTGTTATTGAGGCGGCTACACCAAGAAAGAAAATAAGTAGTATACTTGAAAAGTCAATATTAAAATAATCGATACCTGAAACTGTTTTTGTTTTATCAAATACAACTAATACTATTATTGCTAAGAAAGCAATAAGGAACGATATAATGCTTCCTGCGTTAAGTTTTTTCTCGCTTGCAGTTGTATATATTTGTTTAACTCCACCCAGTATTAAACCAATAAAGAATCCAAGAATAATAAAGGAATTCCATTCTATTAGAATACTAAATAATTTTGCAAGTAAAACAACACTAATTCCTATACCTAAAAATACAGGTATCAAGAACTTAATGCTTTTTTTAAACTCTTTAAAAATATTACCTATTGCATGCAAGAATTTTTCATATATTCCTAGGTATATTGCAAGTGTTCCACCACTTACTCCTGGAATGATAAAAGCAATTCCCATAAAAAAACCTTTAGTTAATAACTCAAAGAAAACCATCACTTCACCTGCTTATATATAGCATCGCCAATTAAATCATATTCAAAAGCTGTTTTTATCATTACATTAACCATGTCACCTATTTCTAATGGCTTAGATGACTGAAAAACAATCATTCCATCAATGTCATCTGGTGCAAAAGCATAGCTTCTGCCATAGTAGAATTCACTTTCAGGATCATATGATTCTACTATTGTTAGATGCTCAGTATTTTTTAATGAGCGATTTCTTTTTCTAGAAATTTGTTTCTGCAGTTTCATTATTTTATTTAAACGTTCTTGTTTTATATCATCTGGTATCTGACCATCAAAATCGTATGAAGCAGTATCTTCTTCTTTTGAGTAAGTAAACACACCTAAACGATCGAACTCAAATTCTTTTGTGAAATCATATAACATATCAAAGTCTTCTTGGGTTTCACCAGGAAACCCAACTATGTAGGTAGTTCTAATAATACTATCTGGAATTTCTTTTCTTATTTTTGTTAGTAGCTCTCTTATAAATTCTTGGTTTCCCCTACGATTCATTCTTTTTAACACACTAGAAGAAACGTGTTGGATAGGAATATCAAAATAATTAGCTACTAAATCATTATTTTTTACTTCTTGAATTAATTCATCACTTATTTCGTCAGGATATAGATAAAGTATTCTAATTATTTTTACATCCTTAATTTCTGAAATCGCTCTTAAAAGTTCTGGTAACAAACTCTTTTTTCCCGGATTTAAATCTATCCCATATCTAGTTGTATCCTGAGAGATTAGATTAAGTTCTTTAGCTCCGTTTTGAACTAACATTTCACACTCTTTTAATATTTCTGCCATTTCACGAGATCTAAACCTACCTCTAATTAAAGGTATAGCGCAATAGGTACAGTTGTTATTGCACCCTTCACTAATCTTAACATAAGGTGTAAACTTTGACCCTGTTAGTAATCTGTTTTCATATTTAAGTTGTTGAAACTTAAGATTATACTCTTTAAATACATCTTGTAGTATAAGATGTATTTTAGGATAATCATCTAAACCAATTATTCGATCAATAAATGGCATTTCTTTTTCTAGTTTCGCTCTATATCTTTTTGCATAACAACCCGTAACTATAAGTTTTTTACCATATTGTTTCATTTCATATATAGTATCTATAGTTTCTTTTTTAGCTGACTCAATAAATCCACAGGTGTTAATAATTATTGCATCTGCTTCATTTGGATTGCTAACAATTTCGCAACCGGCTGTTTCTAATATCTTTAAAATCATTTCGGAATCAACTAAATTTTTAGCACATCCCAAACTTATAAACCCTATTTTCATATTAACCTCACATACTTTCACTAAATATTATAATATTTTTTTTGATACATTGAAAGAAAAAAGAGGAAAAATCCTCTTTTTATTGTATTATGTTGGCTGATTAAGGAATTGTGAATTATATAGGTCGGCATAAACACCGTTTTTAGCTAATAATTCTTTGTGGTTTCCTTGTTCAACTATACTACCTTCATTCATAACTAATATAAGATTAGCATTTTTAATTGTTGATAGTCTATGGGCAATAACAAAGCTAGTTTTTCCTTCCATCATAAACTCCATTGCATTTTGAATATAGCTTTCAGTTCTTGTATCAACTGAACTGGTCGCTTCATCGAGTATAAGGATTTTAGGGTCGCATAGGATTGCTCTTGCGATTGTTATCAATTGTTTTTGTCCTTGAGATATATTTGATGCATCTTCTTTAAGTACTGTATCATATCCTTCTGGTAATGTTTCAATAAAGTGATGCACATGAGCTTGCTTACAAGCTGCTATGACTTCTTCATCCGTTGCGTCTTCTCTACCATAGGCTACATTCTCTTTGATTGAACCAGAGAATAACCAAGTGTCTTGAAGAACCATTCCAAATAATCCTCTTAACTCATTCCTAGATACTTCAGTTGATTTGATTCCATCAATTAGAATGCTACCACCATTTATTTCATAGAATCTCATCAGTAGATTTACAAGTGTAGTTTTTCCAGCACCTGTCGGTCCAACTATTGCTATTTGTCTACCTGGGTAAACTTCAAGATTTAAATCCTCAATAAGATTTTGTTCTTCTTTGTAAGAGAAATCAATATCCTTAAATTCTACGTGTCCAGAAAAATCTTTGTCAGAAAAATCGTATTTGTCATCTTCAACTACTTCTTCAACTTGGTCCATTAATTCGAAAATTCTTTCTGCACCAGCTACAGTTGATTGTAATTGATTAATTATACTTGCAATATTTAAAATTGGATTAACAAATTGTCTTTGGTATGTAATAAATATTGTGATATCCCCAATTAATAGTGGATTAGCTACACCAGCTAAGATTCCACCAACAAATACTACGGCCACATAACCAATGTTAGATATAAACTCAAGTATTGGTCTAATCAATCCGCTAAGGAATTGCGCGCCTTTGGATGCTTCGGTTAAGTCTTTGTTAATAACTTGGAATTTTTCATATGATTCTTGCTCTTTACCAAATAACTTAACAATGATATTTCCACTAAATACTTCTTCAATATTACCATTTAGTGATCCTAAAAAGCGTTGCCTCTTAATAAATTTAGCTTGAGATCTTTTTGCTATTTGTTTAGTAAAGATTATATATAGTGGCAATGTTAATAAAGCAATTATTGTAAGTTGCCAAGAAATGATAAACATCATTACTAAAACTCCAAAGATTAGTAAGAATGATGAGATTAACTGCATCAAACTTTGTTGAAGTGAATTTATTACTGTATCAACATCATTTGAGAAGATTGATAGAATATTTCCTGTTTGTTCGCCATCAAAATATTTAATAGGTAGTCTTTCTAGTTTTTCTCTCATTGTATTTCTTAGGTTTTTACCTAAACCAATTGAGACTTTATTACCTAAAATGTGACTAGTTGTTTCTACTATGAATCTAACTCCATATAATCCTAATATGATAATAAAATATTTAATAACGTCAGCTACAAAAGAATCATTATCAAGTGTTCCTGTAATATATGCTTGAAAATCATTTATTATAAGTCTTAAAAAGTTTGGGCCCAAAACAGAAACAATAATTGTAAATATACTAAATATAACTATTATCACCAATTGGACTTTATATGGTTTCATAAATTGCAATAATCTTCGTACTGTACCTTTGAAGTCTTTAGCTTTCTCAGCTGGCCTTGATATTCCCATTCCTGGACCACGTCCGCCACCTCTACCTTGAGGTCTTCTAGGAACTGCATTTTTAGTATTTTGTTCTGGCTTTGGGTTGTTTATAAATTCAGACTTTCTTTTTTTATCGCTCATAGTAATTCCTCCTCATCCATTTGAGATAAGGCAATTTCACGATAAACATCACAGTTTTCTAATAGTTCTCTATGTTTACCTAACCCGACTATCTTACCTTCTTGTAAAACTAGTATTTTATCTGCGTTCATTATCGTCCCAATTCTTTGGGCTACAATGAATACTGTTGAATCTTTAACTTGTTCTTGCATAGCTTTTCTTAAATTTGCGTCTGTTTTAAAATCTAATGCAGAGAAACTATCATCAAATATATAAATCTTAGGTTTTCTAACCATACTTCTTGCAATTGATAACCTTTGTTTTTGACCACCTGAGAAGTTCACTCCTCCTTGCTCAACAACTGAATCATATTTATCATCTAATCCTTCTATAAAATCAGTTGCTTGCGCAATTTTAGCCGCACTTTCAATTTCTTCCATTGTTGCGTCTTCTTTACCAAAAGCAATATTTTCCTTGATTGTTCCCGAGAATAATTGTGAATTTTGGGTAATAAATCCAATTAAAGATCTTAATTTTCTTAATTTTATATCTTTAATAGGAACTCCATCAATAGTTAAACTTCCACAGCTGATATCAAATAATCTTGGCATTAGGTTTACAATTGTAGACTTACCAGACCCAGTTGAACCTATAATCGCAATTGTTTCTCCTGGCTTAGCTTCAAAAGTAATATCTTCAAGTAGGTTTAAATCCGCTTCATTAAATTTGAAACATACATTATCAAACTTAACAACACCTTTAAAATCATAATCATCAAACTCATCGGTAGCGTTGTCTTTAATTGTTGTTTCTGTTTCTAAGATTTCTTTAATTCTATTTGCTGAAACTTGAGCTCTTGGAAACATAATAAATGTCATCGTTAACATCAATATACTAAACATGATTTGCATAGCGTATTGGAAAACAGCTGATATATTTGCTATTCCTTGATAACTTGTTGTAGTACCACCTGAAATCATAAGGTATCCGGTAAAGAGAATTCCAACCATAGCTAGATTAAAGATTAAGTTAATTGCAGGGTTTAGAATAGCCATCAGTTTACCTATACTATATTGTAATCCCGCTAAGTCTTTATTTGCTTCATCAAATCTTCCAACTTCTTTTTTTCCTTGACCAAAAGCTCTAATGACTCTAACACCATTTATGCTCTCTCTAGTAACTAGGGTGAGTTTATCAATTTTCTTTTGTTGTTGCTTGAATAGAGGCATAGCTATTGCGAAAACAATTACAATTATAATTCCTAAGATTGGAACAGAATATCCTAACACTCCTGTAAGTTTTGCGCTTTTACTTATCGCGAATATCATACTTCCGATAAAAATAACTGGGATTCTTAAAATCATCCTCGAACCCATCATTATGAAGTTCTGAACTTGAGTTATATCATTTGTAGCTCTTGTTATTAAAGTTGATGTACCAAATTTACTGGTTTCAGAAACTGATAATGCATTAACTTTTTTGTACAAGTCACTTCTCATGTTTTTACTGATATTACTTCCCATATGAGCGGAAACATACATCAAGCCAACAGCTGCGAGTGATGATGCAAGAGTAACTCCAAGCATTATAAGTGAATATTTTGTTATTACAGAAAAATCTGATATTTGTTTCACTTGACAAACATCCAATGTTGGATCACACGAATCCACAACAACCCAATCATTTAAGACCGTACTAAATTCGCTATATTCTGGGCTAATCCCCTCACCAATTAAACGACTCATAAAGTCTGGCAATAATAATTGACTAAGTGCAGTTAAGAGTACTAAAACGGAAATCATTATTGCTTGTTTCCAATATGGGCGTATATATTTAAATATTAATTTCACTAACAGTATCCTCCTCATCGTAGTATTCTTGTAATAGATGATAAATCTTTATCGTCATATTTTGTAATACTTTTCTTTCTTCATCTGTGATAGCTTGACTAACTAAGTTATCCCAATCTTCGAAAATTTGTTTTATTTGTTTGGCTACTTGTTTTCCTTTTTCTGTCGCTGTTAAAACGTATCCTCTTAAATCATCTGGATTTGTTTCCTTGATGATTAGACCATCATCAACCATTCTGTTAATTGAACGTGTAGCATGTGACTTATGAAAAAATAATTTTTCAATTAGGTCATTCATCTTTATTTGATTTCCAGCTTTTACAATTTTATGTAAAAATGGAGCATCAGCTCTAGATATCATTAAATCTTTAAATCTATCATCCAAAAAACGATGATGGTATTTATTGATTGCGTGATCATATTCAGTTCTACGCATGTAAATCCCCTTTCTTAATCTTATTTCTGTAAAATATAATTTAGTTGCGTTACCAACTAACTTCAATAGGATTATACTCTAGTTTAGTTGCGTTGTCAACTATTATTAACTACATTATCTAATTTTATTTTATCTTGTAAATTAAAATATAATTCAAATTCTATATCATAAATGATATAATATTTCTAGAGGTGAAGAAATGGTAAAAATCGATAGATTCACTATTATTAAAACTATTAAAGAAATGATAATTGAAACAACCAAGACACTTGACAAAAGTATTGTAGACAAACTTGAGCAATCATTTCAAAATGAAAGCAATGAATTAGCAAAAAGTGTTCTTAGTAAAATAATAGAAAATCAAGAAATAGCTAAGCAAGAAAATATCCCCCTATGTCAAGATACAGGTGTTCTAGTCTGCATTTGCGAAGTAGGTAGAAATATTATATTCGATTACGATTTGACCGAAGCCATTAATGTAGGTGTTAGACAAGGTTATATTGATGGATTTTTAAGAAAATCAATTGTTAAACATCCTTTGAATCGCGTCAATACTTTAGATAATACCCCTGCAATCATCCACTATGAATTTATACCAGGAGATAACTTAATAATACATATAGCACCTAAGGGTGGTGGAAGTGAAAATATGTCAACCTTAAAAATGTTGACCCCAGCTGATGGGCGAGAAGGAATTATTAATTTCGTTTTAAATACTGTTGAAAGAGCTGGTGGTAGAGCTTGTCCTCCTCTTATAGTAGGTGTAGGAATTGGTGGAAATTTTGAACATGTTGCATACATAGCAAAAAAAGCCATATTTAGACCAATAGATGATGTTTCTTCAGTAGAAGAAAATCGATTATTAGAAATTGAACTTTTAGAAAAAATAAATAAACTTAATGTAGGTCCTATGGGTCTTGGTGGAGACACTACAGCTATAGCAGTCAAAGTAAATTCAGCACCTTGTCACATTGCATCATTACCAGTGGCTGTTAATCTACAATGTCATAGTGCTAGAAAAAAAGAGGTGACTTTAGTTGGAAAAGAATATTGAAACACCAATCATAGAACAAGTAAGAACATCACTCAGAGTTGGTGAAGAAGTTTTAATTAGTGGAATCATATATACAGCTAGAGATGCAGCTCATAAAAATATGATTGAATCGATAAAAAAGGATAAGAGTCAGCCATTTGATTTTGATGGTCAGATTGTATATTACGTTGGTCCTACACCAGCAAAACCTAATCAAGCGATTGGTGCTTGTGGTCCTACTTCTAGTTACCGCATGGATAAATTTAGTCCCTTCCTAATGGAAAAAGGTTTAAAGGTTATGATTGGGAAAGGTGAACGTTCTCAAGAACTAATCAATGAGATTAAAAGACAAAAAGCTGTTTATCTTATCGCAATTGGTGGGATAGGAGCTCTACTATCAAAAACTGTTAAATCAAGTGAAGTAATCGCCTATCCAGAACTTGGGGCTGAAGCTATAAGAAAACTTGAAGTGGAGAACTTCCCAGCGATAGTCGCTATTGACTCTCTAGGTAATAATATTTTCAGTAAATAAATATAATAAAAAAGAACTTGAGTTTTCCTCAAGTTCTATTTTTTTTACTATTAATAAGACTTCGCCCAATATACTAAATGTTTAGCAGGTTTACCACAAATTGGACAAGTTTCACCAATTGGTGTTTGATCAAATGGCATGCATCTTGAAGTAGCTGTTGTATCCTTCTTTACTTTTTCTTCACATGCTTGATCGCCACACCACATCATTCTAATATATCCAGCATTTTCATTGATTATTTTTTTAAATTCTTCATAGTCATTAGTGTTTCTTGTGTTATCAAGAACATTTGTTAACGCTCTTTGATACATTTCATCATGAATAGATTGTAGAATTGTTGGAACTGATTCACTAACTGTATCTATAGACATGGTAGTTTTTTCGCCATTATAACGTTTAGCTAGTACACATTCGTTATTAGCTAAATCTCTAGGACCAATTTCAATTCTAACAGGTATTCCTTTCATTTCTGATTCAGCAAATTTCCATCCAGGTGATTTATCAGAATCATCTATCTTAACTCTAACTCCAAGTTTTTCTAATTCTTCTTTAATACCATTACAAGCATCTAAAACTCCTGGTTTTTGTTGCTGAATTGGGATTATTGCTACTTGAATTGGAGCTAAATATGGTGGTAATACGAGTCCAGAATCATCTCCGTGAACCATAATTACTGCACCTATTAATCTAGTCGATACACCCCATGATGTTTGGAATGGATTTTTAACTTTTCCATCTTTATCTTGAAAACTAATATTAAATGCTTCAGCAAACCCAGTACCTAAGTAATGAGTAGTACCACTTTGAAGCGCTTTTCCATCATGCATTAATGCTTCAATAGAATAAGTGTCTATTGCACCTGCAAATTTTTCTTTTTCAGTTTTTTGACCAATAATAAATGGTATAGCTAATAACTCTTTTCCTAAACGTTCGTAGATGTCTAAAATATCTAGAGCTTCTTTTCTAGCTTCTGCTTCATCTCTATGAACTGTGTGACCTTCTTGCCATAAAAATTCACTTCCTCTTAGGAATGGTCTAGTCGTTTTTTCCCATCTTACTACAGAACACCATTGATTATATTTTTTTGGTAAGTCTCTATAAGATGTAATAATTCTTGAATAGTGGTTACAGAATAAAGTTTCTGATGTAGGTCTAACGATTAGTCTTTCTGCTAGTACTTCATTCCCTCCAATTGTAACAATAGCAGTCTCAGGTGCGAACCCTTCAACATGTTCTGCTTCTTTTAAGAATAAAGATTCCGGAATGACAAGCGGCATGTAGACATTTTCGTGACCTGTTTTTTTGAATAAGTCATCTAAATATCCCTTCATCCCTTCCCATAATGCAAAACCATATGGTCTGTATATAATAAAACCTTTTGCATCTGAATAGTCCATTAATTCTGCTTTACGGCATACATCTGTATACCATCTCGCAAAATCTTGGTCTCTGGCTGTTATCTCTTTTACTAATTTTTTTGCCATAATATCACTCCTTCGTTTACGTATTATAACACAATATATTTACATTTAAAAAACATTATATTACTTTTTCAATAAATCGATATAAATCTTCTTTAGTCCCATATTTAAATACGTTACAGTCTTCTAAAACCTGTTCAAAAATATGACCTACTTCTTGTTTTAACACTTCATTTAGTTCTTCATTCTTCACAGATTTTTCTTTGAGAGAATTTACCCAAGGTATATGTTTTTCCAATTCAGGATATTTAGTAATATCTTTATTATTTATTAAACAATCTTCGATCAAATCTAATTCATTTACTAGTCTACCTGGTAGAATAGCTAAACCCATAACTTCAATTAGTCCGATGTTCTCTTTTTTTATATGAAACAATTCTTTTCGTGGATGATACAATCCATAAGGTTCTTCCTCTGTAGAGTAGTTGTTTCTTAAAACAACATAGAATCTGTACTTAGCACCATCTAATTTAATGATTGGGGTCACAGTATTGTGATCTTCTTCAGTTTTTGAAAAAATATTTAATTCTTTGTTTTCATATTTATACCAGGCTTTATAGATATCATTAACAGTATCTAATAAAGCATTTTCGTTATTTGAACTAACTCTAATGACTGCCATTGGCCAGTCAAGTACTTCAATTTCAACTTTTCTTCTTTTGTATTTTTGAAGAACTGTAGCCTTTTCGATTGGGAACTCATATCTACCACCTTGAAAATGATGATGTCCTAATATAGAACCACCAACTATAGGTAACCCAGCATTTGATCCAATTAAGTAATGTGGAAATTTGTTAATAAAATCAACTAATTCAGCAAATGATTTTTCATTAACATACATTGGTGAATGGTCTTTCCTTAATACAATCATATGTTCATTAAAATAAGCATACGGAGAGTATTGTATCCCCCAAGCATCTTTTTCGTGATTCAAAGTTAAAGAGATAATTCTGTGGTTACTTCTTGCGGCTAAGTTAGTTGCTTGATAAACACCTTCATTTTCCATACAAAGTGGACAAGTAGGATATTTATCTTTAATCAATGATTGTTTTTTGATATCCTTTGGATCTTTCTCTGGTTTCGATAAATTGATTGTAATTTCAAGTGGTGCATATTTGCCTTCGTAAGTATATTTGATGTTTTTTTCTATTCTTTTCGTTTTTATATAATTACTAGCTATTGATAAGTTATGAAAAAATGTAGTGGCTGTTAAAGGACCGGTTTTGTATTTTTGTTTAAACATTCTTGTTAACTCGCTAGGTCTAGGTAATAAACAGTCGACAATTTTAGCTTCAAATGCATCTCTAGTGATAACTGAATTTGATTCTAAAATATTATTTTCATTTGCAAAGTTCAAAATAAAATCAAGAACTTCAAAAAAATCAACTTCTTCAATAACAGCTTCTTTTTCAAATTTATTGAGTTTTAACAAATACAAAATTCTATTAACTGCATAGTATTCATCATCTAATCCTAAATATAGATTTTTTTGAGCATAGGCAATTAATTCGTTAATTTTCTTATTTATCATCTTTTACTCCTTATAGCCGTCTGGATGTTTTTGATGGAATCCCCAAGCAGACCCAATAACATCTTCGATATTCTTTGTTGGTCGCCATCCTAGTAATCTTTCTGCCTTCTTATACGAAGCAACTAATTTATCTGGATCTCCAAGTCTTCTTTCACCAAGTTTCATTGGTAATTTATGACCAGTAACTTTTCTGGCTGTTTCAACTATTTGTAGATTAGAATATCCAGTTTCTGATCCTAGATTAAAAACATCTGAATTATTACCTTTATTTAAATATTCTAAAGCTTTTATGTGTGCGTTTGCTAGATCTTCGACATGAATATAGTCTCTGATGCAAGTTCCATCAAAAGTTTTGTAATCATTTCCAAAGATAGTAATGAAATCACGTTTTTCAAGTGGAACTTGTAAAACAATTGGAATTAAATGCGTTTCTGGTCTATGGTCTTCCCCTATTGAAGCATCATTTGAAGCACCAGCAACATTAAAATAACGTAAGCTTACATATTTTATGCCATAGGCTACATCAGCCCACTTCATCATTTTCTCCATGATTAATTTACTTTCCCCGTAAGGACTAGTAGGATTAGTCGCGTATTCTTCAGTAATCGGCATTTTCTCATGTGCCCCATATGTAGCAGCTGATGAAGAAAAAATAATTTTCTTAACATCATGATTAGCCATAGCTTCTAGAAGTTTTATTGTTCCATAAACATTATTGTCAAAATACTTAATCGGATTATTCATTGATTCACCAACTAAACTTGAAGCTGCGAAATGAATACATGCATCAATATTATTTTCAGTAAACACTTTATCTAAAAATAATTTATCCCTAATATCGCCTTCATAGAATTTAGCGGCTTTAGGAACTGATTCTTCATGTCCGGTTAATAGATTATCCACGATAACTACTTCATGCCCTAATTCTAAAGATAATTTTACGAAATGACTACCTATGTAACCAGCACCACCTAAAACTAATAATCTCATAATTCCCTCCAATTAATCTTATCTAAGCCATCAAAAACAGTAAAGTTTTGATGTGTAGGTTTTAAATTAAAAATCATTTTTTCTTTTTTAATCGGATGACTAAATTCAATTTGATATGCATATAATCCAATAAAAAACTCTTTATTAACAACCATTTTTCCGTATTTTGTATCACCATGTAGCGGATGATTATGGTGAGCTAACTGGAATCTTATTTGATGAAATCTCCCAGTGATTAATTTAATCTCAAGCAAAGAATATGGGGTGTTATTTAATAAAGACTCGCTTAACACTTCATATTTTAGTTTAGCTTCTTTACCAGCTAATTTATTACTTAAAAACGCTTGGCGTTTTACTACATCCTTAATAAGATAGTCAGTATATGTTCCAGACTTTTTTTCAAATGAACCTTTAGCAAGAGCTAGATAGCTTTTATGAAATTCATGATCTCTTATCTGTTCAGACAATCTACTAGCTGCCTTTGAAGTTTTTGCAAATACCATAAGCCCTGATACATTGAGGTCAAGTCTATGTACTAAACCTAGGTAAACTTTACCAGGTTTTTTATATTTTTCTTTTAGATAATCTTTAAGAAGGTTACCCATATCTGGTTGTTTCATAGTTCCTGCTTGAGATAAGACTCCTGCGGGTTTTAAACAGACAATTAAATGATTATCTTCATATAGAATTTGAATATTCATGGCGTTACCTCTTCTTCTTTATTCACTAGATATTTTACCACATAAACAAAGAAAAACTAAGCATTTTCAGCTTAGTTTTGATTTTATGGGTTAACTCTATTTGGACCTCTGTATAAAAATGTTACATCTCTAATATTATCAATATTGAATAATCTCATTAGGAAACGGTTTATACCGAACCCATATCCTCCATGAGGAGGTACTCCATATTTGAAAAAGTTAAAGTAAAATTCTAATGAATCCAATGGTATTTCTTTCATTTCAGCTTGTTTCATAAGTATGTCAACACGGTGTTCTCTTTGAGCTCCTGTTGTTATTTCAAGACCTTTATACAATAAGTCAAAACTCTTAGTAAGTCCTCTTTCATCTACCATATGATAGAAAGGTCTAGCTTCAAATGGATAATCAGTTACAAAAACAAAATCAGAATTTAATTTCTTTCTTCCATATAACCCAATTAACTCTTCTTCTTTCCGATCAAAGTCAAATTCTTTTTCTCCAAAGTATTTATAGTTTTCCTGAACAATTTTTTTAGCTTCAGCAAATGGAATTCTTGGGAATGCAACTTCAGGAATTTTTATTTCATGTTTGAATATCTTTTCAAATGATTCACCGATTTTTGCTTTTAATTCTTTCATTACATCAACTAATACAGCTTCTTCTAAATCCATCACTTCTTCGTGAGAATCAATCCAACTCATTTCACAGTCTATCGATGTGAATTCAGTTGCATGATATGCTGTATGTGAATTTTCAGCTCTAAATACTGGCCCAATTTCAAATACATTATTAAACCCAGCAGCCATAGCCATTTGTTTATAAAACTGTGGTGATTGTGCTAGATAAACGGTTTTACCGAAATAGTCCATTTTGAATACTTCAGCGCCACCTTCAGATGCAGTACCTAAAATCTTAGGAGAATGGATTTCAATGAAATTATGATTAATCCAATAATTTCTCATCGCCATTTCAGCTAATGTTTGAGCCTTAAAGATAAGGTAATTTCTATCGGTTCTTAAATCTAAGAAACGATTGTCTAATCTTAAGTCTTGATTTGATTTATTGTTATATGCAAGAATGTCGATAGGTAGTTCTTCTTCACTTACAGAAGTAACTTCAATAGTTTTAGGTAAAAATTCCATTCCTCTTAACTTAACGTTTGGTGATTCTTTAACCAAACCAAAAGCCTTGATTGTACTTTCTTTTATTAAAGTACTAACAAGAGCATTCAATACTTGGTTTTCTTCATTCTTTTCAATTGTTAATTGTAATTTAGCAGATGAATCTCTGATTATAACAAATTGAACATATTGTAAATCCCTTACTTTATCAACAAATCCACAAACTTCAATTTCTTGATTAAAACAAGAACTTAAATCTTTTAATAGTATTTTTTCCATATTAACTCCTTATATCATTATTATTCAAATAATTATAGCATAATAAAACCCTGTTTACAATTATTAAAAACCATAAAATTGAGCCAATTAGTCATTTTTTGATTATTAAACGTGTATAATAGTTTTATGGAGGAAAATACAATGAATAAAAATAAATATCAGTCTTTTCTGCATTTACTTGAAGCAGAAGATAAAGACAAAGCTTTGCTGTTCATTTTAAGTTTATTAAATGAAGGTGAAGATATAGTTAAAATCTATGAGGAACTGATTATTCCATCATTATCTGATTTTAGTTGTTTGATGCAAGATGAAGAAATCTGTATTTGGAAAGAACATACTAGAACATCAATAATCAGAACTATATTAGAGGCTAGCTATCCTTTTATAATCAAGTCAAGAAATAAGACAAACAATAAGAGATTAATTGTTTTATGTCCACAAGAGGAATACCACGAAATTGGAGCAATTATCGCCAATAATTATTTCTCAATGTTAGGTTTCACTTCTTCTTACATAGGTGCTAATACACCTACTGAAGATATCCTTTCAGCCATAAGAGCATTAAAACCAGATTACATTGCGCTTAGTGTTACCAATTACTATAACTTAGTAGTTGTAAAAAAATTAACCGATAGAATCAGAAAACTATTCCCCAATGTTAAAATTATTTTGGGAGGTCAAGCATTTGTAAATCCTAATTCACTTGGACAATTAGCATATGATTACAACTTAAATTCTTATAAAGAAATCGTTGACTTCAGTAATGAGGTGATCAAATGAAATTAGCATTTGATATCGCTAAACGCTTTTTATTGTCTGCGAAAAAGCAGACTATAGTAATTATCCTAGGAATTGCGATTGGAGTTTCTGTTCAAGTGTTTATTGGATCATTGATAAGTGGCTTACAAGTTGGGTTAGTAGATTCAACTATAGGTTCAAGATCGCAAATCACTATAGAGAGCGACGATTACATTACAGACTATACAAATAAAATAGCAACCATAGAAGCAGCAAGTGATAATATCACTGTGGCGACTGAAACTTTAACAATAGGTGGTTCTTTAGTTAATGGAACACTTTCAGAAAATATTGTTTTCAGAGGCTTAAATTTTGAATCAGCAAATGAAATTTATAAATTTGATGATTCGATTGTTGATGGAGGAGCTTTACCGACTAGAGTAGATGAGATTGCTTTAGGAATTGAACTTAAAGATTCTCTTAACCTAGAAGTTGGGGATACTGTTATATTTGATTCCCCCGTTTATGACCAAGAAACACTAACGGTAACGGGGTTCTTTGATTTTAGTGTTCTAAGTATTAATCAAACCTGGGCTATTACTCCACTAATCACTGTTCAAAACATTGTTGATGAAGGTGCTGTTGTTGGGAAAATAGAAATGCAATTAGTTGAAGTGTTTGATGACCTAATAACTAAAGAAACTATTGTGTCAGCATTAAATGATAGCGATTTAATAGTTACCTCATGGACTGAAGAAAATGCAGATTTATTGTCTGGACTTACAGCCCAAAGTAGCTCATCACTAATGATTCAAATCTGTGTGATTATATCTGTAGTGCTTGGTATTGCTTCTGTTTTAGCAATTACGGTTTTACAAAAATCAAGACAACTTGGAATCCTCAAAGCAATGGGTATCCAAAACAAAGATGCAAGCGCAATATTTTTATTTGAAGGTTTCATACTAGGAATATTTGGAGCGATTCTTGGTGTTCTATTTGGACTAGGATTATCCTTTGCATTTACTACTTTTGCATTAAACCCAGATGGAAGCCCAGTGATTAATTTAGTCATTGATCCCGGATTCATCGCTTTGTCAGGAGCTATCGCACTTGTTGCATCTATGCTAGCAGCACTAAGTCCTGCAATCAAATCTTCTAAATTAAGCGTAATTGAGGTGATTAGAAATGGCTGATATACTAACTTTACAAAACATCAATAAGATTTATGGTGAAAACACCAAAAATCCTAATCAAGTTCTTTTTGATCTTAGTTTAGCTTTCGAGGAAAGTTCTTTCAATTCTATAATTGGTCAATCAGGTTCTGGTAAGTCCACTTTGCTTAACATTATCGGCACATTAGATAAACCAAGTAGTGGAGATGTATTATTGAATAATAAAAGCATTGTAGATTTCAATGTTAAAGAATTGGCAGACATTCGAAATCAGTCAATTGGATTCATATTTCAATTTCATTATCTATTACCTGAATTTACCGCTATAGAAAATGTTTTGATGCCATATAAAATTTCAAAAAAACCAGTTACAAAAGAAGTTAAAGACAGAGCATTAGAACTATTAGAGTTAGTTGATCTTGGAAAATACAGTAACCAATTAGCTAGTGAGCTAAGTGGTGGACAGCAACAACGGGTTGCTATAGCTAGAAGCTTAATAAACAATCCCAAAATTGTCTTAGCTGATGAACCTACTGGTAACCTAGATTCTGATTCTACTGAGAAAGTATACAATCTACTAAGAGAGATTAACAAGAATTATAAAACCACATTTATTATAATTACTCATGATCGTCATATAGCAGAAAAAACTGACAGAATAATTGAAATAAAAGATGGAAGAATATATTTAGATATAAAAAAATAAAGCAGAAAATTTCTGCTTTATTTTTTATTCAGGTTTATGTAAAACCATTTGTGGAAATGGAATTTCAATATTGTTTTTATCAAGTATTTCTTTAATACCTTTTCTTATAGCTCTTTCAATTGCATAGTGTTTTTCAGTATCAGTTTTAATTATAACTGTAATATTAACTGAACTATCAGCTAAAGAGGTTACTCCTAATACATTAGGATCTTCAATGATTTCTGGAAAGATCTCTCTATACTTAGGTAGTTCTTTGTTAAGTAGTTTTATAGTCTTTTCAATATCTTCAGAATAGCCAATTCTAAATTCAATAATTGCAAGTGATGGTGTTAATGAATAATTTGTCACTTCACTTATATTTCCATTAGAGAAGATTTTAATATCTTGTTTCCAGTTTTTTACTCTTGTGCTTTTCAACCCTATATCGATTACTTCTCCTTTAAAGCCATTAATTTCAACTATATCTCCTACATCAAAGTGATGTTCGAAGATAATGAAGAACCCAGCAATCAAGTCCTTAATCATAGATTGAGCCCCCAAGCCAATAACTAATCCCATTATTCCTAGTCCAGCCAATGCAGGTAATACATTTATTTCCCATAAAGATAGTATTACTAGAAGAACAACTATTTCGACAATATATGTAGTAATGCTCTTTACAACTTTTAATATAGTACCTATACGTTTTTTCATTGGTCCTTCTTTTTCTGAAGCTCTTTTCACTAACATCTTAACTATTTTAATTATTAAGAAAGCAACAAAAATAGCAACAACTGTTCCAACTAAAGCACCTATTTTTTCGCCTATACTTGAAGCTGCACTATCAAAAAGATTTGTAAGTGCCGTTGAAGAATCAAGTCCAAAAAACCACATGACTAATCCAACACAAATAACTAAAACAATCAAGATCAGCATATATAACCAAACATTACCCTTTTTCATATTCTCTTGTCTTTTTGTAACTACTTTATTAATAATAAAAGCAAAACCTATAAAACCTAAAACTACTGCACATGTTAATCCAATATTTAGTGCATTATTTGCGAATAAAAACATAAAATCACCCTTTCAAAATATACTCAAATTTATATCAGTTTTAATTATACCATTTAAGAAATAAAAAAACGACTATTTCTAGTCGTTTATATTCTATTTGATAGTCAACTTCACACTTCCATTTTCACGAGATATCATATTTCTCTAGGTTCATATACAACTTAATTATATTTAATTTCAAATATATCTAGTAATTTCTTCTCTTGGTCATAGTATACGAAAAGAGGGTTATATTTCAAACCCTCGAAGTATAAACTCTTATACATGCTGTTTAAATTCCATACATATCAATTACTGGATTGTTAGCACAATATACAAATCAATATTAAGTAGATATTATAACGTCTATTTCTTTAAAGAGTTAAAAAGTATTTTTAAATCGTAAATATCCTTTTTGACTATATAATAAACAATAGAAAGATCCACTTCCCCATATTCATGAACTACACGATTCCTAAAACCTGAAATACTAATCCAAGGTATTTGTGGATTATCAGTTTTTATTTTATCAGTCAATTTTTTTATGTTCTCTGAAATTTGAATTAATCGAAAAAATATCGAATCAAGCAAAACTTCATCTTGATTAAATTGAACCTCTTCTAAATCTTTTGTATGCTTAATCAAAAAATTTATGTCCTTAAGTATTCTTGACAAGTAATATTGATTGTTTTTAGTGTTATCCATATATTTTTATTCCATCCTTCAATATTTCATTAACTAATTCTTGATTTGAGTTTAATTGCTCAACTGTTAATATCTCTACTTTTTTCTTTAAATTCACTCTTAACTCTTCAACTAGCCCATAAAAATCTATTCCAGTTATTGATGTAGAAATAAGTAAATCGATATCACTTTTTTCATTCGCTTTGTCTTTAGCATATGATCCAAACAAATAGCAGTATTCAACATTGAATTTAATTAAAACATTATTACATATTTTTTTAATTTCATTTATAGTCTGAATTCCATGTTCCTCATCTATATATCCATAATTATTAAGTTTATTGATTATATAATCATATTTAATAGTTCCGACTTTTCTATCATCATTTTCGTAGTCTTTATATGTTCTTAAAGGTATATTGACAAACTCTGAAGCCTTTTTTTGTGTTAATTGCTTATATTTTCTTAACTCTTTTAGATTCATAATAACACCACCTTTAATGACATTATACACTGAATCGCCCTTAAAGTAAATAAATAATAGGCGGTTATCGCACTTTTATCATATGCGTTTTAGGCAAATATTGCCCTAAACAGTTTTATAGTACAGATTTATTAAAAAATATTTTTTAAAATATATTATCACTTCTTGCTACACCACTGGATTATTAGCACAATATACATACGAGTTAGTTGTTTGCATATTTTAACTCGGAAAATTTATAGATTAGTTATAATACAGTACAGTAATTGTAATATTAGTAGTGCTTGTTATTATTTAGGCCTAGATATTATTATTACAAATCTGTTATCTTATATGTTATCTTAAATGTTATCTTGTGCGTTTTTATATTCTACACTTTAATATAGCGTTGATTACGGCTTTGTGGCTTATCAGGAATTGTCATTTTGATTAAACCAATAGACATTGATGGATTAATGTAGTTCTTCTTACAGGATACACGAGATTTCATTTTCAATAATTTCATAATTTCTTGTGTAGTATAAGGTATTCCTTCTTGCATGATTATTAACAATCTCTTGACTTGAATACTTACAGACTCATTTATATCTTTTGATGATGTTAATATTCTCTTAATTGTTTCCAAAATAGCATCCAACATAAACTCAATAAACAAATTTGAACTGCCATTTTTATTGCTTTGATTTATAACATTGTAATATTCATCTTGTCGTTCTTCAATTATAGATTCAATAGGTAGGTAAGTAAATATTTTTTCCTTTGAAGCCAATAAACATGTTTGGAATAATCTACCCATCCGACCATTACCATCTGAAAAAGGATGAATAAATTCAATTTCATAATGAAAAACACATGACTTAATCAAAATATTCTCATCATAATTATTTAAGTAATCAAATAGATTGCTCATTAATTCAGGAACTAATTCGTGTGAAGGTGCATAATGAATGACTTGGTCGCCATCAAACACTCCTTCTTGATGAATTCGATAATGTCCGTTATCATTAATTAACGACTCTAACATTATTCTATGATATTTTAATAGTTCTTCAAGATTGTATGGATTTATAGTTAAAATATCATCATATACTCTAATTGCGTTTTTAACTTCTAAAATATCTTTTTTTGGACCAACAACAAGTTTTCCATTTATAATATCTTTAACTTGTTTTTCAGATAAGACATTATTTTCAATTACCAATGAAGAATAAATAGATTTAATTCTGTTTGATCTTCTCAGTTTCGGTTTATTATCTAAACCATTACCACTAGTTAAACGTCCTATATATTTCATGATTTCACCAATGTAATCAAGCATCTTTGATGTTATTGTGTAAGGTGGTTTATAAGCCATAATATCTACTCCAATCTTGTATAATTATTATAGCAAATTAAATACAAGAAAGCAATATCTTATATGTTTTCTTGTATGTTTTATAATAACTAAGTAACAATATATATGTTTCTTCAGGAAATCTATTATTCAAGTAATGCAAGTTTGTTTCAACATCACAGTATTTCAGAACGATAGATTTGTATTACTAATCCAATAATAAATCCTACTGCCAAATTATAGAATTTAAGATTTTTGAATTTTCAATTTTACTTTTGATTATTGTAATAAATATTATTGGTTTATCAAAAAATCGTATACTTTCGATACTCTCCACGTGCACTCCGGTAAGCTGGTATATATGTACTCAAAATAAAAACGGCTAGATTTAGCCGTTTTTACTATATTATAAAATCGATATAATTGAAATGGAGCAGGTGAAGAGAATCGAACTCTCGTAGTCAGCTTGGAAGGCTGAAGTTCTACCGTTGAACTACACCTGCGTTTTGACGCAAAAATATGATATCATGAAACAGTATCATATGTCAACAGATATTTCCTTAATTTTTTTCAACCACTCTCAACTTAGCACTGTGAGCGCGATTATTTAATGCCAATTCTTCTTCACCAGCGATAATAATTTTTCTATTAATAAGTCTAAGTAATGGTGTTTCAGTAATAATAATTGGTACCCCTCTAGGTATATCAATTGTTGAATGTTTTCTGAATATTTGTTTACAAAGTCTATCCTCTAATGAGTGGAAAGTTATAACAGCCAATCTACCTTTAGGTGCCAATATACTTATCGCAGCTTCTAACGCCTCTTCAAATCTATTTAATTCATCGTTAACTGCTATTCTAAGAGCTTGAAATGTTTTTTTAGCAGGATGGCCCTTTTTATTTAAAACTTTGTGTGGCATCGATTTTTTGATTATATCAACCAATTCAAAAGTGGTATTAATTGGGTTTTCTTCTCTAGTATTAATTATGTTTTTAGCTATGCTTCTAGAGAACTTTTCTTCTCCGTATCTAAAGAAAATATTAGCTAAATCTTGGTATGAATAAGTATTAACTATTATTTTAGCAGTAAGGCTGTCATCTGGATTCATTCTCATATCTAACTCATTATCAAATTTATAAGAAAAACCTCTTCCTGCAATATCAAATTGATATGAAGAAACACCTAAATCAAATAGAATACCATCTACTTCGGTTATTCCTAAATCACAAAGTCTTTGTTTTGCGTTGATAAAATTGTCTTTAATGATTGTATAATTAGAAAAATCAGCTAGTTTTTCATTAGCTTTCTTTATTGCGAAATCATCTTGATCAACTCCATAAAGATGTCCATTGGGAATTCTTCTAAGAATTTCTGATGAATGACCGGCTCCACCTAAAGTCATATCAACATAAATCTTATGATCTCTAATATTTAAATTAGATATTACTTCTTCTAATAATACCGGAATATGCTTTTCCATTTTATCACCTATTTAATTATAACATATATATATTTTTGCAAAAGAAAAACGTTGAATTTTCAACGTATCTTTTTCTTTTATTCTTGCTCTACTTTTTCTGCTTTAGGTTCTTTAACCAATTTTCCTTTGTAATAACCACATTTTCTACAAACTGTATGACTTAATGTTACTTCTCCACAATTAGGACATACTGCCATAGTAGGAGTTTGTAATTTAAAATGAGTTCTTCTTTTTCTTTTTACAGACTTACTAATCTTTCTGAATGGTACTGCCATCTTTATTCCTCCTCTACTCTTTCATCTTAGCAAACGGGCTGCTAGTAATCAACTCTTCTTCACTGGCTTTAAATATCTCTTCTTTATATTCTTTCAAAGCATTAGGGTCATAAACCTTCATTGGCTTTTCAATTAATATCTCTGAGAAGATATATTGATCTAGATCGACTGTGATACCTTCTAAAAGATGTGTATCATCATCAATATATTCAGTGGAAAAGTTTAACTGTGAACTAAAGTCTAATTCAACTAAAACTTCCTTCAAAGTAAGAGAGCACAACATTGTAAGTGTAGTCTGGATATCCAAGTCAAACACGAACAAACCTTCGTCCTTATAGTAGTCAAAATACCCGCTAACTTCAGTCGTAGATATCCTTACTAAATCCTCTTCCTTTTCAGTTATATACCCTTGTAATTCAAGTTTGAAGTCAAGGTCACTATCTGCTTTCACTCTTTTAATAAGCTCATGAATTGTCCATTTCAATCTCATCACCTCATCACAGCAAATCAATTATACTTTTTTTTCTTTTTAATGTCAAGAAAAATATGCTGGGAATACCCCCCTATATCTAAAAAAAATCAAATTGTTTTGCATTACTATTTAAATGCGTTATAATATATATTGGTTTATGAAAAAGAGGAGATATTATGGATAAAATAACTCAAATAAAACAAAGTCTTAAAGATTTAAAAGACCCTACAACCAATTTATGCTTTCACGAATACAAAGCTATAAAGCATTGTGGAATTGATGATGAAACAAATACAGTTATGTTTGTTATTGAGGTCAAAGAAAAAACTCCAGAAGTTATCAAACAATTAACAAGAGAAATTGCTAAAGTTGTTAAAATAGATTTAGGATATACTGGACTAAAAATTGATTTCGTCCAAGCTAAAACAGCTAATGCAACTGCAAAAACAATATTGATTGCTTCAGGTAAAGGTGGAGTTGGTAAATCAACTGTTACCGCTAATCTTGCATATGCATTAATGAGATTAAATAAAAAGGTCGCTATCATTGACGCTGATGTATACGGTGCTAATATGCCTAAAATATTGGGTGCTACTGAACATCAATTAATTGGTAATAAAGATGGTAAAATATATCCATTTGAAAAAGATGGAATTCAAATGATTTCTACTGAGTATCTAGTAGAGAAAAACCGTGCTTTAATGTTAAGAGGGCCAATGCTTGGTAAAGTATTAAAGCTTTTCTTTGAAGATACAATATGGAATGGAGAAATCGACTTTTTTTTAGTTGACCTACCACCAGGAACTGGTGATGTAATGATGGACATCAAAGGATTCGCTAAAGATGCTAAAATGATTATCGTAACGACTCCTCAAGCAAACGCATCACACATTGCAATTAAAGCTGGATTCGCAGCTAAAGATTTAGGCCAAGAAGTTATTGGTGTTGTTGAGAATATGTCTTACTATATGGTAAATGATGAAAAACACTTTATCTTTGGTAAAGGTGGTGGAAAAAGAGTCGCTGATGAATTACTTGTTGAATTATTAGCTGAACTTCCAATCGTACCAAGTGATAACAGTATTTATCCGGAAACCGACCGTGCTGGAATGCAATACTTAAATTTAGCTAATCAGATATTAAAAATTTTATAAAATATAAACTCTTCATTTTGAAAATGAAGAGTTCTTTTTATAGAGTTATTTTTTTACAGGTTTGTAATCTTAATTTCGTTGAATCATACTTTTTATAGTAGTTTAAAGCGTCTTTATACCTTTTTTTACCAGATAGAATATCTACTATTTGATTTGTAATAATTTTCATTATATATAAATTTTGATTTTTTGTAACATAGGGAAGCACGTAATTAATTAAATAATCTTTAAGAAATGATTTATCATTGTTTTCTTCTAATTTGAGTATATTACCGAAGTCTAAATCTGATTTTCGTTGATAGTGAAGATCGTTTATTGTCTTTTTGACTTCTTTATATTCCTCAAATTTACTTATATTAAACAAATGATTTGCCTTTAAATATAAACCCATAAGGTAATTATCTCCTTCTGGGTCCATTTTTTCTAAGTATTCAAGTATTCTACCGCTTGAATAGGCTAGTACTATTAAATAATTATTTTTCTCTGTTTTAGTTAAACTACTTAACTGGTTATTTTCAAATTTAACTATTTTATGTGATCCTTCAATTGCTTTAAATGTATTAGAAATAACCAATGTATCATTCATTCTTTTCAAGTTACCATGGCTCATAAAAATATTTCTAGCAATATCAAGTCCATCTCTAGAATAATTAATCAGATTTAAATTTCCATAAACTACAAATTTCAAGTAAGTGTAAAGACCATATAGCATTTCATCATTATGCATTTTGTCCTTTATTGATTCCAAAATCATTCTTGCTGTTTGATAATCATTAACGGCGACGTTATAAAAACATCCATAAATCAAAAATGTTGCGAATCCAAAATCCTCGAGTGAACTTAGATACCTATACATATCATCATATATGATTTTAGCGTTCTCGAAATCTTCAAACAGAATGAAATAGCCTAGTCTAATTACAAAAACAAGAATTCCATATTCATATTTATCCACTTCTTCATATAGTTCTTGATATGATTCTAAGTCTTTATAAAAAAAGTATTTAATGGATTTTTCTAAACTTTCAACCATTTTTTCTGGAAATCCAATTCTGTCGATTGGTAACCCCATTCTCTCCATAATTAGGAATAGATGTTCTTTATTAACTACAATCTTGTTGTTCTCGATTTTAGAAATATATGTATTTGAACAAATGCCTTTTGCAAGAGACTCTTGAGTTAAGTATAATTCCTTTCTTCTTTTTTTCACTCGATCCCCAATACCTCTATAATAGAAGTTATACATTTCTTCCCTTCTTCTTATCAAACTAACACCTAAATTAATATCCATGTTTTCCTCCATAGTATTTTTTAAAAATGACTTATTTTATTTATCAAAGTCTATTATAAAGTATATTTTATTAGAATGTAAGTATATTTTATTGATTTTTTTGTGTTTTTTCTTCAACCGATTATCACTTTCCCTCTATATTTAGACAAAAAAAACCTAGTCATTATAAGACTGGGCTTTTACAATATTTTATAATTGGACAATTAATACAATTTGGTTTTTTAGCTTTACAGAAGTATCTACCAAAGAATATAAATTTATGATGAAGATCAATCCAGATAGATTCATCAAATATATCTTTCAGTTTTTCTTCAATTTTATTTGGTGTGTCTTTTTCGTTTGCGAAGCCTAATCGTATGGAAACTCTTGAAACATGAGTATCCACTGCAATTCTTGGTACATGATAGAATTCAGCTAGGAATACATTAGCGGTCTTTCTTCCCACGCCAGGTAATTTTTCTAAATCGACTTGCGTATTAGGAACGATAGAATTATAGTCTTTAACTAAAATCTCAGCTAATCGTTTTAAATTCTTAGATTTATTTCTAAATAACCCTATCCGTTTAATATCGTTTTGTAATGCCTCTAAACTAGCATTAGCGAAGTCTTCAACACTATGATATTTTTCGAATAAAATAGCAGTTACTTTGTTAACTGATATATCTGTGGTCTGTGCACTCAACATTATAGCGATAATTAGCTCATAGTCTTTTCTATAGTTGAGTTCACATTTTGCTTCAGGATATAATTTGGATATCTCTTGGTAGATAAATTTTGCTTCAGTTACTTTTGTTCCCATGAGTTAAAAAACGCCTTCAAAGCTTCTGGTTTCTCAGTGTCATATTGAGTTATTTTAGTTTTCCCTTTATTTTTACCGCGTTTAAGCAAAACCCCATCTACATAACTAATTGATGATTTATTTGCCTTTATCGCATCTAAAGTAGCTCTCCTTATTTCTCCTACACTATATTTATCTTCACCTATCCATTTTTGAATCAATTCAATTTCTAAGGGTTTAAGTTGTTTTTGAAATTGATTTTCTAATAATTCCACTATTTCTTCTTCAACTGAGTCGAAGGTTTTTTTATTGTCAGTTATCTCGTGTTTTATTTTTGCTTTATAAACATCTATTAATTTCGCTACTGTATTGTCTAGTGAAAAATCTTCTGTTTCTTTTTTGTTTTTTTCTTTTACTAAACGGATGTTTAAATATTTTTTTGAAATTAGTCCATCTAATGTCTGCAATAATTTATCTTCTGATATAGTAAGTTTTTTCACTAATTTTGAAGGAGAGATAAAAGTTATACCTGCCTTTTTCTGTGAGTGTAATTCTATCAGTAAAAAGGCCTCTATCTCAGATAAGCCAATGTTTTTATAATTTTTTAAGAGAAGTTTATCAAAATCGATGATTTCTTCTTCTATAAGTCTTTTAATTACTGCATAGTCCATATGACACCTCTATTTATTTTTTAGCTAGTTTATCTAAAGTTGCTCGAGCTGCATTTTGTTCTGCTTCTTTCTTTGATTTTCCTATACCTTCACCCATAATTATGGTTTGATCCATATAAACTCTAGCTCTAAATTCTTTATCATGAGCGGGTCCGCTTTCGGAGATAATCTTATATTCCAAAGTTCTTTTATCTGATTGTACTAATTCTTGTAGTTTGCTCTTAAAGTCACTGTCTTCTTCATCAATGTTTTTTAGGATTGCAGGAAACACTACTTTCTCTAATACTTTATAGGTTTCTGAGTAACCCTTATCAATATAAATCGCGCCTAACAAAGCTTCAAATGCATCAGCTAAAAGTGCAGGTTTTTCTCTGCCACCCGACATTTCTTCACCTTTACCTAGAAGCAGGAAAGCTCCTAAATCAATGCTTTTAGCATAGATATACAAAGATTGTTCACAAACTTCTTGAGCTCTTTTTTTAGTTAACACACCTTCTGACTCATTAATATGATCAAAAAGAAATCCAGCAACTGCTAAATCTAATACAGCATCTCCTAAAAACTCAAGCCTTTCGTTACTTATTTTATTATTTTCATTAGCGTATGAAGAATGCATCATAGCTCTTTTTAATAGATTAAAATCATTGAAATTCAGATTAAAATATTTTTCTAGTTCTTTTATGTCTTTACTCATTTTCTGCTTCCTTCTGTGCATCTAAATGTGCTTTTACTTTTTCAAATACATTTTTTCTACATATTTCTGCAGCTTGTCTTATTCCATTATAGAACCCGTAAGCTTTTGAAGAACCTTGCGCTTTGATTACTGGTTTGTATAAACCATAAATAACCGCTCCACCAATCTCTGAAGCATCAATTGATTTTTTGAAGTTCTTTAGGTTTTTTCTCGCTAATAAAGCACCGATTTTACCAAAAAATGAACTAGTTAGGTTTTGTTTAAGGAATTTTCCCATTCCCTTAGCTGTTCCTTCAATTGTTTTCATTACTATATTAGCAGTGAAGCCATCACTAATCATAATATCACATGGGGGATCTAAAACTTCTTTGGGTTCCATATTTCCATAGAACTCAAATAAATCTGTTTCTGTAAATAAATCAAATACTTCGTGATCAAGTTCTCTACCTTTTCCAGGTTCTGTACCGATGTTAATTAACCCTACAACAGGATTTTTAACATTTAGGACCTCTTGTGCATATATTTTTGCGAAATACGCTTGTTGAAGCATATATTCTGGTTTGATTGTTAAATTACCACCAGCATCTAATAAGATTGTTGGTTTCCCTGAAATTGAAGGAATTAATGGTGCTATAGCAGTCCTTTTAAAACCTTTCATTCTTCTGACTAAAATATGGGCTCCAGCAATTAATGCTTGGGTAGCTCCACTAGATACTACAGCGTCGGCTTCTTCGGCTCTTAAAGTTGCTAAAGCTCTTGCCATTGAACCAGTTTCTCTATTTCCTTTAATTGCTTGAATTGGATTCTTTTCTCCCATTGGTATTACAAAAGGTGCGTGAACAACTGTAATCCTTTCTGGATTGGTTAATAAAGGTTTGATAACTCCTTCATCGCCAAATAAAATTATTTCAATATCATCTATTTTTTTGATGGCCAACATTGACCCTAATATTTGTTCTTCTGGGGCGAAATCTCCACCCATCGCGTCTACAGCTATTCTAATCATTTTCCCTCACCTCTATAATAAATTAGTATACCACATCTTAATCTAAATTATAAGATTCAATTGCTTTTATTGCTTTATTTCTGAGTTTTTTTGACTTGATGTCTTCGCGATGAATTATCTCTATAGCATCGGCGAATGCTGCGGTTAAAATTTCTTGATCATTTATTAGATTAGCCATCTTGAATGTAGGTATCCCGGATTGAACTTTACCAAACACTTCACCAGGACCTCTAATTGATAAATCATACTCGCTGATTAAAAATCCATCATTAGTATTTTTTAAAACATTGAGTCTTTCGCTTGCTTCAAGTAAATCGTCAACTACTAAATAACAGTATGATTGATCAATATCTCTACCAATTCTACCTCTAAGTTGATGTAATTGAGCTAAACCGAATGCATTTGCGTTCATAATTACCATAACTGTGGCGTTTTTTACATCAACCCCAACTTCAACCACTGTTGTAGATACCAATATTTGTGTAAAATTTCGATAAAACTTACTTAATACATCGGTTTTTACTTCATCCTTTAATTTACCGTGTAGTATATCTATTCTATATTTATTACAAACCTTATGATTTAGCATTTCATAGACTTCATCCACAGAAATTTTGGCTGACGTCTCAGATTCTTGAATTTTTGGACAAATAAAATATGCTTGATGGTGTAGATTTAATTCCGGTTCAAGTTTTTTCAATAAATCATCCAACTTCTCGAATTCAATGATCTCAGTTATTATATCTTTTCTACCTTCAGGTTTTTCTTTTATGAAAGAGATATCTATATCTTTATATATTGATATAGCTAGCGTTCTTGGTATTGGTGTTGCACTCATTAATAATATGTCAGGGGTCGCACCTTTTTGTCGTAATTCTCTTCGCTGTTTAACCCCAAATCGATGTTGCTCATCGATTACGATAAATCCTAGATTATGAAAATCAATATTCTCTTGAATTAAGGTATGGGTTCCAATTATTATACTAACTTGGTTATTCTTAATATCTTCAATAATTAGTCTTCTTTGTTTTATAGGAATATCAGCTGTCAAAAGACTGATGTTAACTCCAAAGTCCTTTAAATATTTATTAAAGGTTTTGTAGTGTTGTTTCGCTAAAACTAGTGTAGGAGCCATTATAGCTACTTGAAAGCCCGAAGTTACTACTGCTAGACTTGCAATTACACTTATTATTGTTTTACCCGAGCCGACATCACCTTGTAATAGACGATTCATTTGTTTGTTATTTTTAAGATCTCTGAAAATATCGTTAGTAGCGGTTTGTTGGTCGTTAGTCAACGTAAATGGTAAAGTTTTAATAAATTCCCTTACTAACTCTATATCATATTTCTTTTTTATTGTAACTATACTTTGATTAAGTTGTTTAAGAGTCTCGATTCTAATTGCGAATTCTAATAATTCTTCATAGACAATTCTTTTTTTTGATATGTAAATATCAGATTGAGATTGGGGATTATGAATTTTATTTATCAATTCGTTAATCTCTGGTATTCTATGTTTTTGTAGATAATAGTCAGGTAGCGCTTCATTTAATTGATAATCAAAGGACAGGATTTCTTTGATTATTTTTCTTGAAGTTGCCTCTTTGATTTCTTTTAGATTATAAACAGGAATTATTCCTGATTTGTAGTTTTTTTTCAAAACTATACTACTAGCCGTAAAACTAGATAGGTTGTTAAGAAACTTCCCTGTTATAACAATTTCAGTTCCTATGGTTAGAAATTTCGATAAAAATCTACGATTAAATATATTTGCGTAAAACACAAGATGATTAATTTCTACTTGAACACTTAGTTTATCTAAATGTTTTCTGATAAAATATATTTTCGCTGCTTTATGGACTTTTACTTCTAAAGTTAGGTTTTTGTCAATTTCAATCTCTTCAAAAGTACAAATCTTATGGGTTTCGTATTTCATAGGAAAAGAAAACAATAAATCATTTACTGTTTCGATTCCTTGGTTATTTAGTTTAATTACGGTTTTTGGACCGATACCCTTAACATCAGTAAGACGACTCATCTGGACTCCTAAAAAATAATACCAAGTCTATTATATAAAAAAAAGGGGTATCAAACAATACCCCTAATAATTTCTATTCAACTGTTATTATATATGAATATATATTTTGTCCACCGTTGATGATTTCAACTTCAACTGAGAATGAGTCTGCTACATATTTTTCTAAGTCAGCCACTTCTTCATTTGTCACATCAACACCGTGCATTACAGTTACAATTTCTGTGTCCTCATCAATCATATCATTTAATAGATGTTCACATGTTTGAATTCTTGTTTCGTTACTTGTGATGATTTTACCATTGAAGATTCCCATAAAGTGATCTTTTTTGATATCAACACCATTTATTTTGCTATCTCTTATTGAATAGGTTACTTCACCAGATTTTACTTTTCCGATATACTCGTTCATTTCAGTTAAGTTTTCTTCGATACCTTGAGTAGCATCAAACATAGTCAATCCAGCATATCCTTGTGAAATAGTTTTTGCTTTAAGTACTCTTACGTCATAATCTTCAATCATATCTGCAGCTGCGTCAGCTGATAACATAACGTTTTTATTGTTTGGAATAATTATGATATGGTCTGCATTAATTTTTTCAACTGCTTTTACAAAGTCTTCTACTGAAGGATTCATTGTTTGTCCACCTTCAATAATGTAATCACAACCCATTTCAATAAATGTTTCTTTTAGTCCTTCTCCATTAACTACAGCTACTAAAGCATACTTTTTCTTTAAATTAGGAGCTACACTATGGGAATGATCATGACCACAATCGCAATCATCTTGGTATTCAGCTGTTTGATGTAGTAAAACTTCAGTATGTTGTAAATTCATGTTTTCTACTTTCATATTAATAAAGAATCCATAATGTTGAGCAAGATTTAATGCATCCCCAGGTGTTTTAGTATGTATATGTACTTTTAAAATATTTTCATCTTGTACTACAACTAGAGAGTCTCCCAATGGGTGTATCATCTCTGTAAAGGTTGCTTGATCAAATTCATTCATTTTTTCAATTTGCATGATGAATTCTGTACAATAACCAAAATCTTCACCTTCAATATGTTGAATATTAGTTAGATTTACTTTATATTCACTTTGGGTTACTTTGTTTTCGTAGATTTTTCCTTTTAAGGCATCAAACATCCCTTTAACTATTTCAATAAATCCAGCACCTCCAGAATCGACAACCCCTACTTCTTTTAGTATAGGTAATAAATCCGGAGTTCTAATTAATGAAGCATCAAGTTCTTCTATGTATTCAACAAATAATTGTTCAAAGTCCACTATAGATCCAGCAACTGAAACTGCTTTATCAGCACCTTCTCTAGAAACGGTTAATATTGTTCCTTCTACAGGATTAATAACAGCAGCGTATGCTTGTTCTACGCCTAGTCTTAATGAATTTGAAAAGACCTCTGGATCGGCTACATCATAGCCTTTGAGTCCTTTTGCAATCCCACTGAATAGTTGAGATAGGATAACTCCAGAGTTTCCTCTAGCTCCCATTAACATTCCTCTAGCGACAATTTTAGATATGTTCCCAATTGATTTTTCATCAGAATTTTCAATTGATTTAGCGCCAGCTGACATTGTAGCTGACATATTAGACCCAGTATCTCCATCTGGTACAGGAAATACGTTTAAATCATTAATATACTCCATATTGTTTCTTAGCTTGATGCTACCATTTGTTATAAGTGTTTTAAACAAGGTACCATCTAATTGATGCGTTGACATAATAAATCTCCCTTAATTTTCTTAATTTTTTTTAGTGTTTTTATACGATATTTTTCCATAATTTTCAATCAAAAAAAGCAATATAATTATATCATATACAGAAAATTATTGCAATTACTTTGGACGCCAAAAAAAATACATGCATTTTATGTGTTATTTTTCTTGCATTTTTTCTAATATGTGATAAAATAAGTAATGCTAAAATCTTTACAGAAACGGAGTGATATCATGGCAAGAGAATGCAGTGTTACAGGTAAGAAAACTATGTCTGGGAATAACCGTTCCCATTCAATGCACGCTACCAAAAGACAATGGAAGGTTAACCTTCAAAAAGTTAAAGTAATTGATGAAGATGGTCAAGTTAAGAAAGTATACGTTTCTGCTAGAGCGTTAAAAAGCGGAAAAGTAAACAGAGCTTAGATTTTTACCTAAATTAAAGAAAAGCAAAAGCAGAGAAATCTCTGCTTTTTCTTTATTTTAATCTCACTGTAACTGACATAAGATCTTGATTATAATCAAGGTTTACTTCATCAAACTCATAATAATAAATCGTAACTATGTCTCCAGCATAATAATTGGCGTATAAGTGATCTTGGAAACTTATTTCATCCGTAATATGATAGCTATTTATTCCAACTATCAAATCACCGGTTTTTAGATAATCAAACAATGTTCCACCGTCAGTAATATCTCTAATAACTAACCCATCAACAATTCCAGTAGGTAATGGTATGGAAAGATTAAGTTGAACAGTACCATTTATAGTAACTTTTTCAAGGAAGATATCTGTACCATCAATTTTTTCTTCAACAACTGTATAAGTACAACCAATTCTAGGCATTATTGTATCTGTTAGCATATTGCCTGATTCGATTCTTTCGATTACTTCTTTTACTAAATTGATAGCAATGGCAAATCCCATTCCTTCAATTTCGACATCAGCTAGTTTAAGCACGTTAATTCCAATAACTTCACCATCAATATTATAGATAGGTCCACCACTGTTACCACCATTAATTGAAGCATCGTGTTGAACATAATCGACATAACGATTGGAATCAACTTTTCTATCTACTCCAGAAACGATTCCCATTGTTACAGAGTTATAGAAGCTATATCCTTGTGGATTACCAACCGCTAGTAAGAACTCACTAACTTCAACCTCATCAGTATCGCCTAATTCACTTACTACAATATCGGTATAATCTCCAGCTTTAAAAGTTAACACAGCTATATCTACTTCAGTATCATAGCCAATTAATGTGGCAGGAACTGTGGATTCATCTGGAAAATATATTTCATAACTTTCACCATCAGCTATTACATGTTGGTTAGTTATAATATAGTATAGGTCACTTGCTGAATCATATTTATAAACAACACAAGAGCCTATGAACATTTCGCCTTGAGCTAAATTATTGTTTATACCAAACACACTTTTTTCTGCTATTGCTACAACAGCATGAATTTTATCTTGAAAATTCTGAACATATAATTCAAATTCATCCTCAGATAACAAATTAACTAATTCAGCTTCTACTAATCCATAGACTTCATCATAAAATTCTTGTCCTAACTGTTCAATAACTTCTGCATATATTTGATCATGAACATCATCATATATATCTGCATATATTTGATTTATCAAATCTTGATAGCCTGTGTAATAATAATATTCTCCGTCTTCTGATTCAGAGGTTAATACAACTGTATGAGTTAACCCATCAGACATTTCTTCTGAAATAATTGTTGTCGTTGTTACTGGTGATTCTCCTAATACTCTATTAATAGAAAATCCCAGAAATACAGTTAAAATAACCCCTATAAATATATATAATTTCTTCATGTTAATCAGCCACCTTTGCTTTGAGTTCTATATCGTTATAGGTGATATATCCACCATCACGATATAGTGTTATTGAAATCGTATCTCCAACTATATATTGAGAAAATAATAATACAAAGTTTTCTGCAGTGGTTAAATCAATATCACCAATCTTAGTAATAATATCCCCCGCTTGAACATATCCATCAAAACTAGCACCTGCAGTGACTTCAAAGATGTAAAAACCGTCTTCGATTTCATCAGGAATAACTATTTCATTAGCTTCAAATAAGTCTAGATGACCTCTAATTTCAATAAAATTGATACCTAATACTGGTTTTTGTTTAGAATAACCAAATTCTTCTATATCGTCACAGATTGCCGAAACTAAGTTGCTAGGTATAGCAAAACCCATTCCTTCGATATCAGTTGCTGAAAGTTTGATTACATTAATACCGATTATATCCCCATTCATATCAAATAATGCTCCACCACTATTACCGCTGTTAATTGCAGCATCGTGTTGAATGTAGTTCACAAACATATCGTTAATATTATCATTATCAATGTCAAAATATCTATCTAGCCCTGATACAATACCCATTGTTATAGAACCATAGAAATCATAACCGCCTGGATTTCCTACAGCTAAAACTACATCACCTTTTTCAACTAAACTTGAGTCACCAAAATCAGCTACTGGGTATTCATCATCAGTAATGAAATATAGGACAGCTAGATCAACTAGGTCGTCAACGCCTCTTAACAGAGCGCCTATTTCAGATCCATCTTCAAAATGAATTGTAAACGAAGTTCCTTCTTCAACAACGTGATTATTGGTAATGACATAATATTTATCGCCAACTTGTTTATATATTGCACCGGAACCGATTGAAATTTCCACACCATAATCGTTGAACGCAGAAACACCCACAACTGAATTAGCGGTGGTATTTTCCACGATGTTTATCATATCAATTATTGATTGGGGCGTGATTGAAATAGATCCATCCGCAATCTTAAACAATAAATCATCAATTATATCAGAATATATTTCATCAAATCTTTCTTCAGAAATATTAGTCATTACTTCAGCCTTAACTTCTTCATAAATCTCTGAATATATGATTTCGTAAACATCAGACAAAATTAGATTTTTATCTATGGTGTTACTTGTAGTTGTAGTTGTTTTACTACTTGTTAAGAAGGTAATTTGATCCTGAGGAACAGTTTCAAAGATACCTGTACAACCAGCTAGTAACCCAGTAACTAGTAGTAGACTTAAAAATACGTATAGTTTTTTCATTTGGTCACCTCTTCTTGCTTAATATACATTATATATTTTAAATTTTCTTTTTCTGTGAATATAAAGTGTTTTCTCTGTGATTATTTAATCATCATTACAAATCACTAACATTTTACCTTTTGTAAACTCTACTTCACCATTACCTTCATTTGAAACGCATAGAGAATCATTAATGCTAAGGTAATAATTATTTAACGGGAACTTAAACCCTCTAGCTGATAAATTATAACAATCTTCGATTGCAAAGAAAGATATATATTTTTTATAGTTATTTATTTTATGTTTACCTTTTCTTAACATATAGATATAGTGTTTATCATCTTTCATGGTAAAATCAAATTTTTTTATTAAGTTAACATTTGCTAAAAAGTGGTCAACTCTACCACTAATACCACCATAAACTTCGATTTCATTATAGTCCATATTATTATAGATATAGTCTAGAGTGAATGCTAAATCCGTCATAGCTTTGTCTTTGTCTAATTTAATTATGTGAAGACATTTATTCTTTATATCTTTGTATTTTTCGGGATTAATTGAATCAAAATCCCCCACAGCTAGGTCTATTTCTTTATCTAGTTTACCTAAATATTCCAACCCTGAATCAACTCCAACTAAAAACTCATTGGCTTCTTCAAAGTATAGATGATCAAAATCGTAATCATTTGGTCCGCAAAATATCTTTATTTTATCAAACATTTTCTAGCTCCGAAATTATGACGTTTCTATTGTCTCTATTAAAGATGTATGAACCTACAACAATCACATCACAGTTAACTTCTTTCACAAGAAGTGCAGTCTCATTGTTAATTCCACCATCAACTTCAATTAAGAACTTTAGATTCAATTCTTTTCTTTTTTGATCTAGATATCTTATTTTTTCTAATGATTCTTTAATAAATTTTTGCCCACCTTTTCCAGGTTCAACACTCATAATCAACACCAAATCCACTTCGGGTAGCAAGCTATCAAGCACGTCAATATCTGTGCCTGGCTTGATGGATATACCCGCCTTAACACCATTGGTTTTTATTACTTTGATTAATGATAATGCTCTATCAGTTGCTTCATAGTGAAATGTTATTAAGTCCGCACCAGCTAAGATATATTTCATCAAGAATCTTCCTGGATCTCTTATCATTAGATGACAATCAAAAAATTGATTAGAAATCTGTTTGATAATTTTTAACATATTAAAATCATAGGTAGCATTAGGAACAAACTTACCATCCATAACATCAAAATGAATCCATTTAGCTGCTGATATTGATTTAATTTCAGATTCTAATTTGTTAAAATCACACGACAAAAATGATGGTGAACAAATCATTTGTCATCCCTCCTATACATTGGTTTAATAGCCTCTATCTCTTTATATATGGTTACATAGTTGTCATATCTAACTCTAAGTATCTCTCCGGCCTCTACTAATCTTTTTACTTCACAGTTTGGTTCATGAATGTGATTGCATTCATGAAACTTACATTTACTACTCATCTCAAAAAAATCTGGATAATAGTATTTTAAATTATCGGCTTTGAAATCTAGGAATTCTAACTTAGAAAATCCAGGAGTGTCAGCTATATAACCATTTCCAAACTCAAACAATTCAACATGCCTTGTAGTATGTTTACCTCTACCTAAAGCTTTAGATATTTCATTAGTTTCTAGGTTTAGCTTAGGGTCTATCGTGTTAAGCATAGTGGATTTCCCTGCGCCGGTTTGCCCAGCCAATACGTTAACTTTATCTTCAGTTATTTTTAGTATATCTTCTACACCTTCTTCGGTAATTTTACTAAAATAGATAATTTTGAAATACTTTTCATAGTAAGTTAATTTATCTTTTAAATCTATTGATTCTTGTTCGCTGAGTAAATCTACTTTAGTGACGATAATAATTGTTTTAATACTAAAGGCTTCAATCATAGCTAAAAACTTATCAAGCAATAGAAAACTAAAATTCGGCTTTTTAGCTGAATTAACTAAAAGCACTTGGTCTACATTGCTGATTGTTGGTCTATAGAGTTCGTTTTGTCTTTCATAAACTTTTAAAATGCTGTCGTTATCAAAGTCAACAATATCGCCTACTTTAGGTGATATCTTTCTATGTCTAAATATACCGAGTGGTTTTACTACAGTTCTTTCCTTGGAATCATCCTGCACAGTATACAACCCACCAACCAATTTAATTATTCTTCCTTTTTTCAAAAAATACCTCCGCTATCAGTTTGTATAACTATTATACCAAAAAAGCCAAAAAAAAGAAGGCTTTCGCCTTCAAAATAATTAAATTGACTCAACGTGTTTACGGAAATATTCTTGTTTATGATCACACACTGGACAGATTTTTGGCGCGTTTTTACCAACGTGAATATGTCCACAGTTAGTACAAATCCAAATTTGTTCTTCGTTTTCAGAAGTAAATACTAAGTCACCTTCAAGTTTAGCTAACAATTTAAGATATCTTTCTTCATGTCTTTTTTCAATGTTGGCTACTTTTTCAAATAAGAAAGCGATTTTTTTGAATCCTTCTGCTTTTGCTGTTTCAGCAAAACCTTTGTACATTTCAGTCCACTCGTAGTGTTCACCAGCAGCTCCATCTTTTAAATTAACAGATGTAGTTGGGACAGCACCATCGTGTAGAAGTTTAAACCATATTTCAGCATGTTCCTTTTCATTTCCTGCAGTTTCTAAAAAGAAATCAGATATTTCTAAATAACCTTCTTTTTTTGCACGTGAAGCATAATAGGTATACTTATTTCTAGCTTGTGATTCACCAGAAAAAGCTTCAAGCAAATTTTGTTCCGTTTTACTTCCTTTAAGTTCCATAATAAATCCTCCTTATATAGTTTTTTTGTATTAATCTCCAAATGTAATTCCAATATCTCTAGCAGCATTAACTAAGTCTCCATGAGGATTAACTATTCTAGCTCCACCGATACTTGTTTGTCCTACTGCACCTGAACCAACAACTTCTTCAATTCTAACTGAATCCATTCTGTCATTGCTTATAACTACCATTCTACCAAATTCGCTATTGGCGATCATATCAACAGCATGAGATCCATACTTAGTTCCTAATACTCGATCATATGTATTAGTTACTCCGCCTCTTTGAATATATCCGAGGTTTGTAACTCTAATATCTTGACCAGTTACTGGCTTAATAATTTTAGCTAATTTTGCAGCTAGTATATCACCAACTCCACCAAGTTTTATTGAATCAGGACTGTCTTTATCAATTGCTTTAACTGTTACATCTCCATCTACAGGTTTTGCTCCTTCAGAAATACAGATGATTGTAAACTTTGACCCTCTGTTATATCTTTCAAATACAGTATTAGCTACAGATTTTATATCATAAGGTATTTCAGGTATCAAGATAACGTCAGCTGAACCAGCAATACCACCTTCTAATGCTAACCATCCAGCATTTCTACCCATAACTTCAAGAATCATAACTCTATCATGTGAGAAAGCTGTTGTATGTAATGCATCTAAGCTTAGCATAATGTGATCTAAAGCTGTACGGTAACCAAATGTAATTTCGGTTGCTGGTACATCATTATCAATTGTTTTTGGAATACCAATTATGTTAACGCCTTTTCTAGCAAAATCTCTGGCTGAAGTTAGTGTTCCATCGCCACCGATAATAACCAAAGCATCAACGTTGTGCTTCTTTAGGTTTTCAACCGCAATATCTGATACATCTTTGTATTTAGTTTTACCATTTTCATCCGTTACTTTATACTTAAATAAATTGTCTTTATTAGACATCTTAAGAATTGTTCCACCTTGATGGAAAATTCCTGAAATAGTCTTTAAGTCTAACTTAATATATTCGTCAGTATATAGTCCGTGGTAACCACCCATAAATCCAATAACTTCGTAATTATATTTTAATATAGCTGATTTAACAACCGCTCTAATAACCGCGTTCAAACCCGAACAGTCTCCGCCTCCTGTAAGTAAGGCAATTCTTTTAACTTCTTTTTTCATGATTTTTCACCTTTTTCTCAAAAAATTAACGTATTTATTCTACCATTTTTAATAGGTATAGTCAAATCTTTTACAATCAACTTTTACCTTCTTGTTTATACCTTAATTGACCGCAAGCAGCATCTATATCTGAACCTTGTTCTCTCCTTAAGGTAGCGTTAATTCCACGTTTAGTTAAACGCAAATAGAACCTTGAAGCGTTTTGTTGATTAGTTTTTTGAAAGTTAAACTCGTTAACTGGGTTATAAGGAATAATATTAACGTAAGCATTGATTCCTCTAATCAGATCACTTAGTTCATCAGCTTGGCTAACACTATCGTTTACACCTCTTAGTAGGATATACTCAAATGTAATTCTTCTTTTAGTTAAATCATAATATGCTTTGCATGCTTCAATAACCTTCTCGATTGGGTATTTTTTATTTATAGGCATCAATCGATCACGAAGTTTATCATTTGCTGCATGTAAACTTATAGCGAGATTGCTTTTGATGCTTTCTCTTGCATATTCATAGATTTTTGGAACAATACCACACGTTGAAACTGTGATATGTCTTGAACCAATTTGTAGTCCATGTTTATAATTAATGATTCTAATAAAATCCATAACATTGTCATAGTTATCAAACGGTTCGCCAGTACCCATAACTACAGTGTGAGTCGCTTTAATTTTTAGATAGTTTTCGACTGATGTTATTTGGCTTACTAATTCAAATCTCTCTAGATTTCTAGCTTTCTTAAGCAAACCAGAAGCACAGAAACTGCAGCCCATATTGCAACCTACTTGAGATGTTACACAAACGCTTTTTCCATAGTCATATGTCATCAATACAGTTTCGATTAAGCTACCATCTTCTAACTTAAATAAAAACTTGAAAGTTCCATCGCTAGATTCTCTAACAGAATGTATTTCCAAATCCTTGAAAGTCAAATTTTCTTTCAAAGAATCTCTAAGGGGTTTGCTAATATTTGTCATTTCATCCAAATCTATAACTTTTTGTTCATAGACCCATTTAAATAATTGGTCAGCACTATATGCTTTAAACCCTAATTCAATTAGGTAGTTTTTTAGTTGTTCAATTGTAAAATCATAAAAATTTTTCATTTTCTACTTCCTTCTTTTTTTTGAAATAACTAGAACTCCTAGAATGAAAAATAGGATAGATATTCCTAAAATTAATAGTATGTGTCCGAAGACCGGTAATATTATATCATTATATTTGAAATTTACACCAGTAAATACCATAAATTCCTCGGGCATATAAGATAAATCCACAGCTTCGCTCATCATCGCTTGTCTCATTAAAACTGCAGGGTGAGCAAATGGGAAAAATCTTATAATTGATTGAACTCCATCAGGTAAATTCCCAATGGGAATGTAGACACCCATTAAAAACCCGATGATAGACCCAAATACAGTACTTACAGCGCCAAAAGCATTATTGCTTTTTATGAATGAAATTATAAAGAAAATTATGGATGAACTCATAAGAACAGATAACATAATAACGCCAAGTGTTTTAAAAAACCCTATAAAACTCAATAACTTCCCGCCTGATATCAATATGTATGTTTCTCCAAAAGCTAAAGATAACAAACTCATTATAACTCCTACAATAAATGCACTTAGTATATATGATAAAACTAAAGTTGTTCTTTTGATTGGTGATACTTTAAAATCATTAATTACTTTACTTGAGTTGTCCATTACCATTACTCCATAAGCTCCTAGAGTTGTGGTTATTGTAGCTACGGTAATTACTCCGGCCATAATCCAACTATCCATCAAGAATCTAATATTTACACCAAAACTATCATTTACTTCTGATAGAGCATAGTTTACCATCATATCGCCTAGAAAGATAAGGTATAGCATAATTATAATAAATACACCTAGCATAGAGAAGAATACAGACATATGATCTCTAAAGTAAACCTTTAGATTTCTTTTAATTAGACTTATAATCATTCTCTTATCTCCTTTCCAGTAATTTCAATAAACGCATCATCTAAGGTTCCATTGAATACTTGAAAAGATTCAAGATTATCTTGTATTTCATTTAAAATCGGAATACTTTCTAAAGTCTCAAGTAGTCTAATTATATATAAATCATTTTTTATTCTATATTCGATTTTATTCTTTTTTAGATATTTTTCTAGTTTTGAGGTGCTTTTCGCCTTTATTCTTAGTGAATCTTTAGAGAATGTGTCTTTTAAGTAAGTAGGTGTTCCTTTTGCGACTATTTTACCTTCATCTATAACTACTACATAATCAGCTTCCTCAGCTTCTTCCATATAGTGAGTTGTAAGAAAAACTGTCATATTTTCTTTTTCTTGAAGTGCCTTAATCGTTTCCCACACATTTCTTCTAGTTTGAGGATCTAATCCAGTAGTTGGTTCATCAAGAAACAAGATTTTTGGTTTATGAATTAATGCTCTTGCAATATCAGTTCTTCTTCTTTGTCCTCCAGACAAACTTCCGTATCTACGGTTAGCTAAAGACTTAATCCCAGTAACATCTAATGCAGCATCAATTCTTTTATGTAGCTCAGTTTTTGATAAACCATAAAAACTACCTCTAGTTTCTATATTTTCTTTAACGGTTAAAAGTGAATCTAGAACTCCATCTTGAAATACTATTCCAATTGAACTTCTTATATCATCATCACTTTCTCCAATATTATAGCCATTAACGTTAATCGACCCTTTATCACTTGTAAGTAGTGTTGAAAGTATATTGATAGTAGTAGATTTACCAGCTCCATTTGGACCTAAAAATGCAAAAAGGCTGCCCTCTTCAACATAAAAATCTATACCATCAATAGCCTTAATTAATCCGTAACTTTTAAATAAGTCTTTAACTTCAATAATGTTTTTCATAGTACCTCCCAAATTCGGTTATCTAGATTATATCATATATAATGTATCAGATAAACTAGAATAATATAAACGAACATGAAATTATTGTAAAAAAAAAGCCAATAGTTATTGGCCTTTAGCTATCTAAGTTTTGCATTTAGTGTTAGAGACAAATGTTTAATCACACGATTAACAACTACATCTACCTCTTTGGCTTCTAGAGTTTTTTCATTGCTTTGTAAAGTCAATGATAGAGCAACTGATTTTTTATCTTGGTCGATATTTTCTCCCTGATATAAATCAAATATTTCTACCTCTTTAAGCGTTTTTTTACCAGCAATTTTTACTTCTTTAACCAATTCAGAAACTGGGACATCTTTAGCAATTACAATAGCTAAATCTCTTGTCACTGCAGGATACTTAGGAATATTGGTCATCACTAAGTCAAGGTTATAATTACTCGCAATAATATCTAAATTTAATTCAAATACAAAGGTGTTTTTTACTCCTAGCATTTGCTCTTTTTTTGGATGTAGTTTTCCAATAAAACCTAAGTATTCGTTTTCTAAGAACACATCTGCGTAAATCCCAGGATGTAAACTCGGAATCGAATTTTTAGATTCCAATATTTTATAATCAGATATATTGAGTTTATTTAATAATGATTCAACAACTCCCTTTAACAAGAAGAAATCAGCGGATTCTTTTTTCCCTTGCCAAGAACTGGTTGAGTAGACTCCATACATCAATCCGCTTAACAATTCAGTTTCAGTTTCATTAGTATATCTCTTACCTAATTCAAACAAACTCATATCATTAAGTTTTCTCGCTTTATTATAACTTAATACCTCTAATAGTGAAGGTATTATTGAATGCCTTAAAGTGTTTCTTGATTTGTTAATTGGGTTGAGTATTTTAACTTCAGAAAGTCCTTCTATATCAAATTCAACTGCTTGCTCTTGGCTTACAAGTGAATAGGTTTTAGTTTCATTAAATCCTATGTTTGCTAAATAGTCTTTAATTACTCTACGTAGTTTTTGTTTTTTAGTCAAGTAACCTGGTGTGGGTGTTTCTGGAATAGTTACAGGTATCAAGTTATAGCCATAAATCCTAACTATTTCTTCGATTAAATCTTGATAACCATAAACATTTTGTCTTCTGGTGGGAATCTCTACTTTGAATAAATTACCTTTTAGTCGATACTTAAAATCAAGTCTTTCTAAAACATTCTCAACTTCTGATAAATCAAAGTCTTTACCAGTAACTAAACTAAGTTTTTCTAGGGTTAATTCAACTTCATGTGGTTTTTTGTTTGTGTTATCGAAGAAACTATGTTGACCAACAACTTGGCCTCCAGCTAGTTCAACAAACAACTCCGTAGCGAAATCCATAGCTTTCTTCACTTTATTCGGATCTACACCTTTTTCAAATCTTGATGAAGATTCGCTCTTTAAATCTAAACGTTTAGAGGTTTTTCTAACACTGATAGGATCAAAATAGGCAGATTCTAAAAGAATTTTAGTGGTTGATTCATCAACTTCAGTTTCAAAACCTCCCATAACTCCAGCTAAAGCAATTGGTTTTGAGCCATCTGTAATTACTATATCTTTAGTCATCAGTTCACGTTCTTGTTCATCAAGTGTTTTAAGAGTTTCATTTTTTTTAGCTCTTCTCACCAAAATTCTATTTGAATTTAATTTTTTATAATCAAAAGCATGTAATGGTTGTCCATATTCTATCATCACATAATTTGTAATATCAACTACATTATTTATTGGCCTTATACCTGAGGCAATAAGTCTAGCTTTTAACCAGTATGGACTTTCTTTAATAGTAATATTTTCAATTAACTGACCATAGTATGCTAAACATTTTGAAGTTTCAGTAAATACTTTAATTTTATTATCAACATTACTATAGGTATAATCATGTTTTTTAGTTACCAAAGCTTTATCTAGCATACAACTAGTATCATACGCTACACCTTCCATTGACAATAAATCAGGACGATTAGCAGTTAAATCTAAATCTAAAACGTAATCGTCTAAATGTAAGTATGTTAATGGGTCATTACCAACTTCAGCGTCAGCACCTAATACATAGATTCCGTCTTCTGATGCATCAAATTCTTTAACACCTAATTCATCCAAAGAACAGATCATTCCATTAGATTCAATACCTCTGATTTTAGCTTTTTTAATTTTAAAATTTCCTGGTAAAACCGCGCCAATTAAAGCCACTATAACTTTTTGATCTTTAGCTATGTTTGGAGCACCACAAATAATTTGAAATACTTCGCCACCTGTATCCACAGTTGTCACAATAAGTTTATCTGCTTGAGGGTGTTTTTCGCAAGTTAAAACTTCACCAATAACTAACTTTTCAGCAACGACTAATTTATATAAAGACTCAACTTCTTGACTCATAAGATTAAATTTATCTTTCAATAGTTGATAATCATTACCAACATCAACATATTCTTTAAGCCAGTTCAATGATATTTTCATAGATACACCTCCTAGAATTGTTTATTGAATCTTAGATCGTTTGTATAAAACAATCTAATATCATCAATACCATATTTTAAAATCGCAATTCTTTCAACACCCATTCCCAGTGCAAAGCCCTGGAATTTGTTTGTATCATAGCCTGCTGCTTCTAAAACATTATTGCTAACCATACCAGCACCTAATATTTCAATCCAGCCGGTGTTTTTACACATACTACATCCTTTACCATTACATTTGTAACAAGAGACATCTACTTCCATGCTTGGTTCTGTGAAAGGAAAATACGATGGTCTTAACCTAATCTCTCTATCTTCGCCAAATAGCTTTCTAGCCAAAAATAGAAGTGTGCCTTTTAAATCTGCTAAATTAGTCTTTTCATCAACAACTAACGCTTCAATTTGAGTAAATTGATGTGAATGCGTTTGGTCATCGTCATCCTTGCGATAAACTGTACCTGGACAAATAATTTTTAACGGTTCATGTTCGGTATTTTCTAATAAACTTCTCACTTGAACCGGAGATGTATGAGTTCTTAACAATAACTCTTCAGATATATACAATGAATCCTGCATATCTCTTGCTGGATGATTTTTGGGTAGATTTAACATTTCAAAATTATATTTATCAGTTTCTATTTCTGGTCCTTCTTTTACCGAATAACCAAGTCCAATAAAAATATCTTCTATTTCTTCAATAACTTGAGATACAAGATGTTTAGACCCTGCTCGTATTTTTTTACCCGGTAAAGTAACATCAATAGAGTCAGATTTTAATTTTTCTTCAACTAATCTTGTTTCGATTTTAAGTTTTGATTCTTCAAGAAAAGCCGCAATAGTTTTCTTAGCTTCATTAATAAGCTGACCTAATTTAGGTTTATCTTCTTTAGGAACATCTTTAAGTTCTTTCATAAAATCATTAAAGATACTTTTTTTTCCTAGATATTCCGCTTTCAAAAGATTCAAATCGTTTATCGACTTAATCTTTAGTAATTTAGATTTTACATCTGTAATTAAGCCTTCTAATTTCTTTTGCATAATAACCTCCTATAATAAAAAAAATCGCCCTATAAAAAGGACGATTGTATAAACCGTGGTACCACCTTAGTTCTAGTATAACTAGCACTCAAAACCTTTAACGCAGGTCTACGTAGATTTTTAATCTCACTCCAAAGGCGAATTCATCAGCAACTCATAAAATACTTCCAGCATATGTATCTCTCTCTTATAAAAGTCAAACCTGATTACTATGTCTTCTTCTTCGTTTTATATTCACATTATAACAGAAATAATCAATAATTCAAGATTATATTATCTTCTTCTTGAAAAAACAGCTAATAACCTCAACATCTCTATGTAAATCCATACTAGAGTTACCAATAACCCTAGAGATAAAACCCAACCATATTTAGCATCTGCACCGGATTCCACACAAGATTCAATCGCACTAAAATCTAATAAAAGAAAGAAAGCCGATAATACCGATGAGACTATTACTATAATATAGTATAATCCTCCGTCAAATGTGAAAACAAATGACAGTCCAGCCATAATGATAACTGTAATTAAATCAATAACCAATATTGACGCAAATTTTTGGTTAACTTTGATAACCTTAGTTGAATGTAATACTAACATTATTACAAGTACTACTAACGTCGTTACTAACGCTGTTGGTACAATACCATCATAGAAGGCCGCATATAAAGCTGATACAACAGCTAATACTATTCCTTCCGAAACTGCATAGATAACTGAAAAAATTGGTGATAGTCTAACAAACCGCGTTCCGATAATTACTGATATTAAACCAACTATAGACGTTCCTATTAATATACCTAGACTTAAGCTTTCAACATAAGTTAAGGTTAGATAAGCACTAAGTGTTACTATGGCTATTAAAAATACTGTTTTATAGGTTACATTTGTGTATGTAACTGCTTGATCGCCAATATATGTTTGATTCGCTACATTTCTTAATACTGGGTTTCCACTTCTCATTCTCATTTTATATCGTCCTCCTAAGCACTTCAATTATAACTCTTCTTCTTGAAGATTCTATGAAGTTTTTAAATTTTTTATAAATCAAATAAAGATAATTGATTTTTTTCAATCATTCCTTCAAATGTTCCTAGGTCTTCTAATTTCGTAAATAGCGTTGTAGATAATTTAGTTCTGTTCTTCACATCTTGTTTAGAAATAAATGGTTTTTCAGCTCTTGCTTTAATTATAGTTTCAGCAACATTATCTCCTAAGGAATCTACTACAATAAATGGTAATAGAAGTGATTTTTTATCTTCGGTTATAATAAAGTTTTTCGTATCAGATTTGTATAGATCAATCGGTTTGAAACTAAAACCTCTTTTTATCATTTCTAGAGCTACTTCTAAAACTGTTAATTGATTTTGCTCCTTATCAGGTGCTTTATTACCTTGACTCTTAATTTCAGAAATCCTTCTTGTTACACCTTCGAAATTATTATACAAGGCATTACAATCGAAATATGATGCTCTCTTAGAGAAATATGCTGAGTAGAAATATATTGGTTTGTATAGTTTAAACCAAGCAATTCTCATAGCCATTAATACATAGGCAGTAGCATGAGCTTTCGGGAACATATACTTGATTTTTGAACAAGACCATACGTACCATTCCGGCACATCTTTGTCGCGCATAGCGTCAGCATAACTTGCCCATTTATCAGGATTCTTGCTTGCCTTACCTTTTCTAACAAATTCCATTATTTCAAATGCTAGAGTTGGTTCTAAACCAAATCCTATTAAATCCACCATGATATCATCCCGACAACCAATAATGTCTTTAAAGTCGACTTTACCAAATCTTTTATTATTTCCAAGAACAAGAGACTGGCTATTATTTATCCAAACATCTGTACCATGTGATAACCCGGAAATTTTAACAAGTTCAGCAAAAGATTTTGGTTTTGATTCTTTCAACATTTTCCTAACAAAGTTAGTCCCAAATTCAGGAATACCAAAGGATGCAACATCACTATTAATATCTTCTTTTGTTAAATTGATTATCTCAGTACCCGATAGTAATTTATAAACATCTGAGTCGTCCACTGGAATATCTTTGGCATTATCAAATGGAAATTCGGATTGATTTTGATTTACTAGGTCCATTAAATACCTGATAACTGTAGGATCATCATGACCTAACACATCTAATTTAAAAAGGTTTTTTTCAATAGAGTGGTAATCAAAATGTGTAGTCTTCCAACTTGTATCAGCAGCTTTACCTGGATATTGCACTGGTGTAAAATCATAAATTTCTTTTGTATTAGGAACCACTACTATTCCACCAGGATGTTGACCACTAGATCTTTTTGAACCTTCAATTCCTCTAGCAAGTCTTTCCATTTCGGCTTTTCTAATATTTATTGGTTCTAAACCTTGAGCTAATCTTTTATCGTTAATTTTACCATAGTAGTCTCTTACCATGACAAAAGAAGTTTTCGCGGCACAAGTTCCGATTGTTCCACCTCGGAATGCAAAGTTTTTTCCAAATAACTTACGAATATATTCATGAACTATTCCTTGATAATCTCCGGAAAAATTCAAATCAATATCTGGTATTTTGTCTCCTTCGAAACCTAGGAAAGTTTCAAATGGAATATCATGTCCGTCTTTTGTCATTTTTGTAGAACAGACTGGACATTTTGCATTAGGCAAATCCCAGCCACAATCAGTTTCTTCAAATACTTGAGCGTATTCTTTTTCAAAATCTGATTCACCATAAAGTTGTTTTTCTTCATTAGTTTTTTTGAATGCGGAAAAATGACACTTCGGGCAAACATAATGTGGTGGCAAAGGATTAACCTCCGTAATGTCCATTAAAGTCGCAACAAATGAACTACCTACAGATCCTCTCGAACCTACTAGATATCCATCATCAAGTGATTTTTTAACCAAAAGATGGGAAATATAATATACAGTTGAAAATTGATGTTTAATTACATTGTTTAATTCGCGTTCTACACGCTTTTTAACAATTTCTGGTAACTGTGTACCATAAAGTTTTCTGACTTTGTCATTAACCATTTTATCTACTTTAGCTTTGATAGATGGCACACCTTGTTCAGCTAAAAATTCATCGGTTGGAGCGTACAACTCATCAGGTATTACTTTTATGTATTCAACTGAATCAGCTATAATATTTGAATTTTTTACTACTATTTCCTTGGCTGTTTCATTGCCTAGGAATGAAAACTCTTCTAACATTTCATCCGTAGTCATAAAGTACTGATTTGGTTTGGTTTTCTTGAAGTACAAATCATGGACTCCACCACCAACAACAGGTGTATTAATCATGATTTCACGATATTTCATATCTCTTGGGTCTAAATGGTGAACATCACCAGTAGCTACCACAAGGATACTTAATTCTTTACCAACTTCCACAATTCTTTTGATAACATCTTGAATCATGCTTTTCCAATTAGGATTTTCACTAGCTAAATATACAAAATGGCTAGGTGGTTGTACTTCAAGATAATCATAATATTTAGCAGCTTCTACTAGTTCTTTTCTCGTTTTATTCATAGCGATTTCAAAGAAGTATGACTTATGACAACCACTTGATATCAACAAACCTTTACGGTTTTTATCTAGGTAGCTTTTAAGGACTTTAGCATTTCTATCATAATTTGTTGTTAACCCTTCAGATAGGATTTTATACATGTTTTTTAATCCGCTTTGTTGTTTAACCATAAGATTAATATGTTTTGGGTAAGGATATTTAAATACCTTATCTTTTTCAATCATTAAATTGATATCTTTAAAGCGATTGAATCCTTCTTTTCTAACCATCCTTAGTAAATGTAAGAACACTTCACTTGTTGCTTCAGCGTCATCGATAGCACGATGATGTTGTAGTAATGGCACTTTGAATTCTTTACATAGTTTATCAAGTGAGAAACGTCTTTTATTAGGCAATAATACTTTAGCTAATATTAGAGTGTCAATTGAAGGATTGATTTTATTTGTGATACCAAAGTTTTGATAGTTATGTTTTAGGAAATCTAAATCAAAATCAGCATTATGGGCTACTAAAATACAACCTTCAGCAAACACCTCAAAATCTACTAGTACTTCTTTAAGGAACTTTTTACCTTTTACCATTTGATTGGTAATACTTGTTAAGTTTTGAGTAAATGGAGAGATATCTCTTTTTGGGTCAATAAGTTCTGAGAACTTGTCTAGAATCGCTCCATTTTTAATTTTGATTCCAGCTAGTTCTATTAGGGTGTCATAGGTTACAGACAGCCCGGTTGTTTCTATGTCAAAAATAACATAGGTTGCTTCAGATAACATTGCATCTGATTCACCTTTGGTTATAACTATTTTTTCATCATTAACAAATACCATCTCTAAACCATATAAAGGTTTAACTGGTCCATTTTCAGTCTTATTAAAGAACTCGGGGAAAGTTTGGACTGAATTGTGGTCACTTACACCCATAGCTTTGTGTCCCCAAGCTTCGGCTCTCGATAGGTATTCAGATATATCGTTTACTCCATCTAAAGCAGACATTTTAGTATGCAAGTGTAACTCTACTCGTTTTTCTTCTGCTAAATCATCTCTTTGATCAGTTCTAATTGGTTTATTTGACCTAGCTATTGCGATTGGATGTAATACGACTTCTTGAGAAAATGTATCAAATGCAGCGAAACATTTTGCAATAACACCATAACCTTTTTCGATTGATTTGTAGAATTTTAAATCATCGGCTTTTAAGCCTTTTTTGATAATAAATATAGAATCTTCTCCATCGGTGACTACTTGTTTAGCAATTGAAGATACTCTATTTTCTATGATTTCTTGATACACACATATACCTTGAATTGAAATTATTGCTTTTCCACCATGTTTTTCTTTGTATTCTTCAAATTCCATTTCCGTACGAGGTATAGATTTAATGCTAGAAAAATTAGTTATTTCTCCACCATTTGTATGATAGATATATTCGATTTTTTCATCAAAATTGATTTTATTAGCTTCCATAAAATCATCGATATTGTTTTGAATTGACTCATCAATGGTAACTTGTTTGTCATCAACTACAATTTCAACATCGTATTTAAATCCATTTTTATTTAGTTCCATCTCTATTTCTTTTCTAAAAATGGTCGCTGATATAGCCCCTTGAGGAATAAAGATTTTAATTGTATTGCCAACTAGGTCAGTTGGGTATTCTTTAAGTGGTAATATTCGTTTGTTGTCAACTAAGATTACATCAATAGCGAAGTTATAATAATCTAACACTAATTCGGTATCAATATTTTCAAATTCGATATTATAGTCTATATGTTTAACACTAGGAATGATTTCTGTTAGTTTGTTTATTTGGTTTATAAAATTACGATAGTGAAGAATTGGAATTGTTTGACTAAAAACGAACTTAAAAGTCCAAGTTTCGGATATTTTATCTACCTCTAGGTTTTTAACTTTACAGTATTCTCTTATTATTTCATCATCTAATTGTAACTTCTCTAATAGCACATCAATATAATTCACAAAATCATCTCCAAATCAAATTCTATTATAACATATTTCTTGCTGCTTTTTTTATGAAACAAATGAAAATGAAAATGAAAAAGCCAGCACTTATACTGACTTTCATGTTATATGTCAAATAAATATTCTATTCTTCAGTATACTCTGAAAATGGATGAATTGTGTCAGCATAATGATACCAAACCGTATCAACTTTATAATCATTTATTGAATCGTCTGGTACGTAGTATTCTATTAATGAGTTTACGTCTCTTTGGCATATTCGTACTTTCGTGATACTTCCATCCACTATCAAACTTCTTCTAAGGATAATTACTTCAATGCTAGTTTCATCTATACATAAATCCATTACTGTTCCGACTGTATTTGGGATATCAAGGACTTTAAGCTTTTTAAGATTATCAAACGCCCCTCCGTCAATAAAACCTATTTTGTTTCCTAAATCAATAGTTTCCAGATTTTTATTACCCCTAAATGCAGAATCTCCAATATACTCTATGTTGTTTGGAATGACATAGCTTGTTCCTGACTTGTTTTCAGGATACCTAACCAAAGCTTCACGTAGAGAGCCTGTTCCAAAAAGCACACCATCTACATCGTAAAATCTGTAATTATTCGGGTCAACTACAAATTCAACCAATGATGGCAAATTATAGAATGCTCTACCCTGTAATTCTGTGCAATTTTCAGGGATATTAATTGTCTCAAGATAAATATTACTATAGAATGCTAAAGGGTGAATTGCTTCTACACTTTCGGGTACACTAAAAGATGTATCAGTTAATCCTCCCGGATAATAGTATATTAAGGTTTGGTCTGTATTATATAGAACATGATCTATAACTTTAATAGTAGGATGATCATCACGGAAAACTAGGTCAACTAAACTAGGTGTATTATAAAAAGCTTCTTTGTATACTAACTGACCCCCTATTGGCATAACCACTGACTCAAGAGAGGTACAATCTTTAAATGCGCCAGCATGAATTTGTTGATGATATTTATCAGGGATATCCTTGGAATCATATTGCACGTAATAAGAAATATACTCAACATCTTCTACAACTATTTTTTGTGAAACCTCTGATGAAATAATAGGACATCCTTCTTGATAGGTTACTAACCCTTCATCATCTTCATGGAGTATTGTGCAGATATCTGAATTATCATCCATATAACTTTCAAACTCTGATTTACTCATAATATCTGTGGTTATTCCATATGGGTCTCCATAAAATATAACGTCTGTCAAATCAGTAGAACCTTCAAAGGCGTAATACCCTATACTAACAACAGAATTCGGAATGTATAATTCTATCAATTCACTATCTTTGAAGGAATCACTACCTATATATCGTACTGGTAGTCCCTCGATTGTTTCAGGTATCCTTAAATACTTAGATTCTCCAATATACCCATTTATCGATATATGTGGTTGACCAGGTTGAATCTCACCATAATCAAATACATCCGTTACTAGCTCTTCAACTAGAGTAAGGTCTAGGTTATTCGTGACTATTAATTCACCTGAAAATGTATCTGTCCCATTACCCCAACCAACATATACTTTGTCATCGTTTGTTAGCATTGGTAAATCTAATTCTTCGCCATGGTTAATAGTATAGGTGTTATATAACTCATCATTAGCTTTATATAGATTTACTGTATGCGATTCTGTAGTTGTAATAGCCGTAGTTACTGTAGTTGCTGTAGTTGTTTCTTCTTCGCCACAACTAACCGAGAACAACAATATGAATATCACAAGAAATGCTTTTATAATGTTTTTCATAAATTACTTTCTCCTCTATCAAGTATAATTCTATCTGTAATTCAATATTACATTTTCATTTTATAGTAATTGTAACATATTATATACAAAAATGTTATTCAAAAAAAACAACCAAATGGTTGTTTAGAATTTTGCAGTTACTTTGTTCGCTAGTATTTCTTCAAGCGCTTTACCAACTGGTTTCATACACTTGTTTTCAACTGATGAATAATCATCTTTTTTTATTATTTTAGCTCTTTTTGCTGCTATATATGCTAGTTTGTATTTTGAGTCTACGACTTCTAATAAATTATCAATTGATGGATATCTAAGTCCATCAGTATTTTTTAGTGCTGGTTTTTGTTTTTTTGTATCTTCTAAATCACCACTAAATGCATAATCACCGAATCTATTGCCTTCAACAGGTCTATAGTTCGTTGTCATTTCTTTCTTCATATCTTTCAACTTTTGTAAATCTTTCTCTTTAATCATTCTTTACCCTCCATAAGCTTTAAATATTTATGAATAGATCTTTCGGTTTTTGCATGTTCTGCCCTGATTATAGCATATATTCTATCAGCCGCGTTATTTACTTCATCATTAACGACAATATAATCATACTTATAAGCAAGAGAATACTCTCTTTCAGCTTTAGCTACTCTTTTTTGAATTTTAGATTTAGAATCTGTACCACGGTTTTTTAAGCGTTCAATTAATGCTTTTCTTGATGGTGGCACAATAAAGATGAATACCGCTTCTGGTAATCTTTCTTTGACTTGCAAGGCCCCTTGGACTTCAACTTCTATAATAACTTCTTTTCCAGCTTCCATTTGTTTTTCGATGTAATCAATCGGGGTACCGTAATATTCACCAACAAAATCTGCGTACTCTAGAAATCCATTTACTTTAATGCGTCTTTCAAATTCTTCTCTAGAAACAAAGAAGTAATCGGACCCATCAACTTCGCCTCCGCGAGGTTTTCTAGTTGTCATTGAAACCGAATAACAATAGTTGTTATCTGGTATTTCAAATAAAGCTTTTCTGATTGTTCCTTTACCAACTCCACTAGGCCCACTTATGATAACTAGTAAACCTCTTTCATTAAGTTTCAAGAATATCCCCCCAATCCGAAAGTGCTCTATATATTATTATTCTATATGATAACACAAATATATTAAATAGTAAAATATTTTTAATGTGTGTTATAATAATTTTGGTGATATTATGAGCATAGATGGAAGATTTGTTGGGCATTTAGCCGATGAATTAAACCAAGAATTAAATAATGGTAGAATCCAAAAAATCTCTCAGTTAGGAAAAACTGACTTTTTGTTTATAATTCGAGCTAATAATAAGAACCAAAAACTGTATTTATCACTGTCTACATCCCTTGCTAGAATCAACCTTACCGATAACAACTATTCAAAAGATTTCACTCCAGGTGGATTCTGTATGTTCTTACGTAAATTTTTTGAACGTGGTGTTGTAAAAAATATTAAAGCCTTAAACTTTGATAGGATAATACAGATTGAAGTCGAGAGCACAAATGATATTGGTGACCGTGTAAAATTATATCTAGTTTTAGAAACGTTTAGCAGATATACTAACCTCATCATCTTGGATGATTCGTTTAGAGTATTAAATGCCTATAAACATATATCCCCTTTTGATAATTCAGAACGCACAATAATCAATGGAGTCAAATATGAACTCCCAGTGGATAATAAATTAACTCCATTTGACTATGATAATATTAAACTGTTGTTTAACAGCGAAGTTACCTATAAAGATTTGATCAATAAAATTAGAGGTATTTCGCCATTATTAGCCAAATACATAGTTAACAAGGCTGAACATAATTACCACAGAATGTTTGATGTTTATTATGAGACCATTAACCGAAAAGTTACTCCAACGCTAGCCATTGGTAACAAAACGGAATTTTATTATATTGATCTATTTTCTAAAGGTCAAACAAGTTATTCTTCATTATCAAAACTTATTGATGTTTACTTCCTAGAAGCATCTTCTTTGGAGCGAGTGAAACAAGTTCACAAATATATAAATAACTCTACCAAACAAGAACTCAAAAGAAAAAAGCATAAATTAGAGAAACTGTCGGTAGATTTAGACAAAGCCTTAAATAGTAACATATTAAGAATCAAAGGTGATGTCCTAATAACTAATCAACACAATATATACAAAGGTGATGCTTTATATAAGGGTGTTTCTTATGAATTGGATCAAGAAATAGAGGTTGAGTTAGACAGGTTATTATCACCTATTCAAAATGCTAATAAATATTATAATAAATACAAGAAACAAAAAAAGGCTGTAGCCTATATCAAGAAACAGATAAAAATCACCAAAGTACAAATAATTTATTTTGAAGAAGTATATAATCAAATAAATAGCACCTTCTCATTATCAGATTTATTGGAGATACAAGATGAGTTAAGAGCGAATGGATTTCTTTCAAAAAAGAAGATTTCTACTAAGAAACACAAGCCCAATTATGATGTATACTATGATGATTTAGGAATTATGATTCTCGTAGGTAAAAATAACCTACAAAATAATTTTCTAACCCATAAATATGCAAAAAAAGATCATTGGTGGTTTCACACTAAAGGCCAAAGTGGTTCGCATGTAGTGGTAGCTAGTTTTGAAGATTTAGAAGAATTAACTATTAGAACAGCCGCCAATTTGAGTGCTTGTTTTTCTAAGAGTAGATTGTCTCAATCAGTCCCAATAGATTATACAAAAGTTAGAAATATAAAAAAGGTTCCAGGTATGCTAGGTTCTTTTGTTACCTACACCAATCAAAAAACAATTTATATAGATCCTAATATGGATGAAGTTAATAAATTAAAAAGAGGAAGATAATCATAATGTGTACCCTATGTCAAGGACTATTTAAAAAAAAGACTTTATTAATTGAATC
>CAZHSG010000002.1:0-106263 GCA_964535005.1 uncultured Candidatus Izemoplasmatales bacterium
TAGCGTTAATAATTACGGAACCAAATAGTATATCTGATTTTGCTGTATCTAAGACGGTAGAGTCACCATCCTCAGCTAGATTATTTAAAATAGTAATATCTATAGCTACATTATTTATATCTGTAATACCTAAAACTTCAAGTGCTTTAAAGGTAGCTATTAACTCTGCTCTAAATATAAAGTCTACCTCGTCGCCAACAGGACCTTTTGTAACTACTGTAGAAGCAGGTACTTTAATAACATCTGTTAAGTCTAATAGTTGTTTAGCAACTGTTGCATGTAGGATTGAAGAGTCTAGTAATGTTTCAACATTAGCAGTTATTACTCCTAAATCAAGTGTATCAATTGCTTCAAAATCTTGGATATCTAGGATTAGTACTGCTTTTAATATATTTGTTAACTCAGTTTCTGAGATAATATTTGTTCCATCTGCTTCTACTGTTCTTATTACAGAATCGTCTTCTGCTATATAAGGAACAATAACTAATGCTGAATCACCTTCTGTAAAGTCAATCAAGTATTTTGAAAGTGTAGCGTTAATAATTACGGAACCAAATAGTATATCTGATTTTGCTGTATCTAAGACAGTAGAGTCATCATCCTCAGCTAGATTATTTAAAATAGAAATATCTATGGCTACATTATTTATATCTGTAATCCCTAAAACACTTAGGGCATCAAATGTGGCTTCTAATTCTACTTTTAATATAAAATCTACTTCGTCGCCAACTGGACCTTTTGTAACTACTGTAGAAGCAGGTACTTTAATAACATCTGTTAAGTCTAATAATTGTTTAGTTACTGTTGCGTGTAGAATTGATGAATCTAATAAAATTGCAACATTATCAATTATTACGTCTAAATCAAGCGTATCAATTGTTTCAAAGTCTTGAATATCTAGTATTAATACAGCTTTTAATATGTTAGTTAACTCAGTTTCTGAGATAATATTTGTTCCATCTGCTTCTACTGTTCTTATTACAGAATCGTCTTCTGCTATATAAGGAACAATAACTAAAGCTGCGTCCCCTTCAGTAAAGTCAATTAAGTATTTAGAAAGGGTAGCGTTAATAATTACGGAGCCAAATAGTATATCTGATTTTGCTGTATCTAATATGGTTGGATTTCCATCTTCAGCTAGGTTGTTTAAGATTGAAATATCTATAGTAACATTATTAATATCTGTGATTCCTAAAACACTTAGGGCATCAAAAGTTGCCTGTAGTTCCGCTTTTAAAATGAAGTCTACTTCATCTCCAACTGGACCTTTATTGATGACAGTTGAAGCTGGAACTTTAATTACATCTGTTAGGTCTAATAATTGTTTTGATACTGTTGCGTGTAGAATTGATGAATCCAATAAAATTGCAACATTATCAATTATTACGTCTAAATCAAGCGTATCAATTGTTTCAAAGTCTTGAATATCTAGTATTAATACAGCTTTTAATATGTTAGTTAACTCAGTTTCTGAGATAATATTTGTTCCATCTGCTTCTACTGTTCTTATTACAGAATCATCTTCGGCTATGTATGGAACTACTACCATCGCAGCGTCACCTTCGGTAAAGTCTATTAAATATTTTGAAAGTGTAGCGTTAATAATGGTTGAACCAAATAATAAATCGGACTTAGTCGTATCTAAAACAGTCGGTTGACCTTCAACCGCTAAGTTATTTAATATTGATATATCTATAGCTACATTGTTTATATCAGTTATCCCTAAAACTTCTAGGGCATCAAATGTAGCTTGTAGTTCTGTTTTCAAAATAAAATCTGTTGTTAGTCCTACTGGACCAGTAGTAACTATTGTTGATGCTGGAACTTTAATTACATCGGTTAAATTCAACAATTGTTTAGATACTGTTGCATGAAGTATTGATGATTCCAATAATGCAGAAACATTATCAAGAATTAAACTCAAATCAAGAGTTTCTATATTGTTGAAATCAGATATGTCTAAAGCAAGTACTCCTTCTAATATATTTGTTAATTCAACTTCAGTTATATATTCAGTTCCATCTAAAGCATCGATTTCTCTTATCACCGTGCCGTCTTCAGCTAGATAAGGTACAACAACTATCGCACCTTCACCTTCAGCAAATTCAATTATATAAGAAGACAATGTAGCGTTAATTACCATTGATGCGAACAATAATTCAGCTTTATCTGGATCCAACGTGGTTGAATCATCTTCCAAAGCAAGATTAGTTAATATTGAAGCATCTACTTCTATATTGTTTATATCATCTATTCCTAAAACCGAAATTGCTAAGAAAGCACTTTTGATTTCTTGCTTGCTAACAACATCCATATCAACTTTATCAACTTTAATAGTTGTTAAAGCTGAACCAGGAACTGTTAATACATCTCCACCCATTTCTAGTATCAAATTACCAACTGTGGCAGCTAATATATCAGAAGTTAATAGTATATCGATATTATCTCCAGACAAAGCTAACATTCCAGCTACATTAAATCCTAATTCAGCACATTCATCATCACCAACTGGACAAACAAGTTCAGTTACTATCATATGAACAGCAGCTACTACGTTCTGCAGTTCAGATTTTAGTAAATAACCATCAACTTCATCAAAGACTGAATCTGGCATAATAATTGTGAACTGGTCACCTAGGTCTAACTCGGTTATGTATTGAGTAATAGTTGCGACTAGAATCTTTGATTCAAACAAAGCATTTATATTGTCTGGGTCTAGGTCAGCTATGAAATTAATATCCATGTTTTCTAAGTCAAAAGAATCTAGATCTCCAGCAAGAGCATTGATAGCGAGTAAAATGTTGCGTAATTCACCATTTACTAGAATATCTCCATCTGAATTTAATTCGTCTAACCATACTATATCATCAGGAATATTTAGAAACGATAATTGTTCGCTAAAGGCATCCCCACTTAATATATTGATCATTGCATTAGTAATAATCTGTGAACGTAATAAAACAAGAAAATTAACTTCCGAAAATGATGACAATAAAGCCATTGCATCAACTTCTTGGAAATCTCCGATTGTTAAGTTAGTATTTAAAATTTCTCCAGCAACAGCACCAATAGCTGCGAATTCATTAGTCCAGTTTATGTTTTCTGGAACAGTTATAATCGCAGATACTTCAGCCCCTGCCATTTCTAGAACTGGGGCTATTGCTACATAGGCAGCTAGGGTTACTAGAGAAGACTTACCTAATTCAACAAATAACGCTTCTATTTCATCACCATCTAAAGTGATGGTGTTCAAATCCATTTGATCATTGAGAATACCTGCTGCATTAACAATATCTAATACAGTCGCAGCTATTCCTCCTAATTGCACTATTTCTTTTTCCCAATCTATTTCGTATAATTCATCAGTGGGAATATCTATTTCCGTATCAAAGAAATCAGCACCTATTTCTACTCCAATTGGTAAAATTGAAGTGAATAAGTTAGATTTAGATAAATCAGTAAAAACACCTCGAATTTCTGCACTAGTTAAATCACCAATATCACTAGTAGAAAGAAATTCAGATTCTAATACATTAGACGCAACATTGGAGTATATGCTTAGTTCTTCTCTTATCGCAATTTGTTCATCTTGATAGTCCATGGATAAGACCGAGTCAAATAAATAAAGATTTAACGGCATTTCCTCGCCAGAATTTGGACTAGTCATTGTTAATTGGCTTTGAGCAGTGACTATAATATTTTCGTTATATCCATCTACTAAATCGTTTAAAAACCCAAACGCTTCTTCAACGGTTTGATTACCTACTAGACCACTAACATCCACTAAAGGAATTATGGAATCTGTTGGTATATCAAATTGATTAGTATATTCAATTTGTGCCATAGGTGTTGCTTCAGGCGCTGGTAAAGCTGTTAGTAGACTTTCTGAAATACTTATAAGCCCCCCAAAAATTATCAGAGTAACGTATAAACTAATTCCTCCAGACATAAGTCCAAATAAAGCGCCAATACCTCTGTTTTTTGATTTATAACGTTCTGTTTTTTTCTTAGATGGGAAGATTATCATTCTTACAATCCAAAAAATCAATCTATATAATATTTGTATTACAGTAAAATATAATATTGTATAAATAATCTTAACCACAAATATAGCAAGCGAACTTACTAATTCTAGGAAATGCACATTTGTTAAAGTGCTCTGCAATTCGACCGGCAATAATTCCGCCAGTAATAATGGTAGAGCTTCCTGTAAAGATGTAACACCAGATAAAGAAGGCATAATTCCGCCGAGTGTACTACCTAAAAATGGCAGGTTCACTGACCATAATAAATTTACTGCCTGAGTAATCGTTAAAAAGAAAACTGCATAAAAGATGAGTGTTAGTATAAACCCCCACATAGATTTTTTTAGCCCTTTTAAGAACCCAAACAATACTCCTAATGCTAGGGCACTAAAAAAAGCAATATTAAAGTATAATGCAAAATCCATATCTTGCGACATAAAATTCCCTCCTTCTTCCTGTATACATAAATATATCTTATTTTCTATTATACATAATATGTATAACATTTTGTACACAAATACTGAAATTGAACTGTTTTCACCTGATTTACTTGGAATTACCAATAAATATAGTATAATATGCGTATATTTAAAAAGGTGATAACTTATGAAATTAAAAAAACTACTAATATTACTGGTGCTTTTGACATTAATGCCTATTTTAGTAAGTTGTGATTTATCGTTTGATTTTTTTACATCAACCACAACTGAAATTATACAGATGTCATCGTTACCGACCGCCATTAATGGCACTATTACATTTGAAGATACCGATTATGACGATCTACCAGTTTACATATCTCCAACTTACTCATTAACCAATATAGATGAATATAACAATATACTTCTTGAGACTCAAGACTTTGCTAGACATGCAAATATTGAAGTTCTAAACACCATGAAAAATGATAGAAATCGCGTTGAAGGTTCAAGTAGCGGCTCGGGATTCATCTTTATGGAAGATGATGAATTCTACTACGCTATTACAAATTATCATGTTGTTGATCCAGGTGAATTTTCATCGACTTATGACATTAAAACCTATGAAGATGATATTTTCAATAGCGCTACCTTAATAGCTTATGATATAGACATAGATTTAGCAGTCTTAAAATTCCAGAAACTAAGTAGAGAAGCTGTGACTATTATCAACATCTACGAAAGACTCTATTATAAGTTTAATAGAGGAGAGTTAGTTATAGCCGTTGGTAATCCATTAGACTTAACTAATAACGTTACTTTTGGTGAATTTAAAGGCATGGAAGAAATTGACAACGTTGATTATAGTGTCATATACCATGACGCAAAAATATATTCAGGCTCCAGTGGAGGAGCCCTAGTTGATGTTGATGGTATCCTTTTAGGAGTCAATACTTGGGGAACTGGTGAAAGTGAAGTTTACTCATTTGCAATTCCAAATTATATTGTTTATATTTTCCTAATCAATTACGGAATATTAGATTAAAATTCTAATATTCCTTTTTTTATGCTTAGTTCTAATTTTATTTCTTTATGGCTGTTGGACTTGATTTTTATAGTTGTTTTTCCAATTTTACCTGTTGTTTTAACATAAAAACCTATACTTCCAGCAATAAGTGCTAAGCTACTTGGTCCAATCAATTCTAAATGCTCAGAAGTTTTGATGCTTATTATTTCATTTGAATAAAGTAAATCATTTTCAAACTCATCTTGCATAGCAACTACTACTCTTGTTGCATCATAGGTAAATCCATGTTCTAGTTCTAAGCTATCAGCTTTTGCAACTAAATGGGTTTCTTTTGACTGGCCTCTTCTTTTGGTTACAACCAATTCATCATCAAGATAACCTTCAAACTTAAATACTACTGGGTTTGTTTCTTGCATCGCAAGGTATTTTTCATTTAAATCAAAAAGGATTTCATCATTGATGATTTTTCTGGATTTAAGATTTAAATATTTAATTTTGTCTCCAAGTGGCATATTAAAGCCATTTCTGTTATAACTCAATAATAATTCAGTAATCCTTTTAGCATCCTTTGGTTTAAAATCTTCATTATCTATAATTAAATCCCCAATTAAATCATCAATTATTATTGGTGCATTAGGAATATCTGAGTAGATTTTCCATTCACTATAATATTCATCGATAAATACATCGTTTTTATATACTTTTACAGAATCGCAATTGGTAAATATCACTGTTTCTGGTAATCTAAAGTCTTTGAAATCTCCAGGTATCATATTTGAAGCAACAAATAGAACTGGTTCAGTAGTTTTTAAAGCTTTGTAAGCATAGGCAGCGTATTTTGGTATTCTAAACATATCCATTACACCATGATGACAAATTCGATCATTTGATCCAAATTGCATATGGGTGTTGTAGTCAGCTAAACACCAACCAATAGCTCCTGATATTCTTTTACTAGAATACGCTGAGTCAATTACGTTGGTATGTCTAATTGCTTGTTCAACTCTTCTAACTTCTGGGTCAGTTTTTTTCGTTGGGAAAACATGACCATTATGCTCTGTAACTAAATAAGGTACATAACCTTTAGTAACGTTTTTAACACTTTCTAACCCCAGATTATTTCCTTTATGACTAAAATCGTTATAAGAATAGATATCTTCTAAGAAATCACCCTTTTTAGTATTCCTAACTCCACAAGTTTGTCTTGTTGGGTCTAGACTTCTAGCTAATTCATTAGTTTTTTCGTAAAACTCATGATCATCAAGAGACTCATTAATTCTTACACCCCAGGTAATAATTGATGGATGATTATAATGAGTATTTATCATCGTTTCAATATTTTGATATGTCAACTCTTTAAAGTGTTCACCACCAATATATTGCCAACCAGGGGTTTCTTCTAGAACTAGCAAACCTAATTCATCACATTTGTTAAGAAAATGTTCGTCTTGCATATAATGAGAAGTCCTAACAATATTACATCCAAAGTCCTTCAAGATTGAAGCATCTGATTCTTGAATTTTTTTAGGCATTGCATAGCCAACATATGGAAAACTTTGATGTCTATTTAAACCAATAAGCTTAACTGGTTTATTGTTTAGGAAAAAGCCTTCTGGCATAAATTTGACAGTTCTAAACCCAAATCTTGTTTTAAAGGAATCAATCATGGTATCTCCATCAAAGATTTGAATTTCTAAATCATATAAATTAGGATTTTCAATGTCCCAACGTTTAATACCACTTAGTGATGATGTATAGTATTCACGGTCTATAACTTTATTCTCAAAAACTGACTCAAAAGTTTTTACACCGTCTAAGTAAAACATTGTTTTTACTGTATATTCAGTTTTTTCAAGTTGATTTATTTTCAAATCAATATCTATAATCATTTCATCTTCATGTAATCCACTGGCTTCGGTCGTTGATACATGTACCATATCAATATAGGCTTTAGGAAGCACGCTTAATGAGACTTCTCTGTAGATACCACTAAAGGTTAAGTAATCTATTAAATGACCAAATGGCGGTATATCTTTGATTTCTGAAGAATCTACAATCACTTGCAAAAGATTAGTTCCTGCTATTGCTTTATTTGTAATATCTACTTTAAATGGTGTGTAACCACCTTCATGAATGAGAAGCAATTCACCATTTAAATAAATTTTAGATACATTCATTACACCTTGAAAATCTATGAATAAGTTACTATCCAATAAATCCTTATCAATAATGATTTGTTTTGAATAGGTACCAATAAACTGATAATCCTCATCATTGAAGTAATTAAGTGGAATTTCTTTCATAGTGTGAGGTATCATTACTTTTTTTGTACCTTCTATACTTAGATTATTAATATATGATTCTTTAAATTCTGGAATAAAGTCCCACTCATAATTTAAGCTAATTAACTTTCTCATTTTTCTCCTCCGTTGCTTTAAAATAATATAGTCTAGATCCAAAATCTCCCATTAATCTAATTTCGTCATTGATTCCAGATCCGATAAAGTTTTGTTTAGGTATAAACCCATTATTTACTAGTTTATCTCCGCTTATTTGCATATCATCTTTTTCAATTTCATATAAATATCGATTTTTCAATATGTGAAACAATATTCCATTTGGATTTAGTTTAATTGGTAATGCATGTTTTATTAGGTAACCAAACTTTCCAAGACCGTGATACTGTTTGCGATTATTTACATCGTAGGTGTAGTTTTTATCCAACATACTCATATCTATGACTTCAAATCCATCGTTTGGTTGTTCAAGTGTTTTGAATACACCTAGAATGCACTCTTTTTTGTCGGTGCTTGTTACAGCTATATACGTGTTATTTGTATTGAAAGGTGATTTAATTCGATAAAATTGTCCAAACTGTAACAATTTTCTATGTTTTTTATAATATGTAATTTGGTTCTTTATCACTGTTTTTTCAAAACTAGTCAAATGTGATATATCTAATTCATAGCCTAACAAACCAAAAGCGCTGATATTAAACCTAGTTTCTAAAGGCGTTTTCCTAATCACTTGTTGGGATGGTGAATCTGACACATGTGCTCCCATTACTGATTGAGGATAGCCATAGCTTGTTCCATATTGAATAAGTTGTCTTACATATCCATCAGTATTATCTGACGCCCAGGTTTGGGGCATATATTGTAGCATAGCCATATCGAATCTATTACCGCCTGAAGCACAAGACTCAAATAGGACTTTTGGGTATTTAGTAGTTAAAGTGTCGAGAATCTCATAAAGACCCAATTGGTAAAGATGGAGAAGCTTACCTTGATTCTTTACAGTTAATTCAGATGCAAATAGGTCACTGAAATTACGATTCATATCCCATTTGATATATTTGATGTTAGCTGACTCAATTAGCTCAGATAACACATTTATTAAGTAATCTCTAACTTGTTTTTTTGATAAGTCTAAAATTAATTGATTACGACCAAAACTAGGTTTCCTTTTCGGATGTTTTATAGCCCAATCCGGATGCAATCTATATAAATCACTATCTACGTTAACCATTTCTGGTTCAACCCAAATACCAAATTCTAAACCGATTTTATTAATTTTTTCCGCTAGTTTATTAATCCCTAAAGGAAGTTTCTTTTTATTTACAATCCAATCACCTAGTCCAGAAGTATCATCGTTTCTTTTACCAAACCACCCATCATCTAAAACAAACAATTCTATCCCAAGCTTTTTCGCTTCCTTGGCTAATTTTAGTAGTTTTCTTTGGGTAAAATCAAACATTGTCGCTTCCCAGTTATTAAACAAAACCGGACGCTCTTTGTTTTTCCAGTCCGGTTTAATTATATTATTATTTATAAGTTCATGGTAATTTTGAGATAACCTGTTTAGTCCTGTGCTTGAATAAGAAAGAATAACTTCTGGTGTTACAAATTGTTCTTTGCTCTTTAGTTCCCAATAAAAGTCAAATGAATTAATACCCATCTGTATTCTTAATATATCATAGGGATTCTTTTCAATTATAGCTTCAAAATTGCCTGAATATACCATACCAAATGCATAACACTTACCATACTTTTCATTTGTTTTATCTTGCGATATTACAAAAAATGGGTTGTGATCAGCTGAAGATACACCTTTTTTTGAATCAATTTTAACGATACCAGAACCGATTTTTTGAGAATTTACCATTCTCTCTCTAATCCACGCTCCATCAAAAGTAGTTAAATGATAATCGTCACTTTGAATATCTAGATTCATACTCAACGCTTTTTCTATTGTTAAAGCATTCTTTGATACATTTCTAACAACAGCTCTTCTAGCAAGTGAATCTGAGTCTACAAAAACAGAATAATGTAGATCAACTTCAATTTCAGCTACATCATCTCTCAAAGTTATAACTAAAGTTTCAATATCTTCGTTATAAGCTTTAGTTTCCGGCATTTCTTTAAATTCTGGTTTAGATAATATTACGTGTTTTAAATAGTGAAAATCAGTAATTCTTGAGCCATCTTTCAACCTTAGATGTAACATTGGTTCTCTAAAATCGCCCTTTCCATAGGTTGGCATTTCTAAGAAAGCTAGATTCAGATTAAAGGTTTTATCATTCTCCTCGTAAACAACATGTCCACCTACTTCTATATTATGTTTTACTTCAATATTATCAATGCCGTTATTAATATCTAAAATGTCTCCATAATAAAGATGTCCTAAATGTTTACTAGCTAGGACATTCATTATATAAGAAGTGTTTTTTGTTTGAATATGAAATACTAATTTATCTTCGTCAATATAAATCATTTAACAGAATGTTCTCCTTCTTCTGGAATAGAATACAGTAAATATGATTTAAAATACGGACGTATTACAAATCTTGATAGTAAAACAACGTAAACAATTGGCAAAAGAATAGAGAAAACTATCAGCCATTCAGAGCTAAATGCATAGTCCAATACAATTTCTTGAAATAAAACTCCAGACAGGTAAGCAGGTGAAATGATTAACACATATTTAAAGAATTCTGGTATTAATCCACTTGAATAGAATATTGGAGTAACAGAGAAAATAACTATGTACGCAATATAAGCTATGGACATAATAGACGTTGATTTACTTATTATAGCTAATACAACACCAACAATCATGTGAACTACAGCTGATAATAGGTAGACTAGCAAAAATAAAATGATACTATAGCTCATGTTTAAAACAAAAACCATAACTAAAGTATATAATACAAAAGGTATTAATAATAATATCAATGCACTAGTCACTTTGGCTAGAATAATTTCAAAGGTGCTACAGTCACAGATAGCTAATGGTAATAGTGTCCTCTCTTCGTTCTCGATAAACACAGATGTTGCAAATATTATTACCGGTAAAATGAATACAGTTACATAGACAAACAATAACGGATCAATATTTGGCAAAAAAGCCATCGCTGCGGCAAATAGAATTGATAGTACTAATACAATTTTTAAAATACTGTATTGCATATAGTTTTGAAAATCATTTTTAAGTATTGCTTTGAAATGTTTCAAATTAAAACCCCCTCCTAAGACAAATCGCTAGCTTTTAATTTAATAAAGCTATTAATTTGAATGATTTGTTGCTTTTCAATTATTTCATATATTTGCTTGTTTTGTTTTTTAAGTCTTTTTGTTACTGGTAAGTTTGCATCATTAATATATTTAATTACAATAGTTTCATCTAGGTCTTTGTAATCATTGATATTGATTTCAACTACTTTTGATTGCTTTATACAATAAACTGTTGAGTAAATTGGCAGTGAAAGGTAAATTGAAGGCTCTATTACTATTATTTTACTAATTTTTGATAGTTTTGGCAATATATCTAAGTAAAATGAACTAAGGTCACTATAATCTGTTTTCTTCAATAAGTTATTCATAACAATTACATCTTCACCTATAACGGTATAATAAATTGCTAGTAATACAATTTTTTGGTAGTAAGATAATTGATGAAAACTTGTATTACTAAAAGCAAGATTTTCTAATGGCAATAAATGTTTCATGTCTTTAAGGTTACGTTTTAAAGCTGAATTTATTACATAGGTTAGAGTGACTCTAGGTATCTTTAGTTTCTTCTTTATTTTATCTAATACTTCTTTAGGCCTAATTAATTTGTCCGCCAAATTTAAGTGATAGTCTTGATCATTTATTTCTATATCTTCTGCAAGAACATAGTTTAAAGAACCTTTAAATATATCTAAATTAAGCGGTTCATTATCTGTAACTCTCATAAAAGAAGATTTTGATAGTCCTTGAAATAAATATTCTGCTAGATCATCAATATAAGTAAAAGTATCACTAGATTTTATATTATCAAACGCAGAAAAATATAAACCAGATAACATTTTACCAAAAATTAAAAGTTGATTATCGGTATATAACTTCTTTAGAATGGATTGGATCTTATTTGTCAGTCTTTCGTATAAGGACTCAATACATCCTTGACGGACAATTTCTAGATGTTCTTTTGATTCTTTGGAAATTGTACACAGCAAATTAACATACCTAAAATCTATTACTCTAAGTGAATGAAGATTTTCAAACATTAGCTTAATAATTTTTTTAGGATTATCCAAAGATTGCACATCAATGTTTAACGAATTAAACAGTGATATTTGTGTAGTATAAACATAGTCAATTAGAGCAAAATAGATTTCATATTTAGTTTTAAAGCGATAGTAAAAACTACCCTTATTATAATCGGATATTTTAATTATTTCATTTGTTGAAGCTAGTTTAAATGGTTTAGAAGAGAATTCATCTAAAGCGGCTTCAAATAGCGCTTCATTCTGTCTTAATAAATACGTTTTATCACTAATACCCATTATAATATGCCTTTCTATACCAAATGGTCTATACCATTTGGTTTAGCAAAAAATATTTTTTGAATTTTTTTATAAATGTAAGATTAACCTCTATGTTTTTTCTTGAACATAGTTCTGATAAAATCATCAAATCTAACCTTTTCTGTTTCAGTATCGAAACCCTTAAAATCTACAAGATAGGTTTTCCGATCCTTTGATTGTAATATATAAAACTCCTTAGAAATTTTTAATTTGACAATATCGCTATAATTAGCTGTATATGTTTTAATATTACTGATATCAAAATCATTGTCTCTAAAAATATATGTTTGAAGTACTGGTTGTTCTACTAATGGAGATTTTTTTAATAATCTTTTAGTTGTTAGTTTTTGCATCATAAATGTCATAAGTAAGTAAAATGCTAGGATACCAACTAGTAATAACGCGTACCACCACTCTTGTATAACTAACATGTAGATTATAAATACTAATGAGATTGCAGTAATAACCATGAAGTTTCTAATTATATATGAAGTTAAATAGAATTTATTATAGTTCATAATCAAGTCTTTATCATATAGTGTTTTGTTTCTAATTTCCATAATTTCCTCCTAAATTTTTATTTTCTTAAATAGTTTCGGATATATTCCTATACCTATTAATAACATTGCTAAGTATCTTATATAGTCAAACAATATAGCTAGTATCGATTTGAATCCATCTCCGTTTGTTAATGCTTCTGGATCTACGATTAAACCAAATACAAACTTCAATAGGTACCTAGTTCCTAGTATTATGGCTAGTCCTATTATAAAGCGGATAATGTTTTTTTTCAAATTACGGTGATTTGAGAAGTTAGTATAGCGCTTTTCATAAAAGATAGCTAGTATAAATCCTGATAAGGTTCCACACATTTTAGCTATACCTTCTGAATCAAAATACAATTGATAGGCATCGATAACTCCACTGCTAGTGTTTCTAAAGAAATTTATTACTATAACTACAATAACAGCTAATATAGATAAACCTAATAACGCTAAATATATCGGTTTTAGGTTTTTAACTTTTTCAAACAGTTTAACCATGAAATATGATATTCCTATTCCCAAAGCAGCTCCTGCTAAAACATCCGTAAAGTAGTGAACCCCAATATACATTCTACTAATCGCTACTAGCGTTGTAATTACAATAGCTGCAATTAGGAGCCAGCGTTTTTTAAAGAAGTAATATAGACTAAAATACGAAGTTGCTGCTGTTTGAGTATGTCCACTTGGAAATGAATAACCTCCAGCTGTATCTGGTCTAAGATTAGTAATGTTATTATCTACTACAAAAGGCCTAGGTCGCATGACCATAAGTTTTAATACACTATTCAAGCCAAGGGACACAAATACTGTTAAACCTAGTCTCTCGCCAATTTTTTTGTCAATACACCAATAAACAAACCCTAAAACAACAATTAGAATTAGTTCTTCACCAAAAATCGTGAATATTTGAAATAATTCATCTAAAAAATCATTTCTAAGATTTTGAAGCCAATAAATAATTTCAATTTCAAAATTCATATCTTCTCCTTATTTAAAGTACGCCATATATTAGCAACCCTAATACACCTGAAATCGCAACTAGGTATATAGGATGAACTTTTTTCCATTTTTGTGATATCGCAAAGATTACTGCTAGAATTAGGATACTACCCCATTCCAAAGTAAATGTGCCGAATTCGATACCTTCAATTTTAAATACACTCTTTAGTATAAACGCAACTCCTACAGAAAAGATAATCCCAGGTACAACTGGTCTAACACCAGCCAAGAAACCTATCACATATTTATTAGTTGCAAATTTAGTAAATGCTTTAGCTATAATTAATATTATAATAAACGAAGGTAATACTACTCCTAAAGTAGCCGCTATAGCTCCTATAACATTAGCTTGTTCAAAGCCAATGAATGTAGCAATGTTAATAGCAAAAGCTCCAGGTGTTGATTCAGCTATCGCGATAAAATCAAGTAATACGTCAGTAGATTCAACCCAATTATTTTTCATTACCTCTTCGGTTATAAGCGGAATCATTGCGTAACCACCACCAAAGGTGAAAACTCCAATTTTAAAGAAAGTATAGAATAACTTAAATAATAGACTAAACATCTCCATTCACCTCTTTCTTGTGAATGAATACATGAGATACTATACCAATTACCCCGCCGATTAATATAACAAAGACTATTGGTACTAATTTAAAATATATTGTTATAAAACCAAATGCAATCAATATATAGCTTAATATGTTTTTATTAAGCTTTTTATATATTCTTATGGCAGCATTAAATATCATTACAGAAACACCAATTCTAATACCCATAAATGCATACTCTACCCATTGGTTGTCTTTGAATTGCATTAAAAAGGCAGCAATTATAATTATTATCATTAGTGATGGGAGTACCACCCCTACTGTAGCGGCTATACTACCTTTTACACCGTTGGTTTTATACCCTACGTAGGTAGCTGAATTTATCGCAATTGGCCCAGGAGTTGATTCAGCTATCGCAATAATATCGATAAACTCTTCTTCCCCAATCCATTTAAATTTATCAACTGCATAAAAATGGATTAATGGTATCATTGAATATCCACCGCCAAAGGTGAATAATCCAATTTTAAAAAACGCAAAAAATATCTTTAACATAATAACTCCTAGCTTTTCTTGTAGATTTCCATTTGATTATTTAAAACGTCATATACATTTTTTGATAAAGTTACAGAATTTAAGTCTTTATAATCTTCATATTTAATTACTGGTAATATATGCATATAAACTTTTTTTGGTAAAATTCTCCATTTTCGATTTAAATCATGCATTTTATATAAGCAAACCGGAGAAATATCGGCTTTAGCTTTTTGGGCAACTTTAAAGGCTCCTGGTTTGAAAGGTATAATATCATTACTATAAGTTCTTTTTGCTTCAGGAAAAACACCCATAGGTTGACCATCTTTTACTTGTTTAATAGCTTTTAATATAGTTTCTAAAGCGCTTCTATCTGCGAATCTAGTTATTGGAATACAACCCATACCATTTAATAGATTTTTTAACACAATAAATCTGTATAAAGGATCTTTAGCTATAAATCCTACTCCATATCTATAATACTCGTGTAACAAGAAGATTGGGTCAGTATATTCTATGTGATTCGCATATAAAACAAAATTTCGGTTTTTAGGTAGGTTTTCTTTACCTGTAGTTATTACTCTTACTCTATATAGAAATCTAAACATGTACATAGAATATAAATTGATTATTCTAAATTTCCAGATTTTTCTAGGATCAACTTTTTCTGTTATATAAATAAAAATAACGAAAATAAGTATTAAAGCTAAAATTAATATAACATTAACAACTAAAAATATAAGTATTATTGATAGTATACCTATAAAATCAATAACTATATTGATATGTATGGAATATAAAATTGTTAATAATACTGATAGTAAAACTTGAATTATTGCTAACATATTATTATTTCCTTTCGTATACTGCGAAGATTAAATCGTCAGTTTCTCTCGAACTCATTAATTTATAGTCATCTAAATTGAAATCTAAAAATACATTACCCTCATGAACCTTCTTAATATGAGTGATGTATAATCTATCAGCGTATGGGAAAGCAAGTTCATAAATAGTTTTTCCACCTATAACAAATATTTCTTCATCACGTTTTTCCTTTAGATAAGTTATCAAATCACTTACTACTAGTACATTTGGATAGGAAAACTCTTCAAGTGAAGCTACAACAATATTTCTTTTAGGCAGTGGTTTACCTAGCATATTGAAAATTGAGTGAAAAGTATTTAAACCCATTAATACGGTTCTATTCAAGGTTTTTTCTTTAAAATATTTCAGGTCCTCGGAATAATGCCAAGGTAAATTGTTATCAGAACCAATTAAATGATTTGGATCAGTTGCTAAAATTATCGATATCATTAGACAGCCACCTTTCCTCTGATTAATGGGTGAGGATTATAATCTTGTAAATCAAAATCTTCATACTTATAATCGGTGATATTATCACGGTGCTTAATGACCATTTTAGGTAGTTTTCTAGTTTCTCTAGATAATTGAAGATTCACTTGTTTGAAGTGATTCGAATAAATATGTGCATCTCCTATAGTATGAATAAATTCATAGGCTTCAAGGTTACAAACATCTGCGACCATCATTAGTAATAGTGCATATGATGCAATGTTAAATGGAATACCTAAAAAGGCGTCAGCTGATCTTTGATATAGTTGAAGAGATAGTTTATTATCTTTAACATAAAACTGAAACAATAGGTGACATGGAGGTAAAGCCATATCTTTTAGTTGTGGTGGATTCCAAGCTGAGACAATCAATCTACGACTATTTGGATTAGTTTTTATTTCACTTATAATGGTTGTCAATTGATCATAACCAGAAAAATCACGCCATTGTTTACCATAAACTGGACCTAAATCACCGTGTTTCTTAGCGAAAGAAGGATCTTTTTTTATTTTTTCAATATACACTGTCATCGTTTCCCCTTGGAAATCTTCTGACTTAGTGTATTCTTTATAGGGCCACTCATTCCAAATTCTAACGTTGTTATCTGCCAAGTATTTAAGCGAAGTATCCCCACTTATAAACCATAAAAGCTCATGAATGATGGACTTTAGATGCACTTTTTTAGTTGTCAATAATGGAAAACCCTCGTTCAAATTAAATCTCATTTGATAACCAAATGTGGAGATAATACCCGTATTGGTGCGGTCTGCTTTATTTGAACCTTCGTCTAAAATATGTCTTAAAAATTCTAAGTATTGTTTCATATAATCACCTAATAAAAATTATATCATTATTTGGCGTTTTTTTTAAGTACTATTAAAAAAAACTATGATTTTCATCATAGTTCTTATTGTTCTTATTACTTTTACTTAACTTTGTTGATAAAAGTCACTTGTTCAGCGATAATTTCAGGGTAAGAAAACATTTTCTTTTCTGCTTGAATGAAGTGCTTTTGTTGCAGTCTTGCTTTAACACCAACCGTATAGCCTTTCTTGCAGTAACTAACGGTTGCTTCAGCAATCCCACTCCATAGAGTACACTTTAGAAAATCTGTCTCATAATCATTGGTCTCTCCACTTTTGAATGGTCGCTTTATAGCTAGTGTTATTGTAGTTACTTTTAGACCGTTATTTAATACTTTTAACTCTGGATCTGCTACTAGTCTTCCTACTAAAATTACTTGATTCATATAATCCTCCTATATTTATGAAGATTATATCAATCAGTTTGAATATACCAAACCTATACTTTTAAACAATCAGAATTTCTAAATCACTAATAATTAAGCTAATTTTAGTAACAAATAAAAAAACAAGCAAGTGAATGCTTGTTTAAGTTATTTATTTCTAATAATAAGTAACAAATTAAGTTTTTTTAGAATTCAAACTTAACATCTTGTTTTTTAGCTTCTTCAGCTTCAAAATAAGGTTTTCTTGCCATTTTAATTTGTTTAGCAACAATACTTTTTGGGAATGTTACGATAATAGTATTAATTCTTGTAACATTAGCGTTATATAAACGTCTAGCTGCTTGAAGATGTTCTTCTGTATTAACTACAGCTGCTTGTAAGTCTTTGAAAACTGTGTTTGCTTTTAAGTCAGGGTATTTTTCAACGACAACGTTAATACCTTGAGCAACTTGATTCATTTGATTAAAAAATTGTTCTTTGTCCTTTAAAGTTGCGTTTTTAGGAATCCCTGAACGCCATTTTACAACATTTTCTAATGTTTCTGCTTCATGTTTAGCATAACCTTTTGTTGTTTGTAACATTTTTGTTAACATATCAAATCTTTTTGTTAATGCTACGTCAATTCCTGATTCAGCTTCATTAACTTTTAAATCTAACTGACGTAATTGATTCATTATACCAATGAACCAGAATACTACAATTAGTATTAGTGCTAGAATAACAAGTCCTACTATTCCGCCTGTTCCTAGTGCTGCTAGTGTGATCATTTTGTTTCCTCCTATTTTTTAAATAAATTATTGTTAAGTTTTAAGGTTATTATAAAGTCTTTGATAACTAGTAAATCCCTTTCAAACTCTTTAATCATTTTATCATCAATTTTTCTAAACATTTGAACTTCAAATGTGTCTTTATTATTATTGATTGCTACATATAATTGTTCTCCATGAAAGCTAAGTCCAATTCTTCCAGGATGATTTTTTTCTAACTTAAAAATTGATTCCATAATATCTGGAGTTAGAATGTAGAATGCTGTAATATCTTCTGTAGCATAAGTTTTAAATTTCTTATTGAAGTCAATAGACTCAAGTTTTACCTTGTTATAACCCTTTGATCTAGGTGATCCAGCTTCTAATACTTGTAGTGAACCTACAAAGTTTTTATTAAAAGTAAATCTAAATACCCTACCAACAAAGTATGCAACATAGTAAACTCTAGTTCCGTTTTTAGTATGTTGTACATGTCTCTCTTCAAGTTTAACATCTGAAGATTCAAATTTCACACCGTCTAACTCACCACTTAGGTAATCTTCTGAATGGTAACGGTCAGCTTGTTTTAAGAAATCTGTTGAATAAACCACGCTTTGTGATAATCCACGATTAGGACTATAGTTAATCCCAGGAATTGCTTCTTCAAACATTTTTGTTAAAACTGTGTCTTTGAAATCTTTTTTTAGTTTAGAGAAAGATGACATTCCTATTACTAGAAATACAAGTCCTACTAACCCAATGACTATTCCAATAGCGATCAACGCAGTTCCACCTGATTGTCCTAATAATACCAGTATAACACCTACTGCTAATATTACTCCTCCAATAATCACTTTTTTCTCTGTTTTTTGCTTTTGTTTGTTAAATTCTACGTATTTTCCGCTCATAATGTCCCCCTTTTATTTTGCAAACTTAATAGATGCCTGCAATGCTTTTTTCCAATCTTTGTATAGTTTTTGTCTAGTATCATGTTCCATTGCGGTTACATAATACCTATCAACTTTCCATTTGTTCTCTATATCACTTTTAACCCAAAAACCAGTTGCTAATCCGGCTAGGTAAGCAGCCCCTAATGCTGTTGTTTCGCTAATTTTAGGACGATAAATGTTTGTGTTCAATATATCTGCTTGAAATTGCATAAGGAAGTTATTTTTACTTGCTCCCCCATCAACTTTCAAGGTTTTTAATTTGATATTTGATTCATCTTGCATAACATTAATAACATCTTTTGTTTGATATGCGATTGCTTCTAATGCGCTTCTTGCTATATGAGCACTGGTAACACCTCTAGTTAATCCAAAGAAACAGCCTCTTACATCTTCTTCCCAAAACGGCGTTCCTAGTCCTGCAAATGCGGGAACGAAATACACTCCTAGATTATCTTTAACTGATTCAGCTAGCGCTTCAGTTTCAGATGCAGTTTTAATTATTTTAAGTCCATCTCTAAGCCATTGGATAGCGGAACCTGCAACGAATATTGAGCCTTCTAAAGCATAGGTTATTTCGTTATTAATACCCCAAGCAATCGTCGTTAGTAATCCATGTTTAGATATTCTTGGTTCTTTTCCTGTATTCATCAAAATGAAACAACCTGTCCCATAGGTGTTTTTAACATCACCTGGGTTAAAACAAGTTTGTCCAAATAAAGCTGCTTGTTGATCACCAGCAATCCCTGAAATTGGAATCTTGGCTTCAAAGATTGATTCATCTGTATATGCGTTTATCCCTGATGAAGCAACTACTGTAGGCAAAACACTTTTAGGTATTTTTAATATATTAAGAAGTTCATCATCCCATTTTAAATCAAAAATGTTGTAGACCAAAGTTCTTGAAGCGTTTGAGTAATCTGTAATATGATATTTCCCATTGGATAATTTCCAGATTATCCAAGTGTCTATGGTTCCAAATCTTAGTGTACCTGCATCAGCTTTTTCTTGGGCTTGTTTACAGTTATCTAGAATCCATTTTATCTTAGTTCCTGAAAAATACGGGTTAATAAGTAGTCCAGTCTTTTTCTTAAATATTTCTTCATGACCTTGAGCTATTAACTCGTCACAAATATCTCCAGTTTGGGATGATTGCCAAACAATTGCTTTACAAACAGGTTTGCTAGTTTCCGCATCCCACATAACCGTTGTTTCACGTTGGTTTGTAATACCTATGGCTTCAATGTCTGTCATTTTTATGTTTGCTTTTTGTAAGGCACCATTTAAACAAAAGACTATTGATTCCCAAATTTCTTCCGCATCGTGTTGTACATATCCGGCTTCTGGAAAATACTGTTTAAATTCTTTACTTATAAAAGACACAATTTCACCTTCATGATTAAAAATTATGACTCTTGAAGAAGTTGTCCCTTGATCTATTGCTAAAATGTATTTTTCCAATTTTATCACCTTTATATATTATACCAAATTGTGTTTAATAATTAAACTATTAATGATATAATTATAATATAAAGTAAATGGAGGTAATTAAATGAAAAAAATTGTTTTAAAGGATTATAAAGAAAATTCTATTCACGTTTATATCTATGAGCCAGCTACCGAGATAAAGGGCGTAATTCATGTTGTTCATGGTGCATCTGAACATTTTGCCAGATATGGTATGTTTGCTGAATACTTGAACAAACAGGGATATCTTGTTATCGGTTGTGATTTCCTAGGACACGGTTTATCTACAAACACTCTTGATTACGTACATTTCGCTGATAAAGATGGAGATATATTAGCTTATGAATCAGTTGTATTAGTAAAAGAATATATTGAAGAAAATTATAAAGATCAAGACGTTTTTATTATCGGTCATTCAATGGGAAGTTTCCTAGCTAGAAAACTTATATTAGATTTTCCTGATTTTTATAAAAAAGCAATTATATCAGGCACCGCTTTTTCAGCTAAAATACTTGTTTCTGTTGGTAGATTTTTAATTCGTGTTATTAGATTATTTAAAGGACCAAAACATGTTTCAAAATTAATCCAAGATATGGCTATTGATGCTAATCACAAAAAAATGAGAAAAGACGGAATTATTTCTGGCATTAATGAAGAATGGTTAACTAGAGATGAAAAAATCCAACAATATTATAAAAACTCAACTATGTGTGGACAACCATTTACTATCCAAGCAAATTTCGACATGATGAAATGGATTCAATTTGTAGATAGTCTTAAAAATCTTAATCAAGGTCGTAAAGATATGCCTATCTATTTCATGTCTGGTGCTAACGATGCACTTTCTGATTATGGTAAACAAATAGAAAAACTTTATTCAGAAATGGGTAAATTAGGATATACTAATCTTAAAATGAAGCTTTATTCTGAATGTCGTCATGAAATTTTAAATGAACTATCCAAAGATGAAGTCTACAAGGATATGTTAGATTTTATAAACGAATAATATTTTAAGCACGATTAATCAAATCGTGCTTTTTTTTATGTCATTATTTTATAATTTAGCTTTGTTTTCTGCTTTGTTTTTATACATTAAATCATCAACAATATCAAATATATCATCAAACTCTAGTTTTTTATCAGAGTCAAATACACTAGCACCATAGCTAAATCCCACGGTTTTAATATACTGATTGTCTTTTGATTCTTTGATTGCTTCTGTAATTAGATTCTTATAGTTATTAATAATGTTTATATCGACTTCATTACAGATAATCAAAAATTCATCTCCACCAATTCTTGAAACAAAATTTTTCTTACCGAATGTGACAAATATAATTCTGGAAAATAGAACTAATACAGAGTCTCCAGCGCTATGACCATAGTTATCATTAACTTCCTTAAAGTTTTCTAGGTCAATCATGACCGCTGAAAAACTTTCTTTATTTTCCAATTTTTCTCTTATTATTTCTTCAATCTTCTTTCGAGAATAAAGACTTGTTAGATAGTCTTTAGAATTGCCAGCCATTTCTATTAAATAGTATGCAAACACGATTCCTAAAGCGACCATTGACCAAGTTAATATTAATCCATATACGAACATTTGGATAAAAGATGCAAGAACAGGTAAGAATGCAAATACTGTTATAAATATAATCATACTGTCACTGATTTTCTTTCTGTTTTTAATTGCTAAGATTACTGTATATAAAACAAGACCAAAAACAAATATTAAACTAAACCATAATAGTGGACCTCTGTGATAAACATTGTTTTCATCTAGAGTAAAAGCTAGTGGTTTAAAAATATTTATAATTAAAAGGACTCCAGCGAATATAGACGCATGCAAATAATATAGCCTTTTCTTTAGGCGATCAATTGAACCATTTATTTTATAATCTACATAACTAAGCCACATTGAGGCCATTATAGGCTCCATTAAAATCAACGCACAATTAAATGCATAGTTAAAAACCAAGGCAGATTGGGTATCAATTCCATCAAACGCCCATGCTAATATTTCAACTATTAATAGGATCATATTTATTATTATCATACGATAAAACAATTTTCTTGGATAATCATAAATATCCTTTTTTATCATAATGACTATAAGTAAAATAGCTAGCAATAAAAACGATATTATATTATTGTCAAACATATGTATTTGTTCTATGGTCATTTTTCACCTCTACTTAGTATTATTATACCATTTTATGTAAATATATAATTACAAAATAAAATAAAATAACCACAATATTCTGTGATTACTTTATAATAAATGTTTTTGTTTTTCTATAATACTTGTTTTGCTAATAATTCTAAAATAACTCTAACAAAATATTAATTTAAATATTTACATTATTTATTAACATGTTTCCTCATTATACTCTTTTATTGATAGGTACTTCTCCCCGGCAATGATTACATGATCTAACAAACTTATTTGTAACATGTTACCCGCTTCAGTAAACCTTTTTGTAACTTCTATATCCTGTATTGATGGTTCAGGATCACCTGAAGGATGATTATGTACTAGGATTATCGAATAAGCTGAATACTTAACCGCAAATTTAAACACTTCTCGTGGATGAATTAATGATTGGTTCAAACTTCCAATAAATATTTTTTTCTTAGCTATTAAATTACTCTTAACGTCCAAAAATAGCGCGACTAGCACTTCTTGTTGAAGATTCATCATATCATACTTCAAAAGTTGATAAACATCATTAGGCGAGCATATCTGACTTTTTTCAGGTGTTGGCTTCAAAACCCTTTCTCCTAATTCTATAGCAGCTAACAGTGTTATAGCTTTGGTATTGCCTATACCTTTGATTTTAACTAATTCTTTTACTGTTTTATCTCTTAGTTCCGATAAATCATTAGTTTCATTAATAATAGTTTTCGCTAAATCAATTGCTGATTGATTCCTATATCCAATCCTTAATAGTATCGCTATTAACTCATAGGTGCTTAAACTTTTTGGCCCTAATAACATAAGTCTTTCTCTAGGTCTTTCATTTCTTGGCATATCTTTAATTGTATACATAATAATCACCCATTATAAGGTTACTTACAAATGAGTGATTTTCTTTTATTTAACTAGTAGTTTTCTGATTTCTGAAATGAAATATAAAGAACCAGTAACTATTAATACTTCATTGTCATTTAGATTAGTTAATTTCTTAAATATTTTCTTGTGATCTATAAAAATTCTTTTGTTTGAATTGTGAGATTCATTAAATAATTGCTCTGCATCGGCTCTTCTTTTATATTCAAACTCAGTAAAGTATATTTCATCACAAAAGTTATCAAGAATTTCTATTATCTTTTGATGTTCCTTATCAAACATTATGCTGACTAGACATTTAACGTGTTTTCCTTCATAAAGCCTAGTTACAGTTTTTCTAAGAACTTCTATACCGCCAATATTATGAGCTCCATCCAAAACTATATTGTGATTAAATATTTCAAAGCGTCCAGGCCATTTTGTATTTCTTAAGCCGTTTTTAATGTGATGGTCTTCTATATTTATGTTGTTAATAATTTTGAGCTTTTTAATGGTTTCAATAGCCAATGTGGCATTCTTCACTTGATGATAACCAGTTAGATTCAATAAGTAATCTTTTCCTTTATATTTGAATTTAACAGTTTCTGTTAATTCAGTATCAGTTACTTGTTTAAAATCTACTATCGTCAATTCAGAATTGGCTTTATTTGTTATTTCTTTAAATAAAGGAAATAACTTTTCATTTTCAGCTGAAGTAACAAGTGGCACTCCTTCTTTAACTATCCCTAATTTATTAAGAGCGATTGATTCTAGTGTATTACCAAGAACGTTCATATGGTCATAGGAAATATTAGTTATTACTGATACTTCAGGAACAATCACATTTGTAGCATCTAATGTTCCTCCAAGACCTACTTCTATAACAGCGTAATCCACTTGTTTATCTTTAAAGTATAAGAAACAGATAATTGTTAAGACCTCAAAAAAAGTAACTGTTATTCCAATACTATATAGCCTTTCCCAGATAGGAAAGACTATATTTGCATATTCAACTACTTCAGAATCAGAAATATATGTGTTATCGATAACTATTCTCTCATTAAATTTCACAATATATGGAGATGTATAAAGTCCAACTTTATACCCAGCATCCAATAGAATATTTTTGATAAATGAAGAGGTAGAACCTTTTCCATTTGTCCCAGCAACGTGAATTGATTTAAAATGTTTTTCAGGATTTCCAAGTTCATCTAAAACCTTAGAAATTCTAGTTAGATCTAGTCGTGACCCAAACTTTTTTATATTCTCAATCCAGTTTTTAGTTTCTTCGAATTTTTTAAACATTTTACCCCTTTAATTCTGTTAATCTATTTTTTGTTTCTCTTAAGTTATCTTGATAATTTCCGAGTTTTGTTTTTTCTTCCAAAATTTTGTTTTCAGGTGCTTTTTTTAGGAAATTTTCGTTTTTAAGCATTCCTGTGCAACGCTTAATTTCGCCTTCTAAACGTTTAATCTCTGTTTCTAACTTAGTAATCTCTTCTTCAATGTTAACCAATGATCCAAGTGGAATATATACTTGAAGATTTGGTAATATCACGGTAACTGCATTTTCAATACTGTCAAATGATTCTGAGATTTCAAATTTGTTAGGGTTCAGGAATTTTTTAAAGAATTTTTCGTTAGTTAGCAAAAATTCCTTATCAGCTTTATTGGCTTGAATATACATATCAATTGGTTTAGACCAAGATACTTGATAGTCATTTCTTATGGTTCTAATTTTTTTGATTAAATCAAAGAACCAATCTTTGTCTTCTGCGTCTTTTAAACTGATTCCATTATTGTTTGGCCATTCAGACACCATGATTGAAATTTCCTTGTTAGGTAACTTTTGGAAAATTTCTTCTGTTACAAATGGCATAAATGGATGTAATAATTTAATGATGCTATTAAGTATATGGATTAATACTACTTTAGTTTGTTTATTTTCAGATAATTTTGACATTTCGATAAACCAAGATGCAAAATCATGCCAAGTGAAACTGTATATAATTTTAGCTGCTTCACCAAACTCATATTTATCAAAATAATAGTTTGCTTGATCTAGCACTTTATTAAATTTAGTCATAATCCATTTTTCAGGAAAATTCATCTCATCTGGATTTAATACAATATCTTCAATAGTCAAATCAGTTGTATTCATAATTACATAACGACTGATATTCCAAATCTTATTGATATAGTTCCAACTTGATAATACTTTTTCCTCATCGTATCTTAAATCCATACCAGGACTTGAGTTAGTTGTTAGGAAATAGCGAAGTGAATCTGTACCATAATCCTTAATTACATCTATTGGGTCAACACCATTTCCAAGTGATTTCGACATTTTTCTACCACTTGCGTCTCGGATAAGACCATGTATATAACAATGTTTGAATGGTGATTTGCCAGTAAACTCAAGGCTTTGAAAAATCATTCTGGCTACCCAGAAAAATATAATATCATAGCCTGTAACCATAACGTCATTAGGAAAATATCTTAGGAAATCTTCCGTTTCATCTGGCCAACCTAGTGTGCTAAATGGCCATAAAGCTGATGAGAACCATGTATCTAATACATCTTCATCTTGGGCCCAGCCTTCTTCTTTAGGAGCTTCTAATCCACAATAAGTTTCTTTACCTTTATACCATACTGGTATTCTATGTCCCCACCATAGTTGGCGACTAATACACCAGTCTTCAATACCTTCCATCCAGTTAACAAAGATTTTTTTGAATCTTTCAGGAACAAATTCTACTAAATTATCATTAAGTGCATTTTTAGCGAGAACATCCATTCTAACAAACCATTGTTCTGATAACCTTGGTTCTACTATAACATTGGTTCTTTCACTATGACCAACCGCGTGAAGAATTGGTTCAACTTTTTGTAATATGTTTAGTTCTTTTAAGTCTTCAACTACTTGTTTACGACACTCAAAACGATCCATGCCATTATATTTTCCAGCTAGTTCATTCATAGTTCCATCTTCATTCATGCACAGAGGCATTGGTAATTTATGTCTTTTACCAACTTGAAAATCATTTGGGTCATGTGCAGGAGTAACTTTAACAACTCCGGTCCCAAATTCTTTGTCAACATATCTATCAACGATTACTTTAATTTTTGTTTTGGTTGTCGGAATATATAATTCTCTTCCGTGGAATTCTAAAAATCTTTCGTCTTTAGGGTTAACCATAATTGCAGTATCTGCGAACATAGTTTCTGGTCTAGTTGTCGCAACGGTTAATCCTCCTTCACCATCAACGAACGGATAGGTATAATAATACAATGCACCTTCAACATCTTGATGATCAATTTCAATGTTAGATAAAGCAGTTTTAGCTTGAACATCCCAATTGATTATTCTTTTCCCTCTATAAATGTAACCTTTATTAAAAAAGTCAATAAAAACCTTATTAACTGCTTTAGATAATCCATCATCCAAAGTAAATCTTTCTTTTGAATAGTCAAGTGCTAGACCCATACTGCGCCATTGTTTACGGATAAACTTAGCATAGTCTGTTTTCCATTCCCAGGCAACTTTTAGATATTCTTCTCTACCTAAATCATAGCGACTTATCCCTTGTGCCCTAAGTTGTTGATCAACTTTTGCTTGGGTTGCGATACCTGCATGGTCCATTCCTGGTAAATATAGCGCATCGTAGCCTTGCATTTTCTTTCTTCTGATAATTAAATCTTGGATTGTATTATCCCATGTATGTCCTAAATGTAATTTTCCAGTTACATTTGGCGGTGGAATTACAATCGTAAATGGTTTTTTTGATTTATCTCCACTTGAAAACAGGTTATTTTCTAACCAAAAATCATATTTTCCTTTTTCAACTTCAAGATGATTATATTTTTTATCCATTTCCATTATAATACTTCCCTTCTACTGAATTATATTTATTACGATAATATGCATCTATTATATCCTTATTATCTTTTGAATGTATCACTGGCATATCCTTATAATCAAAATACTTTAATTCCAAAGATTCTGAGTCGTTAATTCTAAGTTCTCCACCAATAATTCTACCGACAAAACCAAATCCATAGACTTTAGCTTTATCACTTTCTCTCCAACGCATTAATGGGTTTACAAACACTCCTATATAATTGATTATTTCGATATCTAAGTTAGTCTCTTCTTTTACTTCTCTAATTGCACATTCTTCAATGGTTTCATCTAACTCAATTAACCCTCCAGGTAACCCCCAAAGTTTATTGTCAGAACGTTTTTGTAAGAGAACTTGATTTTCAGTGTTTACAATAATGACAGCTGCGCCGATTAGCATAACCATCTTGTCTCCAATCATTTCTCTTAGATACTTAATATAAGATTTTTCCAAAATGTTTTCCTCCTAAAAAAAAATCGCCCTAAAAAAGGACGAATAATCGCGGTACCACCTTAATTCTAGATTTCTCTAGCTCTCAGTACTTTTAACGCAAGCTTACGGTTTAAACTAATTAAATTCATCTAAACTACTCCATGGCGACATTCATCAAACAGAACATAAACTTCCACCAAACGTTTACTCTCTTTTCTTCTGTGATTGACTACTCTTCCACTTCACTGTATTTGATTTGTATTTTATCAAAGATTCTTCAAAATGTAAAGCACTTTCATAATATTTTTCGATTATCAATATTCCTGTAAAACTATTTAATTCCATAAAACTTAAAGCTAATAACTCATCAGTTCTATTTACTACTTCAGAAAATGTATGATAATAGTAATTTGGGTTTAAATTTTCTGGATGGTCTGTTAGATAAGTATTTTTACAGGTTTCATCTAAAAATAGAATGTCCCCAATAAATATTTTTCCAAATGGCGCTAAAAAATTTGATAATAAATTAACTATATTTATCAAAGAATCACTGTCAAAATGTTTGAAGAGATAATTGATAATAATGTAATCGTATTTTTCCTTTAAAATGTCTTCAGGGACTCCCTGTAGGATATCATGATTTATTAATTTAGCATTTGGTATTCTAAGTTTAGCTACTTCTAACATTCTTTTACTAATATCAATACCAGTCAAATCTAATTTCTCGGGCATGATTTTTTGATATAGAGATGCAGTCCCAATACCAACATCTAGTATTTTAGCTTTAGTTATATGTTTGTTTTCATAGATATAATCAACGATAATATCTTGTAAAACATCATAACCGGCATAGGGAAAACTATCATTCTTAATATCCTCTTGAACTAATTGATCATATTCACAAGCGATTTGATCATAAAATTTATTCATTAGAATACCTAGAAACATTATCTTCTATTATGTCCCAAACTGTATCTCTGTTTTCGAATGTTTCAGAAGAAAAAGTAATGATTTTATCTTCATTTCTAGCCTTAAGCGCAGCTTTAATTTTTTTGATTTGATTAAATTTTTGATTGTTTGATAGTTTATCTGATTTAGTCAAGATTATTAAAACCTCAGAATTCATTTCTTTAAAGTACTCATACATTAGCATATCATCTTGATTAGGTATACGTCTGATATCCAATAAAAGCACAGTCAGGCTTATTTGGAAAGAATCTAAATATGCCTCAATCATTACTTGGAACTCTTCTATCATCTTTTTACTGATTTTTGCATAGCCATAACCAGGTATATCTACGAAATAAAATTTTTCATTAATCAAGAAGAAATTAACTAATCTAGTTTTACCAGGCGTTTGTGACACTCTAGCAATTTTTTTTCGGTTTAACATCGCGTTGATAAATGATGATTTCCCAACGTTTGAACGTCCTGAAAAAACAACCTGAGGAAGATTGTTTTGTGGAAATCCTAATTTGTCTACAGCTGAACCTGTAAATTCTATACTTCTTAAAATCATTTTAACACCTGCTTATATATATTATATCATTTTTTTTGATTTATTTAACTGCTTTTAAATACTTAACTGAATAGATGTTTTCTTTTGTAAATAGTGCTTTAATAGGGTCTAGGTCTTCAATTTTTATATCTAATACTTGATCCAAATATGTTTCTATATCAATACCTTCACATACACAGTTGCATAGGAAGTCATGAATTCGAGATAATGAATCAAATATAGTTATATAGTTACCCATTATCATCTTTTTGTCTAGATTAAACAATTCTTCATCTAATGGTAATCTACCAATATTTAATATCATCTCTTCAATTATTTTAGAATATTTTTTTACGTGTTCTGTCTGAACATAAATATTGATGAAACCATAATCTCTTTCAATAGTCGAATTAGCTGAGAATGATACATTCATTAGTTTTTGTCTTTTCATAATATCAAAGTTTTTGGAAGCTAGTCCAAAAGCATTGCTGATTATGGTGCCTACTGCAATATGAATAAATTCACGGTCGAAGTCTATAAAGGTTTGATTTGGTATTTTTATGCTATAAGCAATAATGTTTGTATCGTTTAAAGGTATAGCTTTTTGATAGTTATGAACTGTTCTTTTAGTATCAGTTATGATTCTTTCAGCACTTTTATATATAGGCCAGTTGTAGAGATTATAAGAGTGGTCTTTAATTTGTTTAAATAGTTTTTCTGGAGATACATCACCGGTAATAGTTAAAGACATATTCATCGGATGATAGAAAACATTAAAAACATCATCTAGTAAATCACTATCTAGAGTAAGAACGTCTTTAACGGTACCACCAACATCAGAAAATATACCTAGATCTGTATACATCATTTTTTTTAGTTTTCGATGTAAATCTTGATGAATACTATCGTCAGACATATTCAATTCATGTTTAATTATTCTTTTTTCCTTTTGTATTGATGCTTCACTAAAATCAGGTTTAATAAAGGTTTCTAGAAAATACCCCAAAAGGTATTCAAGATTATCAATACAGTTGAATTTGTAAGCCGTAATACTTTTTGATGTGTAAGCATTGACAGAAGCTCCATGTTTGGAAAACTCTTCAGCTAGATTTCTACCATTATTCGAAAAGAAACTATGTTCTAAAAAATGTGCCACTCCTGTAGGAATTGTTTTTATTTGGTTGTCATATCTATAACAAACATCGATTCCGCCAAAGTTAACTTGCAATGAAACCAAAGTCTTTTTATAGTTCTTTTTTGGGTGAATCGCGACTTTAAGTCCAGATTTCAACGTTTCTTCATAGATAAATTCATCCTTAAGTGCTTTTTTCTTAATCATTAGATCCACCTGCTTTTGTGTACATGTATATAGTATCTAGAACAAGTGTATTAGCTACTTTAATAACCGCTTCCCTAGTTACAGATTTATATTGATTTATTCTATCTTCTAAATCATATTTTTTATCTGTTGTATGGAATGCTTTGATGTGCTGTAAAAGATATTGTGATTGTGAATCGCTTATCCAATTTAATGAACTTACACAGCTATCTTTAGCTTGTCTAAACAGTTCATCTGTAAAATCACCTTTTTGGATTTCTTCTAAAATAGATTTAATTTTCTCAACCACTAAAGTTTCATTCTTTACTTCACAACTTAGCGAACAAACGACGATGTTTTCATCTGGTATATATGTTGAGTCAACATAATAGGCAAGATTGCTTTTTTCTCTGATTTCCATAAATAGTTTCGATTGGTCAAAGCCACCAAAGACAGAGTTAAATACAGCCATCGCTGGATGAAGTTCAGAAAAATATTCCACATTAGTTAGGTAGGCAATAAAGACTCTAGATTGGCTTACCTCATCATATTCTTTTATAACTTTTACTTCATTATTTTTATTGTATGGATATTGTTTCTTTAGTTTTTTTACTAGGTGATTTTTGATCATCGGATTAAGATTGTTTTTAATAATTTCATCAAATTTAGCTTCACTAAAATTACCGGTAACAAATATCGATACGGCATCATTACTGAATAATGATTTGTATGTATCCATCAAGGAAGTTTGGGTTACGTTATCAAGTAAATCATTTTCTGGGAAATTGTATTGTAAATTTGGTTTGTCTTGATAAAAAACTTTACTAAATCGGTAATAAGAATACATATCCTTTATCGATTTTAGAATTTTATGTAACTCTTTAGCTTCATCTAAATTATCTTTCAAAACTTTTTTTGTTAGCATACCATTTCTTAATTTCGGATTCGTTACCATCTCATTAAGGAAAATAAATGCTTTTTTTGATAGTTCTGTTTCTTCTGCAAGATAAATTTCATTTGGATAAGTTATCACAAAATGATTAACAATATTAGCTCCAATACTTGTAGCGCTACCAAAAGCATCTAACCCATAAAGAGAGGATAGATAGCGATATTTAATCACATTACTTGGATATTTCTTCATATTATCAACTAAAGCGTTACTTAAGAAATAATATTCATTAATTTTTTCTAATCCCTGGGGATGAGTAAAAACTAAAGACCAAGTGATGGTTTTAAATTTATCTGAAATTATATAATACACATCAATACCATTGATGGTCTTTTTGATTGGATTTTCCATGTTCACCTCAGTAAAAAAAGGGAGTATATCCCTTTTTATTCAGCTGTTTCTAATGCGATCTTCATCATATTTGTGAAAGCTGATTGTCTTTCAGCTGCCGTAGTAACTTGGTTAGTCACTAATGAATCTGATACCGTTAGCAAGCAAGCTGCTTGTTTATTAAGAACTCTAGCGTTATTAAATAATGCAAAAGATTCCATTTCAACACCTAAACATTGGTGCTCTTCATATAGTTTTGTAAAATCTGGATTCTCACGATAGAACACATCCGAAGAATGGATTGTACCTTTATGAATGTGAATTTTTAACTTATTAGCGATTTTTTCAAGTTCTGCGTCTAGTTCAGGTGATGAAGGTAAACAATCCTCTTTGCACCCGCTTTGAACTAGAGCGTATGATGACTCTGAATACGCGGCGGTAACTAAAAGTGTATCATATAATTCTAAATCTGGTGAATAGGCTCCACAAGATCCAATTCTAATGATTCTTTCAACTCCGAAAACTGAATATAATTCGTATGAGTAAATACCGATTGATGGCATTCCCATTCCAGAACCCATTACTGAAATTCTTTTACCATTATAGTAACCGGTATAACCAAACATATTTCTTACTTCATTAAATTGAACAACGTCTTTTAAAAATGTATCTGCGATATATTTAGCTCTTAATGGATCCCCAGGCATTAATACCGTTTTAGCGATAGCTCCTTCAGGTGCATTAATATGTGGTGTATTCATTAAATCACTCCTTCTTTTTTTTCGATTAAATCAATTACTTCTTTTATATTAACAATTGAAAATTGATATTCTGAATCCATAAGTCTACCTTGATAATTGATAATATTTGGGTTATTGTCAACTACAAATAGGTCCAGAACAAAGTCTTTTCCTTGTTTTATTGAAATACTATCTTCTGGTCTTGCTTTTGATTTATTTTGATTAAATGCTTCCATGTACAATTCACCTTTATCGAAATATAACCCAGCTTTCTTTAAAAATATTCCTTGACGAGTCTTTTGGAAAATAGGTATAAACAAGTCTACACCATGTTTCTTTTCTTTTAGGTAACTATGGTATGAATGCATCATTTTTTTTGTATATCTTGCCATGAAGAAATCTCTAACAAAGCTGTATATAAATGATATTAGTATTGCAAAACTTATAGAAAATATATCTACAGGAAATGAAAACGCAGCTAATAAACCTACTATAATCGCTGCACTTACGACAGTATATAGTAATACCCTAGGAATTGAGAATTTTCCAACTAGATTTTCTGTTGCTTCAAATACTCTCTCTTGTAATTGTTTCATTAGTAATTTGTTCTCCCTTCGTTATTCATAAGCTTGACTCCACTAGTAGTTCCTATTCTAGTAGCTCCAGCTTCTATCATTGCTTGTAATTCTTCTTGAGTTCTTATACTACCAACAGCTTCAACTTCTTTACCGCCAGCGTTGTCTTTTAATATTTTTACCGCTTCTTTAGTAGCTCCACCAGTACCAAAACCAGTTGAGGTTTTAATAAATGCTGCTTTAGTTTTACCAACTAATTCAGCTGCGATTTTAATTTGTTCATCACCTAAATAAGATGTTTCAATATTAACTTTAACAAGATTATTCATTGCAGCTTTACATACTTGTTTAATTTCATCTTCAACGTAGTCATAGTTACCTTGTCTAAATTCGCCCATATTGATTACCATATCAATTTCATCAGCACCATTGCTAACAGCGTTTAAAGTTTCAAACACTTTTGCTTCTACTGTATTAGCACCTAAAGGAAATCCAATTACTGTGCAAACAAGCACTTCTGTTTTTGCTAGAGCTTTACTACAATATTTTACATGAGTTGGATTAACACAAACTGACTTGAAATTGTATTGTTTTGCTTCATCTAAAAGTTTGTCAATTTCCATTTTAGTTCCAAGCGGTTTTAGATAAGTATGATCAATCATTTCATTAATTTTCATATTACTTCCTCCAAAAGATGCTTTTATTAATTATTATTTAATTCATAAGCAATAAAATTATACATTTTTTTTGTTAATTTTGCAAATACTATTAGAGAGAAAAAAGCCGATTTTTAAACAATCGGCATTCTTATTATTCTAAGATTTTAGCACATCTTGGACAAACACCATCTTCATTAACTTCTGGTACTACTTGCCAACATCTCGCACAGGTTATTCCTGGCGCTTCTAAAACGTCAATTGAAACATCATTCCCTTTGTATTTTCCAAATCCATCTTTTTTAATATCTAGTTTTGAAACAATAAATAATTGGGCTAGATTTTCATCTAGTTTTTCGATTAAATCTAATATTCTACCTTTAGGATATAGTATTAAATGTGCCTTAAGGCTTTTACCAATAATTTTTTCAGTTCTAGCGTTCTCTAAAGCTTTTAGAACGTCTTCTCTTAGTCCTACAAACTCATCAAAGATTACTTCAACCGAAAGGTCTAAGTTCTCTACTACAGGCATATCCAATAGGTAAGCATCTAAAGCTTTACTGTTAGGTATGCAAGAATAACTTTCTGATGTTGTATGCGGAATAATTGGAGTTAATAGTCTTATAAGTGTATCTAAGATTTTGTATACAACCGTTTGAATTCTTCTTCTAGATAATGAATCAGCTTTTTCAATGTATAGAACATCTTTAGCTGGGTCTAGATAGAACGAAGATACAAATGTTACAAAATTAGTAACTTTACGATAAACCATATCAAATCTGAAGTCTTCGTAGGCAGCTAATACTTCTTTGATTAGTTTGTTATTTTTTATCAAGATGTATTTATCCATGTTGCCTAGGTTATCAAATTCTATTTTGTCAGTCTCATTATTGTAATCATAGGTATTACCTAACAAGAATTTAATTGTATTACGGATTTTTCTATAAGATTCAGATACTTGTTTAATAAGATTATCAGATAGTCTAACATCAGCTTGATAATCGACTGAAGATACCCAAAGTCTTAGGATGTCAGCACCTAACATATTACATACTTTATTAGGGTCAACTACATTACCTTGAGATTTAGACATTTTTTTACCAACGCCATCAAGTACAAAACCATGAGATACTAAAGTTTTATATGGGCTTTGGTTCATAGTTGCGATACCTGTGATTAGACTTGAATTAAACCAACCCCGATATTGGTCAGAACCTTCAAAGTATAAATCGGCTGGATAAGGTTGTCCTAAATCCATCATCGCTCCGTGATGACTTGAACCTGAATCAAACCAAACATCCATGATGTCTGTTTCTTTTCTGAAGATTCCATTAGGTGAGTCTGGATGACTATAACCTGCTGGTAATAATTCATTAGCTTCTTTTTTGAACCAAGCGTTTGATCCTTCTTTTGCGAATATGTCAGCTATGTGGTCAATAACTACTGGATCTAGAATAGCTGTATCATTTTCGGCATAAAAGGCTGGAATTGGTACACCCCAAACTCTTTGGCGAGAAATACACCAAGATCCTCTATCTTTAATCATGTTACTCAATCTTAGTTCTCCCCATGAAGGGTACCATTTAACTGATTTTATTGCTTTTAAGATATCATCTTTTATAAGTTCTATAGACGCAAACCATTGTGGAGTAGCTCTGAAAATTACTGGTTTTTGAGTACGCCAGTCATGTGGATATGAATGAATGATGTCTGTTCTTCCTAGTAGTACTCCTAATTCTTCAAGAGCAAGAATAACTTCGTCATTACATTTATCAACAAATAATCCTTCAAAACGTGGTCCTGCTTCGGCTGTCATTATTCCTCTACCATCAACTGGGCAGAATACTTCAAGGCCATATTTTTTTCCAACTATAAAGTCATCTTCACCATGTCCAGGTGCTGTATGTACTAAGCCAGTACCATCTTCAACGGTTACATGATCACCTAAAATAATTGGTGAGATACGTTCGTAAAGCGGGTGTTTATATTTCATGCCTTCTAATTCCCAACCAAAGATATTTTGTAGTAACTTAGGGCTTTCCCAATTTAATTTCTCTGTTAAAGTTTCTAGAAGGCTTTTACAAACTAAGTATTTTTTATTGTTAACATCAACTAAAACATATTCAATTTCAGATCCTACTGTGATAGCTAGGTTAGCAGGAACTGTCCATGGTGTTGTAGTCCAAATTACAAAACTAGTATTCTTTGGTAATTTACCTAAAGTATCAGAAGCTGGCATCGCTACGAAGATTGAAGGTGATGAAATATCATGATATTCAATCTCAGCTTCGGCTAGTGCTGTTTCGCTTGATGGTGACCAGTAAACTGGTTTTAACCCTTTATAGATTAAACCTTTTTTAACCATTTCACCAAACACTCTTACTTGAGATGCTTCAAATGCTTTGTCTAAAGTAATATATGGTTTGTCCCATTCAGCAAGAATTCCTAAACGTTTAAATTGTTCTTTTTGAATTGAGACTTGTTTCAATGCATAATTTTCGCATAACTCTCTAAAATCAGCGACACTCATCGCTTTACGGTTAACTTTCTTTTTCTTAGTTAAGGCATTCTCAATTGGCAAGCCATGAGTATCCCACCCTGGTATAAATGGTGTTTGAAAACCAGACATATTTTTATACCTTAATACAAAATCTTTCAAGATTTTATTTAAAGCATGTCCTGCGTGAATAGCTCCATTAGCATAGGGAGGCCCATCATGCAAAATATATGAAGGTCTTCCTTCATTCTTTTTCAATATTTTATTGTAAAGATCCATTTCATTCCATTTTGCTTGAATTACTGGTTCTTTATTTCCTAAATTTCCTCTCATTGGAAAATCAGTTTTTGGCATATTCAAAGTATCTTTATAACTCTTCTTTTCCTTTTCCATTTTCATTTCCTCCTTTAAAAATAAAAAAATCGCCTTAATAAGGACGATTTAACCGCGGTACCACCTTTGTTCTAGAAGAATATTCTAGCTCTCAAACCAGTTAACGCCCGGGATACGAGATAATCTAAATATCGATTATCCACTCAAAGGTGATAATAATAAAAAATCAATACCTGCTTCCACCAAACTCAGACTCTCTGTTAATTACTTTTTTATTATATTATCCTTATCAAAGATTTTTATTCTAATAAATTATACACAATTACCTAGGTTTTTTCAAGTAAAAACGTAGCTTTTTTGATTTTAAATAGCTGTTCCTACAAAGTAAAGTAACACTTGCAACAAGATTAACCCTACTAAACCTCCAAAATCCATATTAGATATAACAAGTTTTCCTCTAAATATTCGAAGATACGGATCACATATTCTTCTTAAAACATCATAAAACTTAGATTTTACCAGCGGTGTCCAGCTAAGTAAAATGTAAACAAACATTATGTACACATAAACTTGGATTATTTGGTATACTACCTGTAAAAATATTAACAATTAATTCACCTATTTCTTTTTGTAATCATTTATGAATTTAGTCAGCGTAGTTCCCAATAAATCGGATTTTTGAGCTAACAAATAAATTTTGTCTTGTATCTTAACAATTTCGCCATCACATGCATAAAGAACTCCTGATAAAAACATCAATACCTCATTTGATTCTGTTATTAAACAATCGGTGAAGTTTAAAACGATTGGATAACGATGCATAATCATTTCTGCATACTCATAGATTGATTTAGAATCAGTTACTCTATAAAATTTCAATTCTTCAAAATCTACATCAGTAGCTTCAATTTTGTTTTTTTTAGAAAATAATCCCATATTTATTCCTCATTCCTAAATAGTATTGACCCTAGTCTTAAATGTGTAGCTCCACATTTAATTGCGATTTTATAATCATTTGACATTCCCATTGATAGATACTTTAAATTAAGTTTAAATTCGCTATTTAACTTAGCTTTTAAATCAACTAATTTATTAAATTCTGATTCAATTTCTATTTCATCTTCAGTAAGTCTGGCCATTCCCATTAAACCTACTATATGTATTTTATCATAACTTTGTAGTTTTTCACAGAAACTATACACATCGCTCACATTTAGCCCATATTTCGACTGCTCATCGGAAATATTAACTTCTAAGAAACATTTTAATGGTAATACTCTGTGTTTTTGAATCTCATCCGCTAAACTAATTCGATCTAATGAATGAAGGTAGTCAATTTTATTTATGACCTTTTTAACTTTTTTCGACTGTAAATGTCCAATAAAATGCCAAGTAATATCTAAATCGTGCAATATTTGGTATTTATCTAAAAACGCATCTACTCGGTTTTCACCTACATTAGTTACATTTAAATCAACCAACTCTTTAATAGCTTCTACGCCAACATATTTGGTAGCAGCTACTATAACTTGTTTATCAATTTCCTCGTACACTTGTTTAAGATTTCTTTTGTTAATCATGAATACACTCCCTTATTCTTTCTTGCGATTACTAAAGATATATATACTAGTAAGGAACAATAGATATATCGACAGTAATATATTAAGAAATTTATTACTTGATATAAATATAATTACAACAAAAACTCCGATTATATTAATTAGGTAAAAAATTAGAAACAGTAATTTATTGGTTTTCACTCCTAATCACCTTATTTCTTAATTCTTTTAACCCATATTCAGTTTGGTTACCAAACTTCAATGGTGTAATTGAAATATAGCCGTGTCTTACAGCGTAAAGATCAGTTCCTTCTTCTGGCTCATAGTTAATGATGTTTCTTTTTGCCAGATATTGATTGCCATCTTTAATATAATAGTGTTGCATTGGTCTAAAACCAAGATCAGTTATTTTTATACCTTTAGGTTTTTTAACACTTTTTTTAGTAAAGTTTATATTTAAGAGATATTTATTTGAAATCAGCTTTTTATTAAGTATATAATTCATCACATAATCTAAGTCTTTTTCCGCGTTGGTAAAGTCATTATAATCCGCAGATAAAGCTATCGCAGGTATATCAGCCTTTATAGCTTCCATACAAGCACCGATAGTTCCTGAATATACGGTATCAGTTGAAATGTTAAATCCATTGTTTATTCCAGACACTACTAAATCAGGACGAATATTTAGTCCATGAAGAGCTATAACAACTGAGTCAGCTGGTGTTCCATCTACTGAGTAGACATTCTCTTCATGTTGCTCTACTTCAATATGATCCCAAAAAGCTCTTGACATGCTGGTCCCTGACATGTGGTTTTTAGGAGCCACTAGGATTACATCTCCATATTTCTTTAGTCTTTTTAAAAGAATTCTAATTCCTTCTGCGTTGTACCCGTCATCGTTTGTTAATAAAATCTTCATTACAGTCTAATCCTATCCTTTATTTTTTTGTTTTCTTTGAAAAGGATTAATACTTTACCGATTTTATATATGACTTCAACACCTAATTCTGTTAGGATACTACTAACTTCTTCCATGTCTTGAGGGCAATTCTTAAGAACTGATATTCTCCCAACTTCATGTTTGCTTAGATTGTCTAAAATATTCTTTTTTACGTTATCGGTAACCCCGTTTTGGCCGATTTGAAACATTACTTTTTCTTTTCCTGCTAAAGCCCTTAGTTGAGCTTTTTGTTTTCCTGTATAATCCATTTTAATTGTGTATTACCTCTAATTAGATAATACATCCCCTTTCTTGTTATTTCGTAACCAAGATTCTATATCTTGTTTAATTTTTTTTGGCGCTGATTTTAGAGCTTTTTCTAATAATTTTTCATCAAGTTTAAAACTTGTTTCAAAATATTTTTTTATTAATTCAACCTTGCTAGTTCTTCCCGTTAGCATATACAGAACTAACCAGTCTTCCAGTGAAGTGTAGTAAATTTCAGTGTTGTCTATAATTTCAGAATCTATTATCTTTGAGTCATCAAAATTATAGTTGTAAATCCCTTGATTGTCAATCATAAATTCACACATAACATCTACTTCTATTAAGTCGATAACATATTCATAAAAATAACTTGTTTTATAGATGCCTTTAGGAGTAATTTCTTGTATTGATCCTAGTGAGTCTAAAACTGCTTTGGCTTTGGTAATATCCACTCTAGCTATAATTATATCAATATCATTGACCTTTTCAACTATATTATGATGTTTTAATATTAAAGAGCCACCTAAAGCCCAGGTAATATTAGCTTCATTTAGTTTTTTAGCTAGCTTAATTAACACTTTTTTCAATGAACATCACTCCCTATTGAAATAGCGGTAATAATATCAAAAGACTAACAGAATAATAGATTGAAAGTGTAATGATATCAGAAACGGTAGTAATAAATGGACCCGAAGCTACAGCTGGGTCAATTTTAGCTTTTGTCATTAATAGTGGAATAATCGCACCGAGGATTGTTGATACGGAAAGAGCTATGAAGATTGAAGAAGCCGTTACAGTTGCGTAGATTAGATTCCTACTATCTACAGAACCTTGGGCTACAAAAGTTGATAGATTTATCATTCCGAATATTAATACTCCAATTATAAGTCCTTGTAATACTCCTGCTCTCAGTTCTCGATATAAATGGATTCTAATTTTAGTTTTGTCAATTTCCTCATTTTTGGTTAAATAACGTATCATAACCGCTAAACTCTGAGTTCCTGTATTCCCAGCCATTCCAAGAATTAAAGGTAGATATATAGCAAGCTTAGAAGCCAAAAGAATCGCTCCATTACTTCCTGATAGTTTTTGACTAAAGAAAGAAAGTATTAGCGAAGTTACCAAAGATAGTCCTAACAATATAGTTAACCAAGGTAATCTACTTTTAATTGAGTTTCTTAGCTTACCTGATTCCAAATCAATGTCAGTATCTGAAATCGCTGCGAATTTAGTATAGTCTTCTTCTTCACTTAAAGCAATAATATCGATTAAATCATCATGAGTGATAATTCCCATTATCATATTACTTTCATTTACGATAGGAATTGATGACTCATTGGTTTCAGCCATTACATTCGCAACTGATTCTTTATTATCAGTTGGCAAGGCTTTAGGAAATCTGGTTTCCATTATATCGGTAATTAGTTCATTGGCTCTAGCCACTATAAGGTCTTTTAGTCTTAGGTAGCCAATTAGTTTAGATTTTTGTGTTATATAAATAATTGAGATATAATCTACTAAATGTGCTTCTTTAGTTATATGAGTCATTGTCTCCTTAACAGTATTGTCAATATCTACAGTAAGAAAACTATCAGACATAAAGGCCCCAATTTCATCTTCTTTATAAGCCATGATTTTGGTGAGTTCTTTACGCTTTTTAGGTTCAAGTTTATTTAATAATCTTAATCCTTCTTTATTTAAGTACTTTAGTAAATCAACTGCATCATCAGAATCCATATTATCAATTATCTTGATAATTTTAGGCTCTGGCAAAAATTCAATTACAACTTCGGCTTCGTCTTCTTCTAGATATTCAAAAATGGATGCGGAAAAATCAGCGTTTATATCGTTTAAAAAAGCTGTTAGATTATTGGGTTCTAATTCAATTACAACTCTAGAAATATCATATAGATGATAATCTTCTAATTTTGTTTCAAAATCAGAATCATTATTTAAAATTATCTCTTTTATCTCAAACTGATAATCTTTTACTTCATCAAATAATTCTTCCATGATTTTTCCTCCTTACTTTTAAGCTAGACTACTTATTAATAGGGTTGCTAATCCAAAATAGATTAACAGTGATAATATATCGTTTATGGTAGTTATAAATGGACCTGAAGCAACAGCTGGATCCAGTTTAAATAGATTAATAATTAAAGGTATTACTGTTCCTGATACAGTGGATACGATTAGCGCTACATTAATTGATAAAGCAATCACTAATGCAAACTGTAATCCTTTGGTGAAATCTTCTCCCCTGGCAAAGTTGAAAACTAATACCATAAGGAATAAAATAACGGCAATTATCAATCCATTGACAATTCCGGTTAATAACTCGTTTAAAAGGTGTTTTAAGATGCTTTTTCGCTCATCTAACTGGTTTTTAGCAAAAAGTCTAATAACTATACCTAAACTTTGAGTACCTGAGTTACCAGCCATATTAAGTATCAGTGGCATAAAGATAGCCAGAGTAGGTAATAGTAGTAATGCATTTTCATATTTACTGATAATTCCACTAGTTATTAGATTAATAAATAGTAAGACCAGAAGCCATGGCAGACGTTTTTTGATGGTTTCCCATACCGTTTCACGGTCATCGATACTAACTTCGGAGATACCAGCTAAACTAGAATAATCCATCTCAGATTCATGACTTAATGTATCAACCATATCATCAAATGAAATAATACCAATTAGTTTCATGTATTTATCAACTACAGGAAGTAATTGAAAGTCATAGTTTTGCATTAAAACTAATGCATCTTCATTTTCGGTTGAAGGATTTACGTATAGTAGATTTTCAGACATTAGGTCTTCTACTTTTTGAGTTCTGTCATTACCAGCACTAATTAGTTCTTTTAATGATAGAGCTCCGATTAGTTTATCATTATCAGAGACATAGACGTTATTTATAAACTCACAGTCTGGTGCCTCAGTAACAACTTTTTTGATTGCTTCTTTTACGGTATCAGTTTTTTTGACTTCAATAAAACTGTTATTCATAATTGAACCAACTAATGAATCATCAAAATCAAGGTATTTTCTTACTGTGATCCTTTTATCAACTTTTATTAACGATAGGTAGGTAATTCTATCTTCTTTGTCTTCAACAATATCTATGATATCAACTAAATCATCAACTTCCATTTCGTTGAAGATTTTAGTGATAACACCTAGACTTGTTTCTTCTAATATCCAAAATGCATCTTCCGGAGTTAACTCTTCAAATACATCAGCCAGGGCTTTAGATGGAAGAATAGAGTATAGGATGTTTTTTGTGTTTTTACTCATTTCTTGTAGAGCTTTAGCTATTTCATAGTCATGATATTTATCAATTTCTTCACGTTTAAGATTAAAATCTAAATCAGATTCTAATAGCAAGATTATTTCGGCATTGCTAATTTCGTATTGATATAATTCATTCATGAGTTACCTCCTTTCAATTGGATATTTTATTTTAAAAAAAAGGCTGGTTTCAGCCTTACTTTTTAAATCTCTCTCTTAACCAAGAAGGAATGCTAACATCTGGTTTTTCTTCTTTCTCAGATTTAGATTCTTTAACAACAGGTTTGCGTTGTTTTTTCTTTCTAGATTTCCTCTTGTTAGGAATTTCAATTTTTTGTTCTGGCTCTGGTTCAATTTCTTTTTCCATTGGTTTGTCAAATTTAGAATCCTTAAATATTGGATCTTCACTAAACCCAGTTGCGATTACAGTAACGATAATTTCATTACCTAAATCCGAATTGATTGCGGAACCATAGATTACATTAATATCGGTTGTTGAACTCTTTTGAATTTCTTCGATGATTTCATTTATTTCATATAATGAAGCATCAAATCCAGAGGTGATATTAACGATTGCATCAGTAGCTCCATTAATAGAAGTTTCTAATAATGGCGATCTAATAGCTGCTCTTGCAGCTTCTACTGCACGGTTTTCACCGTCAGCTAATCCGATTCCCATTAAAGCTGTACCTTTGTCCTTCATTACGGTTTTGACATCCGCAAAGTCGACGTTTACTACTCCAGGTACTGCGATAATTTCTGTAATTCCTTGTACACCTTGTCTTAATACATTATCAGCTTCTCTAAAAGCATCTAAGTATGGTGTATTTTTATCTACTATATAGAATAATTTATCATTTGGTATAACGATCAAAGTATCAACATATGGTTTAAGTTCTTCAAGTCCTTGCAAAGCAACTGAAGCTCTTTTACGACCTTCAAACCCAAACGGTTTCGTTACTACACCAATTGTTAAACAACCCATTTCTCTAGCAATTCTCGCAACTACAGGTGCAGCACCAGTTCCGGTTCCACCACCCATACCAGCAGTAATGAATACCATGTCGGCTTCAGCTAGCATATCTTTTATTTCATCTTCAGATTCTAAAGCAGCTTGTCTTCCCACATCAGGATTGGCTCCAGCGCCTAAACCTCTAGTAAGAGATTTTCCTAATTGGATTCTAATATCAGCTTTCGATAATCTTAAGACTTGTGCATCGGTGTTCATAGCGACAAATTCGACTCCGCGAACTTCGTTTTCTATCATTCTGTTGACAGCGGAACCACCGCCACCACCGATACCAATTACTTTAATTGTAGGTTTTTGATTAAATTTGTCATTCATATTGAACATTTTGTCTCCCCCACATCATATTACATAGTATTATCTTATCATATTATTATGAAGAAATAAATATAATAGTCTAAATAACTCACTTTTGGCCGTAATACTTTTTAAAGAATTCAGCCTTAAATTCCAATAATCTATCGTTCATAATTGCTTTTCTTACATCTTTCATTAGATTCTTTAAAAAATATAAATTGTGATATGACACTAATCTTTGTCCAAGAATTTCTTTGCCTTTAAATAGGTGTCTTAGATAACTTTTTGTATGGTTTTTACATACGAAGCAATCACAGTTTGGATCTAATGGACTCAAATCAGCTTCATAGCTTTTGTTTTTGATTACAACTTTACCTTCTGAGGTCATGGCTGAACCATGTCTAGCTATCCTTGTTGGTAAAACACAATCAAACATATCAATACCATTAAGAGCCCCCATAATTAAATCATCAGGTGAACCAACACCCATTAAGTATCTTGGTTTATCTTTAGGCATGATATCTTTTAAGTATTCTAACATTTCATACATTTCTTCTTTGCTTTCTCCAACAGACAATCCTCCGATTGAGTATCCTGGAAAGTCTATTTTTGTAAGTTCTTCAATACACATCTTACGTAAATCTCTATGAGGACCACCTTGAACTATCCCAAACAAAGCCTGAGTTTCAGGGTTTTTATGTACTGCTTTACCTCTTTTTGCCCATCTAATTGTACGCTCTACAGATTTCTTCATATAATCATAATCAGCATGAAATGGTGGACACTCATCAAAACTCATGATGATATCCGCACCAAGATTATTTTGGATTTCTATCGCCTTCTCTGGAGTCAAATGTAAAGTTGACCCATTAAGATGATGTTTGAAGGTTACTCCTTCTTCCTTAATGTTTCTCATTTCTGCTAAAGAGAAAACTTGATAACCTCCTGAATCAGTTAGTAAAGCCCCATCCCAATTCATGAAGCCACGGATTCCGCCATGTTGTTTAACGATTTCATCTCCAGGTTGAAGCCATAGATGATATGTATTTCCTAAAATAAGACCATCACTGACCTCTTTTATATCTCTTGAACTAAGGGTTTTAACTGTTGCTTGAGTACCTACTGGCATAAAGATTGGTGTTTCAAAGCTACCATGAGGAGTATGAAGAATTCCAAGTCTTGCGCCCGAATTCTTATCCTCGTGGATTAATTCATATCTAATAGCCATTAATTAAAGGATAACTCCATATACAACACCTGAAACAGCCGCTGCATTTCCTTCATCCGTATCAATGTGCATAGATGTAGCAAAATCGTTTCTTACTCTAATAACAACATCACCTAGAATTGTTGATCTATTATCAGAATCTATTTTTACTGAAACAACATCTTTATCTTTTAAACCGTAGAGTTTAGCATCTTCAAGTGTAATATGAATATGTCTTTTAGCCACTATAACACCTTCGGTAAGTTCAACTGATCCTTCAGGACCAACTAGTTTACAAGGTGCACTACCTGCAATGTTTCCAGATTCCCTTATTGGTGCAGCTACACCGATACTTCTTGCATCGGTTAATGATATTTCAATTTGAGTCGCTTTTCTAATTGGTCCTAGAATAGAAACTCTCTCTAATGTTCTTTTAGGTCCCACAACAGTTACTCTTTCATTCGCTGCAAATTGACCAGGTTGACTTAACATTTTTTTTACTGTTAATTCATAACCTTTTCCAAATAAAATTTCTAAATGTTCCGCTGACAAATGGACATGTCTAGCAGATACTTCTACAAGTACTTTCTTTTCCATATTTACCTCCGTAATTTATCACCCTATATTTTACTACTTTTTGCGTTTATAGGCAAACTTTTATTGTATTTTTTACTATAGTTTTATATAATGTGTATGTCTCGCAGTTCGTAACCATCCTGCGTTAACAAAACTAGGAGGAAATATTAATGCCAAATGAATTAATTTGGGTGCTATTTGCACTCACCAATTTTGTGCTATTTTTAATTATGTACAAGATTTTCGGAAGAATGGGTATCTTCTATTGGATTGTTTTAGCAACAATCCTCGCAAATATCCAAGTTATTAAACTTATTCCCTTGTTCGGATTAGAAGCTAGTCTAGGGAATATAATGTATGGTACTATCTTTTTGGGTACCGATGTTTTAAATGAGATTTATGGAAAAAAAGACGCAAAAAGAGCAGTGTTTTTAGGCTTTATGATTATGATATTTACCGCAGTTATTATGCAGATAGCTATTAGATTTACACCATTAGAAGGTATGTTAGAACCGAATAATGCTTTAAATACAATTTTCAGTTTTTTACCTAGAGTCGTATTAGGTAGTTTAGTAGCTTTTATTATATCCCAAATGTTTGATGTAAACATCTTTCAATGGATTAAGAAAAAACTACCACAGAATAAGTTTTTATGGATTAGAAATAATGGATCAACTCTTGTTTCGCAGTTGATCGATACAGTTATATTTGTCCCAATAGCTTTTTGGGGAATAGTGCCAAACAATGTATTAGTAGGAATTTTAATATCTACTTATCTCATTAAAATAATTGTTGCTGCACTTGATACACCATTTATCTATCTCACAAAAAAAATCAAACCTTTATATGAAGAATAGATGGCTAATATTAGCCATCTATTTTTTATACAAATTATCTATAAATTCAATATAGTTAAGTCTTTTAATTAGTTATGTTTTTTGCCTAGGCTAATAATGTAACTTATTGGAGCAGTAATTAGACTAAGGACTAATAGAATAATAATAACAGCATTATAATCTAACTTCCACTGGCTATATGCAAAATATATAGATAAACATATTATTAAAGTAATACCAAGGTGTAGTATAGAATAAACAAGATACTTCTTCACCTTATAAATAATAGCTTCTACCAAATTTTCAAGAGGAAAAAATATTAAAAGTGGGAAAAAGCTACCAAACATCATATACACTAAGTACATTCTGTAAGTATCAAAATAACTATTGAAATCATCAAAAAGACTGCTCAAAGCAGCTTCCGTTGCTAGATTATAATAAAATTCTGTTTTTTCTTTAAAATAAAAATAGAAACTAATAGCTATAGTTACTGCTATTATTGATAGAATAATTCTAACTATTTTAGCTTTCTTTTTATTACTCACTATTTCGTCTCCCTGTTTGATATTTATTAAAAACATATATTATACTGGCATTTTTTCAAGTGTTGACAACCTCTTGAATGATTAAATAATAAGCAATGATATTGTATTTATATAAAAGCGTATATTATTTAATCAATTTCATATCTTGTAATACTTTGTGGGAACCCAATTGTTTGAGTAACAACCCAACTATCATCAACGTTTTTTATCCCATAAATCTCATTTATAACATCCAAAAAATCTGTTTTTTCTGTTGTAGTTTCATCTTTGTTAACTGATGTTTCAATAGTAAATGTTAGTCTATTTCGTGTGAATTCATACTTAAATGTTATTAAATCAACATCTATTAAATCAAAGATATCTTTAAATTCATCATATTTTTCTTTGTCTTTCTCTTGCATATCTTCCTTTGTTACAACAATAACAAATATATCACCATTCTCTTTAGTTGCTTTTCCATAATCCGGAACATATATTTCCTCAACGTATTCTGATGTTTCTTCTTCAAATCCATCTGACACATCTTTATCCGATATTTCTTCTTCTGAAGTTGAATTTCTTGTTATTGTGTATTTGAAAAGTTTTTCATCTCTAGCTTCAATGACTATATCTGGAAACTCAGAAGTATTTATATTTGAATTCATACTAAAATATAAATCAACTGTGTCAATTTGTACTTCTATATTTACTAACCTATTCTGTGAGTTTGGCATTTTTGGTCCTATTATTAAAGTACTGGTTGCATTAATTAATATGCATTTCTCGTCTATATGTTCCTCATTAAATTCATTAAGTAGTTTAATTAATGATCTTTCATTCATGTTACTACATCCAGATAGAGAAACACTTATAAATATTCCTATAATCAAAATCAATATCTTTTTCATCCTGTAACCCTCATTTCTTACACACTTTATGTAATTATTATTCTATAAAAAAAGATACAAAAGGAGCAAATAGACATGCGCTTTAACGTATCATTCATTTATTATAAAAAGTCAATAATCTTATACGCTTAAACATATTATCCTTGCCATTTGTTTGTCATATCTTGTATACAATTATACAACCTATTATTGAAAATTGTCAAGCGACAATTTACTAGTTATATCTATCACTTCTTACTACTTCTTAAAAAAGGCATAAAAAAAACACATCCATTTGGACCTGTACTGTTTTTGTGGTTTTTAAATTTGTTTTTTTTGGTTATTTAGCCTTTTTAGCATTTTTGATAGCTTTTCTTCTTAAAGACATTTTCTTAATTTCTTGAAAAAGACTTAATGAAGCATAGTAGAATTCATGGTTATACATATTTTTCCTCCTTTTAGTAAATTTTTGATACACCTATATTTTACTCACATAAAGAAGAAAGTCAATTAGAATTACTCCAAATATTAATGAAAACGCTTATCATTAAAATGTAAGCGTTTATTATTTTTCATATAGCTTTCATAACCAATTTTATTGAAGAAATTAAAAAATTATATATGTTATTCCATCATTTCCTTTTTTATAATCAGAATCATGTTTAATTAGATGATCAAATCTATGTATAACATCGTCAAATCCCATTAGACTATAGATTGCTTCTCCTGGTATATACGCTCTAATCTTTTTAGAGTTTAATTCACTTCTTAACAATTTATGGACAGTTTGTTTAATTATACCCCCAACACCTGAAGAACCATACCCATGGATTATTTTAATGACTTTTTCTTTACCTTTAGATGTGCGTAGAATTTCCATTAGTCTTCGACTCGCTTCAACTCTATCTGGCATATCAGCTTTTATATTGAAATACTTAATTTTACTTGCCACAATTGATACCTCCCTTTGCTAAATAAAAACTATTACTATTTAAAAACGAGATTTTAATCTCGTTTTACTTTTTAATTATCATTGAATCTCCAAATGAAAAGAAACGATATTTTTCTTTCACAGCTACGCCATAAGCATTCATTATTATTTCTTTTGAAGAAAACGCAGAAACCAACATTAAAAGTGTTGATTTTGGCAAATGGAAATTAGTTATTAATGTATCTATCGCCTTAAATTCATAACCAGGATAGATAAATATTTCGGTAAAACCTGAAGCTTCTTTAAATTCTCCATATTTATTAATTATGGTTTCGATGGTTCTAACGGATGTAGTTCCGACAGCTACTATTTCTCTATCTTCTTTTTTTGCTAAATTTAATACATCAGCTGTGGCTTGATCCATCATATAGAATTCAGAGTGCATTTTATGATTCTTAACATCATCAACCTTTACTGGTCTAAAGGTACCTAGACCAACATGCAATGTAACATACTGGACAATAACGCCTTTGTCTAGTAGTGATTTTAAAAGTGGTTTTGTAAAGTGTAGTCCAGCAGTTGGACTTGCAGCTGACCCTGTTACTTTAGAATATACTGTTTGATACCTAGACTGGTCATCTAGTTTTTGATGAATATATGGAGGTAAAGGCATCTCACCTAATTGATCGAGTATATCCTCAAGGTTACCTTCATACTCTAACTTAAAGTGACGAATACCATCTTCCAATGATTCAGTGCATTCTAAAATAAGTAGTCCCTCGCCAAAGTTAACTCTAGTTCCAACTTTAACTCTTTTTGCTGGCTTAACTAAAGCTTCCCATGAATCTAGGCCATACTGGTTCAGTAAAAGCACTTCAATATTTGCTAAAGTATCTTCTTTAATGCCATATAGTCTTGCGGGAATTACTTTTGTATTGTTTAGGACTAAAACATCACCTTTCTTAAGGTAATCACCTATGTTAGAAAAACTGTCATGTTTTATGTCTAAACTTGTTCGATTTGTTACTAAAAGTCGAGAATTAGATCTCACTTTTAGGGGTGTTTGAGCTATTAACTCTTTTGGTAAAATATAATTAAAATCATTTGTCTTCATATTAAAAAAACGATCCTTGGTAGGTTTTTTTTAAATGTTTGTATGCTTTTTCTGTAACAACTCTTCCCCTTGGAGTTCTGCTTATAAATCCTTGTTGAATTAAAAATGGTTCATAAACATCTTCTAAAGTTCTTGGGTCTTCACTGATAGATGTAGCTATTGTTTCTAGCCCAACAGGTCCACCACGATATTTTTCAATTATACCAATTAAATACTCCCTGTCTTTACTATCAAGTCCTAAATCATCAATTTTAAGTTTGTCTAATGCAATTTTTGTTATATCTAAAGTTACAGTTCCATCGCCTAATATATCGGCGAAATCTCTTACACGTCTAAATAGTCTATTAACAATTCTTGGTGTTCCTCGACTTCTTTTAGCTAATTCAATAACTGCTTCTGGATTTATTTCATAATCATATATTTTGGCTGTTCTTGTACAGATTTTTTCAAGATCTTTATCAGTGTAGAATTCTAATTTATGTACAATACCAAAACGGTCTCTTAATGGTCCGGTTAAATCGCCAAATCTTGTTGTAGCTCCAATCAAGGTAAATGGCGCTAAATCAACCCGTATCGACTTTGCACCTGAGTCTTGACCAACTACTATATCAATAACATAATCTTCCATAGAAGAATACAATATTTCCTCAACTATTTTTGGTAATCTATGTATCTCATCAATAAAAAGCACATCCCCAGGTTCAAGCGAAGTTAAAATCGCTGCTAGATCTCCAGTTCGTTCAATGGTTGGTCCACTACATGATTTGATAGTCACTCCAAGTTCATTTGATATAACTTGGGCAAGCGTAGTTTTACCTAATCCTGGCGGTCCATACAATAAAACATGGTCTAAGGATTCTTGTCTTAATTTAGCCGCTTTAACAGATATTTCAATCATTTCTTTGACGTTATTTTGACCAATGTATTCGACAAAATATTTAGGTCTTAATGTCACATCATATTCGTCATCTATAAGCAGATTATTACTAATAATACGTTCGTCCATAACAACACCTCTATTATATTATAACAAATTTATAGAAAAAACACTGTATAATTTTTTAAGTTATGTTGAAATATATATTTATATAATATATAATGAATTATAGAAACATCAATGGAGTGGAAAAATGCCAAAAAAAGAGGATATCTTACTAAAATGCTATTTTGAATTTCCAGAGTATCTTAAATTCCACAAAGACCGTTTAAGGGAACTTGAACGGAGTTTTTTGAATGCAAAAAATGATTACTCAAGTTACATTGATGAAATTGATAAAGAGTTCAGTGTTAAAGAATCTAAACTTGTTGCCAAATACTACCAAATAGAATTACTTCATGAACAAAAGGCTACTGAGATAGAAAATGATTTTAAAGAACGATTTAATTACCTTTTGGATGAGGTTGATTCACACAACCAAAAAACTCAAGATTTTTACAAAGACGAAGATGATGTATATTCAAATATACTTAATCAATTTGAAGAGAGAAAAGGTGAAGCTTTTAATACCTATCTAAGATTGACAAAAGAAACCAATTACACAATAGACAAAGAAATGAAAGTTCACCGTATATTTATTAATGAAGAACAAAGTAAATTAGAATCTAAAAATATTGAATATCAAGATCTTAATGCTACTTTGTCTAATAAATTATTATGGACAATGGAAAAGGCTAAAAATTCATTAGCTAAACTAAATACTTCTCTTACCAAAGAAGGTACAGAGAATAAAGAGTTCCTCGATGAAACAATTAATGACTCACTAGGTCATTTAGTTGATTCTAGAGAAGTTATGTTAGCTCTATTTAGAACATCGACTGCCAGATTTGATGACGAAAAGAATCGAATTCAAGGTATATCTAAAAACAAAAGAAAACCACATTCTGAACTAAATCAAAAAATGATTCATACTTTTGTTAAACAAATCAGAGATGTCAACCAAAAGGGAAAAACATTTGAAGCAATGATAAAACAAGAATTGTCATTGTCTTTATCTATGCTTTATCCAAAAATCATTGAAGCTGATGCAAAGAAAAACTTAGATGCTCTAAGAAAATATATCCTTCAAAAAGAGATAATTGAAAAGAAAGCTAACTATTTACTAAATCGAAATCAAACAATGGCTGATCTGCTAATATCTAAATATCAAAATGAAATCAAAAAGATTAAAATTGATTCCTATAAACGTTTTGAAGAAATCAAACTTGCATACTCTGCTCCTGCTGCTTTCTTCCAAAACTCTATAAATATCTATTCTAACTTTGCATTCTATCTAAATGAGACCTATGAAGATCTATATAGAATGTTAGAAAAATTTAAAATGTATAACCAAGATTACATTGATTTTAAAAAAGACTACATCCATAACTCAGATAAAAGTTTTGAAGACTATAAAATCAAGTTGTTAGTTAAAGTTAACGACATAACTAATAGATTAACAGAATATATATCAAAAATTGACGGATTATCAAATGATATAGTTACACTAGAATCTAATAATCGACTAGAAATAGCTGAAATTCGTAAGAAAATGGAAAATTTAGAGGTTTTTGGTGATTACCAAAAATACATTGGTTCTTTAGAAAATGACCAATATTTTGCGATGTATCAACACAATAAAAATATTGAAAAGATTCAGATTGAATCAAATTATACAAATAGTCTCTACAATGTAAACAAAGATGTTCTATTGCTTAATCAAAATAAACTTGAATACTTAGAATACCAAGAACACATGATTAAAGTATCTAAACACGAAAAGAAAATTCATGATCTAGCTCAAAAAAGAAAAATTGAAGAAGCAAAAGCCAAGTATCACCAAAAAGTCGACCAAGTTGTTGGACTAAGAGAATTAGCTAAACATAAAATTATATTTAATGCAAAAAAAACTAATTATGGCTATGCTCAAGGTTATGCTGAATATCTAGAGGAAGAAAGAAGAAAGAATGGAATTGGCTCAACGGAAGTTATTAATTTTATTCACCATGTCCAAAATCTTATGGATGTTAATTTAAATCAAACAAAACAGATTAACGACTATATTAAAACAACTGATGATGACTACGCTTATCTTCGTTCTTTAGAAAAGAATCGTTTAGATTTACTAACACAAATTGACAATAACACGAATAAGAAAAATCATATATGTGAAACTGCATGTAGACTTTATCAAGAAGACATAAATAAAAAACTAACTGATTCTAATAATCTCATTGATAGATATTTACTTATAATTAAGCAACATCTTCTACTTGAACAATCTATTGATACAACTCAAAATGAAGTTATTGCTAAAAATGGTTATAAAAACGAAATTTCAGCTGCAATTAGTTACGTCTACACAGAAATTGTAAGGCTAGCTTATAAATATCAAATCCCTAAATCAATAAAAAACCTAGATAATCTTGTGGAAAATTGTCTTGCAGAGTTAGTATTTAATAACATAAACAAATTTAAAAAAATAAATAGAACTAAATCTCCTAAAACCTCCAAGAAAACTCTAGTCAGCTATTATATTGAAACTCACACACTATTAGAAAAATTTCAAAGGGGTATCAACACTCAGTTAGAAATAATCCTGAATGAAACAACTAAAAATGACCGTTTGTTCATTAAAAACACAATAAAAAAAGCTGGAAACACCAAGAAAATTATCAACAAAGAGTACGATAACTTAGATAACCAAGCACTAAAAAATAACAAATCACAAAAGAAACAGTTAAGACACCTAAACATTTACTCACATAAAATAAATAACGTTTACAAAAAACAAGTGTCAGACATCAATAAAGAATATCTTGCTAAGGTTAAAGAGTCTTCTGAAATAGCTGGACTAATCAATAAAAACTTTACAAAAATTGTTGAACGTAATAATAGAAAACTCAAAAGTATGTTGAAGTTTATGAATAAACTATTCAAAACGGAACAAAAACACCTAGATATTCAATTTGCTAGTTACCAAAAAGCCATTCAACATATAGAGATTGAATATGATAATAGCCATACTAAAGAAGTTTCCTATATTAAATATCTATATCAAAATAAAGATGTAGAAGCAAACAAAACTATTATGGTGCTAGAAAATAAAATAAGTAGTCTACCAATAGAGAAAAAAAATCACTACATGGTCATTAAAAAAGACCGTAATGACTTACAAATACTCAAAAATAAAGAACTAACAAAACAGTACGCGGAAATAGAAAGAGACAAATTTGTATCTAGGCCAAAATATTTACATGAAATAGAAAAAGTTAAAAAAAGGTTACCTGATGACTATGTAAATCTTTATACCGAAATTCAAGCATTAGAATTTGAATACCTAAACCAATTTGTTGAAATAAACAATGAGTATGACGAAAACTATCAAGACTATATATTAAACCAATCTGGTAATAGTAAAATCCTACAAGAAAACTCGCCTTTATATATGCCTTTTGTAGATATTAACACATACTATGAAAACTTATTGAAGACAACATCTCAAGCATATAAAGAATCTTTATCAAAGAGCAAAAAAACTCGAGATACTTTAAAAAAAGAACTTCAAGATTCCCAGGAAAAACAAAAACGAATAATTAACGTATAGGAGGTATAGATGGCTAAAAATAGCGTGTCAATCAACTTAGACAATTTTAAGAACTACGAAGAAAAACTCAAAATGGCATCGGACAAAGAATTAAAGATGTTTGAAGACTTCTACGCTCAAATAAAAAATCACGCAGAAGGACACAGACACACTACTTTAAATAACCTACATGATTCAAAAGAATCACTATCTAATCTAAAAATAAAAGCTGAAAGCTTAAAAGATAGTGTTTTTACCCATGATGAAACTATAATCGTTGATCGCCAAACCATTATCTCAGAAACAGAACAAGAAATTCATAATGAAAATCGCAACGTTCTTGACAATGAATTCAGACAAGCTGGCGAGGGTATCGATTCTTTAGACTATCTAAACAAAGCTTCCATTCAAACCAAATACAACTTCTTCGATCAATTTAGAACCCATTACGCAAATCAAATTCTTGATTTTGATTACATGTATGATTTTTATAAAACCAAAGTCACAGAATTTAATGATATTTTAAATCGATATCATCAAGAAATTTTAGTTTCATTCCAAGAATTAGATGATGATATCACTGATATGGATACAAGAATCTCATTACTAATTCAACAAAAAAACTCTAAATTACTGGATATTAACTTATTCTACACAAAGGAAATGAAAAACTATCTTGATAATCAATTGACTTTCACCATTGAAGAAGATCCTACATCTTTGACTATTCAAGCATTAATTTCAGATAAAATTGTACAATTAGATACTTTTAAAAATCATTTGCACCAACAAGAGCAAAAAGTTAAGAAGATTCTAAACGATGAATACCTAGCTATCTATAACAAAACATTAGATCGCTTACTAAAACGCATGGGTAATCTTTTAATGGAGGATACTACTTTCTATCAACATCCCGAAGAAAGTATCCTAGGACTTAAACAAGAGATTGCTGAAGCCGAAGAGAATGATTTTGTCACATTAAAACTTCTAATAAATAAATACAATAAAGCAATCAAATACAAAAAAGAAAAAATCGAATGTGAAAAACATGCTAAAACACTCACAAAAAGTTTTTTGAATTTAAAAAAAGACATCTTTTTAGAATATCAAAAAGACTCAAAAAATCTTGTTTTTCAAATAGAAAAATATTATAAATTATACTTAGAATTATTGAAAATAGACCCATTTTTAGCGCAAATAATTGGAGATAATTCAACAAAAATAATCAAAGATGAAGTTAATTTTTTGTCAATCTTACAAGTAAACAAAGAACACAAAATTAATGTCAACTTTGATATTAAAACTCTAAAATTAAAACAACAAATTAATCAGATTGAAGCAAAATTAAGTTACCAAGCAGAAAGACTTATGTCTTTGCAAGATATCGAATTACTGAATACTATTAAAGATATCCAGATATTCTTTGTTGAACACCAAGGGAATTCCGCACTAATCCTTAATTCACTAGCTAAAGAAAAATACATAATTGAAAGATTAGAAAAAGCAATTAACTATCATATGGAGTATTTACTTAAGGAAAGCAACCTTAATCGCAAATTTCTATCAATGGTTACTCAGATCCTTGAATCACATATCCGTGATAATGAGTCACATAACATCCGAGTGGTTGATGCAGCTTCTAAAATTAAGTTAGCTCTAAAAGAATATGATATTTTAGCGCTTCATTTCAATACAATGTATCAAAATGAAAAGAACTTCTTAGTAATGCAATCAAACAGAGTTTCGGAAGAAACCAAAATCAATAACGAATTTATTCTAGGTACATTTAAAAACCAAATGCGCTTCTCAAGCGAACAGATTATGTTGGCTAACGACGAATATAAACTTCGTGTAGAAGCAATCATGCGTGCAATCGACGAAGAACGAAATTACTACTACGATGTTATTGATAACCGTCTTAAGACCTATAAAGAGAAACAGAAAAATATTTCTGACGAATATCAAGCAAAACTATATCACGACTCATATATCTTAACTGAGGCCGCTGACAAACACCACAAAAAGTCTCTAGAAAAACAAATAGCAAAAAACAAAAAGGTACATGATCATCTAATTTATGAAATTGATGAGGATATAGCTAAAGACAAGTCCATATCAGATACTAAACGCAGACTTAGAGAGCTAGATGCTCATTTTGAAGCCGCAATTGAAGATGCCAACATGCTAAGAGATGATACAATTAATGAGATGACAGAACTTTATTCAGAGGCAGAAAATAAATTTAATGCTTTAAAACCATACCTAGAGAATAAAGTTAATATTCTTGACCCAACTTTCTTTAAATCTCTAGAAAAAATCAAGGAAAGACAAGGTTACAAATTAAAGGTAGCCCAAATCGAACTTGAAGATGCAACCAAGGAATTAATGGATGAATATTTAAAAGTATACTTTGAGGATAAACCAGAGATAGATAAAGAACTATATCTATCCCAAATTGATCAACTTGAAGAAGAAAGAGCACAAATCAAAAATGAGTATGGTAAAAAAGTTGAAAAATCTGACTTATTATACTTAACTAAGATTAAATCTCTAGAAGATGAAGTTGTTGCGATAAAATCTAAACTTAAAAATTTAGAGTCAACAGTTCTTAGTAAAAATGAGAAAACAATGCACTCAAAACTTGGTGAATTAGATGGACTAGAAAAACGACACGTTACATATGTAACTAAACAAGGAACTTCTTTCCAAAGTGAAATACAAAATTTAACCAATGAATACAGCCAATCTCTAATTCAAAACCAAAAGTACTATGACAATTTAAGTATGGCTTTCAATAAGATCTTAGATTCATATTATCCCTATCTTAAAGGAGCTAAGAATAATAAGGTAATAAAACAGATTGTCAAACAAAATGAAAAACGCTTGAATACTCAGAAAACGAAAGAAATCAAAAAAATGGTAAAAGATAGTAAAATGACCGATTATCTAGTTAAGTAATATATTTATATAAAGAAAAAAACAACAATTCAATTGAATTTGTTGTTTTTATTTTCAGTATTATTTTCTATTCTAATGTCTTTAGTAAGCTTTTACCAATTTCAGTTCCCTTAAGGTTAAAATTCCTAGCAATTGTAGCTCCTATGTCTGCGAATGTATCACTTACTGGTAAAAATTGACCTTTATATTCGTGAGCATAGATAAATAGTGGTACATATTCTCTAGTATGGTCAGTTCCGTGGTGAGTTGGATCATTACCATGGTCTGCAGTAATTATTAGCAAATCATCGTTGTTTAATTTAGTTAACATAAATCCTAAATCTTTGTCAAACTCTTCCATTGCCATCTTGTAGCCTAAAGGGTCTCTTCTATGACCATATAAAGCATCAAAATCAACTAGATTAGTGAAGCAAAGACCAGTAAATTCTTCTTCAATCAAATTTGTAGTTATTTCCATTCCATTGTGGTTTGAAACAATTGAGTGATGATCTGTAATTCCACTTCCATTAAATATATCCTTAATTTTACCAACAGATATAACGTCAAACTTAGAATCAGCTAAAACATTAAGGACTGTTTGGCTCGTTGGATTTAATGCATAATCATGACGATTTGTAGTCCTTTTAAATCCATCTTTCGGATTACCAAGATATGGTCTTGCAATAATTCTACCGACTTTCCATTTTTCCTGTAAAGTTAATTCTCTTACCTTATGGCAGATATCATATAACTCTTCTAAAGGGATTATTTCTTCATGAGCCGCGATTTGCAATACAGAGTCAGCACTAGTATAAACAATAAGGTCTCCTGTCTTCATTTGTTGTTCACCTAAATCTTTAAGGATTTCAGTACCAGAAGCAGAAATATTACCAATAACTTTTCTACCAGATAGTTTTTCTATTTCATCTATCAATTCTTTTGGAAACCCTGAATCTGTAAAGGTCTTGAAAGGTATTGTTGTTTTAATCCCCATCATTTCCCAATGTCCAGTCAATGTATCTTTCCCATTTGATAATTCAGCCATTTTTAAAGTGTTAGCTCTTGGGTGTATTACTGGTGGCACTCCTAGTATATCTGTTAGGTTACCATAGCCAAAAGAACCAAGTACAGGCAGATTTACACCACCTGTTGCTTTTGCTAAATTTCCGATTGTGTTCGCTCCAACATCATTGAATTTTTTTGCGTCTGGCATTTCACCTACGCCTACTGAGTCAATAACTATTAGAAATACTCTTTTAAATTTCATTTTTATTCCTTCTTTCCTTTTGCCCGCGGATGTTTCAATTCGTATTCGCTTTGAATCCGTTTTTTTGTTATATGTGTATAGTTTTCTGTTGTCATAATATCCTCGTGACCTAACAGTTCTTGTACACTTTTAAGATTAGCTCCATTTTCTAATAAATGGGTAGCAAAAGAATGTCTTAATGTATGTGGAGACATTTTCTTTTGAATCTTAGATTTATCCGCGATATTTTGTATTATTTTATAAAAGCCTACACGGCTTAATTTTGCACCATTTTTATTAATAAATAATAGTTCTCTGTTCTTCGGATTAAGTTTTGGTCTAGCTTCAATTAGATAGGTTCTAATCGCAAAGATCGATTCTTCACCTAATGGTACTATTCTTTCTTTATTACCTTTACCAGTTATGTTTACTAGATTCATATTTAGATGTAAATCCGAGATTTGTAAATCTAAGAGTTCTGTGACTCTAAGACCAGATCCGTATGCTAATTCTACCATAGCACGGTTTCTTAAATCAAGTGGTTTGCCTAAACCATTGCTTGCATCGATAAATCTGTTAATTTCTTCTATATTCAATACCGATGGTAAAGTTTTTGGTGTTACTGGTTTTTTTACTCTAGCAACAACATCAGAATCAACAATTTTTTCTTGTAAAAGATACTTATGAAAAGAGTGTATTGAAGAGATTTTTCTTGTTATCGATTTTGGGCTAATTTGTTTTCTAGATAAACTTTTTACAAAGTTATCAACATGTTTTTTTTCAATGAGATTGAAGTCTCTAAATTTATAGTTTTTAGCTAAAAACCCTAGATACTCCTTCAAATCCCTTTCATAGGATAAAATTGTATTTTTAGCCAGGTTTTTAGTAATCTTTAAATAATAGATATACTCCTTTAACGTTCCAGTTAACATATGATTACCTATATTATTTCTAGATATACTTGATTAGATAACTCCATACCTTTTTTAGAAAATTTTAGGTATGAGTTTTTTATAACAAGTAAACCATTTTTTAGATGTTTTTTTAGGCCAGGATACAATTCAAATACATCTTCTTTATACTTGGTAGAAAAGTCATTTAAATTAATACCTTCTGTTTTTCTTAACCCAAGAAGAATATACTCCATTACAGGATTAAAGTCTTCTTCTGTGTTCGTAAAATCTTTTTGATTGATTTTGTTAATATAATTAGTAATTAGATTGGGATTCTTAAAGCGTTTATTATCATACTGAGAAGCTGCATTTAATCCGACTCCAAGATATTCGTCTAGATTCCAATAGAGAAGATTATGAGCTGATTCTAATCCATTTTTAGCGTAGTTACTTATTTCGTAACGGTTGTATCCTAATTCAAGTAATGAATCACGAATATACTCGCTGTAATCAGCTTCCAAATCGGATGATAAGGGAGTTACTTGTTTTTGCGATATCAAGTAACTTAAAAGTGTATTCTCTTCTACTATAAGCGAATAATAGGATATATGGGGTGGTTTGATAGTTTTTATATAACTTAAATCCGTTTTTATGCTATCCATAGTTTGATTTGGTATACTATGGATAAAATCAAGGTTAATATTGTTAATTCCATTCGCTCTTAAAAGTTCAATACCTTTATTTACATCTTCTTTTTTATGAGTTCTATTTAGAAACTTCAATAATCCATTATCCATTGTTTGAACACCAAGACTAACTCTATTTATATTGCGTTTTTTAATTATATCAATGAAATCTTGATTGATATCATTAGGATTTGCTTCAATTGTATATTCACTAAGATTTTTTACATCAATGTAATCTGAAATCCTCTTCAAAAGCAGGTCCAATAATTCTAAATCTAAACTACTAGGAGTTCCGCCACCTATGTAGATTGTCTCTAAATTAGTGTATTTGTATACATGAAAATCCAATTCTTTAATTAAAGCATCAATGTATTTAGTTTTTAATTCTTGGTTCGCTACCATTTTGCAAAAATCACAATAGGTACAGATACTATCACAAAAAGGAATGTGAATGTATAATCCTTTAATCATTTTAATCACCAGTATTATGTTAACATAATATATTAATTATTAAAAGTAAATAGTCTGAGAAATAAGATTATACTATAAATTAATCATTATATAAATAGTTTTATTGTATTTAGGTTATATTCATGCGAAAAGATTTTGTATAATTATTACATAAATACAATAATTTTTAAAATTTTGAAAGAATTATTGTGATGAAACTAGAAAATCCTTTGGTCCAGAACTTACCAAATTATTTAACACAAAAGGGGACAAATAAATAACAATAGCGCCCAAACGGACGCTATTTATTTAATCATCTGATTCTAAAGATAAAACCGACATGAAAGCAGCTTGTGGAATTTCCACAGATCCAACTGATTTCATTCTTTTTTTACCTTTTTTCTGTTTTTCTAACAGTTTTTTCTTTCTTGTGATATCGCCACCATAACATTTAGCTAATACATCTTTTCTCAAAGCCTTAATATTGGTTCTTGAAATAATCTTTGAACCAATTGCCGCCTGTATTGGAATCTCAAATAACTGTCTCGGAATGATTTTTTTAAGTCTTTGACAAATTTTTAATCCTCTTTGATGAGCAAAATCCTGATGAACTAAGAATGCAAGAGCATCTACTGGTTCTGAATTTAACAAGATATCAATTTTAACTAACTTTGATTCTCTGTGTCCTATTACAGTATAATCAAACGACGCATATCCTTTTGTATTTGATTTTAGTCGGTTGAAAAAGTCAAAGATAATTTCAGATAAAGGTAATTCATACATGATTTCTACTCTAATATCAGAGATATATTTCATGTCCTTAAAAATACCTCTTTTATATTGGCATAATTCCATGATATTACCCACATAATCATTTGGTGTAATAATTGTAGCTAATACATAGGGCTCTTCTATCTTCGTTACAACCATATTTTTAGGCATTTTGGCTGGATTATCTATTTCCAAAACTTTTCCTGATTGAAGGTGAACTAAATAGTTAACTGATGGTGCTGTTGTTATTAAGTTTTGATTGAACTCGCGTTCCAATCTTTCCTGGAATATTTCCATATGTAACATACCTAGGAATCCAACTCTAAAACCAAATCCTAAAGCACTTGATGATTCAGGTTGAAAAATCAATGCAGCGTCACTTAGTTTCATCTTTTTAATTGAATCTTTTAAATCTGTATAATCATCTGCGTCTACAGGGTAAACACCAGAGTATACCATAGGAGTTAAATGTCTGTATCCGGCCAATGGTTCTTCTGTTGGTGTAGTAGCGTTGGTAATAGTATCACCTACTCGAACAGATTCAATAGTTCTAATAGTCGCTGATATCCACCCAACATCTCCAGTTGTAAGTGTGTTTCTTGATTCCTCTTTTGGCGAATAGACACCTAAATCGATGACCTCAAAAATTGAATTTGTAGCCATCATTTTTATTTTGTCACCTTTGTTTACTTCACCATTCATGACTCTAATTAATGGTATTACTCCACGATAGCTATCATAGAATGAATCAAATATTAATGCTTGAAGTGGTGCTTCGGTTTCACCCTCTGGCGCTGAAATTCTATCAACTATTGCTTCAAGAATTTTATCAACTCCAAACCCAGTTTTAGCTGATGCCAATAAACAGTCATCAGGGTTAATTCCTATAGTTTTTTCTAAATCTCGTTTACACATCTCAATATCTGCACTAGCTAAATCAATTTTATTGATAACTGGTATAATTTCCAGATCATTGTCGATGGCTAAATATACATTAGCTAAAGTTTGAGCTTCTATACCCTGAGTTGCGTCCACAACTAAGATAGCGCCCTCGCAGGCTGCTAAAGATCTAGAAACTTCATAGGTAAAATCTACATGACCTGGAGTATCAATTAAATGAAAGATGTACTCAATACCATCATTTGCTTGATATTTAAGTTCAACTGAATTCAATTTTATTGTTATTCCACGTTCTCTTTCTAATTCCATAGAGTCAAGAATTTGTGCCTTCATATCTCTTTTAGATACTGAATGTGTTAATTCTAGGATTCTATCTGCTAATGTAGATTTACCATGATCTATATGGGCTATAATTGAAAAGTTTCTTATGTGTTTTTGTTTAACACTCATATCAATCACCTCATTGTTTCAAAAAAAGCATATATGTGTGTATATGCTTTTTAAAATCAAGTTATCTGTAAGCCATGTTCTGTAGCTATATAAATATAGCCGGCAATCATTTATCTACGGCAATGCCGTCAGTTATTCGATTCAATTCTCTAATAACCATGCCCCTACCAAAATTTGGGTTTCTAGCTTGAGGGGTTTACCCGTTTCACCCATACATATTCTGTATGATTCGTCACTGTTGCACTTTACAAATACTCTGGCCGTTAATCCATTTCTTCGCCGTCACCTTTCGGTGCCTAAACTTAGTTTCTCGTTTAGCACAATCATTACAGGCATCGCAGCCTGTGCTAGCATGGACTTTCCTAACGCTTACGCGCTCGATTACCCAATAACTTGATATTTTATTTTGTTATTTTTTTATTTCAGTTTTTACAACAATTGTTTTAACTACTTTTACTTCTTTTTTTACTTCCGTTTTAACAACTGGTTTTTTCACTTCTTTTTTCACTTCTTTTTTTACTTCAGTTTTAATAACTGATTTTTTCACTGCAGTTAAAACTGCTTTTCTAGACAAGTCAACTCTACCTTTGTCATCAACACCGATGCATTTAACTTGAATTACATCTCCAAGTTTAACAATATCTTCAACTTTTTCCACGCGTTTTACATCCAGTTTAGAAATATGTACTAATCCATCTTGTCCTGGCCATAATTCTACGAAGCATCCAAATTTTTCAATTCTTCTTACAATTCCTGTATATACAGTTCCAACTTCGACTTCTCTAATAATGTTTTCAATAAGTTTTATTGCTTTGTTGATGTAGAATGAATCTTGATGCATTATTACAATTCTACCATCTTGTTCAATATCAATCTTAACATCATTACATTGGTCAATAATTCCAGTGATTGTTTTACCACCGCCACCAATGATAGCTCTGATTTTGTCAGGATTAACTATCATAAGTTTTACTTTTGGTGCATATTTAGATAATTCTTCTCTTGGTGTATCAATTACAGCTGTCATATTATCTAGAATTTGTAATCTAGCTACTTTTGCTTGTTCTAAAGATTCTTCGAAGATTTCTTTTGTGATTCCAGAAATCTTAATATCCATTTGTAATGCACAGATACCTTTTGTAGTACCAGCAACTTTAAAGTCCATATCACCAAAATGGTCTTCTAAACCTTGGATATCAGTTAAGATTGTATAATCTGAACCATCCATTACTAGTCCCATTGCGATACCAGCAACTGGAGCTTTCATTGGAACGCCTGCAGCCATTAATGCTAGTGAACCAGCACAGATAGTTGCTTGTGAAGAACTACCATTTGATTCAAGAATTTCTGATACAACTCTAATTGTATATGGGAATTCATCTTCATTTGGTAATACTTGTAACAATGCTCTTTCGCCAAGTGCACCATGACCAATTTCTCTGCGTCCTGGGCTCATGTATCTTCCAACTGAACCTACTGAATATTGTGGGAAGTTATAGTGAAGCATAAATCTTTTTCCCTCTGAAACACTAACACCATCCTGGATTTGTGCTTCTCTTAAAGCTCCAAGTGTAACTGTAGCTAATGCTTGAGTTTGACCTCTTGTGAATAATGCACTACCATGAGTTCTTGCGAATAAATCAATTTCTGATGCAAGGTCTCTAAGTTCATTAGATTTTCTACCATCAGGTCTAATTTTATCTTCAGTAATAAGTCTTCTAACTTCTTTAACTAAAATTTCTTCTAAGATTTTCTTAGCATTTTTTAGTAAACCTTCAGTTTCAAATTTATCATTTTCTTTTGAATATTTTTCTTCTAAAACTTCTAGAATTGCTTTTTCAACAGCTTCAATTCCAGCAGCTCTTTCTAGTTTTTCATGAATTTGAACAGCTTTTGTAAGTTTCCCTTTTTCTAATTCATAAACATCTGTACGAACTTCTTCAGGAACTGAAACTAATTCAATTTTCATTCTTGGTTTTCCACACTCTGCTATAATTTCTTCTTGGAAGGCAACTAGTTCTTTAATTTTTTCGTGTGCAAAAAGAATTGCTTTTAACATTGTTTCTTCATCTAACTCTTTAGCTCCTGCTTCAACCATGTTGATAGCATTCTTAGTTCCTGCTACAGTTAATTCCAGTTCAGAAACAGCTAATTGTTCAGGAGTTGGATTTAAAATTAGTTCACCATCAATTAAACCTACCATAACGCCTGCTAATGGTCCATTAAATGGAATTCCACCAAGCCCTAAAGCTAATGAAGAACCCATTAAGGCACTCATTTCAGGAGAACAGTCTAAATCAGCACTCATTACTGTATTGATGATTTGAAGTTCTGTTCTAAAATCATCATCAAATAATGGTCTAATTGGTCTATCAATTGCGCGTGATATTAATGTTTCGTGTTCAGATGGTCTACCTTCTCTTCTTAGGAACCCGCCAGGGATCTTACCAGCTGAATATAGTTTTTCTTGATAGATAACAAGAAGTGGGAAAAAATTCAATTTAGAAGGTTCTTTACCAACAACTGCTGCTGTTAGAACGGCTGTTTCGCCATATCTAACTAAACATGAACCAGTTGCTTGTTTGGCTAGTTGACCTACTTCTACAATAAATTCCTTACCATAAAAATCTTTCTTAAATACTTTTTTCATTTATTTTCCTCATTTCGTTTAAATGCAGTAATCTCACCCTAATATTATATCATAATAATATTATTTATGGAGACAAATTATCTTGACAAAGAATAAGCACCCAACCATTGGGTGCTCATGACTTATCTTCTTAATCCTAGTTTTCTAATTAATGTAGTATATCTTTCTAATGAAACTGATTTTAAGTAGTTTAATAAACTTCTTCTTTTACCAACTTTCATTATAAGCCCTCTTCTTGAATGGTGGTCATGGATGTGAATTTTCAAATGTTCATTCAAGACGTTGATTTCTGTTGTTAATAAAGCAACTTGTACTTCCGGTGAACCAGTGTCACCTTCCTTAAGTTGATATTCAGTAACTATCTCTTTAACTTTGTCTTTGTTTAAAGCCATTTTGTTTCCTCCTTTTTTATGTCTTACCTGAGATCCGCAACAAGAGTCGGAGTGTCTCCAATTCCAGGTCTAGGCGCGATTTGTATTATATCATAGTTATATAATTTATGCAAGCATTATGTGATGGTGAAATCAGGTGATAAATGCTTCTTCAATCCTTGAATTATTTCAAACATAGAATAGGTATCTTGTTTACAGTATTCTAACAAATTATTTATGGTTTTATCTCTTTCAGTTGGCTCCAAATCACCTAACCTCATATATGCTTTGTAAGCCTCAACACCATTTCTAATCACTAGGTTATCATAGGCAGATTCATTGAAGACTTTAATTACTTTTTTTAGCGAATATGATCCAGATAATTGTTGACTGTAAAAATTAAAACGATTTGCTTCGTATTCAGTGAAGCCTTTTTCTATATAAAACTTTTTATTGTTCTTCAAAACATCCTTTAAATCAAACAACCTATCAATGATATTTTGAAGTTCGTTTTTATACTCTGGGAATATGGTTTGAAATTCTTTTAACCTTTGTTGTTCAAAAGTTTTATGATACACAATTACTGTGGAATCATATTTATTAATAATTCTTATTAAATTTAAGACTAATTCACGACGATTGTCATATTCATGATTAGAAATGTACTCGTAGTGATATTTGTCATCCAAGTTTAATTTACCTTCAGCCTTTTCAATGTGGACTGAATACTGAAAAACGGACTGAGTAAATGGTTTTTCCCCACTATACCTAGGCAACAAACAAGGTAAAGCTTCAAAATCAAGATAAATTAGTGGGTACTTTAATGTTTTAAGCATAGTCTCAATTTTTTCTTTATGTATGTGTAGATAATCAGTTTCAGTACAATACCTTTGCATAAGATGTTTTTCATCTTTTAGCCAAGAAATAGGTATATCAAGTATATCAACCATACCTTCGTTTAGTAATTCAAAGGTATCATGATGTATTTCACCCTCTTCAGTTGGTTCATTAAATCCCCTATGTGAGGAGAAATAATCTAGCAATGAATTTTCTTTAGGTAAATGAGAAAAACAAAAATTAACAAATTTACATTCAAAACTATCGCCTTTTCTACATTCCTTTTTAACTAAAGCGCATGGAGTGAAGTCGTTTAGTTCAATGTGATTAATCATTCGATAGATATCTGCTTCAATGATTTCTTTGTAGTGATCAAAAAGTAGACTAAAATCAAAAATATTAAATAGAGATTTAGTGTAATCTTTACCATCATAAATATAATCACTATTAAGTAATACAAAGTAAACTTTAGTATTATTATTAGGATTAATCATATCAAATAAAAACTGCTTAAACGCATAATTATAGACGATTCTACCAATGTCTTCAGTTCTAGTTTTCAACTTGTCTAGTTTATCTAGATAATTACTTTTAGTCGCCAATATTTTTCCTTGTTTAATATGATAAATCCCTTTAGGATTTTTATTAAACAACTGATACTTGTGTTTGTTTTCAGTATACCTTATCTTTAAAAAGTCTTTTGATGTCGACGGTATTAAACAATATATTTCTTTTAAATTATTTGTTTTTTCTGTTACAAAATGATAATTTTCGAAAAGCACTACATCTGGATGAAAGTCATAGGAAAGTTTTACATTCCGTTGAAAGCTCTTAAATGTGTTTTCATATTTGGCTAAAAATATATCAAGATAATCTTGAAAATAATTATGTGATTGAACATCGTACTCTTGACTTTGATATTCCAAGTCAGGATCATTCAAACTAGCATATCTTCTACATCTTATATAATTCAATAAAATATTAGCCGTAACCTTCATATAGTTATTCTCCTATAACTCCTATAAGTCTTATAACGAATTTATTAAACCAAGAAACTCTCTTTGCATTATTTGTATACCGAATTCATGTGATGTATCATGACTATCAAGTAAAGTAATTGCGTCAAATTTGTTTATCCATTTAATTTCGAGGTCAAATTGTTTTAATTTGTTTTCTTTAATTTTTAGGTTTTTCAATCCAGCAAAGAAATAATGACTTTCATAGGTTGCATCTTGAAAATATTCTCTTACAATCACTGATTCTTCATTTACTTTTATAGTGTATCCTGTTTCTTTTAGAACCTGTCTTTTTAAACACATTTCCAATGGTTCAAACTTTTTAAGACTACCACCTGGTAATTCATAGTAATCATGTTCTTTATTGTAAAGCAAAAGAATTTTATCTTTTTTAGTTATTATAGCTCTTGCATTTTTACACCAATTTTGGCGATTGATGTCAGTTTCTAGCAAATCATCTGCGTACACTTCAATTTTTGCTATTCCATTTAATATTCTGAATAGTGGGTTTTTAAAAAGGTCAATTACAAATCCAAGGAATAATACATAGAATATTGTTGTAAATCCTAAATAAAAATAATATTCTTGGCTACCAAAGATTAAACCGACAATAACTGTACTGATTAAAGCTAAAAACTCACCGATATATTTTCCTTGACCGAATGTTAATTTTAGACGTTTTGCAATCGCCATACAAAACTGGTCTAATGCAGGCAACGGCAATTTGGAATACACAATTAAATTTAGAGCAATACCAACTAAGGTTGTAGCTAATAGCAGGTAAAGTCCATTCCAAAAGACACCTAATTCAAATACTTCAGGTAAAAATAATAATTCTATATCTATCACTGTACCTATTACAAATGATATTATTACTGGGAAAAACATTAAAATTGTTGGCTTCTTCCACGCAATTAAATGAGCTAATCCCATAAATATTATCGCGGAAATTGGTGTCAAGTATTTGTATTCTAGGGGAATTCCTTCGTAGAAATTTCTATGTAACGCATCCCAGGAAGACATTCCAAGATTGGTTGATTGAATCAAAGCAACACTGGTACCTAATAACACCATGGCTAACGAATATAGTAAAACTTTTTTAAGAGTAATTTTCATAACAATCCTTTTCTCATAAATCACAGTAAAAAGCTATCCAATTTGGATAGCTAAGAACTAAGATATTAGAGCAATTTTTAATACATCATCCAACTTGTTGGCGTAATGAATAGTAAGTTTATCTCTTACTTCTTTAGGTATATCATCCACATCTTTTTCATTTCCTTTAGGAATAACAATCTGTTTTAATCCTGAGCGTGCCGCAGCAATAGCCTTTTCTTTTAGACCACCAATAGGTAAAACTCTACCATTTAGTGTAATCTCACCAGTCATACCAACAAAACGATTTACTTTGCGTTTGGATAAAACTGAAATTAAAGCCGTTGCTATGGTTACTCCTGCAGATGGTCCATCTTTAGGAATTGCCCCTTCAGGAACATGTATATGAAAATCATTTGCTTCTAACTTATTTTTTTCAATACCAAGTTTTTTAGCATTGGTTCTGACATAAGAAACTGCAGCCATAGCTGATTCCTTCATGACATCACCTAAATTACCGGTTAAAATTAATTTATTTTTACCAGTATAGTACGTCGCTTCTACTTCTAAAGTATCCCCACCAGCTTGAGTATATGCAAGGCCAGTTACAACACCAATCAAATCCTTTTGTGACACATGGTTATTTTTATATAGTTTTTTCCCTAGATAGTCATATAAATTATCTTTGGTTATTTTAACTAATTTTTTCTTTTCAATTAAAATTTCTTTAATTACTTTTCTGACAAGGGAACCCAATAATCTTTCTAATTGTCTAACTCCAGCTTCTCTTGTGTAATCATTGATGATAGCTTTAATAGCACCATCAGTAATTTCAAAACGTTTATCTTCTAATCCATGATTGGAAACTTGTTTGTCAACAAGGAATTTTCTACCAATATAGAATTTTTCAATTTCTGTGTATGAGCTAAGTTCTATTACTTCCATACGATCCCTCAAAGGAGCCGGTATGTTTTGTAAGTAATTAGCTGTAGTTATAAATAGAACTTGTGAAAGATCGTAGTCTTCTTCTACGTAGTGATCCGAGAAAAACTCATTTTGTTCTGGATCTAAAACTTCAAGCAATGCGCTTGATGGATCATTTCTTTCGTTCATAACTAATTTATCAATTTCATCGATTAAGAATACTGGATTGGTTACTTTTGCTTTAATCATTCCATTGATAATACGTCCTGGTAAAGCGCCTACATAGGTTCTTCTGTGTCCTCTAATTTCTGCTTCATCATGGACTCCACCAAGAGAAGTTTTTACAAACTTGCGTTTTAAAGCATTAGCTATAGATTTCGCTAGAGATGTTTTACCAACACCAGGAGGTCCTGATAAACAAAGAATTGTTTGAGGGTTTTTACCAGTTAACATTTTAACTGATAGATACTCAATAATTCTCTCTTTTACTTTATCCAATCCATAATGTGAAGCTTCTAGCTTATCAATTGCCACATTTATATCTGATTCATCTTCGGTTTCTTTAGCCCAAGGAATTGATATTAATGTCTCAAGATAAGTTCTTACTACAGAAGATTCACTTGAAGTTGGTGCTAAATATTCGTATCTTTTTAGTTCTTTCAATGCTTTAGCTTTTACAGCTGGTGGCATATCAGACTCTTCAATTTGTTCTAATAAGTTTTTTGCATCGTCTTGTTTTGAATCACCAAGTTCTTCTTGAATAGCACGCATTTTTTCGCGTAAGTAATATTCTTTTTGATTTTGGTCAGCGGATTTTCTTACTGTTTCATTAATTTTAGTCTCAATAGTTTGGAGATTTTTTTCCTTTTCAATATCTTCAAGCAAGAATTGTAATCTCTTATTAATTGAAATATTTGTTAAATACTTAATCCTATCATTTTCCGGGATTCTAAGTTCAGCTGCGACAAGGTCACAAAGTTTATCTGAATTGATTCCACCTTTCATTGTATTTAGAACACGTTTTGAGTCTCTAAATAAGAAATTAGCATTTTCTAAAACTTCTTTTGAAACCATTTTTAATAAAACTTGTTCTTCATCTAGGTTCTCTGGTTGAAGCACTATTGATGTAAAGTCTATTAGATAGAATGGTTCTTTAGCAATTAAATCGTTGATTTTCACTCTAGTTAGTGGTTCGAATTTTATTTTATAGTTACCGTTCGGTAATTTTATTTTAACTGAAATTCTAGCCAATAAACCAAATTCTACAAAATCAATGAATTCAGGTTCTTGTACATTTGGGTCTTTTTGAAATACCATTAATACATATCCATCACGATTGCTTTCAGCCTCAAAAATAGCGCTTTTTGAGAACTCTCTTCCAATCTCGATTCTAACATCAGCACCAGGTAAAAAGATTACTCCTCTAACTGGTATTACTGGTAATGAATCTGAGAATATTTTCTTCACGTTATACATATATTCACCTCATTATATTAATTAATTAATCACTATTATTTTACCATAGTATATAAAAAAAACCTAATATTATGATGAAGTCATCACAATATATTCATAGGTTTTTTTATTAGTTTTTCTTAATTTTTTTGTTATTTGTTAATTACTGCTTTTTCAAGTAATAAATCAATTGCTTTTCCATAAACGATTTCTGATACAACCGCTGATTCAGGAATTGCTTGTTTAGCTTGTTCCATTGTTACATTTTGAGCTTTGTATTGTTCTATTATAGCATCGTATTTAACTGCGATTTCTTCTTTAGTAGCTTCTAAAGCTTCTTTTGCTCCAACAGCTTCAACAACTAATTGTTCAGCTAAAGTTTTTTCAGCTTGAACTTTTAGGTCAGCTTTAAATGTTTCTTCGTCTTTACCCATATATTGTAGGTAAGTATTAAAGTCTAAACCGTATTGTTTGATTTGGTTTTGAGTTTGTTCACTCATTCTAGCTATTTCATCAGTTACCATTTCTTCTGGTAATTCAAATTCAGCGTTGTCAATTGCTTTTGAGATTATAGTAGATCTAATGTGATTTTCGTTTTGAGTAGCTTTTTGAGCTTCTAATTCTTTTTTCACATTAACTTTGAAATCTTCAACTGTTTTAACTGCGTCATCATTTAATTCTGTAATAAAGTCTGTGTTTAATTCAGGAACTTCTCTTACTTTTATTTCATGAAGCTTACAAACAAATATTGCTTCTTTTCCAGCTAATGTTTTTTCTTGATAGTCTGCAGGGAAAGTTACTTTAACGTCTTTTTCCTCTTCAGTTTTCATACCGATCATTTGTTCTTCAAACCCAGGAATGAAACCTCCTGAACCGATAACTAACTCATGGTTTTCAGCTGTTCCGCCATCAAATTTAACTCCATCAACAGATCCTGAGAAATCAAATACTGCAGTGTTTCCATTTTCTAGAACGCCTTCTTCTTTAACAACCATTTCAGCATGTTGTTCAAGTTTTTTAGCTGCTTCAGCTTCTACTTCAACATCACTAGCTTCAGCAGGTATTATAGTTACTTCTAACCCAAGGTATTCGCCTAGAGTTACAACTGGTTTTACCGCTACTGTTACTTTGTAAGTAAAGTCTTCGCCTCTTGTAATATTGTTTGGATCTAAATCAATTTTAGGTTGTGCTACTACTTCGATGTTATTTTCAACAATAACGTTATAATACGTTTCTTGTAAAACGTGTTGAATTGCTTCTTCGTATAGAGATTCAACTCCATATTTAGTTTCATATACGTTTCTAGGAGCTTTTCCTTTTCTAAAACCTTTAATTTCAACGTCTTTGTTTACTACTTCAAATGCATGGTCTAATCCGTGTTCGAATTGTTCTTTTGTTACCGCGACTTCAAAAAATACTCTTGAGCCATCAATTTTATCAATTATCATTATTATTCCTCCGTTTTCTCACTTTGTAGATTATAACAAAAAAGTTCTAGAAAATCAATCTTTTTAACTCAAAATATCTTACTAAAAAGGTCTGTAAATCTTTTTGGGACTTTTTTGATAGATTCACCCACAACTTTAGGGAATAAAGTTACTGCTTCAGCGAATGCCATACGTTTAATTTCTCTCTTAGAAATACCCTTTAGGTTCATGAATAAAAAGTTCCTACAGATGATTCCAACTCTTAGAGATAAGAGTGCATTACCTGCACCTTGAGCAAGTGATCCAGTAATGGTTTTTAGGAAAGGAATTTCTCCTAAAGCATTTAGGCTTGATTGTGGGAACAGTTCAGAAAACTTCATGTCTTCTATGCTTTCAGCTACTATGGCTGTCGTTAATACATTAAATGATAGTCTACCTAAAGAAGCATATGACGGTCTAAATCCACACTTAACTACAAGTTCTTTTATGAGTCTTAGATTGATAGTAAGAACTGCAATTGCATCTAGTCTACCGTTTTGGCTAATAGCTGTTGTCATAAAAACAGACTCAGCGTGAGTTACTATAATTTTATTTAACTCTTTTTTTATTGTTTTATCAAAAATGCCTGATAGTGATTCTTTTAGTTTCAATGCATCACCAAGGCTGTCAGTCAATAGAGTTTTTTCTTCCTCTACAACATATTCTTCAACCAAAAGGTTCTTGGCTACTTTCTTGTACATGGAATAGTTTTTTCTCGCATTTTCTTCTTCAGAAAATAAGCTATCCATAGAGAAGGTAGATGAAAACATTACAATAAATATTGGTCTCAAGAATAACAGTATAAACAGTACAGCTGAAATTACATAAAATGCATACTCAAGATACACATGAATTGCATTTAATCTCTCGCCTAATTGTAATACTGCACTTAGCACTATTAAAACTAGGAAAAATACTGCAGCTAATCCTATAGTAATCCAAAATGATTTCTTTATTTTACTCATGATAATCCTCCTTAATTTTTCCTTCTACATATTCGATGTCTTTAAGAATTTGAGCTGACAACTCAGATTCAGAATTAAATTTAATTTCTGGTCTTAAATATTCAATAAACCTTATATCAATCTCTTGGTTATATAGGCTTTCATTAATATTGAATACATAGGTTTCTACCGTTAAAGGCAATTTGAAATAGGTTGGCTTATTGCCTATGTTTGTCAACCCAAAGTAGTTTTGATTTTTATATACAACTTTTGTTAGATATACTCCTGATTTAGGCAAGTAATAAGGCATGTAATCAATATTAGCGGTAGGGTATCCCAATCTTTTACCAATACCCCTACCAGAAATCACTCTACCCTTTACTGAATATAATCTACCTAGAAGATAGTTAGCCATTTCAATATTGCCATCATGTAAGTTAGCTCTTATTCTTGTACTTCCAACTTTTAGGTCCATGTATTTCATTTCTGGAACTGTTACGGTTTGAAAAGTTTTTGATTTTTTAAGTAGATTCCTATTTCCTTCACCTTTGTACCCAAAGTTGAAATCATAGCCAATCACTACTGCATTTGAGTCCTGTAAAAATCGGTCAATGAATTCTTTTGGATCCATATGAATCAAATGACTTGATACACGCATTACATAGAGGTAATCTACCCCTAAAGTTTTACAGATATTTGCTTTATCCTCGATAGTAGTTAAACAACGATGTCTTTCTCTTTTTAAAAACGTTTTTATATTCATAGTAAATGTGAATACAGCTAAAGATAGACCTTTTGTTTGGGCTAACCTTTTTGCTTCTTCAATTAAGCTTATATGAGCTAGATGCATACCATCAAAAAAACCTAGGCATAAGACAAGGTTTTTTTCAGTAATAAAATCATTGTACTCAATATACTTAATTCTTAGCACCATTTCACCGACATTCTCATTAATTTTTTTTGGGTGTCATAATAATATATCGCTAATACTTCTTTATCCTTTGAATAGATAATGGTATCAGTTTTTTCAGGAAACATATCTAAATCTAAAAATCTACCATTATTTATGTAAGATTTATAAAGAGGGTCCACAATAATCTTTGGCATATTTAGGTATTCAAATGGATCTAATATTTCATATTTCTCCGCCTCTAAATCCTCTAGAGAGATAGCATCTTCAATTTTGAAATGATCAATTTCGGTTCTTTCTAGTTCAGCTAACGTTCCATAACAACCAAGTTTTTCACCCATATCTCTAGCTATACTTCTAATGTATGTGCCTTTTGATACTTTTAGGTTCACTTTGAAGGTAATTATTTCTGATTTTTCTAGAATTTCAAAATCAGATATACTAATAACTTCCACGTCTCGAGGAGAAATATCATGAATAATTATATCTCTTCTAGCTAACTCATATAGTTTTTTACCATTAACTTTGACCGCTGAATAATTCGGTGGTATTTGTTGTTGCTTACCTAGGAATGAATTTAATACATCCAAAATATCCGCTTCTTTTATATTTGAAGCGTCTTTGGTAGCAATAACTTCTCCTGTGATATCATCAGAGTCTGTTTTAAGACCAAGTTTAATTGTAGCTATATAAGTTTTTGAGTGAGCCTCAAAATATTTTACTAGCTTAGTTGCTTTGTTTACACACAAAACAAGTACACCTGTTGCATTGGGATCTAATGTCCCAATGTGGCCCACTCTTTTAGTGTTTAATGCCTTTCTCGCAATATTTACAATATCATGCGAAGTATACTTCTTTGGTTTGTTGACTATTAAAATACCATCCATAATAACCTTTCTATTTCAATAACTCTATTAGATCTTCTCTAATTATTGAACCTGTTAATCTTCTGATTTCTTGATTATCCTCATAATATATCAAAGTAGGTACTCCCTCGACATAGTGTTTCTTTACTTCGGCCTTTTCTACTTCAACGTCAATATAACGATGTTCAAAACTGTAGGTTTTATCTTTGACAAGACCATCTATTCTTTTCTTTAAAGCAAAACATTTGCCGCAATACCTAGCGGTAAATATTAGTATATTTTTTTTCATAGTACTCCTATTTAAAATAAATTATTGTTACACCTTTTCCGCCTTCATTTTCACCACCAAGCCTTGAGCTATTAATTACAGTACTAGACTTTATATACTCTGATACTGCTTTTTTTAAAGCCCCTGTTCCATAGCCATGAATTACATAGCCAAACTCCAAGTTGTTAATAAGGCAGTTATCAACGAACTTATCTAATTCATCAACGGCTTCTAGATACCTAAGCCCTCTTAAATCTAATTCAATTTTAGTAGTGCTAGTTTTAGTTACAGTACCACTAACTTCTATTTTTTGTTTTACAACCGGTTTAGACACAAATTCTAAATCTTTTTCACCTAATATAATTGATAGAGTACCCATTAACACCTCATATTTCTTGTTAGAAACTTTTTTGTTAACGATCCCTTGTCGTTGATAAGGAATTACTAAAACTTTATCTCCTATTGAAATCTCTGTGTTTTTGACTTTTTGATATTGATTAGATTCTAGGTTCAGATTTTTGGCTTCATGTTTTAGCCTAGCTAACTCATGTTCTTTGAACTCTGCTGTGTTTCTTAGTTGGTTAAGTTCGGTTATAAGGTTATTAGCCTTTTCTTCTAGTTTTGAAAGATTGGCTCTTTTTTCTTTTTCAATTTTGTCTAATAGTTTATTTTGTCTAATTTTTTCTTCTGAGTACAAATCATCGAGTTTTTCTTGTTTTGAACTCAATATGTTCTTTTTTTCATGATATCTACTGATTTCAGAATCTAGTTCAAGACTCTGTTTCTCTAATTTCTTTATTAGATTAGACACATCTGTATCAAATGATAGAGATACCTTTTTAGCTGCTTTTATGATACTATCTTGTAACCCAAGACGTTTTGCGATTTGGATTGCGTTAGAGGTTCCAGGAACACCTATTTTTAGTTTATAGGTCGGACTCAATGTATTAATATCAAACTCTACTGATGCGTTTATTGTGTCATTTAAATCAAATGCATAAGTCTTAAGTTCGGAGTAATGTGTAGTTATCATTGAATACAGTTTTTTTTCTCTCAAATCATTGATAATACTTATGGCTAGTGAAGCCCCTTCTTTTGGGTCTGTTCCAGATCCTAACTCATCCAGTAAAACTAGTGATTTAGGTGTTGCATTATCAATGATATAGATAATTTTAGAAATATGTGATGAGAAGGTTGATAGCGATTGTTCTATTGATTGTTCATCACCGATATCAGCGAATATATTGTCAAATACAATGGTTTCTGATCCTTCATCAATTGGGATTAGAATCCCTGATTGAGCCATTATTGATAATAACCCTAGAGTTTTTAAGGCTACGGTTTTACCACCTGTGTTCGGCCCAGTAATAACTATATGATGATAGTTGTGGAAATTGATATTATTACCTACAACATCTTCTTTACTGATTAATGGGTGTCTAGCATTTAATAGATTAATTGTGCCCTTAGTTAGTGTTGGCTTCTCACAATCAAATTCTATTGCATACTTAGCTTTAGCAAATACAATATCTAGATAAGTAAATAGATTTAGATTATTCTTAAGGTTATCTGTTTCATCACTAACTAGGTTACTTAACTCTCTTAGTATTTTATCTATTTCGTTTGATTCCTCGTGAAACATACTTTGTAATTCGTTATTCATTGTAAAACAACTGATTGGTTCCATAAACACAGTTTCACCACTACTTGAAGAATCATGAATTACACCTTTAAAGGAATTTTTGTATTCCGCCTTAACAGGTAGAACTAAACGATTATTTCTTATAGTTATTAATGTATCTGTTAATTTGTTAGCTTCACTTCTTAAAAGAGACGCCATTTTGGAATCAATTCTTTCTTCAGTTATCCTAATTTTTTTTCTAATTTGTGCTAACTTAATTGAAGCACTATTATAGATTTCACCTTTAACGTCAATTACTAGTTCAATACTCTTCTTTAGTTCAGGTAATGGTACGAGTCTTTCGTAGTAAGGTTCTATTGTTACAGAATTTAAGTCTAATTGTTTAACTTTTTTAATAAAAGTAGTGCTTCTAACAATGGCTTCTTGATGGCTTACGATTCTAAGAAATTCTTCAATTGTCAAAGTTGAACCAATTTTAGCTTTTTTTATAGATTCAGAAATATTTAAAACTCCAGTCATAGGTGTTTGATCATAACGCAAAATAATGATTTTAGCTTCTGAAACTTCAGTTAATAATCGATCTATTTCCTTTTGGTCGGTCATTGGAGTTATTTCCAAAACAGCTTTTTTTGCTAAATCGCTTACAGCAAATCTTCTTAACTGATTAAGGATCTTGACAAATTCCAATTTCTTTGTTTCGCTAAGCATCTCATTCACCTTCTAACTCTTCTATTTTAACACAGATTATGATAAAATAGAAAGGGGAGTTGAGACAATGAATTACGATTTTTCGCTAAATGACGCAAATATACAAAAATTTGTTTCATATTACCAACAATTTAGAGAAAGCAACAATGATCCAAGAATCCTTTATTCTTTCAAAAGTCCAGATTTTAAGATAATAATATATAACTCAAAAAAAGTATTATTTCAAGGTAAATCCGGCTACGAAGAATATAAAAAATGGGGTTCTTTTTTAGGCTATGACCTTAAAAAACCCATAGATGAATCTACCTATATAAATCAATATTTTAACAAGAATATTATTGGCTCTGACGAAGTAGGCACCGGTGACTTTTTCGGTCCAGTTGTAGTATGCGCTGCATATGTAACTAAAAGTGATAATGATTTTATGGAAGAATTAAATATTCGTGATAGTAAAAATTTAACGGATGCTCAGATGAGAATTTTAGCGCCAAAACTAATCGAACATTTCTCTCATCATGTTTTAGTTTTAAATCCTGAAAAGTTTAATTCATTAACCTATGATGGTTATAACTTAAATAAGATCAAAGCATACCTTCATAATCACGCAATCAAAAAGATGATCGAGAATTGCCCTAATTATAATTTTGTTATTCTGGACCAGTTCTGTTCTCCTAAAAACTATTTCGAGTATTTGAAAACTGAAACTGTATTTCAAAATATCCAGTTCCACACCAAAGGTGAATCAGTACATAAAGCTGTGGCTATAGCTTCAATTATTGCTAGATATAAATTCCTGTTAGAGATGGATAAGTTAAGTGAAAAGATAAACATCACTCTTCCTAAAGGTTCAGGCGCACCAACCGACGCAATTGGTAAATTAATATATCTTAAATATGGTGAAGAAATCTTTTCTAAAATAGCTAAAATTAACTTTAAAAATTTCAATAAAATAACTAATAAAGCCTCTAAATAGAGGCTTTTTTTATAACTAAAAAGGCTTATCAAATGATAAGCCTAATAGTTTAGCATTACCCTTTAATTACCCAAATACCGATAACTAAAGCGGCAACACCCCATACTGTTATAAAAATCTGTAGACCGACTGGTCCTTTAAACATTTTTTCCATAACTTGTAATTTTTTCATTTTCCAAATAAATGGAGGTTTAAATAATGCAACGTAAAGACATATTATTCCATAAACAATTAAAATTACTTTCCAAACCATTTTATCTTCTCCTTTTTATATATTTGATCTTTTTGAATACAATTTCATCAGTAAAGCAGCAAAAACAATATTATATATTACACCGATAATGAAATAAATAATAAAACTAAAATTTACATCTATCGTCGGCATCAATTCCATTTGAATTAATCTAGCTGGCCAAAATGCTGGCACGAACACTAAAAATACTTCTTTCCACGATTGGACAAAGAAAACTAACACAGGGATCATCAATAACATCCCAGATAGTTTCATAATCACAAATCCTTCTACCTTGTTTCTAGCAAAAGAATTAACAATTAACGCAACCATTGGTGCTTGAACTGCCCCAATTAAAGAAATCAGAATAATCGTTCCTACACTTGAACCAGGTAAAAAACCAGTAGCTAATATTAAAGCAATCATTGCTAAAAATCCAAATATATAGCTGATAATTAATTTAACTATAACATAAAGTTTCACTGATATTGGTGTGATTTTTAAACTCATTAATACATTATCATCTTTATCATCAAGTAAAGCAAATCCTGTAGTTACCCCAAACGCAAACCCAGTTATTAAAATCAAGAACATAGCTACAATCTGAGCCATTGGATTTCCTGGTTCCGTTATATCTTGAATATAAGGTATTAAGAAATATCCTGAAGTTCCCAATATTACTGGATACAAAAAGAAGAAAATATACATCTTATCTCTGGTGATGTTTTTAAGTTCAGCTTTTACTATTGTTTTAAACATATTTACACCCCACTTTGCTTAATCGCATAACTTTTAAATTTTGGTAAAGCAATAAACACATAAATAAGTATTGTACCTACTAACATGTATGCTAAGCTAATAAAATAAACCCAATCAAACTCATAGCCTACAAATCCACCATTTATAACTTCGGCTGCCGCTTGCATTGGATTAATCAACAATAGATATTCCCAAAAAGCAGCTTTTAAAACATTTAGTTCATATAATATAGTAGGAATCATCAGAATAAATGCAACAAACATTATATTTATCAACATTCCTGTAAAGTTCTTTTGATAATACGCCATAAACAAACCTAATACTGTAAAGAATGAAGTTGCTAAGAAAATTCCTAAGAAACAAAGCAAATAATTTAATTCTACATTTTTTATAAATATAAAGACAATAATAATTAATGTCGATGACAACGTGTTATGAATAATATTTGCAATCACCTTAGATAAAACCATTTCTGAATTAGTTGTTGGTGTAACTAGCATTGTCGATATAGTTGATTCACTTTTTTCGAAAAACATCACACTACCAATATACATAATACTCATCATTGATGCATCGATCAATAATATCAAAGGTAATACTGAATTAAAAACGTTAGTATCAAGAAAATACAGTACTAATCCCCATAATATAGCTACAAAGAAACTAACAGATGTTACATTATACTTGTGTAATCTAGATAATTCACCTTTTACAAGTACCCAGGTTCTATTTGGACTCATCTTTTAGACCAACTCCTGTAACTTTTATGAATATATCTTCTAATGTTGTTTCTCCACTATGTAATGTTTCAATTTCTTTTGTTTGTAAAAGGTCTAAGAATTCTTTGTTTTTACCGATACCATCTAATGGAAACTCTCTTAAAATAGTTTTCCCATCTTCTTTGTATTCTAAGTTCATTGAACGTTTACCGTATCTAATCTTTAAGTTTCTTGGTGTATCCATCTCTATAATTTCACCTTCAACGATAAATGCAACGCGGTCACATAATTGATCAATATCAGCCATAATATGAGATGTAATAAATACTGTCCCACCATTTTTTCTAAATTCTCTGATCATATCTTTTAGAATCATCGCGTTTGTAGGATCTAATCCGTTAGTAGGTTCATCTAAGAATAACATTTTAGGGCTATTCAACATGGCTCTTACTATATTTAATCTTATTTTCATACCTTTAGAGTATTCACCAACCATTTTATCGCGGTCTTTCCACAATCCAACACGTTCCATTAATTCTTGAACATTAGCGTTATTCTTATAGAGTTTCAAGAAAAAATTAACGTTTTCCATAGCGGTCATTTTTGAGAAGTGAATTGGCATTTCAAATGAAACTCCGATTTCCTCATAAAACTCATTGCCATACTCAGTAAGACTTTTTCCATTGTAACTAATAGCTCCTCGGAAATCTTCTAAGATTTTAATAAGAATCATTTGAGTAGTACTTTTACCGGCCCCACTAGGACCTAAAAATCCAAAAATTTCACCTTGTTTAATTTCAAAGCTAATTCCTCTAATAACATCTTCTTTGTTGTTGTGGTACTTAAATCGTAGGTCTTCTACTTTAAACATATTATTCCTCCTCAGTTACACCATGTCCAATAATATCTATTATCTGGGTAATCCTCTCTAACATTTTGTCATAGTCAAATCTTGCATTTACTAAATCTAATTCATTTACCGACACATTTATTGTCATATCAATTACTAGTTGTGCAAAAACCTTTGCGTCAACACTTTGTTTAATTCTACCAGCTTGTTTATCAAGTTCGATTAAATTCACATATAAGTCAATTGCTAATTGGAATCCATCTTTCATAACACGATTATAGATTTCTCCCTTAGCAGATAACAAGTGAGTCATCATCTTAACTAATTTTGGATTATTTACAGCAAACTTAATTCCTGAAATATACATTTCCTTAAATAAATTAAGGAAAGATATTCCTTTAGGGTTAGCTAAATGTGGCGATAAATACTTTAGTTTTTCATTTTTTGCAAGTTCCAAAATATAAGTATAAATATCAAATTTATCCTCAAAATACTGGTAAAGGCTTCCTCTAGATATCTTTGCATTTTTAATAATATTAGAGAGCATTGCGTTTTCAAAATTACGTTCTGAAAACTCATCTATTGCGCATTCTACTATACGGTCTTTTTTTTCTTTGTTTAGGTTAAAAAAAGTCTTTTTAGGAATACTATCACCTCCATATGACAACCTTGTCATATTCGCATTATACTAAATATATATTTGTTTGTCAAGGGGTTATGACGATATTGTCATTTTGTAAATTTAGTTATTAAAAAAACCACTTAAAAAGTGGTTTTTTATTATAGTGTTTTTAATAGGTCATCAAACTCTTTAGGTAATTCTGAATTAAACTCCATATATTCCCTAGTTCTTGGATGAGTAAACCCTAGTGTTTTAGCGTGTAAATACTGTCCAAAATCATTACTCTTAGCTGAGCCATAGATATAGTCACCTACTAGAGGGTGTTTAATATAAGCCATATGAACTCTAATTTGATGTGTTCTACCAGTTTCCAATATACATTTTATCAACATTTTGTTCCCATAGGCTTTTATAACTTCAAAATGAGTGACAGCTGTTTTACCGCCTGATGTTACGTCCATTTTTAAGCGGTTATTCTTATTTCTACCAATTGGAGCGTTTATCTTACCCCTTTTGTTTTTTATCACACCATCAACCAAAGCGATATATTCCCTTTTAGTTTTATGTTTTTTAAGTTCTTCAGCTAAAATTTTATGTGCGATATTATTTTTTGCAACCATTAATAAACCACTTGTATCTTTATCAATACGATGAATAATACCCGGTCTAGCTTCTCCGTTTACATCAGACAAACTATTTATGTGATACATTAACCCATTAACAAGAGTATCTTGATAGTGTCCTGGTGCTGGATGAACAACTAAACCTGACGGCTTATTTACAACTAAAACATCCTCATCTTCATAGACAATATCTAAGTCCATTTCCGTTGCAATAATTTCATATTCTGAAAAATCCAATTCAGTAATTTCTATTAAATCGTCAGTTTTTACATTGTAACTAGTTTTAACACCTTTACCATTAACAAGAATTTTATTTTCTTCGAGTAGTTTCTTAATTGTAGATCTTGACAATTCTTTTTCGATTAGAGTGATGAATTTATCAATCCTCATTTTTTCGTCTTCAGTTTTTACTACATATTCTAAATAATTATCCATTTGCTTTTTTCGTCCTTTTTGGTTCTAGGAAAAACTGATCAATTATGAATATTGCAATTCCAACGTTTAGGCAGATGTCAGCTACATTAAAAACATAGTGCCAAATTCCTCTGAAGTCAATCATATCGACTACGTTGTGGTCATATTGAAATACTCTATCTATCGCGTTTCCTAGCGCACCGGCTATTAGTAACGTTAATCCTAACGAATACCAGAATGTTTTTTTATCTTTAAAATCATTTTTTACAAACATTACAATAAAAATTGTAAGTGCAATTCCGATTATTACAAGGAAGACTATATATTCTTCAGCTAATCCTTGAAACATTCCAAATACAGCACCTGAATTCCTAACATAGGTTATATGAAAGAAATCTTGAATTACAGCTAAAGAATCACCTTCAACTGCGAAATTCGCTACTACTAATGCTTTAGTTACTTGGTCTAAACCAACTAAAGCCAATATTATTAAAATCCATTTAAACATCTTCTCACCTATACCCACAGTATTGGAACAATAACAAATATGAATGCTAACCCAAGCACTAAAATTATACTACCTGAAATTAAAGATTCCTTTAAAAACAGTTTTTTAATATTTGTATTTATTCCCTCTTTCTTAAGTAATAAACTCTTGCGCCAAAATAAATGAATAACAAAAGTATAACAAATCAATGCAATTATAATCAAAACGATAAACAATGTCAACAAATACATGAATACAACCAATAGTTCAGCTAAGATTATAAAAATAGGTATAAACAACAATGTTGCATAGAATAGCCCTCCAAAGAAAGCATCGGTAATTTCTGAGGTTGAAAAATCTTCTTTTAAAGATTTCCAAGTTACTAGTTTATTTTCCATATTAACTCAACCCCTCTAAGTAATCTACTGCAGCTTGGAAAGTACCAACTGGAATAAGCCAATCTGTTGGATCAATCCCATATTCTTCACATACTCTTAAAGCTTCCTCGTAGTTATCATTGTAGAAATTTTCATTCAAACTTGGCATAAAGAATAGATCTACTTTATTTAAGTAAGCAGTGATGATTTTTTGTTCAACTCCGCCGATATAGCCAACGGTACCATCATAGTTAATTGTACCAGTTCCAGCTATTTTTAACCCGTGGGTTAAATCTTCATCCACTAATATATTATATACGGAAAGTGTTTGTAATAACCCTCCAGATGGACCACCAATATTAGAATTGTTTTCTGTGAATACTGGATAGGTAATTTCTTTGTCTACAATATAATAGGTTTTTAAGGTAATTCCAAACTTATTATAGTCTTCATCTTTGGAAAGGGTTAATGTATATTCCTCATTATCTGCGTTTTTAAATGTAAAATCGTAGCTATTGCTAAGAACAGAATAGGTAGCTATATCAGCTAAACTTGTATAAACTACATTTCCATCTCCTATAAAACTAATGAATTCATCTCCAAATTCAATTTCATCATAGTGATCAAGATATTCTGCTTTTCCATAAACCATTACCTTTGATATATAATTAATCTCTATTTCTGAATTAATCTCCGCAGCTTTCAAATAAGCAACAATTACAGCCGCGTTAACGCTAGTTTCTTTATCTAAATAACTTATCTGTGCTATTTCTTGATTAGTATATGTCAAGTTTGTGCCAGTCAATACATTTATAGATGCATATGGTGAAAAAGTTCCAGCCATAAATTGAAAGAAAGTTGGACGTTTAATCGACATAATAAAAGTTGAGGAAATTGTTCCTTCAATTTCTTTATCTTGATTATAGTCCACTTCAATTAAACTAGTTACTTCTGATAATCCTCCTGGATTATGTAAGTAAAAGTCTATTGGATACACCAATATAAACATTATTAGTATGTATGGTAGAATCAGCACCTTCAAAAATGGTGCGAATTTACTATTTAGTTCTTTCATTGTTTGATACCTTCACTTTGTAGTTTTCGAGTTTTCTAAGTTTAATTCCAGCTTTGTCGAATAGTTTCCTTGAAGCAACAAATATTTCTGAATCTCGATATTTATCACTTAAAAATATAACTTCTTTGATTCCGGATTGAATAATCAACTTAGCACATTCATTACAAGGAAATAAAGTCACATATATTCTAGATCCATCTAAGTCAACATTTGAATTTAAAATCGCATTAGCTTCAGCATGTACTACATAGGCATACTTTGTTTCTAAAAAGCTTCCTTCACGTTCCCAAGGAAAATCATCATCACTACAACCTATTGGCAACCCATTATAGCCAATGCCGACAATGTGATTCTTATGATTCACTATGCAAGCACCAACTTGGCTTGTATCATCTTTGCTTCTAAGCGCAGATAGGTTTGCTACTCCCATAAAGTATTCATCCCAGCTGATATAGTCTTTCCTTTTCATACTATAAACCTAACCAATAACTTTTAGCTACTTTAGCAGCTAAATCGCAGTTATTATAGACTAATTCCATGTTAACTTCTAAAGATTTATTTCCAGTTATTTCACAGATTTTTGATAGTAGGTAAGGTGTTGTTTTTTTACCAGTAATTCCTAATTTATTCATTTCAGTTAAAGCTTCATCTATAGCTGACTGAATTTCAGCTTTTGGATAAGAGAATTGTTTTGGTATTGGATTAGCCACAAAAACACCGCCATCTAAGCCTAGGTCCCATTTGGTTTTACAAATGTCAGCTATTTCTTTTGGTGATTCACAGTTATACTCAATTTTTATTCCAGATTCACGTGAATAAAAAGCAGGTAGTTCTTCGGTTTGGTAACCTAGAACTAAAACGCCTTTTGTTTCTAGGTATTCCATAGTCTTTTCTAAATCTAGAATTGCTTTGGCTCCAGCTGATACTACTGCAACTTTAGATTTACTAAATTCTTCTAAATCACAAGATATATCAAATGTTTCACTAGCACCTTTATGAACTCCACCTATTCCTCCAGTTGCGAAGAATTTTATTCCTACCATTTCACAGATAGCCATGGTAGCTGACACAGTCAAAGCTCCACAGGTTTTTTTAGCTATAGCTACAGGAATATCTTTACGACTCACCTTAAGCACTTCAACTTTATTATTTGCAATGTATTCAATTTCAGCTTCACTAAGTCCTACTACGATGTCTCCATCAATAATAGCTACTGTAGCAGCTAAAACACCTTGATTTTCAATAATTTCTTCACAATGTTTGGCAGTTTCTACGTTTTTAGGATATGGCATACCATGGGAAATTATTGTTGATTCTAGGGCAACCACAGGTTTGTTTTCTTTTATAGCTTTCGCTACATCTTCTCTTATTTTAATCATTCTATTTCCTCCCTAAGCAAATTCAAATTAATATGACAGTATCCACTTGGATGTTTTTCCAAGTATTTTTGATGATATTCTTCAGCGTCAAAGAACTCAGTAGCTTTTAATACTGTGGTTTGGATTGGCTTATTATATTCGTTTCTAATGTTTTCTAAAAATGTTTCAATGGTTTGTTTGTCTTGTTCATCGTAATAGTAGATCCCTGAACGATATTGAATTCCAATATCATTACCTTGTCTATTGATTTGTGTAGGATCAATTATTCTAAAGAAATGTTTTAATATTTTTTTTAAAATAATTACCGTTTCATCATACTCAACGTATACTGCTTCAGCGTGACCAGACCCATCACACACTTCTTCATAGTTTGGCCTTAAACCGTAGCCATCAATATATCCAGTTTTAGTATTTATTACACCTTTGACCTTAGAAAAGTAAGCTTCTACTCCCCAAAAACAGCCTCCGGCTAATATTATTTTTTTCATTGGTGTTCTCCTATAAGTTTGTTTACAACATAAGATGCTAACATCAATCCAGCAGTACTTGGACAATATGCTGAAGATCCTAATATGTTATCTTTATTTGATTTCTTTGGAGTTTCTTTTGAAAAAACCACAGGAAAGTTAAGAGTAACATTGTCTTCTTTTAGTTTTTTACGCATAATCTTAGCCAAAGGGCAAACTTGTGTTTTATCTAGAGTTGATATTTCGATTAACTCAGGATGCAGTTTATTGGCGAAGCCCATAGATGCGATAATTGGAATATCTTTTCTTATTGCTTCCTTAATCAAGGCTGCTTTAGCAGAAACATCATCAATTGCATCTATAACAAAATCTGGATTCATACTTAATATATCTCTAATTATAACAGCATCTGCTTTAATAGGATAAGATAAGACAACAGTATCTGGGTTTATATCTTTAATTCTCGATTCCACTACTTCAGTTTTTAACATACCAAGAGTCGAATCAAGGGCAATTAATTGCCTATTTATGTTTGTTTCATCAATTGTATCAAAGTCACAGATAATTATTTTACATATGCCAGACCTCACAATGGCTTCCACTGCGTAACTTCCTACACCACCTAGGCCAAAAATAGCCACGGTACGATGTTTTAAGCTTTCAAGTAAGTCAGTTCCAATCATGCTCGCAAATCGATTAAAACGCATAATAGCCTCCCAAAAAATTAGGCCGCGCAAGCAGCCTCTATTTTTTTCTCATATAGTCAAACTTAAAGTATCTTCTTCCAAGGTAGATGAGTAAATAAAGCAAAGCCGAAAATATAACTATTAAAATGTTTGCAACATATGCTCTGCTTCCACCCATATAATCATAAATAACAATAAAGCCTAACAATCCAAACGCGAAGAGAAATATTACGTAAAAGAATTCTCCACGATAGGCAGCCTTTACTTTTCTTTTCATTTTGTCTTTGTTTGCAACTATAAGTACTGTCCCTACAAACATCAACAACAAGTTAGCGGAAAGTATCCATAGCATAAAAGTGTTTATATTTAAACTTTTGTCAATTTCAAATAAGTACGTAAATACTAAAATAATTGGCATAAAGAAAATAACTGTCGAATAAAAAATTAACACATTAATTTCAAACTGAGAATAGATTTTAGGTTTATCCTTTTTTATCATGGGCTCTTCGCCTCAGTTTGCAAGTTCTTTTGTTTTTCCTTTTTTTGTTCTTTCATAAAGTTAGCAACTACTCTAATTGAAGCAGCCATTGGTGAAGCAAAGATTACTCCAACAGCACCAAAGAGTGAACCAAAGAAGAGAATTGACATAATAATAATAATTGGATGTATGGATAAATGATGTCCAATAATTAGTGGTTGGAAAATGTTTCCTTCAAAGAACTGTAATACCATATTAACAACTAATACCAATACTGGTCCAGGACCAGTTGTGGCGATGAATGTATAAATTATCGGTGGAACAGCTGCGATTATCATACCAAAGTAAGGAATGATATTTGTAACTCCAACTAATACACCAAAAAGCAAATAATATTTAAGACCAATCAATCTATATACAATTGTAGCTACTGTCCCTAAAACAACCATTAAGAAAACCTGACCTCTTAGGTAAGCTCCCACAGTATTATTTAGTCTTGAACCTAACTCTGCAACATTCTTTCCATGTTTTTGCGGAATGATTGAACGGATTCTTTCCGAAATCATTTCATAATCCAGCAAGTAATAAATTAATAAGATTGGCAATAACAATACACTTGAAAGGATTGGAATGAAAGAATTTGTAATAGCACTTATTAAGTTTGGTACAAGAGCGGTTAAGGTAGAACTAATTAAATCAGTTTCACCAAAATATTCATATATTTGATCATAGATGTTAGTACCTAAAACAAAGTCATCTCGCAAACCAGTTTGGAAGTAAGTCAAAATTGTTTGAAAATCACGGTTAAAGAAGCTGGTGATTTCATCAACTATTCTTGGTGTTAAATAATAGAATCCAGCGAATATAATAGCTACTGTTAAAATAAATACAATGGCCAAAGAGAAGCCTCTAGGGCCTACACCTTTTTTCTCTAAATACTTAATAACAGGAAATACTATTAGGGATGCTAAATAAGCTAATCCTACTGGTACTACCGCCGATTTAATGGCATTTACTATCCAAATCCAAAAATCAGAAAACTGAATTGCGATTAAGATAATTCCAAAGGCTAATAAAGTTATTACTAAATATTTAATTATTCGATTAAGAGATTCTTCAGGAATTTGTCTTTTTTTCATGATTACACCTCAACTATTAATTATATCATAATTAAAACGATTAATGCAGTTAAATCCAAAAACTACTAACATTCATTACATGAATCACAACTACCGCTACAACCACCTTCAGTTGGGTTTTTAAGCGCATTTACAAGGTATCTGTATAGGTTGTTTAGTGGTACTCTTTCTTGGACCCCGGTCTTAACAGTTTTGACATTAATAACTTGATCTTTAAGTTCATCATTCCCATAAATCAAAGTAAACATTGGGTTTAATCTTTCTGCTTGTTTAAACTTACCTTTTAGATTTTTATTAAAGAAGTCATAATCACAAATAAGTCCGCCAAGTCTTAAATCATTAACGATTCTTAATGCATCTAATTGAACTTCCTCGCCTAAAGCAATCATAAAACAGTGTATAAACGGACTAACTGTTGGTTTATCAATTGATTCTAAAGCTAATAGTAGTCTTTCAACTCCAAATGCAAATCCAACTGCAGGAACTACTGGCCCACCTAATGATTCAACAAGGTTATTATATCTACCACCACCAACTAGAGTTGATTGAGCTCCTAAACTAGGAAGATCAGCATCTATTTCAAACACAGTGTGAGTATAGTAGTCTAGTCCTCTAACTAGCGATTTATCAATTTCATATTTTAGGTCAATCGCATCCAAAGCAGCTATGACTTGTTCAAAATGATATTTATCTTTATCATTTAGATAGTCTAAAGGTTTTGGTGCAGCTTTTAAAACTGGATTTTCTTTATCAACTTTGCAATCTAAAACCCTTAGTGGATTTTCTAAAAATCTTCTATTACAATCGCTACATAGGTGTTCCATATTTGGTTTTAGGTATTCTATTAGTTTTTCTTTATAGAGTTCTTTGCTCTCTTTATCGCCGAGAGAATTAATCTTAATAGTTATATTTTGGATTCTTAATGCTTGTAAGAAGGTAGCCGCATAGTTAATTATTTCCGCGTCTACTAAAGGTGAATTTGAGCCTATAGCTTCGGCTCCAAATTGGTAGAACTGACGATATCTACCTTTCTGTGGACGTTCATATCTAAACATCGAGCCATAATAGAATAGCTTAAGCGGTTGATTAGGTAATGAGTACAATTTGTTTTCAATAACAGATCGAACTACAGAAGCCGTACCTTCTGGTCTTAAAGTTATATTTCTTTTACCGCGGTCTATAAAGTCATAGGTTTCTTTTTTTACTATATCAGTAGTTTCACCAACTCCACGATGAAAAAGTTCAGAATTTTCAAATATCGGCGTTCTGATCTCTTTGAAATTGAAGATTTTAGAAACGTTACTTACTACACTTTCCAGGTCTTGCCATTTGTTTGAATCTTCAGGTAATATGTCATATGTACCCTTAATTTTATTTATCATGTTTTTCTCCTTTTTTTTTGAAAAAGTCGTCCTCTTTTAAAAGGACGACATCCGATTCTGAGGATCTCAAGAATAACTATTCAAAGTACTTATCGCTAACTGTTTCATTAACGTAATTTACTAGGTCAGAAACGTCTTTCATTTCTGTAGCAGCTTCGTCTGAAATAGTGATAAGAAATTCGCTTTCTACTTGGTTGAATAACTCTAAAGCATCTAATGAATCCGCCCCGAAATCTTCTGCTAATCCAGCTTCCATAACTACTAATTCTGGTTTAACACCTAGTTCTTGAATTATCATTTCTTTGATTTTTTCAAATACAACTTGATTTTTGTCCATGCTTTCCTCCATATTTAGTAATAAATATATATTTAATTATATTAGATTTGTACATATTAGTCAAATAAGTTTAACTATTGTTTTTCTCGATTGTTATAGTAACTGGGCCATCATTAATCAAAGCAACATCCATATGTTCTCCAAAGACACCTGTTAATACTTCAATATTGTACTCTTCTCTTAGAAGTTGATTGAATTGTTTATATAAAATATCAGCTTCTTTATAGTTCATTGCGGTTGTAAAACTGGGTCTATTTGACTTAACAGTATCTCCATACAATGTGAATTGTGATATTGATAAAATCTTACCTGATATTTCATTTATATCAAGGTTTAATTTATCATTATTGTCAGAGAATATTCTAAGTTTAGCAACTTTACGAGCCACATATTTAACTTCTTTAATTGTGTCTCCTTGTTTTAAACCAACAAGCAATAATAATCCTTGGTCAATTTTTGATACAATTTCACCATTACAAGCAACGCTAGCGGTTTTTACTCTTTGAACAATTACTTTCATCAGCTAATCCTTTCAATAGAATAAATACCTTTTAGTTTTTGAATGTTAGCTATTACATGTTCTAATTCGATTACTGATCCAATTTGAAGTTTTAGTTTGATGATTCCTTCTTTGATATTATTGGATTGTGCTGATACTTGGATTATCTTTGCCTTGGAAGCTGTCGCTGAATGGACAATCTCCGCTAAAATATTATCTTTATTAATTACTAACAATTTTAGATTAGTAGTATATTTTACACTAGCATTCGTTCCCCAAAATACGTCAATCAAACGCGGAACTTCAAACGTCTCAACATTTCTACAACATTTTCTATGAACGACGATACCACTACTTCTACTAACATAACCAATTATATCATCACCTAAAACAGGGTTACAGCAGTTAGCTAATCTAGTTGAAGGCTTATCTAGCCCTTCAACTACGATGTTAATATCAGAGTGTACATAACGTCTTTTCGTTAGTTCTGGTTTATTGATTTTTTCAATTAAATCTTCATCAGTTAACTCTTCTTTACCAGTTATCAAATTAGCAGCACCGATTGCTGATACTACATTCTTACCTATCTCATAGTAAAGATCGTCTAGGGTTTTTATTCCTCTAGTAACAAATTTTTCTTCAATAACTTTATCCGTAATTGATAGATCAACTCTTTTAGCTGCAATTTCTCGATCAAATTCTTCTTTACCTTTTTCAATTAAAAATTCTCTTCTTTGTTTATTAAGGAAATTTTTAATTTTACTTCTTGCATTAGACGTTTTAGCTATTTTAAGCCAGTTTTCGTTAGGCCCAACAGAATTTTTTGAAGTCTTAATTTCTACTAAATCACCGGTTTTCAATGAGTAATCTAAAGGTCTTATCTTACCATTTACGATAGCTCCTACAGTTTTTTCACCGATTTTAGTATGAATTCTAAAAGCAAAATCTAGAGGCGTAGCTCCAGCTGCTAAATCGATAATATCTCCGTTTGGAGTAAAAACATAGACATTGGCATTAAGAATGTCATCAGTGAAGATATTTAAAATTTCTTCATCCGAATCAGATTCTTCTGTGTATCTTATTAATTCTGAAAACCATCTTAGTTTTGAAGAAACAATATCTTCAATACTTTTTCTATTTGATATTCCTGGTTTATTTTCTTTATAAGCCCAGTGAGCTGCTACACCCTTTTCAGCAATAGCATCCATTTCATCAGTTCTAATTTGAATTTCAAATATCTTACCCCGGTTAACTACCGTAGTATGTAATGATTGATACATATTTGGTTTAGGCATTGCTATGTAATCTTTAAACCTGCCGGGAACTGGAACGAATTTCGAATGAACAATACCAATAGCACGATAACAGTCACTTATTGAATTAACTACTATTCTTAGAGCTAATAAATCATTAATTTCTTCGAAATCTACATCTTTAGTTTTCATTTTATGGTAAACCGAATGAATGTTTTTAATTCTACCTTTAATACTAAAAGAGAATTTTTCTTTTTCTAACAAATCAGTTAGATCATTTTTCATATTTTCAACATCAGTCTCACGATTACCTTTTTTATCACTTAAAAGTTTAGCAATACTTTTATATTGTCCTGGATATAAATACTTAAATGATAAATCTTCTAGTTCAGCTTTTAATCTATACATCCCTAAGCGATGGGCAATTGGTGCGAAAATATCAAGCGTTTCTCTTGATATTCTGGTTTGACGTTCATCATCTAAATAATTCAATGTACGCATATTATTTAATCTATCTGCTAATTTTACAAATATAACTCTAATATCTTTTGCCATAGCTAAAACCATTTTTTGATGATTTTTAACTTGTTGGGAAGCTTTTGTTCCCTTATAGTGAAGCATAGTTAATTTAGTTAAACCTTCAACAATGTCAGCTACTTCTTCTCCAAATATTTCTTTGACTTCCTCATAAGTTGTTTCAGTATCTTCTATAATATCGTGAAGTAAACCAGATACAATCGTATTTGGATCGACTTGATATTCAGCTAGAGTTATCGCTACATCTCTTGGATGAACAATATATGGCTCGCCAGATTTTCTTTGTTGTCCAAGGTGTTTCTCATTAGCATAGAGAAAAGCACGCTTAATAAACTCTAAGTGTGTAGGTTTAGATAGATATTTGGTTATCTCCTCTTCGAGAGGTTTGTAAATATCTTCCGATGTCAATTAAATCCTCCTAATATTGCATTAAAACTTTTATTGGATAGTTTATAATTTTGTCTCTTCCTTTTAATTCAAGTAATTCAATCATGAAACCTAACCCTACAATAGTTCCGCCAGCTTCTTCAACTAGCTTTACTGTTGCTTGTACTGTTCCACCAGTAGCTAGTAAATCATCCATAATAACTACTCTATCGCCAGATTTGATAGCATCTTTATGCATACAGAGAGTATTTTTACCATACTCTAACTCGTAATTATATTCTAAAACTTCTCTAGGTAGTTTGCCAGGTTTTCTAACTGGAACAAATCCAACTTCAAGTTTTGTAGCTACTGGAGCTCCAATTATAAAACCTCTAGCATCAGGCCCTATAACTACATTAGCGTTTTTAGACCTTGCCCATTCTGCCAATTCATTAACTGCAGATTTGAATGCGGCTCCGTTGCTAATTAGTGGTGTAATATCTTTAAATTGAATTCCTTTGATAGGAAAATCTGGTACATTTTTTATATAGTCTTGGTATTTCATTTTAATACCTCCATTTGTTCTTTGAAATATGTTCTTATATGCGATGGGTAATCAAAATATATAAAATCGATTAATTTTTTTGCCTCTACTAATTTAACATAGGTAGGGGAGCTTTGTAAATCAGTTTTAATCGCATTTTCTTTAACAAGGTAGAAGTCCTCATTTTTGACGATTAAATTTAGTTCAATAAAAATCTTTATTGCATATTTTAAAATCAGTTGATTGTATTCAATTCTTCTGAGAAGAACTTCTAGTTTAAATTCACCGATTTCTTTCAACATGGTATAGATTTTACCTAATTCTCTTTTGTTCACTACTTTGTTAAAATTAGCTTTGGTTTTCCTTGGCCCAAGTACTATGATTTTGATATCTTTGTTAGTTTTGATGAATTCATCTAATTCATCGTTAACAATAACCATATCATTTACTTCCCAATACTCACCAACTATCCATTTTTTATCATTTGGGTAATCATAGGCAGTTCTAAGATCTAAAACTTGTAGGTCTTCGCAATTAATATCTTTAATCATTAATTGTATCTTTTTGTTATTGCGATAGTTATTTACTGTTAGACCAGCAATAACATCAATTCGATCGCCATTTTCTAAAGAATGAAAATACTCTAAACTATTAAAATGTAGAGCATCGAATTTCATGCCATGGCAATCAAGTACTAATTTTGTATGTTTTCCTGCTAATACTTGCTTTTTTGATACACGTAAATCGTTAAATAAGAAAGTAGCAGTGAAAAATGATCTATCTTGTATATACTGAATTGTTTCGATATCTACAGAGCATAAATCCAGTTGCATATCCGCTTCTAAAATTGGTACTGAACCAGATAGAGACAATGAGTTTAAACCATTTCTTAATGCTTCAATATTCTCCACTTTAACTTGTAATCCAGCCGCTTGAGAATGGCCTCCATACCTTAGAAGATATTGTTGATTAGCATGAAGCATATTTAGAATATTTTCATTACCAAAAGATCTCATTGACCCTTTACCAACACCTTCAGGATCAACTGTAATAATTAAAGTCGATTTTTGATATTTTTCGACAATTTTTTGGGCACAGATTCCAATAACTCCTTCGTGAAGCTTATCACTAGCAACAACTATAACATTGTCATCTGGATTAACTAGCTTTTCACATTGTTTAAATGACTCTTCTGTTAGTTTTTTTCTAGAAGAATGATTCTTTTCAATTTTTAAGATTAATTCATTAACTTCTTTATGACTATCTGTGACTAATAGTCTTACTGCATCTAATGCTTTTCCTAATCTACCACTGCTATTTATTTTAGGAGCGATTTTAAAGGAGATAGCTGTTACATTTATGATTTCCAAATTTGAGAACTTAACTAATTTGTCTAGTCCTAGATTTTTAGTGTTTTGTAGTCTTTTTAAGCCAAGATTTACCATTGCTTGATTTTCATCTTTTAGTGGCATTAAGTCTGCGATGGTTCCAATCATTGCTAAATCGTAGAATTCCTCAGCTTCATCACCAATTAATGCTTGAGCTAATTTGAAGGCGACCATAACTCCAGCAATTTCTTTAAAAGGATAATTCTCGCTTAAATGTGTATGAATTATAGCATGAGCATTTGGAACAAATTCTCCAATTTCATGATGATCGGTAATAATAGTATCAATACCTAAACGGTTTAGTTCATCAATTTCCTTATTACAAGTCACTCCGTTATCAACGGTTATCACAAGCTTAATATGTAAATCATGAATTTTTCCTACTGCACGCATATTCAATCCATAGCCATCAATAAAACGATTAGGTAGATCATAATACACATCCGCATCTAGTTTTTTAAGTGCTCTATACAACAATGATATTGAACTGATTCCATCACAATCATAGTCACCATAAATCATTATTTTTTCATGATTTTTGATTGCACTTAAAACCCTACTTTTGGCCTTTTCCATGTCATTTAGCAGGTATGGATCTAATAGAGATTCTTTTCCCATAGAAAAATAGGTTTCATAGTCATCTATGTTTCTGTTTTTTAACAATGTTGGAAAAATCTGATTGTTAGGTACTATACCTTCTGATTTAATTTTCCAAACGTATTTGCTTTTTAACAAATTAGTCACACTTTCTATTTCATATAATTATACTTTATTAAATTGGTTTTTGATATACAATAATTGAAAAAACCTAGAATTTTAGTGATATATCTAAAGATGTGTATGAATGTGTCAATCCTCCAACTGAGATGGTGTCAACCCCGGTTTGACAAACTAATTTAATTCTATCCACTGTCATATTTCCACTGGCTTCCAAAACTTTCTGTTTTTTATTTAATAATACACATTCTGACATCAGACTATTTGACATGTTATCTAGCATAATTATATCAGCACTTGAAGCCAAAGCTTCTTTGAATTTATCTAAATCTTCAACCTCAACTTCTATCTTCATATTCTTACCAACATTTTGTCTAACTTTATTAACTGCATCTGTTAAAGATTTAGCCGCTTTAATATGGTTATCTTTTAGCATAACCATTTCAGACAAATTCATTCTATGGTTTGTAGCTCCACCGTCAACAACAGCTCTCTTTTCTAACATTCTTAATAATGGTGTAGTTTTTCTAGTATCAAGGATAACAGTATCAAACCCTTTGGTTTCATCAACGAATTTTTTTGTTAAACTTGCAATTCCTGACATTCTTTGAAGGAAGTTAAGTCCTACTCTTTCAGACATCAAAATCGATTTTGTTTTACCCTTACATTCAGCGATAATATCACCTATTTTTACTACATCACCATTATTTTTATGTATAGTAAATTTAGTGTCCGGATCTATTGTTGCAAAGACTTCTTCACAAATATCAATTCCTGAAATTACTCCCGCTTCTTTAGCAATGAACTTTCCCTCTGATATCTCATCTTGGAAAAGATAATGGCTTGATACATCTATGGTAGGAATATCTTCTTTTAAAGCTTTTACAATAATAGTTTTTAATTCTTTATTCATGGTATCCATCTCCTAAATTTAAGTTTAATTGTTCCTGGTAGTTTAGCTTCTTGGTAGATTTTACAAGTTTAACCCACTTAGCACTTCTACCCTTGCCTAGTGGTCTTATTTTTTCTTCTTCTTGCAATCTTTTTAAAGTTCTATTTATCGTTGAATCTGAGATTAACGGATGTCTTTCTCTAATTTCATCTTTTGCAAAGATTTCACCAAGTTTCATTACGGTATTTTCAACATAATCTGTTTTAGATATTTCTAATTTTGACTCGTATTCAAAATCCCTTGCTTTTTCACTTAGGTTATTATATAACTCTATATACATTTTAATGAAAAATCTGACCAAAGGCATTACTTCAGCTAACCCTTCTTCCCATTGAAATTTAGATTTGGCTAATGCTTCTGTTAATTCATCCTTGTATAGGTGAACTTTTGAAAAGAAAGATACATAATTGCATACAATAAAACCTTCTTGAATCATAATGATATATAGCAATAAAACTCCTATTACATCATTTTTATTACCATTGTAGATAATCATATTTATAAAATCAACAATTAGGTTTGTATGTAAGATTAACGGTTCAAAAATATTTTCCTTTTTAATACTATTAAACTCAGTTATCAATGCTTCTAGCTTCTCTCGCATTGAACCTGATTCTTTTGAAAGCAAAGAATGAGTGTTAGTTTTATATCGACGATATTGAACCTTTTCTTTGGTGTTAACCCCTTGAAAAAGTAGTTTAACAAGATCGTTAGTTTCTACTACACTAAGCATGAAAGGTTCAACTGACTTATCTCTTATATGCCTAAATATATAGATAAGATTCTTATATAATTGTTCGGATTGATTTTTGGGTACAGTTGAATCAAGTAACAGAGTTCTTAATCTTGACTCAATAATTTTATATTCAGGAAAGAATACTTTGAAAAAAGCATAGGCATCTTGGTCAGCCACACTTTTTGAAATATATTCATAGTTAGTTTCAAATAATTTTTCATAATAGTTATTTCTTCCCATTTGATAGTATAGTTTAGTAGTTTTTAAAAAGACATCACTAGGTACTGGGTTTCGTTTAATTGTCTTTATGCAGTTCATTAGATCACCAATCCTTAAATTGTATAGTTTACACTATAATTATACTGTTTTTTCATATAAAACATAGTCATTTTTACATATTTGATAGCATTTACAATAGAAAAAGGCGGTTTTGTCCGCCTTAAACATAGTCATCTGTAAATTATTCTAGGATGTTATTGATAAATGCAGCTGACCACTCCAATGTGTTTAAATAGAAATCTGAATTGTTTGTTTGTGATAAAGTAATAACGATTCCCATTTCAACATCAGCGGTATTTGGAGTTTGAAGCACATAGTTTTCAGTATAATCTAAATCAGAATAAGCTCCGGCAACAAGATTACCGATAATCAAATTAGCTTCTTCATTCAAAGTAATTGTGTATTCACTAAGCGAAACAGTTCTTGCAATCTCTGACTCCCAGTTTTCACCTGCATATCCGCCAACTCTAGCAATATTAGTTTCTAGAGCTGTTCCAGATAAATCAATTATCGTTTCTGAATAATTATTACGATTATAACCTTTTTTGTTATAACCTATAAATCCACCAATTGAGACATCTGAGTTAGTATTTACAACTGTAATATCACTGAACGAAACATTTTCTTCTATATAAATTAAAGTATTATCTACTTGATCTTCAAAACCAATTAGAATGCCGCCATAATTATGACCTATAAATCCACCTATGTAACCAGGTAATCCGCTTGTTACAACAGATATGACTGTATTAGTAATATTGTTGATTACTGTTGAGTTGTAGGTTTTACCAATTAATCCGCCAATAAACGCAACCCCACTAGAAGTTACATTTATTGTTCCATTAACGATATTTGTTTGAATTACATTTGGTGTAAAATCTACTACTGTTGTCGTTGGATTTAGTTTGCCTTGGGCAAACCCAGCTAGTAACCCTACATATGAGTTAGATTCTGTATTAACTACTGTAATACTACCACTTACATTGGAAGTTATAATATCGCCATTTGTAAATCCGGCAATTCCTCCAACATAGGTAATAAAGTTTGATTCAAACTCAATATCAATGTTAGTCATAAATAAATCTTTTACTGTTCCGGATAAATAGCCAAACAATCCATTATATATCTGATTATTATCAGAAATTGTAAGATTTGAAATTGTATAGTCATTACCATCAAAGATTCCTAAATATGGATTTGATTGATTTCCAATAGGATTCCATTCTATTCCCGTTAAATCGATATTGCTAGTTAACCTATAAGATTTATTCATTTCAATAGATTGCAGTTCACTTACTGTATCAATTTGAATGAAGTTTTCAGTGTCTACTATAATTTCTTCGGTTGTAATTGCAGTTGTGGTTGTTCCAGATCCTAGCAAATCACAACTAACTAGTGTGAACCCTAAAATTATCATTGCAGTTATTGTTAGTATTTTTTTCATTTTATCATCTCCATGCGTAATATTATATATAATTTATATGTTGTTTTTGTGTTTAAAATAAGGTTTGTTGAACGACATTTTCGTCTAATTCATCCTCATCATCTTGTTTATCATAAATCGATTTTGATTTTAGAGTAGTTTGAATTTCTTCTACGGTTTCAGGTTTGGTTTTACTTCCTGAAATAATTCTTTCTAACTCATACATTACATCATCATTGTCCTCTTCAACTACTGATTCAACAACTGATTCAGCTAGCCTATTTAAAATTTCATCAAATTCAATATGGTTTTCTCTTTCTATAGCCAAAATTGAAGGTTTCTTACTTTGAGGAATATACGGTATTCCATACTCATATCTATCAGGCTTTAATTCGTTGGCTGGAATGACTACTGTATATATTTCACCAAGAATTCTAATTGTTAGAGCATCTTTTAATCTAAAGATATTTTCTGAAATTATTTGAACGAAATTATAAGGATTACTCTTTACAGCTTTCAATCTTAGTTTCCCTTTCGCTGGTCGATGACTTGAATCAATGTTTTGTGAAAACTCTCTGATTAAACCACCACGATTGGTTAGGAAGATTACTTCATCTTTACTAATATTAGTAGTATATTTAGCTCCAACTAATACATCTTCTCTAAGGTTTATACCTTTAACTCCTTTTGCGTTTAAGGATTGAACAGGTACTTCTTCTAGATCATATTTTAATATATAACCTTTTTTAGTAGCTAAAACAACCTGTCTATCGTATTCTTCTCTTAGGTCAATTGAAACCAATTGGTTAATACGGTTCGCAGCCATACAGTTATATGTACGATTAATCCTAGCCTTTTGGAAATCATTAACACTAACTTGCTTTATTTGGCCTTCTTGATTAGCTAGCAGGACAAATTTTGGTGTATCAAATGATTTAACAACAATAAAATCTATAACTTTTTCCAATGGCATCATCGGTGCAAAATTACTAATGTATTCGCCGTTATCGCGCCATTTTAAATCAGGTACTTTATAGGCTGGCAATAATATAAAATTACCAAGATTAGTGAAGAATATTATTTGATTTCTAGTGTTTAATGTACATTGTTTTAACACTAAGTCATTTTCTTTTAAACCAGTTTGAGTTTGAGTTGCCTGGAATGATTTTAATGAAGAACGTTTGATATAACCGTCTCTTGATATAACAAATTTTACTTCTTCGTTTTGAATTAATTCCTGCTCATCTATTTCTAATTTTTGAATTTCAGATTTTATTTCCGTGCGTCTCTCTAGAGGGTATTTTTCTAGGATTGTTTGAAGTTCTGATATAATAACAGCTTCAAGTACACCTTCATTAGTTAAGATACGGTGTAATTTATTAATTGCTTTAGTCAATTCAGCAGCTTCTTTACGCATTTCTTTAACATCAGTTGTTGATAGACGATAGAGTTGTAAAGAAACTATTGCATCAGCTTGTACTTCACTGAAGTTAAAGCGGTCTATTAATCTGCCTATTGAATCTTTTTTACCTAAAGATTGTCTAATTAATGCGATTACTTCGTCTAAAACATCAACCATATTTAAGAAACCTAAAACGATGTGTTTACGTTTTTCAGCTTTTCTTAGTTCATAATTAGAGCGGTTTCTGATAATCTCTTTTTGATGTTGAATAAACTCATCAAGTATCTCAGTTAATGAGAGTAATTTAGGGCTTCTTTGAGATATCGCAACCATATTGTAATTATAGGTTACTTTTAAGTCTGTGGTTTTAAACAGATATGCAAGTATGACTTCAGATGATATCTCTTTTTTAAGATTAATAACAATACTTAATCCATTCCGGTCAGACATATCTTTAACTTCTAAAATCCCATCAATTTTTTTCTTTAGTCTAATATCATCAATTTTCCTGACTAAATCAGCTTTGTTAACTTCAAAAGGTATTTCTTCTACTATCAAGGAAGTATCATTGACAATTACTCTACTTTTGAGTATTACTTTGCCTTTACCAGTTGTAAAAGCTTTTTTTATTTCATCTATACCTTCAACAATACCTCCTGTTGGAAAATCAGGACCTTTGATGAAAGCTAGTAAATCGTCGATATCTGACTCAGGATGTTTTGTGCGGTAAATAACCGCCCTTAATACCTCTGATAGGTTGTGGGGTGGTATATTAGTCGCATATCCAGTAGCCATTCCCATAGAACCATTAACTAAAAGATTGGGAAACTTAGCTGGTAAAACAACTGGTTCAAGTTCACAGTCATCAAAGTTAGGAACAAAAGTTACAGTTTTTTTATCGATATCCTCTAGTAAAGCTTCAGAATATACTGACAATCTTGCTTCAGTATAACGCATAGCTGCCGCTGGATCATTATCTATTGACCCATTGTTACCATGCATATCGATTAATAGACTGTTAGTTTTCCAGTATTGACTCATTCTAACCATGGCATCATATACTGATTGATCACCATGAGGATGGAATTTACCAATAACGTCTCCAACGATTCTTGCTGATTTCTTATATGGCTTAGTTGAACCCATACCTAATTCATGCATTGCAAAAAGGATTCTTCTTTGAACTGGTTTTAATCCATCCCTTATATCAGGAAGAGCTCTTTCTTGAATAATGTATTTAGAATACTTACCGAATCTATCACCAACAATTTTTTCAATATTCATTGGAAAGATTTTTTCTTCTAGAAAATCGGTGATTTTAGATTTCGCTGTTTTAGCCATTATTTTTCACCCCGATTTCAAAGTCGTCATCATTAACAAATGAGACGAAATTGTCAATCCATTCTTTTCTAGGTTCTACTTTATCACCCATTAAAACTGAAATTCTTTGCTCTGCTTCTGCTAAATCATCAATTACAACTTGGATTAATGTTCTTTTCCTAGGATCCATGGTTGTATCCCATAATTGACCAGAGTTCATTTCACCTAATCCTTTATATCTTTGAATACTATAAGATTTCAATTTCTTACAAATATTCTCTCTTTGAACTTCATCCCATGCGTAAACTTCAGATTTTTTGGATGAAATCTTATATAAAGGTGGTAATGCTATATATAGTTTTCCTGCGTCTATTAATTCTGGCATATATCTAAAGAAGAAAGTAATTAGTAACACTTGAATATGTGCACCATCCGTATCAGCATCGGTCATAATGATGACTTTATTGTAATTGGATTTAGCTATATTAAAATCACTACCAATACCTGCACCAATTGTGCCTATGATTGTAGAAATTTCTTCGTTTTTAAAAACATCTTCCATTTTTTGTTTTTCTGCATTAATTACCTTTCCTCTTAGAGGTAGGATTGCTTGGAAGGTTCTGTCTCTTCCCTGTTTAGCTGAGCCACCAGCTGAATCACCTTCAACGAGGAATAACTCGTTTATTTTGGCATTTTTAGTACTAGCAGGTGCTAGTTTACCAGACAGAATAGGCTCTTGCTTTTTAATCTTTTTAAAAAGTCTAGCGTCTTCTCTAGCTTTTCTAGCTGCTTGCCAGGCTTGTCTTGCTCTAACTGATTTTTCTACTAGCACATTAGAAATAGATGGATTTTCAGTTAAGTAAATATTTAGTTTCTCTGAAACAATTGATTCAACAGTAGGTCTAGCTTCTGGAGAACCTAATTTATTTTTTGTTTGTCCTTCAAATTGCAATAAGTTTTCTGGTATTCTCATAGATATAATTGCGGTCAATCCTTCTCTAACATGAGTCCCTTCTAACGATGAATCTCTTTCTTTGATTAAATTCATCTTTCTTCCGTATTCATTGAATACTTTGGTAAAAGCTGATTTAAACCCAGTTTCATGAGTACCACCGTCTTTTGTTCTTACATTGTTAACGAATGAAATTACATTATCTGAATAAGCTTTTGTATATTGAAAAGCTACTTCAACTTCAATTGTATTTTGAGTACCAGTGAAATATACTGGTTTGTGAAGTGGTGATTTATTTTTATTAATAAATTCTACATATTCTCTAATTCCATTTTCAAATATAAAAGATCTTTTTTGTTTTGAGCGGTGATCAATTAATTGCATTTTTAAGCCTTTGATTAAGAATGCACTTTCTCTAGCTCTCTCTTCTAGAGTTTGAAAATTAAATAAGGTCGTAGAAAAAACAGATTGATCAGGTTTAAACCAAACTTCTGTACCAGTCTTCTTAGTTTCTCCCATAACGATTAAGTCTTTAACTTTTTTCCCACCATTTTCAAAACGCATTTTATATATTAAACCATCACGGTATACTGTAACTTCTAGAAATTCACATAATGCATTTACAACACTAGCACCAACACCATGTAATCCACCAGAAATTTTATAAGCTCCTGAAGAAAATTTACCACCAGCATGAAGTTTAGTAAAGATAACTTCTACTCCTGTTAAACCTGAAGAATGCATGTCTACTGGCATCCCTCTACCATCATCAGATACTTTTATTGAATTGTCTTCTAAAACTTCTATTTTAATAGACTTACCATATCCAGCTAGTACTTCATCTATAGAATTATCAATTACTTCCCATACTAAGTGATGAAGCCCTCTGGTATCAGTTGAACCAACGTACATCCCTGGACGTTTTCTAACTGCTTCTAACCCTTCAAGTATTTGTAATGATTTTGAATTGTAGTCGTTTTCATGCTTTGCCATTTATAATGCTCCTTTTAATCCCTATTAAATATTATAACAAATTTATTAACTTTTTTCTTTCTTTTTTGGGATTTATTTGGTATAATTTCTTAGATTAGGAGGAACACCATGTTAAAATATGTTTTAGTTCTACTCGCTTATTTATTAGGCTCAATTCCTTTTTCGTATTTACTAGGCAGATCTATACGCCATGAAGACATTAGAAAATATGGAAGTGGAAATTTAGGTACTACTAATGCTTACCGAGTTTTTGGCAAATTCATCGGAACAAGTGTTTTAATCCTAGATACTCTTAAGAGTGGTTTATTAGTATTTCTAATTAGATATACAAATCTTTTTTATAGTGTTGAAATGTTACATCCATTAATTTATGGATTCGCTTCAGTTGTTGGTCACATATTCCCTGTTTGGTTCAAATTTAAAGGTGGTAAAGGTGTTGCATCATCCTTTGGGTTACTATTAGCTTACTCACCATGGTTAGGTTTAATCATGCTTACAGTATTCTTTACTACCCAACTTATTAGTAGATATGTTTCTATAGCTTCAACTTTCGCTACATTATCGATGTTTATTCTTGGTTTGATTCTTCATCTTACGGGGTATGATTCGAGTATGTACGATTTAACTTTTGTAATAATTTTGTTTTTAGCAAGTATGTTGATTTTTATAAGACACAAAAAGAATTTTCAAAGAATTAGAAATGGCACAGAAAGCAAAATTGCAATATCAGATAAACTTGATAACCTATTCAAGAAAAAAAAATAGCCGATTCGGCTATTTTTATTTTGCTTGTTTCATTGAAGCCATGACTTGTCTAACTTGCTTTTCAGATGGTTTTCTACCCATTTGACTCATCATAGCTCTGATCATATTTTCGTTAATTGGTGGATTTTTTTCTAAATATTTTTGGAAATATTTTCTAGATAAAAAGAAACCTACTACTCCACCTACTAATAAAGTTACAATCGGTACAACTATTTGTGCCCATATCGGCATAAAATCACTCCCTTTATTTGTCAATCACTATTTTATCAAAATATGAGGTATAATTCAAGAAATTTCGCTCGATATTTTGAAAAAAAACTAATTTACATGTTTACAAATCATCATTTCATTGGTAAAATGTATATGGTAAATAAATAGCTCAATAGGAGGAATAAATTATGCCAAGAAAAATACTTGATACTTGTATCGCATGTGGTACTTGTAAAGCTGAATGTCCAGTTGATTGTATCACTGAAGGCGATATCTATGTAATCGACGCTGATGCTTGTATAGACTGTGGAGTTTGTGAAGCAAACTGTCCTGTTGATTGCATCATAGTTGAATAATTAAATTCCATAAAAAATAGCGGAGGAGATCCGCTGTTTTTTATAAACAAGCAAGCATTTATTGTTTAAAATAAGAAG
>CAZHSG010000003.1:0-86067 GCA_964535005.1 uncultured Candidatus Izemoplasmatales bacterium
GCTATGGCAGATAAAAACATTCACAGTTGTATTTTATGATTATTATGGTGATATTCTTAAGTCTGAGGTAGTAGAATATGGTGATTCTGCTACACCACCTGAAGTAACCAATAATATAGGTTTGTATTTCTTTGCTGGATGGTCAAAAGATTACACTAATATAAAGAGTGATTTGAATATTGAACCAAATTACGTTGAGCATCATACGCCTCCAGTTTTAAGTGGTATTTCTGACGTAGTACTAGTGGTTGGTGCTACATTTGATAATGTATTAGGTGTAACAGCAAACGACTTAGAAGATGGAGATATCACAGCAGATATCGCTTTGACTGGTACTGTTGATTTAAGCACAGCTGGTGATTATACTATAACTTATACTGTTACTGATAGTCATGGCGAAACAGATACAGCTACAAGAATGATAAAGGTTTTAGCAATTACTTTATCAAGTCCTAATGGATTCTATAACTATAAAATTGCTACAACAGAAATTAGACATACATTCATGGCAGCAGCTGAAAAATATTTAATGAACAATATGGCAGCTGGGGTACCACTTTTCGCAAATGGAGGATTTGTATTATATAGTTCTAGACTTGCATTGCCTGTTGACAGTTATATTCCTGTAATGGGTTATGGTACTTCATTTAGTTTAATGACTGCAGATGATTCATCTGTATTAATGGATGATAATGAATTTGGCAATGTTGGTGAATACACTTACCGTACTACTATTTCTACTAATCCCGGAACATTCAACCAATGGTTGTATGACACTTCAGCTGATAGTGATTTAATGACTGTTTATATGGATGCTCCTTATGTATTCCATTTCAATGCTGACAAATCAGGTTATGATTTAGTTCCTTCTATGGCAGCTTCAAACCCAACACCTGTTGGTTCACATGTAACAGATACTGGTAAAGAAGTAGCTCAAACTTGGAGAATTTCAATTGCAGACGATTTAGAATGGTTCTACCATCCTGATACTGATATTTCTGGTTTTGCAACTGGACATGAAGTAATCGACGCAAATGACTTCGTTGATACATTTAAATTAGCATTAGACCTTCAATGGTACAGAGCTGTTTCTGATGGCATTAGAAGAGGCTTCTTAGATGAAACTACAGGTATCCTTAATGCTCAAGAATACGTTGATGGAGATGCAACTTGGGAAAGTGTTGGTATCAAATTAATTGATGACTTAACATTTGAATTTACATTCATTAATGACATGTCAGAATGGAATGTAAGATATTTCTTTAGTTCATTTGTTATGACTCCAATTAATATCGAATTGTATAATTCATTACAAGATGGAAATCTTAATAGCTATGGTACTGATGAAAAAACTATCGCTTATCATGGTCCTTTCTATGTAGACTATTATGAAAACGATAAAATTTTACGTTACAAAGAAAACCCTGTTTATCATAATCCTGATGAATATTTCTATACTGGATATACTTTCTCAGTAATTGAAGATTCAGCTGTAATATTCCAAGAATTCTTAGCTGGTAAACTTGAAGCTGTTTCACTTCCGATAGAAGAATATGACACTTACAAAGACAATCTTAGATTAAAACAAGTTCCTGGATCTACAACATTTAGAATAATGATTAATGGTTTAGGTACTGCAGCTGATCAAAGAGCAGCATTCCCTAATTCTACATGGATTCCAGAACCAATCTTAGCAAACGATGACTTTAAAATGGCAATGTTCTTTGCTATTGACAGACAAAAACTTGCTGAAGAAGTTCTAAAAACTAGTACAACTAACATGTATTATTTCAGTGATGCTTACTTAGTAGACCCTGAAATGGGTGTTCCTTACCGTGATACTGATCAAGGTTTAACAGTTGGAGCTGGCTTAAGCCCTTCAACACATGGTTATAACCCTACAGCAGCTACAGCGTTATATAACTTAGCATTAGACGCATTAGTAACAGCTGGAGATTATGTAGATGGTACTGCAGCTAGTCCTACAGTAATTCAAATTGAGTTCAACTACTTTAGTGGTTCTGAAGCTCAAGTTACAATGTACGAATACGTAAAAACTACTTTTGAAGAATTATTCGTATCAACTGAACATTATATTAATGTTGAATTATTAGGATTTGCAAAAGATTTCCCAGACATCTATTATGATTACATGATGGTTGGAGAATTTGACTTATCAATTGGTGGTATCTCTGGTTCTACTTTAGATGCTGCAAGTTTCTTAGATACTTATTGTTCAGATAACCGTGGTGGATTTACTCTTAACTGGGGTATTGATACTTCAAAGGCTGACATAGACATTTTATATAATGACAATGTTGGATGGCATTACGAATCATGGTCATTTGATGCAATTACATCTGCATTGAATGGTAAAGTTTACGTTATTAATGGTGTTGAAGCAGAAGAGTTGATTGATTTAGATGCTTTAATCGAACAAATCAAAACGCAATATGCTGACACCCTTGAAAACGAGAAGTTCTTAGCTACAGAAAATCTATCACTGATTACATCAGTTGAAGATGTTTCAATTATTTGGACCAGCAACAATACAAATTATCTTGAAAATGACGGTACAATTCATAGTCCTACTTACACAGTAGGTAATCAAACAGTCATCTTGACAGTTACAGTAACTGAGGGTACTGTTACTGAAAGTTATTCGTTTTTCGTTACAATCAAAGCATTGGATAAATCAGACGCAGAACGCGCTACAGAAGTGTTTATTGTAGTAACTGCATTTCCAATAAAAGAATTTTGGACACCAGTTGATGTATTAAAATTCTTGATAATTGGTAAAGATGCAGATGATATTGACTATGATATCGTATGGACATCAAGTCATCCAGAAGTCATAGCTTTAGATGGTACAATTACACAGCCTGAAGGCGAAGATGTAACGGTTACTATGATAGCTACAGTTACGATTAATGATGTAGCTTATACTAAAAATATAACCTTTAAGGTAGAGAAAGTAACTGAAGGTACACCTGTTGCTACAATTGCTGCTGCAATTGCTTTAGGCGAAGATGTATATGTTAATATTTTAGGCGTTACAGTTGTTGGACAATCTTCAAACGGTATTTATGTAACTGATGGTACTGATATTCTTTATATTTATTCACCAACATTTGCAGTAGAAAACGGAGGCGTTTATGATATCACTGGACAAGTTATACTTTATTATAATTGTTGGGAAATGACTGGTAATTCATCTTATCCATTAATTGCTATAGCTTCAAATGAAGCAGTTTCTATAGCGCCAAATACCGTGGTTGATTCTGTCGAAGATATTATTCCGACTATGATTATTCCTACATATGAAAACCCATTTAATTATCCGAAATTTACTGTTACAGCTAGTGTATATTATAATGAAGATTGGGGTAACTATTCAGTTTTCTTAGTTCCAAAAGATTATGATTTCGAAGCTGCTTTAGAGTATGGAGCTACACACCCTAATGGTGATTCAATCATGATATATTATCAATCAGATATGGATAAACTAAAAGCTTTCCATGGTAAAACAATTACAATTGATATTATTATGCAAGGGTGGAGATCTGATAAATTAGTATGGTATGCTGTATTCTTTGGAGCGATTGAAGACACTGTTGCACCTGTTATTTTTGGAGCAAACGATGCAACAATTTACATCGACGCTAATTTTGATCCACTAAGTGGAGTAACTGCTGCTGACTTAAATGATGGTGTTATTGTTCTTACAGTAGATAACGTTACTGGTACAGTAGACGTAGATGTAGCAGGAATTTACGAGATAACATATACTGCCACTGATTTAAGTGGTAACACATCAAGCATCATAAGATATGTAACAGTAATAGAATAATAGAAAAAGGATTACCTTAATTGGTGATCCTTTGCTTTGAAATATTGATTTAAATAAGAAACTAAAAATTAGTTGGCTAATTTAACAGGGGATAAATCAAATATATGCATATTGGATTAGTATAATTTTTAAACAATGTGATAGTGTATGCGTAGATACATTTTTAAGTTATGAGATTTCTCTAATAAAATATAGGAGGTTTCATAATGGAAAAATTAAGGATTAATAACGAAAAAAGAATGGATTTATACTCGGCGTTTAAAACCCATGACAATCTAGAAAAATGAAAAGTATGACAGATATGCTGGCTTGAGTTGGAATGAAGAATAGAGTATTGAAAAATAGAAACTAGATTTTGAACTATACGATTTTAAGTTATGAGTTGTTAGTCAACACATAGGTTATATAACTTGAATTCATATACTATTCAATGAACTGTTAAAAAGCTGTATCTATTTATTCTTAATATTCTGTGAATGTTAAGAAATTAACTCTTTCTTTAGGAAATAAAAAAAAGTGTTTATCATATGGAATTCATTAAATATTATTAGATATATGTCCACTATATTGTGATATAATATGTTTAGTCTAAAATCGGAGGAATTTATGAAAATAGAAGCTAATAAAGTAAATGCTTTGGCTTTGAAGCCAAATGTAGTAGTAACAGTAAGAGATAGTAATGGCAAAGATAACGCCTTAGTAGTCGCATATTGTGGGAATTGTAGTTATGATCCACCTATGCTTATGGTTGGTATAGTACCTTCTAGGTTTTCATATCACATGGTAAAAGAAAATGGTTGTTTTGTGGTACATCTTTTAGATAAATCACAAACTAAATTATATGAATGTTGTGGTACAAAAAGCGGTAGGGATTCAGACAAACTAGCTGAATATGGAGTTAAAATGTCAGATGGGTTAAAAGTCAACGCTTCAGTGATTGATGCTTGCCCTGTTGCGATTGAATGTACAGTAGTAGATTCTATCATAACCGGTTCACACGAAATGTTTATTGGTAAGGTTGAATATGTTCACGCTGATGAAGAAGTGGTTGATGAAAAAGGAAGAATAGATTTATCTAAACTAAATTCATTGTAATAAAAAGAGTTTATTTCTGAGAAGAGATAAACTTTTTTAATTAATAGGTTTATATTGTTTGAAAATAACGCGTTTTGATTAATAATAACTGATCATATATATTTTAAGAGTGAGAGAAATTTCATTCTTTTTATATATTTATAGATAAAATAACATTGCAATGTTAATAAAATTGACATTGAGTTAAAAATAAGTTAAAATATTGATGTAAGGATGTGAAGTTATGAAACCTATAATTGTATATCATGGGAGTAAAGTTAAAATAGAAAAACCATTAAAAGCTAGTGGCAAGTCTTATAATGATTATGGTCAAGGATTTTATTGTACAGAAAATGAATCACTATCAGCTGAGTGGGCTTGTTCAACAAAAAATGATGGTATTGTAAATAAATATAGTTTAGATTTAAAGGGTTTAAAAGTCCTTAAACTAAATAAAGATTTTAGCATTCTAAATTGGTTAGCGATTCTTTTAGATAATCGTGAACCTAATGTAACCGAAATGGCTAAGATATCTAGAGAGTATATCTTAAAGGAATTTCTAATTGATTATAAAAACTTTGATGTGATTATTGGTTATAGAGCAGATGATGCATATTTTACCTTTGTTAACGAATTTATAAATAATCAAACAAACTTAGATGTATTAACAAATGCAATGTACTTAGGAAAACTAGGATTACAAGTTTTTATACAAAGTGATAGAGCTTTTAAACATCTAACATTCTTATCTGAAAAATTTGTTGAATACACAGAATACAATTTAAAGTACCAAGAGAGAGTAAATGAAGCTAATACAGATTATCGAGTTATGAAGAACAATAACCCTTTAAAAGGGATATTTATTAGAGATGTAATCAATCGAGGTGTTAAGAATGAAGATGGAATCATACCAAAAATCAAAATTAAATAGTGCTATGAACAACCTAGGGATGTTCTATGAATTTGCTATTAATGATTTAAATATTGATAAAGAAAAAATTAGTAGCTTATTTATTAACTCATCAATCTGTAATGAGTTTGAAGATGGTAATGTTAAATACATAGAAGGTAAATCAGGGATTGAGTTAGTATATGATGTAATCCAAGAACTTAAATACTCAATTGCATTTAAAAAACCAGTCAATTCTAGTAACATATCTAGAGAATATTGGGCAGGGCAAGCCTTAGCTTATCTTCAATGGTCGACGAGTAGAAGTTTTAGAGACATCTTTAATCAAATAAGTTATAGTGAGATACTTTCAATGTATAACCCTTATCATGAAGTAGACTTAAGAAAGTTTGTAGAAGATGTAGTGGATAACTTTTATCTTGAAACTACTAATCTAAGAACGTTAAGAAACAAACATAAATTATCCCAAGAAGATTTAGCTAAAAAAGCTGGGATTAGTAAAAGATCAATTGAAATGTATGAACAACGAAAGAATGATATTAATAAAGCTCAAGCAGTAACAATTTTTAACCTATCAAAGATTCTAAATTGTAATATGGAAGATTTACTTGAATAAAAAAGTGATTGGTTTGACTATAGAAAACTAAAACCGGTATACACAATATTTAAAAAAATATTGAGTTAGGAGAATATTTATGTACAGAAAATTTTTATTAGTTTTACCATTTATAATTTTTCTTCTAAGTTGCGACAGCAATCTACATTCAGCTCTCTTCTTTGTCGAGAATGAGGATATTTATTACACAACTCAAGTAGAAAAAAATAGTGTTATCATTGAACCGGACACGCCCTCAAGAAAAGGATATACTTTCCAAGGTTGGTATATAGATGATACTCTATATGACTTTGATGCTTTTGTGACGAGTGATTTGAATATATAAGCAAAATGGGAAATTAATAACTATAATCTTACATTAAGAAATTACATCGGTGATATCATATTTGACACCCAAGCGGAATATGACAGTGATCTCGCTGAGTTATATATTGATGATACAATCATTGTTGGCTATGAATTTCGCGGTTGGGATTCTACTTCATCTAATCACATGCCAACACATGATGTTGACTCACAAGCTATATTTGAGGCTTATTTAGAAAATATTCAAACATTTAAATTAGATGATGGAAATATCAAGGAGGTAGCTACTAATAGTTACTCAAATGCAATCCTTATGGAGAATGGAACACTTTATATGTGGGGAAGAAATGGAGTCCCTGGAATGTTGTGCGGGCCTTATATATCTATCTATGATACTTTGATACCGAGAGATATAACGAGTGCGTTTTCTTTAAATGAAGGAGAACAGATTATAGAAGTATTTTTAGGATTGAATGATAACTATGTTTTTACAAATCAAAGCCGACTGTTTGAATGGGGTGGTTGTAACGATTGCAACCTAGGGGCTTGTGATGTTGAAGATAGAGGATACCCTAAAGATGTTACCTTTAAAATGTCGTTAGCTGAAAGGGAAGAAATAACTTCATTCAACTGGTATAACGGCCAGATGTTGATATTAACAAGTGAACAAAACGTTTTAGTGTGGGGAAGTAACTCGCAGGGACAATTAGGCAATGGCACTAGAACTAGTAGTGATATAGCTATCAACATTGCAACGTTTTTTGAACTAAACATAAATGAATCAATTGAAAAAGTATCCTTAAGCAATACCCATTCAGCCGCTATCACAAATGAAGGCAGATTGTTCATGTGGGGGTGGAATAGTTCTGGAGAACTTGGAGATGGAACTAATGATTACAGTTTAGTTCCACTGGATATTACAGAAAATATACCTTTGGATAATGCAGAAACAATCATTGAAGTTGGACTAGGATTTCATATGACTACCATACTTACGAGTATCGGGAGAGTCTTTACTTTTGGTTCCAATGGCTTTGGACAATTGGGTAACAATTCTGATGTTGCTTCAAATATACCTATAGATATTACATCTGGTTTTAATCTAGATATAGACGAGAAAATTATCAAACTTATTATTGAAGGAGTAACCTGTCTAGCAATAACCGACAAGGGGAATTTGTATGGCTGGGGTAATAACGAATCTTCTTTACTTGGCATTAATACAGAGAATAATGTGTTAGCGCCAATAAACATAACTGAGGAAATGAATTTTGAAGAAGAGACATATCTACAAATAACTATAGGAAATGAATATATTATAATTATTACAGAAGACGAAGTATTAATCAGTGGTAATAAAACATTTGATTTAGTAATAGACTATACTCAGTAAACTTTTTAAACTTCATTTTCCATATGTTGTGACAAAAGGTTTTAAAAGAGTTATAATAAAAAATAAGAAAAACACAGGGTGTTGATTACTGAAATCATTTCCTGTGTTTTTGTTTTTATAATTTATAATAAAGGGAGGTTAATATAATGAAAAACGGAAAAAACGATTCAAAGAAAAAACCAAAATTAACAAACGCTTTTGGAGCACCTGTTGTTGATAACGAGAATAGCCTTACAGCCGGAAAACGAGGGCCAATGATGATGGAAGATGCATGGTATCTCGAAAAACTTGCTTATTTCAACCGAGAAGTAATTCCAGAACGAAGGATGCATGCTAAGGGAAGCGGAGCTTTTGGTAAGTTTACTGTGACACATGATATAACTAAATATACAAAAGCAAATCTGTTTTCAGATATTGGGAAAGAAACCCCAGTATTTGTTAGATTTTCTACCGTTGCTGGTGAACGTGGTGCTGCAGATGCAGAAAGAGATATTAGAGGATTTGCAATTAAGTTTTATACGGATGAAGGAAATTGGGATTTAGCGGGTAATAATACACCTGTGTTTTTCCTAAGAGACGCTAAACGTTTTCCGGATTTAAATAGAGCAGTTAAGCGTGATCCTAGAACTGGAATGAGAAATGCAACAAACAACTGGGATTTTTGGACTTTATTACCAGAAGCTCTGCATCAAGTAACTATTACAATGAGTGACAGAGGAATACCTAAGTCTTATAGGCATATGAATGGATATGGTTCACATACTTTTTCTTTCATTAACAAAGAAAACAAACGCATTTGGTGTAAATTCCATTTTAAAACTATGCAAGGAATTGAGTGTTTAACAGATCAAGAAGCTGAAATAATTGTTGGAAAAGATCGCGAATCAAATGGTAGAGATTTATATGATTCAATTGAAAAGAAAGATTTCCCTAGGTGGGAATTATCTGTACAATTAATGACTATGGAACAAGCGGATAAACATCCATATAACCCATTCGATTTAACAAAGGTTTGGTATAAAAAAGATTTTCCTTTGATTAAGGTCGGAATTCTAGAACTTAATAGAAACCCAGAAAACTATTTTCAAGATGTTGAACAAGCTGCTTTTAATCCAGCAAATATCGTTCCTGGAATTGGCTATAGCCCTGATAGAATGTTACAAGGAAGATTATTTGCCTATGGTGATGCCCAACGATATCGTTTGGGAGTTAATCACCATCAAATCCCTGTCAATGCAGCCAAAAAGGGTGTAGTGGTGAATTCAAATCATCGTGATGGATATGGTAGAGCAGATGGCAACTACGGAGGAAGACCTCACTATTGGCCTAATAGTTATGGCGAATGGAATGACAGTAAAGAATTAACTGAACCTGCACTAGAATTAGAAGGATTTATGAAGTTCTATGATTTTAGGAAAGATGATAGTGACTATTTTACTCAACCTGGATTACTCTTTAACATACTGACAAAAGCTGAGCAACAAAGATTGTATGAAAATACATGTAGAAATATGGATGGTGTACCTGATTTTATTAAGCATCGCCATATTAGACATTGTTATTTAGCAGATGTTAAATATGGAGAAGGCGTAGCTAAAGCAATGGGTATTGATATTAAAGACGTTAAGCTAGATTAGCTATATTTGAACATAATAAAAAAAACTCTCATATTGAAAATGAGAGTTTTTTGTTTTTAATATTAACCTTACTTACTGTTTTTAAATCCTAGATAGACGATAATAAAGTAAGCAACAGTCTTAGGCATCATAAACGCACCTAGTACTGGGACTGATCCACTGCCAACCACTACGATTGTATAGCATACAAACGATACTATGATCCAATAACCAAATTTTTTAAACAGTTTAAACTCATTATTTTTACCAACTTTTAAAAATAATGAAACAATAATTCCACCTACAATTGCAAAAGGAACATTTCTTAGAATTCCATATAACAAACTATTTCCATTATTTAACCAATCATTCCCTGGTAGAGCTAATAATGCAAACCTTACCATCATAAGGGCGACTAGTGTTATATGAACAGCCTTATTATTTCTTCCTGTAATAAGAACGTAATAACGATAAATTAGATAATAAAATACAGTCATGGTTACACTAGTGATTAGCTTACCAACACCCAAGGCAGTTTGATAAGTATCCAACCCTGTTGTAAGATGTCCTAAAATCCTTGGAACTAAATGGAATGAATCCCCAAGTCCAAGTAATAAGCCCATAATACCAAATAGGATAATGGCTTTACTATTTTTAATGTATCCTCTTTTAATAATTACTACTGATATTGCAATTACACCTAGTAAATATAATATATCAAATACTACTTCTAAATAATTCATAATTTTTTCTCCTTATATTATAAAATGCCTTAAATTGCTCAAAAAACATTGCTTTTTGAAAATTAAATAATTAAAAATAATAACTTCATTAAAACGACTTTCTAGTGAATTATACAATAAAGGTATATTAATGTCAACTGAATTAGTTGGTGGATAAAACGTTGGGATTATGGTATTAATTCTAGGTGTTTATAATTTCGATAATATTCATGTTTTGAGTATATTTGCAGAAGATATTTTAGTGGTACTAAAAATATCTTATAATGCTTTCTTATTGCATGTGATTTTTCATGGAGGATTTGATATAATATTCTCATATAACAAAAGGGGATTAGTATGGAAAGAAAAGTTATTTTGAATTTAGCTATGAGTCTAGATGGGTACATCTGTGACTTAGATGGTGGTTATTCATGGATTAAAGGTGATGGAGACAAACATTTGAACACTTCTGAAGGATTTGACTTTCCTGAGTTCATCAAAAATTGTGATACTGTAGTGATGGGAAAAGTCTCATATAAGGAGTTTAAGGATACTGATAACTTTGGTGATCTCACAAAAATTGTGGCTACTCACGAAAACTTAAAGAATTTTGATAATTTTAAATTCATATCAGAAAATATAGTGGAAGAAGTTACTAAACTAAAAGAACAACCAGGGAAGAATATTTGGTTATTTGGTGGAAGTAGTTTAGTTGATAACTTCACTAAAACAAATTCAATTGATTTATATGTTATTGGAATTATACCGATAATCCTAGGAAGTGGTAGAAAGTTATTTTTAGATAAAAATCCTATGGTGGAACTTCATCTAGATTCCTATACTGTAGAAGAGGGGTTACCTATATTGGTATATTCAAAAAGAAGTTAATAACTAGGAGGATACTTTGGAACAGCATATTAGAGAATCTATTAATGATGAGTTAGTAAAACAAGCAGGACAATTATATGATATAGACTTCAAAGAAATCAAGTTTCATGGAGGATTTGAAAGTTTTGTCTACATTTATAAAAAAAATAATATTGAATATATTCTAAGATTAGTCCATAGTGATCATCGAATCTATGAACATGTTTTAGGTGAATTAGAATTTATTGATTATCTCGCTAGAAACGGAGCCTGTGTTTCTACCGTAATTCTATCAAAGAATAATGAGATCGTTGAAAAACTAAAAATTAATGATAACGATTATTTCTCTGTCTCAGCCTTTGTTAGAGGACTTGGGGATAAAGTTGGTGAGGAACTAAACAAACCTGAATTCTGGGAGAATTTGGGTTTACAAATAGCTTTGTTACATAAACTAACTAAAGATTTTAATCCAGCTCATAGAAGAACAGCTTGGGAAGAAGAAACCTTGTATCAAATAGCTTCTAAAGTATTGATTAATAAAGAAAAACCAATACTAGTGAAATTAAATAACATGATAACTAAGATTAGTAAATTTCCAAAGAATAAGGACAACTACGGACTGATTCACACTGACTTGCATTTAGGAAATATGGTTATAGATAAAAAGGGGAAACTTACATTTTTTGATTTTGATGATGCAGCCTACAAACATTTCATATCAGATATAGCTATTGTTATTTTTTATCATTTCTTTTTTACGGATTTAGCGACTGAAGCAATGAATGAAAGAACTATTTGGATACTTAATAATTTCCTAAAAGGTTATAAAAAAGAAAACCTTCTAGCAAAAACTGAATTTCTACGTTTACATGATTTTCTTAAATTAAGAGAGTTAACTTTATATACTGTAATTATTGCTGGCGGACCTGAAGTATTTAATAGCAACTGGGGTCAAAAATTTCTTGCTAAATATAGAGATAAAATAATTAATGAAGAACCATTCATTGATTTGGAGTACGTTTTGAGCAAATTAGAATATTAAAAAAAGCAGTTTTGAAAACTGCTTTTTATTTTATGTATTTATTTCACAAATCTTTCATTACCAATATAGAATACAGCTAATGTATTTACCCCAGAATGAGCACCAATAACTGGGCCAATTGGATTTATAGTAAAAATCTTTTCTGAAACTCCTAGTTTTTCTACTATGTGTTTCATTACGTATTCTGCATCTTCTAAACAATCTCCATGAGATATATAAATCATTTCATTTTTATCCTTATCAAATGTTTTTGCCATTCTACTGACAAGAAGGTTTAATGATTTAAATCTACCTCTAGCTTTACCATAAACTTTAAGTTGACCTTCTTGGCTAACATGAAGTAGAGGTTTTATATTCAATAAATTTCCTAATATATAACTAGAAGTTGATAATCTTCCACCTCTTCTTAAATGACCTAAATCACTTACGGTAAACAAATGGCTAATATATAGTTTGTTTTCTTCAACATATTGGGCTACTTCATCAATTGATTTACCCGCTTGATGCATCTTTGCGGCGTAGCTTACCAATAATCCTTGCCCCATAGAAGCACATCGTGAATCTATGGTAATTATTTTTCTATCAGGAAATGCTTCCATTAATTCTTTTTTTGCTATAATACTTGAATTATAGGTTCCAGATAATGCACTAGAAAATGATATTGATAATACATCTAGACCCTTTTCCAAAATAGGTTTTGCTACTTTTATAAAATCAGCCGGATTTGCTTGTGCAGTTACAGCGGATTCTTTTTGTCTTAAAAAGTTATAAAATGTTTCTGGTGAGATTTCACTACCATCTAAAAGATTTTGATATTCCTTGCCTTTAATGGTTACTTTTAAAGGTAATACTTCCAATTTAAATTCTTTTGCTAACTTGTCTGGCAAGTCAATACAAGAATCTGTAATAATCACATATTCACTCATAAAAAATTATCCCCCTGTATATATTATAAAACACTTACATAAACACTTTATCAAATTACTCATATATAGTCAATACTAAGAGAAAAATTATCTAGATGTTTGGCAAAACTCTTGAAGTCTAGTATAATGTTAATGGGTGATAATATGACACGAAAAATTAACGAAATAATAGATAATATATATTGGGTTGGAGTAATAGATTATGATTTAAAAGTATTCGATATCATAATGGAAACTGAATTTGGAACAACCTATAATAGTTACTTAGTAGTGGGTAGCGAAAAAACTGCTCTAATTGACACTGCAAAAGCAGAATTCAAAGATGAGTACCTCGATAGAATTAGAGAAATTGTCGATATTAAAGATATCGATTATTTGATTTTAAACCATACAGAACCAGACCATTCAGGATCTGTTAAATATATCGTTGAAGAAAATCCAAACATAGAAATATTCGCTACTACACCAGCGTTGATGAATTTGAAAGAAATAATAAATATGCCTTTTAAAGCTAACAAGGTGACAAAAGGTTTGTCTCTATCATTAGGAGATAAAACTCTTGAGTTTTTCCTTCAACCACATCTACATTGGCCAGATACTATGTTTACATATATTAAGGAAGATAACTTTCTCTTTACTTGTGATTTTTTCGGATCTCATTATGCGACTGATAAAATTCTAGCTAAAAACCTTACTGATAAAGATACATACCTTAGGACCGTTAAAGAATATTTTGAAGCAATAATGCATCCTTTCTTACCATATGTAAGAAATGGTTTAGATAGAGTAAAACAAATAAACCCTGACTACATAGCTGTATCTCACGGAGTTACTTTAGATAAATCTTTAATGGGAAAAATAATCACAATCTATGATGAATTGAGTGTGATTCCTGAAAAACCTGATAAACCTCTAGTATTAATTCCCTTTGCTAGTGCCTATGGATATACAGAAAAAATGGCTACTATTATCAAAGAAACTATAGAAGCAGAAATGGACAATGAAGTATATATAGAGCTATTTGATTTAATTTTTACAGATGTAAAAGAAATAATAAAAAAAGTGCCAGTCTGTGATGCTTTGTTAATTGGATCATCTACAATAGTTAGAGATACTGTTAAAGTTATTTGGGACTTATTAGCTGGAATCGATTTTGAAATGACAAAAGGTAAATTAGCTTCCGCCTTTGGTTCCTATGGTTGGAGTGGAGAAGCAGTTGAAAATATAATCCAAAGAGAAAAACAACTTAGATTTAAAACCGTTGATGGACTTAGAATAAAATTTGATCCATCAGAATCTCAAATTGAAGAGGTTAAAGAATACGGAAGAGAAATAGCAAAATTATTGATTAAAAAATGATAGTTAATCTAATGAATAAATACATAAGAAATCTACACAACGTAGATTTCTTTTCTATAATATTTTATTATAGTAACTAGATAATATCACTCAATTAGCTGTTTAGTAAAAAAAACCGCGAAATTAGCTGTATTTAACCTAACTCAACTAGCCGTTGAGTAAATTAAACAGTTTAAAAAAAGGCTGGCTAAATTAGCCACCCTTTATTCATCTGAACCAAATTCTATAGGTTTTATACCTGGTAGAAATTCACTAGTTTTATCAATAAATAAAATCCCCAACAGATGATCATACTCATGTTGAAACACAATTGCTGGATAGCCACTTAGTTTAATAACTTTTTTAGTAACTTCTCCGGATTCTAAATCAACTAAATTTACTCTAGCTTTTATCCGCATGGCTCTTTTGACTAAACCAGTGACCTCTTGATCAACTGATAAACAGCCTTCACCACCACCTAGATATGTCTGTTCTTCAGAGAAAGATAATATCTTTGGGTTAACTACCGCATATTTATACTCTTTTGTATAGGTCTCATTGGGAGCGAATATACAAAACATCTTTTTTGATATATTAATTTGCGGAGCTGCTAAGCCTACTGAAGATCTTAATTCATATTTTTCTAACATCTCATCATTTTGAGAATTTACAACGAGTTCCATCATACCTTTTAAAGCGCTAAAATCATCATCACTTAGAGGTAAAGTAACCTCTTTAGCTCTTAATCTTAGGGTAGGATGCCCGTCTTGTATTACATCTTTCATTAACAACATATTTATCACCATACTTATTATAACAAATAATTGGGAAAATACAAAGATATTTACTTTCAAAAATATAGATTAAATTGAATTTATATGTTATAATTTTGATAATAAAGATGGTGATAAAATGGTAGATAGAAAAGGAATAGTAGTTTATTTCCAAAATAAACGAGTACTTAAAGCTATTAAGAAAATGAATGTTCATATAACCTATGTGAACGACGCTGGTAAATACCTTGCAGGTTACTGTAATACAGAGGAATATCCAGAAATCAAGAAAGAATTAAAAAAACATAGATTAGTTAAGAAAGTCGACGAATCTTTAATAGAAATGCCTGACATTGGCTTATAATAAAATAATTTGTACCTGTCAACATATTTTACTTGACAGGTACAGTTTTTTTTGTTAAAATATACAAGACTTAATATTAGGAGGAAAATAAAATGGTAAAACTTAGATTACAAAGATTTGGTACAAAGAAAAAACCTTTTTACAGAATAGTAGCTGCAGACTCTAAAAAACCTAGAGATGGTAGATATTTGGAAATAATTGGTCTTTACGATCCAACAAAAGAACCAGCATATGTAAAAATTGATCAAGCTAAAGCTTTAACATGGTTAAAATCAGGTGCACAACCTACTGACACCGTAAAAAGTTTATTCACTAAAGCTGGAATCATTCGCCAATTTGTTGCTGAAAAAGCCAGCAAATAAGGAATTTAATAATGGCTGTTGATTTTGAAAAACTAGTTTTAGATTTGGTAACGCCATTAGTTATACATCCAGAAGATTTGTTGGTGAAGAAATTTTCTGAAGATGAGACTTCTATTACAATTCAAGTGCTTGTAAATCAAGAAGATTTAGGAAGAGTAATTGGGCGAGGTGGAAGAATTGCAAATGCAATTAGGACACTAGCTTATGCGGCCGCATCAAGATTAGGTAAAAGAGTAAGTATTGATATAGATTCTTTTTAAAATGAAAGATATTATTGGAGTTAGCGCATGTTTATTAGGAATTAATTGTAAATATAATGGTTCTCATAATTTAAACTATGAAGTAATTGATTATATTAAAGGAAAAGAAGTTGTATTAATTTGTCCGGAAGTATTTGGAGGTTTAGGTACTCCAAGGATTCCATGTGAAATTCAACCAGACGGCAGAATTATCAACAAAGTTGGAAATGATGTTACTGAAAATTTTAAAATAGGCAAAGAAAAAACTTTGGAATTACTAAAACAAAATGGTTGTAAAAAAGTGATATTAAAGGATGGTTCTCCATCTTGTGGTTACTTAACTATTTATAATGGTAATTTTACAAACAAGAAGATTAAGGGACTTGGTGTTACTACAAAGTATTTAATTAAAAATAATATCGATATTATTGATTTAAAGACTTAAAATCAACTTATTGTTGATTTTTTCTTTTGTCAAAAATGTGATATAATGACTTAGATTAGAAGGGTAATAAAAAATGAAAATTAAAGTAGAAATAGAAAACGCAATAAAAGAGATGGGATTTGTTGAATTAACTGATATTCAAAAACTTACAATACCATTATTATTACAGGGAAAAGATGTAATAGGTAACTCACATACAGGGACTGGTAAAACAGCCGCTTTTGGAATACCTATTTTAGAAATGATAGATTTTGATTTAGATAAAATTCAAGCAATAATCATAACACCTACAAGGGAGTTAGCGGTTCAAATAACAAGAGAATTAAATAAGATATCTAAATACATCAAAAATTGCAAAATTGTTGATGTGTATGGTGGTGAAATCATCACAAGACAATTAAGGGACCTAAAAAAGAAACCACAAATGATTGTGGGTACTCCTGGGAGGCTTCTTGATCATATAAAAAGAAAAACAATTAAACTTGATAACATTAAATATTTCGTATTAGATGAAGCTGATGAAATGCTTAAAATGGGCTTTATAGATGATATCGAAAGTATTTTTAATGCGGCACCTGAAAACAAACAAACTTTAATGTTTTCAGCAACAATGCCAAAACAAATTGTAAAATTAGCTAAAAACTATATGGTAGAACCTGAAGTAATTACTTCTGTTGGAGATGTTTTAACCAATCAAGATGTATCTCAATATTACTACAAAGTTAAAAGAGAAAATAAAACAGAAGCTTTATATAGGCTGATGAATATATATAGACCAAACCTAGCTTTAATATTTTGTAATACAAAAGCAAAGGTTGATGAAGTAACAAAACAATTAATTGACAGAAAAATTAATTGTGATAAAATCCATGGAGATTTACCACAAACAACTAGATTAGATGTTCTAAATAAATTTCATAATGGAGTAATTGATGTTTTAGTTGCGACAGATGTAGCTGCTAGAGGATTAGATATCAAAAATGTTGAAGCCGTATTTAACTATGATACTCCAGAAAAAGCTGATTACTATATTCATAGAGTTGGTAGAACCGGAAGAATTGGTAACCTAGGATATGCATTTACTCTAGTATCAAAAGGTGAAATGCGTAGAATTGATGATATTGAAAGATTAACGCATGCGAAAATTAAAAGAAGAAACGTACCAACTTATGATAAAGTTATGGATGTTAAGTCAGACAAATTTATTGAAGAAATAAAATATATTGCAGAAAACGAAAATTTAGAAAAACAATATACAACTTTAAATAAACTAATTCAAGCTAAAATGTCTGAAGACCAAATTATCGTTGCTTTGTTAAAAAAATTAAACACAGAACAAGACAGTTCTAAAAACAAACTAGATATAAACGAAGACTTCAGTAAAAGAAGCAGCTATAGCAATAGTAGAGACGGTAGAAATAACCGTGATGGAAGAAATAGAAGTGCTGGCGGAAGCAGAAGAGATGGTGGAAACAGAAGGACAAATGATGAAAATTCGACTAGATTCCATATGAATGTTGGTAAAAAAGAAGGGTTAACTATTTCTGATATTCTAGACTTCATTCGTCCAAAAGTCCAAATTAAATCAAACGAAATTCAAGATATAGCTATCTTAAATGAATTCTCATTCTTCTCAGTTCCTAAAAAATATGGCACTGTAATTCTCGGTTCTTGTAACCACAAAAAATTAAGAGGAAAAACTGCTGTTATTCAAATTTCTAAAAAAAGAAAATAAGGTTCATGATATTGACATAAAGTGATATATAGTTATAATTAAGTTAAGTAAAAACAGGGGGTAATATGAAAAAATTAGGTGTACTTGTATGTACTAATGCAGGAATTGATTATATTAAACACGATTATGAAGTTGGTATAGTCAGATCTACAGTTTTAATGGGTGGAAAAGAGTATATTGATTATGAAGAATTAACTGCAGATAAATTTTATCAAATGTTAAAAGAAGACCCAAGTTTGTTTCCTAGAACCTCAATGGCTTCTACAGGAACAATGTTGGAATTCTATGAAAACCTTAAAGCTGATGGATGTGATACAATTATTTTCGTTACTATATCTTCTAAGTTAAGCGGAACCTATGAAAATGCACTTTTAGCTGCTAAAATGATTGAGGATGTAGACGTTAGAGTTTTTGACTCGAAAACCGTAGGGTATCTTGAATGTAAAATGGTTTTTGCTGCACACGAAGGATTTAAAGCAGGAAAAACTATTGAAGAGATTATGGCTGATTTAGAATTTATTAGAGATAATAATAAAATCTACTTTGCTGTTAATGACCTTAGATACTTAATTAAAAATGGGAGATTATCAAATGCCGCAGGTTTTGTAGCGAATTTTTTGAAAATCAAACCATTATTAGAAATCAATAAAGAAGGCGCGGTTGTAAGTGTTGAAAAGATTAGAACTTTCAAAAAAGCAGTAGACCGTGTTATTCAAAAGTATATAGAAGAAACTGAAGGAAAAGATGTAGAGACCTTTATTATTCACGCATATAATCAACAGTCTCGGGATTATATGAGAAAAAGAGTAAAAGAGTTAAGACCTAGTGTTGGCGAAATAAAAGATTACTTATTAACTCCTGCGGTTGGAGCACATTGTGGTCCAGGTGCTATCACAATAGGATATGTATTAAATAAATAGAAGGTACTTATATGATAAATAGCGACATTATTAGAGGGAATATCGATACATTAATTTTAAAATTACTAAAAGAAAAAGATATGTATGGATATGAAATTGTTAATGAAATAAAAACTAGAACTAATAACATGTTCAACATCAAAGAGGCTACGCTTTATTCAGTAGTTCAAAGGCTAGAAAAACGCGAGTTAATTTCGTCTTATAAGGGTGAAAAATCACATGGAAGAACCAGAAGATACTATAAAGTAACTTCTTTTGGAAAAGCCTACTATAAAGAATTGATTAAAGAGTGGGAAAGTCTAAGAACTATCATGACTAAAATACTAGGGGGAGATATTTCGTGAATAAAATTAAAAAATTTGTCAGTAATATATTAAAAGATTTGTTTAATGAAAAAGATAAAAAAGAATTAATCGAAATATTGACGACTAGTTTAGAAGAAAAAATTGATGACCTCGTTGAACAAGGTAATACTAGAGAAGAAGCTGAAGGTAAAGCAATTAAAGAATTTGGAGATTCAAATGATGTTCTTAGCGCTTTTCCTGAGAATGAAACCAATAAAGTAAATCAAGTTAAGAAAAGAAGAAACCAATTTGCTTTCTCCTTTGTAAGTTATTTAATTATAACTGGATTAGCTATCTATGTTAACCTAGCGTTCTTACCGGAACCTTTATGGTTTGTATTTATAGCTATAGGCCTGTTATTTTGGCCATTAGTCATGCTATTTCACTACATAAGTGTTAGGAGATAACTATTTTGGGCACTAGAAAAATTGTTTTCCTTTCAATAATGATATCAATTAGTATAGTGCTAAGTATTGTTGAATCTATGATATCAGGATTTTTCTTCACTTTTCCAGGAATGAAACTTGGTCTAGCTAATATAGCTACAATGGTAGTAATATTTACTATGGGAAGAAAAGAAGGATTTACAGTATCAGTACTAAGAATATTTTTGGTTGGATTAGTGTATAGTGGATTATTTACTCCTTCATTTGCGATTAGTTTAAGTGGTGGACTATTATCTGTATTCGTTCTTATGGCTTTGAGAAACTCTAAGTTATCTATTTATACAATATCAGTTCTAGCGGCTCTAGCCCATATGGTAGGCCAAATTGTCGCAGTTATTATTGTCGTAAAAACTAGTAGTTTGATTTATTATTTACCGTATATGATTTTAATCAGCGTGCCTACTGGATTATTAACTGGGTACTTGGCAAAAAAAATAATCTCGGATTTTTCCGAGAAAATTATGAACTATAAATAACGCCTTAATTGGCGTTTTTTTTATTCTTCTAATAGATATATATAGTCTGCAAATCCATCTGAATATTGATAAGTATCATCATAGAGATACCAGATAGCTTCTAAATCTTCATAATTATTTACAAATTCCATAGCTTCGTCTAAAGGTAGTAAATAGATAGCAGTTGATAAAATATCGGCTATAGCTGAGTCAGGATATAGTATGGTTACACCCATTGAATATCCTCCAGGGTAATTAGTGATAGGATCGATTATATGATGATATACCTCAGAGTCATCAATTCCTTTAAAAAATCTTTGATAGTTTCCGCTACTTACGAGTGCTAAGTTTTTTGGTATTTGTATGTATTGGAAGTATTCTGTTTGGATATGAAAATCCGTATTTGGAGTAGTTAAAGCAATTACAAAATTACCACTATCGTTATTGGGATTAGTGCCACCAGCGATAACATTTGAGTTTCCGTTGTTTAGCAAATACGTAATATTTAATTTATTCAAGTAGTCTGCAATTACTTTAGAAACGTAACCTTTAGCAACCCCACCTAAATCTATCGACATATTAGGTTTTAAAAAACTTATTGAATTAGTTGAATCATTTAAAACAATATCATCAGGATTAGTGTTGAATTCAATCCCGTCGATTAAATCGTTTGGAACAGGACAGTAGGAAATGCCTAGTTCACGACCTAAATCACATAAGTCATTTTCTCTAGCGTCATGCCAAATATTTAAAACTGGATTCAATGCAATATTGAATAAGGGTTGGTTTTCTCTAAGGATAACATCTTCATTTTTTAGAGCTAAATCAATCGCTTCATAGAGTATGTCATCTAGAATAACAGCTTCATTGGAATGGTTAATAGTATAGATATTATTGACGCCTGCATATTCGTGGTACTTATCAAAGTATTGATGGTAGGTTTCAAGTGTAGTTTCAAAATAATTAAATATTTCCACGATATCATAGGTATCTGATTCTGTATTATATAACTTTAATGACACAGTTGTGTCAAAATAGGATGTTGTACGTTTATCACATAGATATGCGCCAGGTTCATTCCCTTGAAAACAGTAATCTTCATTTGGGTTTTCATAATTGTTGTCACAGCTAGTCAGAGCCATGGCGATTGTAAGTGCTATAAAGATAATAATTAGTTTTTTCATGAAAACTCCTTTTATATGTAATGAAAAACACATGAAAATATAGTATAATAATAGTGAGTAGGTGGTATTATCAAAAAAATTGATATTATTGTGATTGCCTTGATTTTAATTATTGGTATTGGTTCATTAATTGGTATTAAACTGTATGAGAACAGTAATAAAACCGGCAATTTATATGCAAAAATAACATATCAGAATGAATTAATTCTGATGGTTGATTTAGTAAATAATGATTATATAGTTTATGATACTATATATAAAAACTCAATAAATACGGATAGAGCTACTGAAGGTATATTCTACGTACCAGGAAAAGTTACAGATGATATGCGTGCTCTTTACGAAGAAGATATTTTTGCTAGGGACAATGATATAGTTGGTATTAAACTGCTTGTAGAAGATAATAAAATATCTGTAACCTACCAAGAAAGCCCTAAAGATTTGTGCCAGTTACAATCACCTACAGATTCACATTTAAGACCGATTATTTGTTTGCCAAATGAATTAGTTATTGATGTATATACTGATTTGAATACTAATCAGTTTATACCAGACTCAGTATTGGAGTGATTATATGTTTGCAAGTTTAGATCCAAATATTTTTATAATTTCTAGAATTATTTTGTTTTTTATCGCTTCAGTATTTATATTTAGAGCTATGCAAGCGATTGATTTTTCAAAGATATTTAGAAAAAATTCTTCTGACCAAATCAGGTTTTTATTTATGGTTATAGCCATTATACTAGGCTATCTATTTGTTGACGCGGTTATGTCAATATTTGAATGGCTCAACGAATTGCTCTAGGCGTATTGAGATGATTCATTTAAGATTTTTAAGTTGTCTTGGTAACTATTTTTATTAAAAACATTAGTTTTAACTTCTTCAAATATATCTGCTGTAACACTGAAAAAGAAGGTAACGTCGCTATCGTATTTTATTTCCTTAAGTAATGATTTTTCTCTTAGATATCGATCTATATTACCAATATTATCATAGCTACATGTGACTAGACAGTCATAGGTAGTTATTTTTTTTGTTAGAACTACTTGTTTAATAATTTCTGAAGCGCTAGAAGAATAAGCTCTTATCAAACCACCAGCTCCTAATTTTGTCCCGCCAAAATAACGCACTACAATTAGAATGATATTAGTTAGTTTATGTTTTAATAAAACCTCTAAAATTGGAAATCCAGCCGTTCTTGTAGGTTCGCCATCATCAGAAGCTCTTTGTATATTGCCTAAATCTCCTAGAATATAAGCATACGTGTAATGGCTGGCATTAACGTGTGCTTTTCTAATGTTTTTAAGAATAACACGAATTTCATCCTCATTATCTACAGGTATAGCAATACCGATAAATCTTGATTTTTTTATTTCGATTTCATTTGAAGTTTTTTCTCTAATTGAATTCATATACTCACCAATGATATTATAACATATGAATTATATATGGAGTGTATTTTAGTATTAAATATTAGAATATATGCGGTTAATATGGTATAATATTTAAGGTGATTTACGTGAAGAATTATTATGAAAAAGGTAAAGAAATAATAAAAAAATTACTTGATTTAAATTATCAAGCTTTTTTCGTAGGTGGATTTGTGAGAGATTACTTACTAGGTATCAAAGCAAATGACATTGATATTACTACAAATGCATTACCTAAAGACATTCAAAGAATATTCACAAAAACTAAAGCAACTGGGATTAAATATGGAACGATATCGGTATATGTAGATGAATACAATTTTGAGTTAACTACCTATAGAGCTGATATGAATTATATAGATCATCGTAGACCTGAAAGAGTTGTTTTTTCTCAAAAAATTGAAGAAGATCTTAAGAGAAGAGATTTTACAATTAACGCTCTAGCAATGAATTATGATGGGGATATTACTGATTTATTTTCTGGAAAAGCTGACTTAAATAATAAACTAATTAGGGCTATTGGTGATCCTGACTTAAGATTTGAAGAAGATGCCTTAAGAATATTAAGGGCTTTCAGATTTGTTGCGAAATTAGGTTTTGATATTGAGGATAAAACCTTAAATAGCATCAATAAAAATATGGATTTATTGTCTAAAATTTCAAACGAAAGAGTTCTTAGTGAACTCAAAAAAATTATTGCATATCCACATTACAAAAAAGCATTATCTATGTTATATACATCTAAATTACATAAGGTTTTTCCTGAATTAGAAATTGGGTTGGAACTACTTAATAATTTAGAATCATATAAGTTAAATTTTCTAGAATATTTTGCATTATGCATTTTTAGTTCGAATCAAGATATACCACAAACATGGCGATTTTCTAATAAAGAGAAAGCATATATTAACAAAATTATAGAGTTGATTTCTGTTACTGAAAATGACAACTATAATGAAATGATAATTTACCGTTTGGGTAAAGATATTTCTTTAATGGCTAACAACGTATCGAGGTTGATAAATCCTAGTAATGATCAAGAGAATTTAATCAATAACATATATGATAATTTATCTATATATAAAACTTGCGACTTGAAATTTAAAGGCCAAGATATTCTTGAATTAACAACTTTAAGAAACGCAGAGATTATAGGTAAAATAATTGATGATATTACTTATCAAATAATTACCAAAAATTTAAAGAATAACTACGAAGATATAAAAAATTATACTTTGGGTTTAATGGAGAGTAAGTATGAAAAAAAATGAAAGACCATTCTATTGTTATCTAGACGATTTTGATGAATTGACTATTATCATCCCCATAAAAAATTATCAGGATAAAAACAGTTTTTTCTTAATCGGAAATGGGGAACTAATTAAATTGAATATATCACAAAAAGTTAATTTGGGTGTTGAAGTAAAACTTATTGCTAACTTTGATGCATATATCGATTTAGGTAAAGTATATTTTGTAGAAGATGCAAATAAACATTCGTCTGAGCTTTATACAGGAAAAATTGTAAGAACCGAGTTATTTGATAATATATATCGATATAAAAAGCATGATTTAGGATTTACATATACAAGAGAAAATACGAAGTTTAAGATATGGACACCAGTTGCTAAGAACGTAAAAATAGAATTGATATCTCCTAATAACGAGCCGTTTATTTATAATTTAACATATAAAAACTCAGGTATTTGGCGTTCGGTTATTGATGGAGATTTGGAAGGCTATAAATATCGCTATCGTGTTTATATTAATGGTAAAGAGAGTGTTGTACAAGATCCATATGCAATTACTTCAAACGCAAATGGAGAATATGCTTTTGTCGTTGATAAAACTAAATTCTATCAAATGAAATATGAATCTGATTTTTCAGGAAATCCTCTTGATGCTATAATCTATGAAATGAGTGTTAGAGATTTCACAATAGACAAAGATATGGATTTTAAAAATAAAGGTAAATTCCTTGGTGTAATTGAAAGCGGCGTTAAAACTAAAAACGGACTTTCTGCTGGAATTGATTATCTTAAAGAATTAGGTATTACTCATGTTCAATTGATGCCGATATTTGATTTTGATGGAATTGATGAAAACAGCAATGAACCACAGTATAACTGGGGTTATAATCCTCAACAATATTTTGTTCCAGAAGGGTGGTTTTCAACAAATCCAAATGATCCTTACTCTAGAATCAATGAACTAAAAGAAATGATTGATGTTTTGCATAAAAATAACATTTCAGTAGTAATGGATGTGGTTTATAATCATGTTTTTAATTCCGTTGAATTTCCAATAGAAAAGTTAGTGCCTGGTTATTCGTATCATATGGATAGACAAGGAATCTGTACAAATGTTAGTGGCTGTAATAATGATGTAGCTAGCCATCGTAAAATGATTAGAAAACTCATAATAGATAATGTCCTTTACTGGGTCAATGAATACAAAATAGACGGGTTTAGATTTGATTTAATGGGCTTGATAGACTATGAAACCATGAATGAGTTAAGACAGGAATTACATAATGCTAGCGAACATATAATCGTCTATGGTGAAGGTTGGAACATGTATTCATCAAACCTAACTGATAGAATGGCTCATATGTCAAATAAAAAAGTAATTCACACCATAGGCTTCTTTAACGACAAGTTTAGAGAAACTATAAAAGGTGCTACATTTAAACCTGGACTCAAAGGGTACGCTATGGGAAATGAAGATGAAATAGATACGGTTAAAGAAATGCTAATGGGTTCTGCTAATAATCGTTACATGTTTAAATATACATCTCAGAGTATAAATTACGTTGAATGCCATGATAATCTAACTTTCTTTGATAAAGCATTACATATATCAAAAGATATAGAAATGATAAAAAAACAACAATTATTAGCTACAGCTATGGTAATATTATCTCAAGGAGTTCCATTTATTCACTCAGGACAAGAGTTTTTTAGAACAAAACAACTTGTTGAAAACTCATACATATCATCGGATGAAATCAATCTAATTGATTGGAGTCGAAGAGAGGAATTTGATGACTCAATTCAATTTGTTAAAAAACTAATTGAACTAAGAAAACAAATGCCATGTTTTAAATTAAAGTCAACATCGGAATTGAATCAAGTTATTGAAGTAATTGAGTTGCACTCAAAATCATTGATGATGCATTACAATTCTAAATGCAATATGTTGATAGTTTTTAAACCGAATCAAATAGAAGAAACAATTATTATCCCCGATGATTATGATATGTACTTAACATCATCGGAAGAGTATGAAGTTGAGGATAATTATGAATATATATTAAAAGATGTAGGTACATACATTTTTTGGAAGAGGTAGAAATGTTAGAAATAGGGAAAGAGCATATTTTTTATGGAAAAGTTGTGCAAAAGAATGATTCAACTTATGATACATACCCAGTAAACGTACTTACGGAAGCATCAGAGAATCTTATCGTAAGAATCGCTAAAGGGGAAGAAGTGTTATTAAATAAAATCTATTATTTTGAGACAATAACAGTTCAATTCAAAGAAAAAGTCCATTATGAGGTAACTAAATACACCATACTTGGTGAAATGGAATTAACTGATGTGAGAAGAGAAGAATTATTGAAGTTTTTCTATAATTACGCTCCGATTGAAATTGAAGTAATCAAGAAAGATATTGAAGAGAAACTAAATGGGTTACAAAACAAAGTGATTAAAGATATAACAGAAGCGGTATACAATAGATTTAGAGATGATTTCTACTTGTATCCAGCCGCTACTAAGTTTCATCACGCTTATATATCTGGACTAGCTTATCATACTCATTCTATGTTAAAACTAGCCGAAGGGTTTTTTAAAGTTTATTCATTCCTAAATCATGATTTAGTTAATGCAGGAATTATTTTACATGATATGTGTAAGATATTTGAGTTCGATACCTATGAAGGTAGCGAATATACAATCAAAGGAAAACTTCTTGGTCATATAACTATGGGAGCTAATTTAATAGCTGAAATAGCCAAAGAATTAGGCTATGAAGATACAGAAGAAACAATGTTGCTACAACATATTATTATTAGCCACCACTATTACGGTAATTTTGGTTCACCAAGAAAACCTAATATAGCCGAAGCTTTAGTAATTCATTTCATAGATAACATTGATTCCAAGGTTACAGTCTTAGGCGAAGAGCTTAATCTAGTAGAACCAGGGAACTTAACAACCAGTATTGGCGTTTTAGAACGAGAAAGATATTACAAACATAAACTTACAAAAGAATAAAAAAAAGAGCTGATGATTTGAATTCATCAGCTCTTATTATATTAATTATTATTCAGTTATATAATCTCCGAAAATTGCATCATTGTAAATGTCTCCAATGCTTTCAAGTAAAGCCATTAGAATTTCATTTGTTTCATCTGTATAATCATTGCTTATAAAGCCACCAGACTCAAGTCTTTCAGCCATATTAACATTAACTGTACCTACAACATATAGTTGACCAAGTAAATCTGATAAGTATATATCGTATGCGCTTGAAACTGATGTTGGAATCAATGGAATTGTGATATCAAGTGTATCTTCAAGATCAACATCTGTTAAATCATAAACCATAGAGTAGAATCTATATAAAGCATATAATTGCATTTGCTCTAAATTAGGAGCTTCATTTGAATTTTCTGAACCATCTGTATATTCTGGATTTGCAGAATCTTCTTCTTCAAATTCACAACTAAGTTTATCAAAATCATCACCTTGTGTAGCTTTGATAACGTGAATACCAAATTCAGTAACTACTAAATCTGAGTATAATTCTGTTTTATCTAAGTTTTGGTCTAATTGATATTCTTGATATAAAGCTATTAATGCATCAACATACTCAGAAACGAATGTATCTTTTACACCGTATTCTCCACTATAGGTTAATGAATGTGAAATAGTTTCATCTTCAGAATCTGCTATATTAAGATCTTCAGTTAAGATTAAGAATCCGTTTTGTTTGTAAACGCCCCAAATTTCATCTTCTCTTGTTGCTTTGTTGTAAGCTGATATTAACTCACTAAATGTTCCATCAAATTCATCGATTGCGATTTCTAAACCAGCTTGTAAGATATTGAAATCAGCTAATTCAGCAACTGTTAATGAATCTTTGTATTCGTAATAATCATCTGGACTTCCATCATCATCATAATCGATGTGAATTAATACATGAGTAACATTTAAACTAAAGTAGTTATCATAGTAATCTTGAACTGATGGGTATAATGCTTCTATAACGTCTTTAGCTATTATTGATTCATTAATTAAGTATGGTTGGATTTCTCCAGCAACGAAATATTGTAATAAAGCTAATTCAGTTTTTGTATTGTATTGTGAATAGGCATAATCAGAAAATGATGTATATCCAAATTCCATTCCATATTGTCCATATAGTTGTTGAAGGTATGAATAGTATTCTTTAGTACTTGTAATTGCTTCGTACATTTGATCCATTCTATCTGATTTGTTTTTAGCAACATTAGTTTTAGTTCCGAATGTTTCTTCGAAATATTCAGAATTAACCAATTCTTTATATTGTGCTGCATATAAAGTATATAAAGCAGCATTTTTAGTTAATGCAAATTCGAAGAACTCGTCAGCTGTTATAACTAATGAGTCATCTGATGCTAATGTTTTTTCGTAGGAAGCAATAACGTTTTTATCACCTTTTGCGTCATAAACAAATGTAGCATCTGTTGCTTGGTAATCCATACCAAGGTAACGGTCAAAGATTTTAAATCCTAAATCTTCTCTAGTTTCCATTAATATTTTATTAATAGTAGAGTCTGAGTTTGAACCATATACATAGTCATTAAGTAATTTGTTGTATAGGTAGTCAAAAGCAGTAGGATCATTGATTATTTCTTCTAAACTAATTTCAGTCCAGTTTGGTTGTGTAACTTCAACTGTTTCGCCATTAGCTAATACTGTAACATCTACCGTGAAAGTTCTTGCAACACCTAGTACTGTAACTGTGTAAGTTAATGTAACAGGAGTATCTTCTTCAGGAGTAGTTACTACACCTTCTCTGCTTAAAACGACTGTTTCAGATGAAGACCATGTAATTGTACCTTCATAATAAGTAGTAGTAGGTAATTCTATTGAACCTCCAATTACTGTAGGAATAACAATAAGTGGTTCTAGATAATCAAAGAGTGTACTCATCATATCTTCTTTAGGAGATTCTTCTAATTTATAAGCCATATAATAATAGCTAGTTTTTGATGTTTGTAATAAAGTTGGAGCTTTTGAATATCTGTTTTCATCAAGAATACTTAATTGGTCAAATAAATAACTAGTTACAATCGCATTGTTTGCGTATTCTTCATCAAAATTGAATTGTAAGAATTCATTATCTAACGCTTTTAATTCTTCAACGGTAGCACCAACAGGTAAAGTTTCTCTATATACGCCATAAACATAGTTATACATTTCAATGTATCCAGCTAAAACTTCTGTTTCAGTCAATTCTTTTGAATTGTTAGAAGTAGTTACTGCTACATCGTCAATAGCCGTATATACTTTGTTTACATATAAATCTGTTGTATATGTTACATCTGCATCTAATGCATCAAATATATGAGCATCAGGATCAATTGTGTATACAACTTCATCAAGTGCGTTTATAACTTCTATAGTTTCATCCATATCATATGGATCAACTCTTGAAACTGTATAGTATTCTGTATTTGCTTCTTTGTAAGCCAATGCAGAATCTAAATCATCAAATAATAATGCAGATTCGATAATTACTTCTTCTAAACCGTTTACTAAGTTGTCTTCAGGATTAATACTATATTCTAAATCATCTGAATCAGTGTAAATACCATTTACTCCTAATTCGTAAACCACATCTTCATCAGAATCTAAGATATCGTGATCCTCACCAAAGTAATAAACTTCAATGGTTTCATAGGCTTCAACTAATTCATCAAGTGGATCAAATAATGCTTCTGTTTGGTAAATAAACCCTTTGTATTCTCTTAGGTCAATTCCACCCATAGAAACAAGATTGAATTTATTCATAACAAAATCTGCATCTTCTCTACTAGTGAATTGAATTTTGATAGCTGTAACATCACCAAAATATTCGCTTAAATATTCCATAGCGATTTCTCTGTCAGTAATTTGACCATTGTCAATTGCTGATTCCATAACAAACTTTTCTCTAGCAACAATTAACTTAGCGTATTCTGCTTCGTTATCTTGGAATCCAGCTAGAACCATAGATTGTCTAAATGCTTTTTCGTATTCAACTTTTACATCTGCTTTGATATCAGCAATCTCATCTGCGTCACTTGTACCGTAAGTCAACTGTAAGATTTTGTCATCTATTTCAGTTGGAGTTACTTGGTTTATATATTCAGATAATAATACTGAGTCAGTCATAAACAGCAATTGTTGAATTCCGTCATTGCCTTTTATTTCCTCAAATAATTCTTCGTTAGTTATTGTGTAAATAACATTGCCTTCACTATCAACTCTTTGATAGAATACTCCATCAGGATTAGTTAGGGTTGGATAGTATGTATTCCCAGTAGCAAAAGCTAGGACTACAGCTCCAATAACTATAAAACTGATGACCGATACAATGATAAGTACTTTTTTCGTTAATATGCTTTTCATTTATAACACTCCTTACTAATTTTCGCAATTTCTATGATATCATTTTTTAGCTTTAAAAACAACAAAAATATTGTGATACTTTTATGATTTATATATTGATTTACTGTTTTAATATATTTTCTGTATATATATAATATATAATACTATCAATAAAATACTTATAATTTTATATACAAGTTGACAAAAAGCTTAGATAATTATATAATAATTAATGTAAAGAGCAAAACTAGTGAAAGTTAGTGACGCAAAGCTATAGGGCCTTCGAGAGATGGTAGCCAGTTGCCGTTGTCTTATAAGACGAGGGCGTTTTTTTATTCCATAGGATTAAAAAAATGCAATTGTTGGATGATAATGGCATTTTTTAATATAAAAAAATTTCGAAAGGAGAGACAATTATGGAAGTTAAATTGATGCGTAAAAAAGTTATATCTTCATTTGTGTTGTTGATATTATCAATATCTTTGTTTGTATTTTCTTCATACGCTTACTTTACTGACCTATATACTGAGTCTTTCTCTGGAGAGATAGGTTTTGTAGATGTTGATTTAAATGTATATTTTGATGATGGAGCTAGTGGTCAAATTCCTGCGGAAGAAGTTGTTATTGAATATTCAGATACTGCTATAGATGTTTCTTTTACTAATTTAACATCTACTATTTCATCCACAATTATTGATTTAGCAGTATTTTCTGCTGGCGATGAAATTACAATTTCTGGTTCAACAAGTAATGATGGTACTTATACAATATTAGGAACGCCTACAACTAACGCTCTTGTTGTTGTAGAAACTCTAATTGGGGAATCTGCTGGGGCATCTGTCACTATTAATGGTGAAGTCACAAAACCTGGAGTATATTCTATCAATATCCTTTCTAATGATAGCCCAAGTTTCTTTGAAGATTTTCGATTAACTATAGATGTGAATAGTAATGTCGATACATACTTAAGGATTAAAATATATGAACAACTAACTTTGATTTATACAGATTACCAAGGAAAAATTACGGAATTATCGATACTTTATGATGAAGCGGAAGATTTGAAATTTAACTACAATTTAACTAATTGGTACGATAATCGTATTTATGATAATTATATGTATTATAAAGTTGCGGAACAAAGAGTGAGTATATCAGAACCGACTTCAATTGCTTTGATTTCCTCATATTTTGCGTCTGAGACTTTTGGTGAATATCCTCCGGGGTACTCATTACAAATTGCTTTTTCAATTGAAGCGGTTCAAAGTGATGGTGGTCCTCTAAATGTTTGGGGATTGCAAAACCCACCTTGGGATACAGAGATTAATTGGTAAGGGGGCAATGATATGAAGATTATGAATTTAAAACAATATGGAATTAAGCACATTATTGTGCTGTTTTTGGTATTTGTTTTTACAATAGCAACTTCATCATTTTTCCTTGAAAGTTTACCTTTTGTTCAAGCAACGCCTTTAATTGAAGAAAAGGTGTTAGAATTTGAAGGAACCTATGACTGGGAACCAGATTTAGTAGATGTAGATGATTTTCCAATAGTTAGTGCAGATTATATTACATATTCTGTTTATAGAGACACAGTTTGTAAAATTAGCTCAACTGAATCTGAATGTAATGTTAAAACTAGCGGTAAATCGATTAGATTTGATACAGCTGAAGAATTATATCGCTTTTCAGTTGATGTATCGTTGGAAGAGATATATATAACTGGTAATTCTACAGAAGATCATAAATTGTCTAGTGTAACTGGAACGGATTTAATTGGCGTGATTTTAAATCAAGATTATGTTCTAGGTGGGAACATTGATTATTCAATTATGCAATCTAAAGCTTTTGTTCCAATTGGATTTGCTTTTACTGACATTGCAGAAAATGTGTATGAAAGATCATTTTCTGGAACATTTGATGGTCAAGGTTTTGAAATAAACAACTTATATGTTGCTGGCTATAATCACTTAATTTATGAAGATGAAGTAGAAGGATTGCCAATTGAGATTGCACTTAGTGCGTATTATAGTATGTTCAATTATAATGAGGGAACAATTAAAAATTTAGGTTTAATTGATGCGAACTTAGAAATTTTAGAATTACATACCGATATTACCAAGTTGTCAAATTTGGTAGGTTTCAATATGTCTGGCGGTATTGTTCAGAATGTCTACGTTGTAGATGATAGAACAAGTGTTACTGAAGCCGGAATGAGATACCAAGTTGGGACATCATCTGGAGATTTTGAAGCAGCTGGAATAGTCCATACTAATCAAGGAACATTTACAGATTCATACTATGTATCACCTGTTGTTATGAATGGAAACTATATTAATAAATTTGATGTACAACCAGTATTGTTCCAAAATTCTGGAACCATAGCGAGGTTAGCATTTGATACGGACGTTTATTTAGAACTTGTTACTGTAGGATCATCTACATTCATTATAGATACACCTAATGGTTTAGCAACAGAAGAAACAACAATCATGTTGTTGAATGGAGAAATCCCTGATCCAGAGAATCCTGGAGAAGTATTAGATTCAGTTTTAAAGGATGGATTATGGTATTTTTATGAAGATGATTGTTATCCACTGTTACAAGGCTTCGAATATGTTAGTGGTGCGTATGAAATAAATAATCCAATCGATTTTGCGTTTTTTGCTAGAGTTATTCAATTTGATACAGTTGCCAATGGATCTGTATACTCAGCAGCTGATTATGAAATAACAGCTAATATTGATATGATTACATTATCTCCAACAGTATATGTAACACCAAGTGATACGTTTACTGGAACTCTATCAGGGTATAATTCTGCTGGAGTAAACTTAGGAGATAATTTCTATATTTACAATTTACACATAGACCAAAATTTACAAGAGGGTTCAGAATATTATTCAGGATTGTTTAGTATTCTTGGAGCTGATTCAGAAATCTCTAATCTTAATTTTAATCAATCTTCATTCACTTATACTGATACCGATGACAACTATAGTAATACTTTCTACATTGGAGCTATCGCTGGCAAAATGACTGCTGGTAAAATATCTAACGTATTAGTTGATGTAGATATAGACATGGGGACTGAAGCCTTAGGTAAAACCTATGCTGGTGGGATTGTTGGTAAGGCTTCTGGTATCATAGAATATACTTCATATACCGGAACTATTACTAGTGGAACTCATACTTTTGCATCTGCATATAGTATTAAAGCTGAATATAATATTGGCGGTATTGTTGGTGGTGCAGAGCTTGCTACACTAACTCTAGAAGATGTTGTTAACCACGGAACTATTTATGGATTAGGAACACCATCAAATATTACTTTAGCTACAGGATACACCCAGGTTGAAGTAAGAATTGGTGGTATTATTGGATATATCAATAACAGCACCAATTTTATAAACGAATTAATTAACGTAGCGAACCACGGTGATATTTATGTTTCGGCCGTAACTAATTCAACAACACCCGCAAAACAATATGTTGGTGGTGTTTTTGGAAAACTTGATGGGCTTGCGCCTATTTTAGAATCAAGTAGTGAATATAAGTTTGCTAATCTATATAATGCTGGCGATGTTTATCATACATATGCAGCAAATACATCCAATGTTATGGTTGCTGGAATCGGAGTCAACAATGCGAGTGAAGCAATTGAGTACGCATTGTTATTTAACTATGGAACATTTGATTATACCGAAGGAGATGCAACCCACGCTCAAACTCAGTTTGATTATGTATCTTTGATTTATGATGTAAGTAGTAATGATGTTACTATTTCGAGAGCTTATAATTATACTGATTATATCTATGATTCTGATGTATATCACGATATCTCAGGACTTTATTACTCAGTTAACGATAACGATACTTTGTTAAGGTATGTTGCTAATTATGGTGATATATCATATATGAGCAGCTCGGGTACAACTCAAATAACTGCTGGTACTGATATAAATATTAGTGGTATTACTTTAAGCGCAAATGTAGATTACTTAAATGTTTATAATTATGGTAATATTACTGTTGTTAATGTAAATCTTGGCTCAAATCATTTATATATATCAGGAATAGCTGAACTATTATCAGCTGGTAATTATATGAAAAATTCATTAAATGATGGAGACATAATTTTTGCTGAATTATCAGGAACTGGTATTATATTTGTTGCTGGATTAGTTATAACAAATTATTCTGGAGATCTTGATGATGAAGGTCAATCTGAGACTCAACCAATTGCAACAATTGGTATTATTAATACAATTAATTCTGGAAATATTACAACTTCTTATACCGCTTCATTGTATGGCGTTGATGGAACCAACAACACATTTGTTGGTGGTTTAGTAACGTTAAATAGAGGATCCATCCAAGATTGTGCTAATTTAGGAGATATTTCAGTTTTTAATAGCTACACATCCGGGAATTTTTCATATGATAGTTCTTGGCCATATTATACTGCAGGAATGGTAACTTCATATACAGCTGGTATAGTGAGCGGAGGGGTTTCAGCTATTGTTTTAAACCAAGATTCAAGAATATATGATACAGCAAACAATGGAGATGTAAATGTTAAAGCCTATAAATATGCTAGAGCAGGTGGAGTTTTAGGAGTAGCTTTATATGAGGAAGCGTTAGCTGGTGGAATTACATCTGGTATGGGACTTGAAACTAATACTGGAGATTCTATATTATCTAATGGGTTAAATTTTGGGAATGTATCAGCTATTACTGAGAATATAGGAAGTTATTCTATATCTACTGCTTCCTCAACATCTGATTATATGTGGATTTTAGATCCACCAGATGATTATATATATTATAATTTCTCTACAACTGTAGGGACAAATGATAGACCGCCTATACATGCTTCTGCAGGTGGAGTTATTGGGTATGGATTAAGCACTATGCAACGAATGTTAAATCATGGTACTATCTCTTCAACAGATGTTGCAGGAGGAGTAGTAGGAGCCACTTTTGCTAAAGGTGATCAAGTTAGAACTACTGTAAAAATTACCACAGCAGTTAATTATGGAGAAATAAAATCTATTGATGCTGCTGATTATAATTTAATCAGCGGATATAACCTTAATACAACTACAATTGAAACAAATTATTATATGACGGATGGAAATTCGTTTATTTTTCCTGCAGGTATGGAAATTGAACGTCCTAGAGGAAAAAGAGGCTTTGGAGGAATTTTTGGAAGAATCCAAAGAGGTAATTCTGGATATATGAACAATGATGTTAGCTCGGGAGGTTATTTTGAATTTATTGTGAATGCTAACCCCAATATTGATTTGATAGGTAGACTTGACCAAGTTTACGATTTTAGTAGTTCGACACGTTTCTATCAATTTAGTGGTGCTACTTGTTATTCAGCTAAATTAAATGATACTACTCAGGCAGTTTTTACCGGGTTTTATTGGTCTGATAATAATTATATTACTGCTGTTGAATATCAAGGATATACAGGGACTTCACCAAGTTATACACACACATATCAAATTACATATGGTGCAGAAACATTCCACCAACAAGGTTATGGATATACTGACACAGATATATATAGTGATTTGGTTGTTTTCGATGATGTAAGTACAACAAGCTCAACAGCGCTTCCTGGGACTAGTTATACTGTTGGGGATTATTACGGCTCTGATAGTTACGAATATCAAGGACCAGTTAGTGTTCCATGGATTACAGAAGATCCTTTAGATGCAAACATAACTCCTACAAATATCGATAATGAGTATATGTATGACGAAGATTTTGAAATGAGAACTAATCCTGATTTAACAGAATATATTTATTTCATGCCAAATGAATTATTAGCGATTGACTTTAGTACAGCTAGGCCAAATGGTATGTATGTATTATCAACATCAGCTGGACAATCATTTGGATCCGTTATTCCAAAAAATATTGATATATCATATATTAGGATGATTAATGAAGACTATGAAGATCCAATTTCAGGTCTAGAATTCATTTCTTTACTAATGGATTATACCGTTGTATCTCCGGCGATGAAACTAAGTTTACATACAACGATAGAAACAAGTTTTGATAGTTTAAAACAAACAAACTTTAATGATAAATCTGATTTAATTCCAAGTGATACTGTTTTAGTAACAGTTACAGAAACTGGTGGAAGTAGCAATGTTTTAAATATACCGACAATAGATTATATTAACAATACAATTACTTACACGATTTCAATGGAGGCGTTTAGTGATTCAACGGCTAGCTTTGCTGTTACTAATGCATTGACATCATCATATTCTTTGATTGCTATTAGATCAAATGATTACTGTAGTGGTGTCTGTACAACAACACAATTAGAGGCTTTAAGAGATGACCTATACTCTGAAAGAGGTAATGGTATTTCAACTGCCTTTCCAGCTGATTTAACCGTAACACTTCCGAGTTCAACAATTACAGATGATACACAACTTTCTGTTGGTTATTTTACTGTGTATTCAGAAGCATTTGTTGGGGATGACTTATATGCAACACCTGTCTACTATACAGATTTTGAAGTCCGAATAATATTTACACCAAAAATAGCTTCAATATTAACAGGTAGTTTAGATATTGAAACTGTTGAATTTAATGGCGGGGCAGCTGTAAATGTATCCAATTCATCGGATATAACAGCTCTTGGAACAGTTAATTCAACAGGTAGTGTTACACTTAATTTTGAAGATACCAAGGGCGTTTTAATTGAAGACTATGATTTTAAAGACTATTTTGTAGTAAAATATAATGATGATACTATTGTTGATTCTGTTTATTACAGTGTCACAAGTACGCCAGTCTACTTTATAAGTACAACTGGATATTTTGATATTACGTTTACATTTTTAACTGGAATTGTTGCGGGAGATTATTATTTTGAGTATCAGTACTTTCCTAATTCATCTACATATACTTGTGCTTTCGATAAAGGGGGTTCGGGTGAAAGTGAGATTCTTGACTTCACTTACGATTCAGAAAATGATTCATTGTCAATTGTAGGATTAGTAATAACATCTTATGTAAACATTGGGACCACAATTGATATGGATTTGAGTCCAGCAACAAATTTTAGTAGTTCTACATTAACTGGACTTCCTAGTTATATGTCAAATGTGATCTATGATTTTGACGATGATGGAATGTTCACTAGTTTAGAAATCAGTCCTTTTGCTTCGGTAACGAGCGCTAGACTTGTTCAAGTAACGTATTCCGTTGGTTATAAAACCTATCAAATGGAATATATAATTGAAGCAGAAGACGGAACTTCTTCATCTACTTACATACATAATTTAATTGAAAGAACGGTTGATTTAGAATCAGTATTAAAAGATGAAAATGACGTGTTACTAGATGATATTCACGCAGCAAGAGAAGCGATAGAAACTGTATTTACAATAGATTTAGGTTTTGATCAAAATCTAGACTTATATATAGTTGACCCAGGAGAATATGCTTATATTGGAGTAACTGTTTCAGGAACAACGCTTGACGAAGTAACAACCTATACTTCTGGAGAAATAGTAGGGATTACTTATAGCGTAGATGATTACTTAATTATAACTATGAGTTATTCAACATTACCAGGTATATACACTTTTGATTTTGTATATTACCGAGATGGGCCGTTAAATGAATACGTTACATTTACAACAAGTGTTGTAATAAATAAAGATTTTGGGACTGACGCATATCTAACCGATATTTTCTTCTCAGAATTAGCAAATGAAACAACATATCCAGACATTAACATTGTAGATGAATTTGGTGTTTTAGAAACTTCATCATATTCACCAGCTGTATACTTTGAAGGTATTGACTATGACGGTTCAGATGATGCCGGATATCCTTATTTTAAGATTGATGGTAAAGTTAGTAATGTACCTCTTGACTCATATGTACCATTCTTCTTAAATTATTTACCTTATGGCGCAACAATATCTAGAAAAGATACCGTATTAGGTTGGACAGCAGAAGTAGATAGCAGTTCTGAAGATATATCCTCTTTAGCGGCTGATTATGCACTTGAAGGCACAGATGTTGTGATGGAATTCAGAGTTACAGCTGAAGATAGCTTAACTGCAGTATATTATTTCATTACTGTTACTGATGTTACATATAATTTGTCAATTGTATTTGATATCTATTATTGTACAGATGCGACTCAAGGTAGTTGTACTTTAGCGCAGGACTCAGTTGATTTCAACGCTGAACTAATTGTTATTACAGTTAAAAATTTAGATACAGATATCGAACCTGAAGCATCTGGGGTACCAGATCCAGATGATTATCCAACTTTCTCGGTAGTAAATGGTCTAAATAATAAAATGACTCAGTTCTACTTTACTACAAGTGGCGATTATACATTTAAGTTTGGTAGAAATATGGGAGGATTCTATACTTTTCAAGTAGAACTACCATTAGATGAATACCTAAATGATTTATATGGATATACAATTGTGTATGATATATACGATTTATATGATGCAAGCACTTATAATACTATTCCAGGTTTGCAAGGAAAGTATTATTATATTGAACATGCAATAACTAATAGAACAAGAAGGTTTAATGTCTATATTTGGGAGATTACATCGCCAAGTACTGAAGCTCCATGGGGATTATTTGATTTCTTCAAATCTTGGTTTGAAGAATAACACGAGGTGAAAAATGGCTAAAAGAAGAAGAAATACTAAAAAGAGAAGAAAAAACACGTTAAAGAAAAACAGTTTAATTAACAGAATTGTTAGTTTAACGGTTTTTCTTGATGCCTTATTTCTAATATTAGTACTTTCAGGAGCTGTTCTATTATATTATGTGAATTTTAATAAAACTAGAGATGCTAATGCCATATTTCAAAGTCAAGTATTTGAAACCTCAGTAAATGATATATTTGATGAAATAATATCTGATACTCACAACTTAGCTGGGGATGAGGATGTAATAAATTATCTTAATTATATTAACGCTGGAAATCCAGCGATTATAGATAACGCTGATCCAAACTATGAAATTTATGCCAGATATTTAGTTCAAACCGAAGGTGTAATGACTTATCAAGAAGACAACACATATGATTTAGTCTATGTGGCTTCCGAAACTGAATGTTCAGCCGGTACTGATGGTTGTGCAATAACCTATGATGGAGTTTTGTCGTTTGCTGATTGGAATTTATCTGATAGACCATGGTATACTAGTTTAGGAGAAAGTAACAGTGCCTTAACCAATCCTTATGTTGATGGATTAACTGGAGAATATGTATTAAGCTATGTAGAAAAAGTATTTAATGGAGATATTCTAATTGGTTATGTAGGTATTGACCTAAAACTTTCATCACTAGCCACAATCCTAACTGAGATTCATAGTAATCAAATTCAGGAAGAAAATGAAATTGTAATTTTCTCTGACATCACTGATCAAACAAAAGCAATTTATTGTTCAGGACTAGAATCACAAACATGTTTTATGTCTCCGAGCGCTGATTTTCTAACAATAGATCAAGCTAATGGCTATGGAGATCAAGGGTTAAATTACGTTTTCCAAAACTATAACCCTAATGGAAGTGAATTACTTGATGTTTTTAATGATAAATTTTTAGTTATCTACACTGATATAGATGTGGCGAACCTTACATTAGTAACACTATTTTATGCTGATCAAATATTCCAAATAGAAATAATATTTGCTATTTTAGTTTTCATCGCAGCTATTATTATTTTCTTAGTTGCAATAGTTATAAATAAATCAGTTAAACGATCTCTATCACCGATTGAAGATATAGTAGATTCCATTGAAGAAATTAAAAATGGAAACTATGATGTATACATTAATATAAAAGAAAATAATGAGTTAAAGCAAATAGGAGATGCAATTAACCTGATGTCCGATGAAATCGCTAATCAGGTCAAAAAAACCTATGAAAGTTTAGCCTATGATAATTTAACTGGCTTAAAAAACCGTTCATCTTCTAGCAGTGAAATAGACGCAACCATATTTAAATCAAGTAGAAGAGCGGCTGTTTGTTTGATTCAAATAGACAATCTAAAAAATATCAATGTGACCAAAGGCCAAATGATTGGGGATAACCTAATAAAAGCTATAGCTGATGAATTAAAAGTAGTTTTAAAGACTGGTGAAACATTATTCTCAAACGGCGGAAATGAATTTGTTTATATAAAAGAAAAAATTCAATCCTTAGAATCAGTGGAATATGCACTAAATCGACTACTTTTGCACTTTAAAGAGCCGTTGGTTGTTAAGAACATCAAAACAGAGGTTAAATTTCATATCGGTGTTTCAGTTTACCCTGCAGATGGTACAACATTAGACGAGTTAATTAAAAAATGCGATACAGCACTATTTAAAGCGACTGAGACCGGAAGTAAAAAAGTGATTTTTTATAACGATAAAATTGCTAGGGCAGTAAGTTACCAAGCGGATGTATCAGAACAACTATCATTAGCGATAAAAAAAGACCAACTATTCTTAAAATATCAACCATTGATTACTAACAAAAATGAAATTTATGGTTTTGAAGCTCTAGCTAGATGGATTTCACCTTCCCTAGGTGAAATTGGTCCAGAAGTCTTTATCGCTAGTGCTGAAGAATCATATTTGATTATTCCTATTGGTACTTGGATTTTAAAACAAGCTTGTTATGCACAGGTTGAACTAAGAAAAAAATATAAGCAAGAATATGTAATGAGTGTCAATGTATCGCCGGTTCAAATCTTACAAAAAGATTTCACTGATATTGTTAGAAAAATCATTAGAGAAACAGATATTACTCCAAAGTATTTGACTTTGGAAATTACTGAGTCAGTATTCATAGAAGCGACTGTAGTGCTAGAGGATACAATTGAAGAATTACATTCATTGGGTGTAAAACTTTCACTTGATGACTTTGGGACTGGTTATGCATCATTGACTTATCTAAGACAAATTAATTTTGATAACCTTAAAATTGATAAAACTTTTGTTGACGGAATTTTTGGCAACGTAAAGGATCACAGAATTATTGGCACAATTGTTAACTTGGTTCATAATTTAGATATGAAGGTTATTGCGGAGGGTGTAGAAACCAAAAAGCAATATGAGTACTTAAAACAAATATCAACCGATATTTTCCAAGGATATATATTCTCTAAACCAGTTACTTTAGAAGAATTATATAAATTTATAGAAAAATTCTATCAAATAGCTAAAAACAGAAGAGCAGATGTTTTTGCTAAATTAAATGAGTGAGGTGGATTATGATTAAACTAATATTTTTAGCTACAAATACAGCTGATGCATTTGAATTGGTTACTGCTGTTGTGATTGTCATTATAACTTTTGTTGCTTTAATTTTGTTGTATAGAAATGTTGCAAGCGAAATTAGAAAAGGCAGAACTGAAAAAGAAGCTATGCAAGATCGACATGAACAAATGACAGATGGAGAAATCAAAGAGGACAAAATTTTTGGTGAAATTGAAACCACTGGCAAGAATCCAAATTTATTAAGAATTATAGATAGTAAAATTCATAATTCTACCGAAGGTACGTTAGGGGTATTATACAATATCAACCTTGATGATTTTCGACATATAGTAGATAAGTATTCGCAAAAAGATGTTGACAAAGTTATAGCTGAAATTTCTAAAAAACTTAAGAAACTAGGGGATAAAGAAAATATTTCTGGGCATCTTCAACAAGATGAATTTGTTTATTACTATACTGGTGAGGTAGACGCTGACAATATGAATCGAGTTGGGAATGAATTACTAGAACTAATTAGTGAACCTCTAAAAACAATTGATGAGACTCTTACAGCTTCAATTGGATTGGTTGTTTTCCCCTATGATGGAATCAATGCAGTTCAACTTTATAAAAACGCTGAAATAGCTGTTTATGTATCAAAAAAAGAAGGTAAAAACAGATTCCGCATGTATTCTGAGGAATTAATAGAAACTGAACAATTTAATGCGAATTATTATCAAGAAATTAAAAAATCTATTTCAAATGATGAATTTATATTATATTATCAAACTATTGTGGATATAAAAACTGGTAGTATAATCGGGTTAGAGTCATTATTAAGATGGGATCACCCTACAATGGGAATATTAGCTCCGGCTAGATTCTTGAACGTAATGGAGTTAACTGGTGATATTACTTGGTTTGGTACCTGGGGATTTGAAAAAATTGTTTTACAATACAAAGAGTGGAATAAAAAAATGAAAATTAGAGATTTATTCATCTCGACTAACCTTAGCCCTAAACAATTAGAAGTTCCTGGCTTAGCTGATCAATTTCTAAAAATTACTAAAAAATATGGTATGAGTCCAGATTTGTTTACCTTAGAAATTATTGATTATTACACAATCATTAAAAACAACGTAGCACTAAGTAATCTTCAACAGTTTAGAAAAAATGGTTTTAGAATAGCCGTCGATGATATGGGTGATAACTATGAAATCATTAAAGATATGGCTAATATTAGCGCTGGTATTATTAAAATATCTAGAACTAATGTATTAATGATAATGGATCAAAATGAAAATTCAGACCACATTCAAAAAGTTATAAAAACTGCGAAGGAACGATCAAAAATCGTTATTGCTGAAGGCCTTGAAGATGAAAACATGATTAAAGAAATAGCTGATTTTGATATTAGGTTTATGCAAGGATATTATTTCAACGAACCTATGGCAGCATCAGATATTGAAGTAATGATTAAAAAATCACCATGGGATCCAACAAGTTTTACGCACATAATCAAATAAAAAAAGGAGCGACAGCTCCTTTTCTATTGCTTAAACATTCCATTTTTTAAGATTTTCATTGATTCTTCAACAACAAAATCAATATCGATATCATCTGAGTTTTCATTGAATATTATTTGCAGTCCAACAAAATTAGATATTCCCATCAGGATATATGATACTGTTTCTAAATCAAGGTCATCTCTTAACTCCTCTTTGCTGACGGAGTGTTTTAGATGGTATATGTATGATTTAGAGAATGATGAATAATATTCTTTAAATATACGATAATCAACAAATAATGATTCCCAAATAATCTTGTAAGCTAGCGGGTCCCTTTTTACATATCTAATAAAAGCTTTTAATCCTGCTTTTTCGATATCATATCTTGTGGTTAAACCTTTAATTGCTATAGTAGAAGATTCTCTGATTTTTATCCGATATTCATCTAGTAAATATAAATATAATGCTAACTTATTATCGAAATAAATATAGAATGTACCAGCAGCAACTTTTGCTTTAGCGATTATATGGTTTATAGATGTGTTATGATATCCGTCCTTAGCAAAAAGGATTTTTCCAGCCCGAATTATTTTCTTAAATGACCTTTCGCCTACCTTAGTTTTTGGAAGACGATAATTTATTTTTTTCATAGTATCACCAATGTTATTGTATATTATCACACACAAAAAAACAAGGTATTACTGAAAAAATATTTATGTGAACTGGTATTCATATTTCAACAATAATATTTGAGATACTGATATAAACTCTTTAAACGTCTAATTTTAGGCGTTTTTATATAATATGCCTACAAATAGGCAATTATCATTATTCATGAAAAAACTTTCATTTAGTGAAAGCGCTTGACATTTTCCAAAAAATTAATTAAAATATAAACAAAATATGAACATTTATTCATATATTAGTTACACTCATTCACAAGGAGGAAATTAAGTGGAAAAAAGAATTTTTATAATCGGAGCTAAAAGAAGTCCAATCGGCTCTTTTTTAGGAGCGTTAAAAGATGTTCACCCAGCAGAAATGGGAAAACAAGTATTAACAAAATTATTAGAGGAAACAAAAGTCCCTAAAGATGAAATAACAGAAGTCATAGTTGGTAATATATTGCCTGCTAATATTGGTCAAGGGATAGCGAGACAAATTTCAATTAAATCTGGTATTCCAGAAACTGTACCTGCTTATTCATTAAACATGGTTTGTGGTAGTGGAATGAAATCAATTATGAATGGATATATGGGAATTAAATCTGGGTTCAGTAACATAGTAGTTGCTGGTGGCGTTGAATCAATGTCTGGGGCACCATTTTTAATCACTGGTAGAACAAGATCAGGATATAAAATGGGAGCTATGCAAGTTGAGGATCACATGCTAAAGGATGCACTTACAGATCCTTTTGAAAATATGCACATGGGAATTACAGCTGAAAACATTGCAGATAAACACAGTATATCTAGAGAAGAGCAAGATAAGTTTGCTTATGAATCACAACAAAAAGCTATATTTGCTGTTGATTCTGGTAGATTTGATGCTGAAATTATACCTATAGAGATTAAAACTAGAAGAGGTGTTAAGATTTTTGACAAGGATGAATATCCAAACAGAACAACAACGCTAGAAATAATGTCTAAAATTAGACCAGCATTTAAAAAAGATGGTTCAGTAACAGCTGGTAATTCATCTGGAATTAATGATGGGGCTTCATTTACAATTATAGCAAGTGAAGAAATGGTAAAGAAATATGACTTGCCAGCTCTAGCTGAAATTATAGCTATTGGTCAAGGTGGAGTAGACCCTAATTATATGGGGCTAGGGCCTGTGCCAGCTATTAGAAACACATTAAAAGCAGCTAATATGAAACTTTCAGAAATAGAGCTAATCGAATTGAATGAAGCATTCGGCTCACAATCGTTAGGTGTAATAAAAGAATTAGCGGAAGAACATGATTTAACAGCTGAAGAAATATTAGAAAGAACAAACGTAAACGGTGGAGCAATTGCATTGGGTCACCCTGTAGGCGTATCTGGAAATAGAATAGTTGTTACATTGTTATATGAAATGATAAAAAGAGATTTAAAAATTGGATTAGCTAGTTTATGTATCGGTGGCGGTATGGGAACTGCTCTAATCATCAAAAGAAAGTAGGTTTAATAATGAGATTAAAAGGTAAAGTCGCTGTTGTAACCGGTGGAGCACAAGGAATCGGGATGGAAATAGCAAAAGAATTTGCTAGAGAAGGCGCTAAAGTAATCGCTTGTGATATGGGCGAAATGAAATATGAAATGAAAAATGTAGAATTCTATAAATTAAATGTTACCGATGTTGAAGGATGTCAAAAATTCTTTAATGATATGGTTGAAAAGCATGAAAAAATAGATATCCTTGTTAATAACGCTGGTATTACTAGAGACTCAATGACAAGAAAAATGACCGATGAACAATGGAATCTTGTTTTAGATGTTAACTTAAAGGGTGTATTTAACCTAGTAAGATATATTGGTCCACAAATGGAAAAAATTGGTGGAGGATCTATTATTAATATTTCTTCAGTAGTTGGAGTATTTGGTAATATTGGTCAGGCTAATTATGCAGCTACTAAAGCTGGTATTCTTGGTTTAACAAAAACATGGGCTAAAGAATTTGCTAGAAAAGGCGTTCCTGTAAGAGTGAATGCAATAGCACCTGGTTACTGTATGACAGATATATTAAAAACGGTACCACAAGAATTATTAGACAAATTTGCAGCTATGACTATGCTAAAACGTTTAGGGCAACCAGAAGAAATAGCAAAAGTAGCTTTATTCTTAGCTAGCAGCGAAGCATCATATATTACAGGGCAAACTATCCAAGCTGATGGTGGAATGAGATTATAACTTAAAGAGAGAAAGACGTGAGATTATGAAAAAACCAGTAGTGGGAATTGTTGGTACAGGTATATATTTACCTGAAAAAGAAGTAACAGCGAAGGAGATTAGCGAAAGCACAAATGGTGTTTGGTCTGAAGACGCTGTTATCAATAAATTGGGGATAAAAACTAAATTAGTACCTAGTGAAACTGATGGAACACAAGAAATGGGAGCTTTAGCTGCCATTGATGCATTAAAAAATACTGGAGTAAATCCTTTAGATATAGATGTAATTATTTGTGTTGGTGAAGAGTGGAAAGAATATCCATTAACAACATCAGCTTTATATATCCAAGACAGAATGGGAGCCACTAATGCCTGGGGCATTGATGTTGCCAATCGGTGTTGTACAACTGTATCGGCTATGAAAATGGCTAAAGATATGTTAATCGCTGATGAAGAGGTTAATATGATTATGGTTGTAGGTGGATATCGTAACTGTGATTTCGTTGATTATACAGATAAAAGCATGTCAATGATGTATAATCTAGGAGCTGGAGCTGGAGCTATAATACTTCAAAAAAATTATAATAAGAATTTGTTATTAGGATCTCATATAATCGCTGATGGTTCTTTATCAAGAACTGCAGGAGTAGAGATTGGTGGAACTGTAAATCCGATAACACATGAAAACCTAGAAGAATCTAGAAAATCATTAAGATTGATGGATGCAGTTAAGATGAAAGAAAAACTAAATAGAGTATCTATGCCTAATTGGTTTATGTGTATTGATAAATCATTAGAGAAATCTAATTTAGAAAGAAAAGATATCGATTATTTAGCAATACTTCATATTAAACGTTCTGGTCATAAAGGAATACTAGATACTCTAGGATTAACAGAAGATCAAACAATATATTTAGAAGACTATGGTCACATTGGACAAATAGACCAAATCTTATCATTACACCTTGCTTTAGAACAAAAGAAAGTTAAGGATGGTTCAGTTGTCTGCATGTTAGCTGCAGGAATCGGGTATGTATGGGCGGCGAATATAATCAAGTGGGGTGAGGCTTAATGTTTGATACTACTGGATTTTGGCAGAAGATAATTTTATTTGTCATCATTTTAGTCGCAATATATGCAATAGTTAATTTAGTCTTTTTAAGAAAAACAAAAAATAAAGGCAAAATTCAAAATATTATGATAAATGTTCTTTTAGGAATTGGCCTATTTTATCTTTTTCTAAGAATATTTATACTAATACCAGATGTTTTAGATCCAGGTTATTTCTTTATGCAAACAATAGTTAATTCTGTTACACAAGTTTGTGTTTTAGCATTAGCTACAACAGGAATTGTTTTGATTTTTAAAACATCAACAACAACCAACTTCTCACAAGGTATGGTAGCGACATTTGGAGCTTTCGTAGCTGCTAGACTGATTATTCACCTAGTTGCTACATATACCGCTATGGGAAATACAACCGTTGTATTACTAGGGATTTTAGGAAGTGGAATCACCGGGTTCTTATTAGGGATTTGTATTGACGTCTTCGTCATTAGAAAGTCCAAAATTAGTACCCCTATTAGCAAACAAATGATAACTATGGGATTGGTTATTATGTTCTCTGGTGCTATGCCAATTATTTTTGGTACGTTACCAATAACAATTCCTAGACTCTCATATGATCCAAATGTTATATTTACAATATTTGGAAAAACATTATCAATAACAGTTAGTGCATTATATGCTTTAGGTATCTCAGTTATACTACTAGGACTTTTATTCTCAGCGCTACGTTTCACAAAGTGGGGTCTAGGAGTAAGAGCTACTGCTTCAAATGAAGTAGTTGCTAGTATGATGGGAGTTAACACAAGAATAATCACAGCGTTTAGCTGGGGTATTGCAGGCCTTCTTGGAGGAGTTGCAGCGGTTATACTTGCACCTAATAGTGGGAATGTTCAAGTGGCATTGATGATACCTACTCAAGTTAATGGATTTATGGCAGCTATTTTAGGAAGTTTCTCTTCCTTTGCAGGGCCATTATTAGCTAGTATCCTTATACCTGTTTTATCAGGTTTGTTAGTATTTGTTGTACCTTTATGGCAAAATGCAGTTGTTTACATAATTATTTTGGTTATCGTATTAGTTAAGCCATTTGGCTTATTCGGTAAACCGATTGCGAAGAAGGTGTAATTATGCTATATAAAAATGAAATGTCTAAAGAAAGAAAAGCAAAAATTCAAGCTATAAAAAATCATCCATATTTTGGATTTGTAATATTAACATTATTAATGTTGGTGGTTCAACTACTAAGAGTTGTTGGTGTTGATGTACCAATTACTATACTAAGAGCATTTGGTTTAACAATGATTTATATTATCATCGCCCTAGGATTTAGTATCCTACTAGGTTATGCTGGTCTTGCATCATTGGGTACAGCTGGATTTGTTGGTATAGGTACATATATTTTTGGGTATTTTACAAAAAATTTAGAACTGTCAATATTCTTAATTATTCTAATAACAATAGTTGGAGCGATAATAATCGGTACAATTGTTGGGTTTATATCCCTTCGAATCGAAGGGATGTATCTAGCGATTATTACCTTAGGATTATCAGAAATTTTAAACGAAGTATTTAAAAATGCAGTAAGCATAACTAGGGGAACCGATGGATTACGTGTCAATGGAATGGTGTTCTTTAAAAATTTTGTAGTAGTTGGTGACAATATTGTGTTTGTAGTACTGGCAGTGATTATGTTTATCGTAATGGTCTTGACATTGAATATAATGAAAAGTCCTACTGGAAGAGCATTGCTAGCGATGAGGAATTCTATATCGGCTGCCCAAGCAATGGGCGTAAGTATCTTTAAATTTCGTTTATTAGCTTTTATTGTGTCTAGTGTATATGCATTCCTTGGTGGAGTATTCTATATGTCTTATATATCATTTACGATACCTACAACTTGGACGCTTGCATTCTCACTTAATATACTAGCTGCGGTTATTGTTGGTGGATCACAATCCATCTATGGTATTGTACTGGGAACATTTATGATTTTCGGACTAAACTTAGCAGTATTTCAACAGATTCCTCTATTTAAAGAAAATCCAGCTATTAGTGTTGTGTTTAATGGAGTACTAATCATCATTGTTATTATGTTCTATCCTGGTGGTTTAATTAGGCTCGTTAACACGCTTAACTTTAAACTAAAAGCAAGAATAAAAAAATGGAAACAAAAGAGGAGGGAATATAAGTATGGTTCCGATTCTGAATAAGATAAAAATATCTTGGATTACTAGCAGAATTAAAAATCATCAGACTAAATATGATTTTAATTCAAATTTCCTTCCAATTAGAACTAGTTACCTTGAATCTGTTAAAACAAAAAAACTTGCAGTATTAGATTTAAAGTATAAAAATCAGCTATTGCCCTTTGAAATTAAAGCGGGAATTAAATCTGATTATGTTCAAAAAGAAATTGAAGCCACTGAACAAGAAGTTGAAGAAGAATATTACTGGAAAGAAAGAGCTTTAAAACAAATTCTTAAAAGAAAAAACAGTCAAGAAACAGTAGAACTTAAAACCCTAAAAGCTGAAAAAGATAAATTGCTGGCTGAAATAAAAACTGAATTTAATATTGAAAAACCTATAAAGTCTGATATTGAAGCCTATGAAATAAATAAAAAAATCATGAACGAAGCATATCAATTAAAAGTTCAAAAGCTTGAAGAGAAACATTCAAATAATTTATCACAAATAACAACTAAAATTAATAAATTAGTAAAATCTCATCTAGAAGCTCTTGGGAAACTTAAAACTTCACTGTCAAAAATTGAAGTTAATGTTAAGACAAAGTTACTAGATGAAGATGTTATCTTAAAAGTAGATAATTTATCAATGCATTTTGGTGGACTTAAGGCTGTAGATGAACTTAGTTTCGAAGTTAAAACCGGCGAAGTATTTGGCTTAATTGGGCCAAATGGAGCTGGTAAAACAACAGTTTTCAACTGTATAACAAGGTTTTATAAACCTACTGACGGGGACATTTACTTCAAGAATAGTTTAAATGAAGTTGTTCACTTAAATGATATTGTGGTTCACAACGTCATTAAAGAAGGTGTTGCTAGAACTTTTCAAAATGTTGAAATGATCTGGGAATTAAATGTTATTGATAATCTATTGGTAGCTGCTCATACAATGTATCGCAGTGGGTTCTTTGGACATCTATTTAATTCAAGGTTACTAAGACAAGAAGAGATAGTTATGAGGAAAAAAGCAGAAAAGATTTTGCTAGATTTAGAATTATTACAATATGCTTACCAATATCCTCTTGGATTACCTTATGGTATTCTAAAAAAAATTGAATTAGCTAGAACTTTAATGGTTAATCCAAAATTAATTATTTTGGATGAACCAGCTGCTGGTCTAAATGACGCAGAAACTACTGGGTTAGCCAATACAATTAAAAAAATCCAAAAAGATTATCAAGCAACAATCTTCTTGGTAGAACATGATATGGGATTAGTAATGGACATCTGTGATACAGTATGTGCAATCTCATTTGGTCAAAAATTAGCAATTGGAACCCCCAAAGAAATTCAAAGCAGTAAAACAGTCCAAGAAGCTTATTTAGGTGGTGAATAAAATGGCTAAGATGTTAGAAGTAAAAGATTTAATAGTTGATTACGGTATTATCCGAGCTATTAAAGGAATTAACCTATCAGTAGAAGAAGGAAACATTGTAGCGATATTAGGAGCTAATGGAGCTGGGAAAACTTCAACTATTAGAACAATCAATGGTATTGTTAAAGCCAGTGGCGGAGACATTCTTTTAAAAGGTGAAAAGATTACTAATCTTGAACCCTATAAACTAGCCGCTAAAGGTATTATTCAATCTCCAGAAGGAAGATTGATTCTAAAGGGACTAACAGTTGAAGAAAACCTAAATGTTGGGGCTTATTCACTTAAGTCTATTGTTATTGATGGTGTTAAGAAATCAGCAAAACATTTGAGAAAAGAAACCCTAAAAGAAGTTTATGAGTTGTTTCCTGTATTAAAGGAAAGAAAAAAACAACAAGCATCAACTTTATCAGGTGGAGAACAACAAATGTTAGCGATTGGTAGAGCTCTTATGGCAAAACCAAAATTATTATTGCTAGATGAACCATCACTAGGATTAGCACCAATTATTGTTCGAGAAATATTTCAAAAGATTCAACAAATCAAAGAAAAAGGAACAACTATCCTTATCGTTGAACAAAATGCATATCAAACCCTAAAAATAGCTGATTATGTATATGTATTAGAGTTAGGAAAAGTTAAATCAGAAGGAAAAGCTGAAGATTTACTTAAAGACGATCAATTAGTTAAAGCCTATTTAGGCGGTTAAAATTGGTAATAGCCAGAAATGATGAACTGGTTAATTATAGAACAAAATTTATAAGAAGGAGATAGTTATGAAAAAATTAGTATTATTATTTGTACTTGTTGCTATTGGATTTGCATTTGCAGGTTGTACTTCAAGTGCACAAAAGGCACAACAAGGTGTTACAGACACAACAGTTAAAGTTGGAAACACAGCTGCAGTATCAGGCGGATTAGCATTCGTTGGTGTACCTTTTAACGAAGGTATGAAAGCTGTTTTCAAACAAGTTAATGATGCCGGTGGAATTGATGGAAGAACAATTGAATTTGTTACCTACGATGACACATTTGACGCAGCACTAGGTGTAACTTACACTGAAACTTTAGTTGAAGATGATGAAGTATTCGCATTGGTAGGTCACTTTGGAACTCCAACTGTTGGAGCTACAATTGATTACATCCAAGAAAAAGGTGTACCTATGGTATACGCAGCGACTGGTATTAACTCTTTATACTTTGCAGAAAGTATTGGAAACCCAGTTATGGCAGTTCAACCAATCTATATGACAGATGGTAGAATAATGACTTCACGTGCAATTATGGAAAATGTCTATGGTGAAGACGAAGATAAAGCTTTAGCTGCTGACGGAACAATTGGTGTATTATACACTAATGATGATGTTGGTAATTCAATCAAAGCTGGTGTAGAAGCAGAAATGGCAGCATTAGAAATTCCTAGTAGCAGGGTTTATTATATTGCTATTACAGAATTAACAATTGATACAGCTATTCTTTTATTACAAGGATACGGTGTTTCTTCAGTTATTTTAGCTATGAACCAAGGACCATTTGGCTACACATTAACTTCAATGTATAACCAAACATTAGAAGTGCCTGTATTTACATCATATGTAAACGCAGACCCTACAGCTGTTGACCACACACAATATTCAGAAGCTCGCCCAGTTTATACAAACGCATGGGTAGATGTATTATCTGAAGAAGGTCAAGCTGATGCTACTACATACGTAGAATGTATCAACCAAGCAGATTTAGATGACACTACAAAAGCAGCTTATTACACAAATGCATTTGCAACAGCAGGATATATCGCTGCAAAAGTATTTGTTGCTGGTCTTGAAAGAGTCGCTGCTAATGGTGGAGACTTAACATGGGAAAGCTATATCGCAGCTATGGAAGAAGGACCAATCGACATCCCTATGGGTGGAACAGTGGACTTCTCTGATGGTAAACGTTGGGGAATCTCAGCAATGTCATTATTGAAATATAACTTTGTTTTAGGTGACGATCCTGCAACGACTGAAATAGAAGATGATTTTGCAATTGAATCATTTGGAAAAGTAAGAGATATCGAAACATTATTAGAAATAGAAGCAAAATAACTAATAAAAACTAACTTATTTATATTACTTGAAGTTGGCAATATGGGAGAATGCAAGTTCTCCCTTAATTGTCACGCAAAAAATAGGAGGAAAAACATGAAAAACTCTAAATATGTTCAAATTAAAGAAATAATTGACTTGATTAAAAGTGACATGCATATAGTAGTTGGATCTGCAGCAGCTGAACCAAGAGAATTTATGGTTAATTTATCGAAAGCAGGTGACAGAGTTAAAAATGTCACTGTTTCAAACTGCCTTCCAGTAGTGGATGCAGACTTCTATATTGATGAAAAATATAGAGACACATTTTTCTTAGATGGATGGTTTTACACATCAGTTTTAAGAAAAGCCCATAAACATGGAAATATATCGTATATTCCCAACAATTTACATTTCGCTGGGAAGAAGCGTTTAGACTATAAAAAAGTAGACATCTTCGTGACAACCGCGACAATGCCGGATAAACATGGTTTTATTTCACTATCATTGTCGAACATATATGAAAAAGAAATCTTAGAACAAGCAGATATCGTAGTTATAGAAGCAAATGATAACTTCCCTAGGACTTTAGGTGATATGGAAGTTCATATCAACGATATTGATTATTTAGTAAAGACAGATTATGAACCACCAACAATACCTAATCTAGAACCATCTGAAAAAGATACCATTATTGGTAATCATATAGCTGACAATATTAATGATGGAGATAATCTTCAATTAGGAATTGGTGGAATACCTAATGCTGTATCAAAAGCATTAATAGGAAAAAAAGATTTAGGAATTCACACAGAGATGTTCACAAGTGGTATGGTTGAATTAATTAAAGCTGGTGTAGTAACCGGTAAAAGGAAGACCTTACATAGAGGAAAACATGTTTGTTGTTTCGCATATGGAACCAAAGATATGTATGATTATATTGATGGTAATCCATCGGTTATGTTACTACAAGGTAAATACGTTAATGATCCAGCAATAATTGGATTGAATGATAACCAAGTATCAATTAACAGTACATTAGAAATAGATTTAACTGGACAGTGTTGCAGTGAATCAATTGGAACCAGAGTATTCTCTGGTACAGGCGGACAAAGCGATACAGCTGTTGGAGCCCAAAACGCAAAGAACGGTAGATCTTTTATTTCATTGTACTCAACTGCGATGGTTAGAAACAGAGAAACTGGAATTAAAGAAGAAGTTTCTAAGATTGTTGTAACTCTTAAAAGAGGAGCTGCAGTGTCACTATCAAGGAATGATGTTGACTATGTAGTTACTGAATATGGTATTGTTAATTTAAGAGGGAAAAATATACGGGAAAGGGCTAAATTACTAATTTCTATTGCTCACCCTAAATTTAGAGATGAGCTAATAAATGGAGCTCTTGAAGAAGGTTTTATCAATGAGCATTTTTAATTACAATGGAAGAGACATCTTCTATGAGTTAGACGGTGATGCTTCTAAACCTAAAATAATGATTCTTAATGGAATTATGATGTCAACTAGATCATGGATTCCATTTATGAACACTTTAACAGAACAATTTCAAGTGTTAAGAATGGATTTCTTTGATCAAGGACAATCACATAAATTAGTTGGAGAATCTTACACCCATGATGTTCAAATTAATTTATTAAAGGATTTACTAGATTATTTAAATATAAATACTATTAATATAGTTGGTATTTCTTACGGAGGAAACGCTGCATTGGCCTTTGCTTGTAAATACCAAGATTATGTTGAAAGACTCTTATTATTTAATTCCTGCGCATACACCACTCCATGGTTAAAAGATATTGGAGACGGGTGGATGCGCGCGGGAGCGACAAGAGATGGAGCTTTATATTATAAGATCGCTATACCAGTAATCTATTCTGAAAAATACTACGAAGAAAATATTGAATGGATGCGCGCGAGAGAAACAGTATTGAACCCGATATTCTCTAACGCGGACTTCCTAGACGCAATGGAAAGATTAACTTTATCAGCTGAACCTTATGATGTAAGAGATAAGTTAAGTAACCTTGATTTGCCTGTTATGATTATATCAGCTGAACAAGATACACTTACTCCAATGCGAGACCAAGAGTATCTATACAAACATATCAAAAACTCAAACTGGATTAAACTACCGGATGTAGGACATGCATCTATGTATGAAAATCCACTTATATTCACATCATTAATAACGGGCTTTTTCTTAGTAAAAGACGTTAAGTACAAAATTTAGTTATTAGATTATTACTGAGAAAAACAAGACAGTAATACATAATTTTTTCTCATTATCCTAATATTTTTACATGGTTTGAAAAGAGGACATATGCCTAAAATTAGGGCAATATGTCCTCTTTTCATAAAAAATTTCACCTAAAAAACACTAACCACTTGACAAAAAGACTTGACTATTGTATACTACTCATGTAAATAGCAAAGCTAGTGAAAGCTAGTGACGCAAAGCTATAGGGCCTTCGTAAGATGGTAGCCAGTTGCCGTTATCTTTTAAAGATGAGGGCGTTTTTTTATTTCTTAATTATATTTAAGGATAGGAAAACGTACCGAATCCAAGATGGGGGCATTTTTTTATATCTTATTTTTATTTAAGATTAGGAAAATGCAACGATTCTAAGATGGGGGCTTTTTTATTAGTATAAAATCGTCGTTATCGTAAGGGATTGGGGGTTGACTTATGGTATGAGAAAAACAGTCAGGTTAGCTGAACGCGTAATATCCGCATCAAGAGCTACTAGAATTTCTAAAGCAAGCCGTTTGGGTATTATCGTAAGCGCAGTCTTAACATTCCTAATCTTTGCAGTTTCATATTATGGAGAGGTTGTTGGGAACTTTACGTTCACAGTTGATAGGGTAGCGCAGAATGCCGGTATCACCTTGTACGAAAATTATGATCTCAAGGATTATACATCCAGATTAATCTCTGACAAAGTTGAAAATGCAGAAGGTATGACTTCGCTGTGTGGAACAGAATATTCAGAATTTCCTCTAGGTAGCACAGTTTGCTTACCAACGGATGCAGAACTATCAATGGTTGATGGACCATTTAATGGTGAATCATTTATTGCTTACACATTTTACGTAGAAAACGGTGGTGACGCAATCGTTGATGTTAGTTCTAGAATTAACATCATTCAAACAGCTAGAGGTGCTGAAGAAGCATTAAGAGTTAGAGTTTACATAGATGGGATAGGCATAACGTACGCTAAAAGGCAGTCAACAAATGGGACTGCACCTGGTGAATTAGAACCTCTTACAGAATCATTCTATAGTTTAAACGAAGTTATGTATCAAGAATTTACCGAATTCAAACCTGGTGATGTTATGAAAGTAACAATTATTATCTGGTATGAAGGAGAAGACGCTGATCACACACTAAGCTTAGTTGGTGGTGGCGTGAAAATGGACATGCAGTTTTCAATAATTCGTGTCTACGGAGAAGAAGATTTATAACATGAAGAAGAAATAAAAAAATAAAAAAAATAAAAGGAGAATTAAAATGAAAACTTTAAAAACGAAAGTAATCTTATCTGCATTCGTATTATTATTCGCACTAGTTGCAACTATCGGTTCAACTTATGCATGGTTTACAGTATCAAGTAGTGTATCTGTTGAAACTGTCAATATTGACGTTATAGCTCAAGACTCGTTACTAATTAGATTATATGATGGTGAAGATCAAACAACTGCTAATGCATGGATAGCTTCTGATTTTGAACATGCAGTTAGTATAACAGACCTACAAGATGATAATATCTTAAATCCATATTATAATACAACATATATGACTGCAGGAGTTAATGACATTTTAACTGCAACTTTATTTCCAATGACAGCAGCTTCAGCCGCTGTCACAACAGGTGGAACTGATTACGCTGCAGTTGATCCAAGAACTTTAGCATATGTTGATATAACTGATACATCTGATAGAACCTTAACAAGTGGATCTGCGAACGGTGCAGGGGGATATATCGAAATGAAATTCTGGATTATGTCTCAATCAGCTGGGCACACTATTACAATAGAAGACTTAAATATAACAGATGACCTATCATTATTAGAAGACAACATTAGTGATGGAATCTCACTTGGTACAATTGAAGAAGATATGGAATTAACAACTCCTAATTATCATGTTTTCTCTATAAATCCGGATTACGCTTTTGCTTTTGTAGCAAGTGACACTGGATTTATAACTCAAGATGGTACTCATGAAAATCCAGGGACTCCTACATCATCTTGGAATGCATGTTCTTCACCAGGTACACTTGCAGGTTTAAATTCTTTATTCTTCGACACTGCAGCAGTCGCTAATACAAGCGCAAATACTCTTGGCGGTTCTGCTATTATTGCTACATTACTAGCTGATCAAGTTGAATTAATAACAGTGAGAATTTGGCTTGAAGGTTGGGATACAGCTGCTGATAATGATATTATCGCTGAAAATTTCAATATCGATTTCAAATTTACAATAAACGGTTAATAAGTTTTAATATCACGATTTAAAAAAAATCCTTACATTTACAACATAACTTAGGGCTTCCTAAGTTATGTTGTTATAAGGGTTATCTTGTCTGAATCTTATTGAAAAACAAAGATTTAGACAAGATTTTCCTTAAAAACAATTAAGAACTGCTTAAAATCGCTAAAAAACATAGAATTATAATGAAAAAAAGTCTTATATAATATATAATATAGTTTAGTGTTTATATTATTTGTTTAATTAAGGAGATAATTATGAAAGATAAAGATACAACGAAAAAGAAAACAAGCAAAATTGCAAATATTGTATTCTGGATTGTATTGGCAATTGTTGCTATATATTCAGTAGTTGCACTTGTTTCTACAGATGATGGATCGACAACTCTTTTTGGTGGAAATGCTTTTACTGTACAGACTGATTCAATGGCACCTACTTTTGAAAAAGGTGACTTGATTTATGTTGATACGGAATTCGATCCAAATGCGATTAAAGTTAGAGATGTAATTACTTATCAAACTCGACTCGATGTAACAGGTGATGGGATAGAAGAGACAATTTATAATTCCCATAGAGTTACTGGTATTGAAGTTGATGCTAATGGCTATCTTCATTTTGTAACAAAAGGCGATAATAATGCTGGTGTTGATGTAGGAACCGTACATGAAAGTGCAATAATTGGAGTCTGGACAGAAAAAGTTACAAAAAATATCGGTGGCATTATTGATGGTATCGTCAGTTTCCTTAAATCAGGAACTGGATTCTTTATTTTTATCGTCTTACCATGTCTTGCATTTCTAATCTATGAAATTGTAAGATTTATAGGAGTTATGACAGAATATAAGACCCAACAAATTCTTGGCGATAGAGTAAAATTGCAAGAAGAAGCTTTAGTTTTGGCTAAAGCACAACTCGAAGAAGAAGCTAGATTGCAAGCATTGGAAAAAGAGAAAGATAAAGAATAGAATTTCTCATTTAATGTTTGTTGTTTCTTTTAGAAGGAGGACTTCAAATGAATGAGTTTTCAAGATTTTATGTAGAAATTTATAAATATATATGGCAAGACCTCGTCTTCTTTTTTAGAGAAGCAATCTGGAAAGATACAATTCTTAAGTTTTTTGATAACTTACAATCGTATTTTGATTTATTACTGATAGATTCTGTTGACTTTACAGTAATATCCTGGGTGATGGTTCTTGCCACTTTTATTTTGAATTTATCACTCATTGTATTTGTAATAGTAAAATTTATATTATGGTTCAGAAAATTTGCTTCATTTAGAGCAATTGAAATAGAAAAGAACGAATTAATCGATGAAATCGCTAGACTTAATGATAGAGTATTAGATCTTGCGGATGAAAAGAATCAAATTTTAGCTTTAAAAGTTTCACAATTAGGTATTAATGCTAGAACTAAAGAACCTGAAGGCAAAGTTTATGGAGGTTCTGGTACAATGAGCGACCCAAGTGGTATGACTTCTATGTCGGGAGTTAGATTACAACCAGCATTTGAAGCTAATACCTATGGTGCCGCTGCTTCTAAATCAGTAAGTCAAAGAGCCGTTGTTTCTGGTGGTTCTGAATCACAAAATTTAGCTCCAGCAGGTCCTGGTGGACCTTCAAGATTTATTAAATTAATTAAAGTTGATGAAGAATATGCAGGGAAAGATACTCATATCTATATGGAAGAAGACGATTATGTATCATTACCTGAATTAGTAACTAGATTCTGTAACTTCTCAGCTTCAAAATTGAAATTGTATTATAAACCAAGAATGATATCTCAATTCTTTGCAGGTATGGCTTCTTCTAAAATATTAATTCTAGAAGGTATCTCAGGTACAGGGAAAACAAGTTTACCTTATGCCATGGCTAAATTCTTTGATAATAATGCGTCTATGATATCAGTACAACCTTCATGGAGAGATAGAGCTGAAATTTTAGGGTACTTAAATGAGTTTACAAAACGTTTTAATGAAACTGATTTCCTTAAAGCACTTTATGAGGCAATCTATAGAAAAGATATTAATTTAATTGTACTAGATGAAATGAACTTAGCTAGAATTGAGTACTATTTCGCAGAGTTCTTATCAATCATGGAAATGCCAGATCCAAATGAATGGAAGATTGATTTAGTACCTGATACTAAACCTTCTGACCCTATCAAAGTTATAAATGGTAAAATTACCGTTCCTCTAAACGTATGGTTTGTAGGTACGGCGAATAAAGATGATTCAACCTATACAATTACTGATAAAGTATATGACCGTGCTATCGCACTAGAATTTGATGTAAAAGGAGAGTTTTTCCAAGCTCCTGAAACAGATCCAATCCAAATGAGTAGTAGTTACTTACAAGAGTTATTTGATGAAGCTATTCACAAATACCCTGTAAGTGAAGACGTATTAGCTAAATTCTCTATCCTAGACAAGTATATCCAAACCAAATTCAAAGTTGCTTTTGGTAACAGAATTATGGGACAAGTTCATAAATTTGTACCAGTATTTGTTGCTTGTGGTGGATCAGAAGAAGATGGATTAGATTACATATTTGCAAATAAAATTCTTAGAAAATTCGAAAATTTAAATCTTGCGTTCTTACAAAATGAGTTAACTTCATTAATTACTCAAATTAAAAAAGTTTTTGGTAAAAACGGATTCGAAGAATCAGTTAAATTTATTAAAAACTTACAAAACATGATGTAGGTGAATGGAATGAAAGAAGGATCAAACAAAAAATATTTCAAGAAGGTTAATACAACTTTCGAGGGCGTTAATCGACAAGATGAATTTGCAAAAACATTTTTAAATTTAATTGAAAGCGCAGATACAGAATTATATCAAAGAGAACGTAGAGAGAGAAGAGTATTTGATGATACTTGGATGGATGCAGTTGAAAATATCATTCCCGTGATTGATAAACTGACTAGAAATCCAAGAGAAATGCTTAAAAAGGTTTCTCTAGTGGTTCCAGTTGAACGTGCTAAAAAAATTGATGCAGATACCATTAGGCATCTAGCAGCCAATACTCAATTTATAAAAAAAGCTACTAGAGATGGAAATATTATTCCAACTAAAGTTCTTACAAACTATTCAGATTCCGATTTAGGTACCTATGAAAATAGATTCCTAATGACATTGGTTAATAAGTTATATATATTTATTGAATTAAGATATAACTTAATTGTAGAAAAATCAAAAACCGAATATGTAAATTACCTAAAAGTAAATTCAGTTCTTAAATGGGATGAAACAGTTATAGACTACGACATCACACTAAATATTCATGAGAATACTAGTGCTGATGAAATGGGTAAGAAGAACCAAGAATTATTAAGAAGAATAACTGAGATGCGTGCAGCTATTGTAAACTATAAAATGTCAAGTTTTATGAAAAATATGCAAACCTTCGTTCCTATTAGACCACCAATCATGAAAACAAATATAATTTTAAAAAATTATGATTATTCAGCTTGTTATACTATGTGGATACTAATAGATCAAGTTGATAGAATGGGTTATGATGTTGATGTATTTGAACGTGATGTAGAATTTCACGACAAATATTTAAAACAAATTCAAAATGTAATGTTAGTTTTATATGCAACCGTTACAAACAATCAAATTGAGGATTTTTCATTTTCTCAAGACACACCATTTAATTATAGAAAACGTAAAAATCCAAAAATTTTACAAACTTATGTAAAAGACCAATATATTGAACCAGGAGATTATACATTTGAAGATAATTCTTTAAATCAATATTTCCTAGACCAAATCAGAAAAAATAATGAGCAAAGATATAAGACCTTAATTGATGCTGGAATTACCGAAGAAGAATCTATAAAGATTATCTACGAAAGACTAGCAGCTATAGCTGATGCTGCGTTTATTGATTTTATAAGAGAAAATTATAACCCAGAAGATGAAAAAAGTCTTGAAGAAAAAATTCAAATCCAAAACAAAGTTCTTAATGTTTATCGTTCAGTTGATAAAATTAAAAAGGACGATGTTAAAACTCTCGGAACCCAAAAATCTCTTGCTTTACTTACTTTAAACAATTACCGAGAAGAATTGAAGAAAGAAAAAGCCGACAGGAGACTTAAAAAGCAGATTGCCAAAGCGGAAGCTCAAAAGCTCGAAATGGATATTAAACGTAGTGAAACTGCAAAAGCTATTGAAAACAAAAAAAGGCTTGAAAAAGCTAAGAAAGTTTTAGAAGATGCAGATAAAGAGAGAAGAGAAAAAAAGATTAGAAAACTAAGAGAATATAATTAAAAAAAAGAGGTGAGACTATGATAAAAAAACGCTTATCCTTATCGTTGTTAGCATTGATAGGATCCGTATTTTTGTTTGTTATTGCCTCTTTTGCATGGTTTGCTGTTGCAGATATTGTTGATGTAGGTGATAACATAATGCATATTCAAGATATTGACGTTTCCGCAGAATTATATATGTCATCTAATGGAGTTGATTATATAGTTGCATCAAATATCGATTTTCAGAATAATGTACCAGGGGAAACAGTATATTACAAAGTTATTGTGACTAACAATAGTACCGTTGATCTTAATGTTCAAGTTTCATTATATGGATTTACAGACGGTGTTGCTGATCTTCTAGGAGATGATACAAATTATGTTGCCGGAAGATCCTTGATGGATACTATTTTGTTAAGCACTTCCAACAGCCTTAATTCAGACACTATCACAAATCAAATATTAACTTCTTTATTAAACACTTCTTTTAATATTGTGACTCATGAATATGTCGCCCTTCCAGTATCAGGTAGTGGAGAATTCTATTTTGTTTTTTCTATTCCTAGTACAATTGGGAACGATTATCAAAATCTGAAATTGGACATTGATAACTTATTTGTTCAATCCGTAGGATAGAGGTGATTTGATGAAAAAAAAGAGTTTATATTTATCACTAGCATCACTAGTTTTGATTTTAGTGTCTTTGACTATGTTGGGAGTCACCTACGGTTGGTTTGCGGGTATATTTGACTTAAATTCAGGCACTATATCAGTTGGTGATCTAAGATATTCAGAAACCGGAGCTTTCATTAGCGGGGTACCAGAGCAAGTCATTGTCATTCAACCTGATTTAGAACTTATAGCTACAGATATTACTGTAACTAATGAATCTTCGATTAACTCACATTTAAGAGTCAAAATAGAATACACTAGAATGTCAGATTATATTGGCCCATCTACGATTGTAGCCTATTCAAACGCTTTGGATGATCATCTATCTGTAACTTTTGGATCTACATTTGCCTATGCTTCAGATTACTGGTATTATAGCGCTACAGATGCTACAATATTAGCTAATTCGGGATTAATGAGTTTAATAACATCATTATATTATGATGCAGACGTAACCGGAAATGATTATAGTGAAGTATCAGTTGTTGTAACTGTTACTATTGAAGTGAAACAAGATGATAACGTCACTTGGGCAGAATTATCAACATATGATTTTTCAACTGGGTATCCAGCTTAATGGAGTCATAGTAGGCTCCATTTTTTATTACCAAAGTAGGTATTGAGATATCTACTTTAATTATTAGGGGAAAACATGAAAAAAACACTAAAAAAAATAGCGAATATAATTCCATATTTATTCTTGCTAATTGCATTTATCTTAATAATGTCAATGGCTATTTCCATTAGAAAAGGTGAAACACCTACTATCTTTGGAAAGGCTATTTTCCTAGTGGTTTCTCCTTCAATGGAAGATACTATTATGGTTGGCAATATAATTTTCGTTGATACTGAACCAAATAAATTAATGGTTGGTGATATTATTACTTTTAGACAACCAACAAATGAAGATTTAATAATTACTCATAGGATTATGTCAATTGATGAAATAGATGGAATCAAATACTTCACAACAATGGGCGATAATAACTATGAGTCTCTTGCTTGGGAAATTGGTTTTGTCGACGATTTTATTGTTGGTAAATATGTATCCAAATCAGTTGCCTTAGGGAATGTCTATCAATTTGTTTTTGCTAACGGATTCAATATGATTTTTATAGTGATTATTTTAATATTTATAACCATTGGTGGTATGGAAGTATTTAATATTATTAAACAAATTCAACTGGCAAAAGAAAAAGAACTTCTTGAAGAAAAAGAAAAAATGATTGAAGAAGAAATGAATAAATTAAGAAAAATTAAAGAGGATAAGGACGAATAATATGGAATTTACAGTATTAGCTAGCGGTTCCAAAGGAAACGCTACTTATTTAGAAATAGGAAATGATAAAATTTTAATAGATTGTGGATTAAGTTATAAACAAGTAAATTTACGGTTAGCTGAACTGAATAAAAGTATTGAAGGATTATCTAAAATATTTATAACTCATGAGCATAGTGATCACGTTGGTCAACTAAGTATGTTCGCAAAAAAACATGACGTAAAAATCTATTTAAGCGAAGGATCTTTAAGGAATTTAAGTAAAAAAATTCGCTATGTAATTGATAGTACCAAATTTAATGTAATAGTACCTGAAGAAAAACTTGAATTTGATGGCTATAGTGTTTTACCTTTTGCGGTATATCATGATGCATTTGAACCTTTTGGCTATCGTTTCTTTGAAAATGAGAAATCATTGGTATATATTACGGATACAGGATATTTTCCTACGAGAAAGTTCCATTTAATATCCAACGCTGAAGCTTATGTGATTGAAAGTAATCATGAAGTTGAGATGTTGCTTGAAAGCGATAGACCATGGTTATTAAAGCGAAGAATTCTAGATGATGAAGGTCATCTGTCAAATGAAGACTCTGCAAATCTACTTCTTAACTTGTCTGGTGAGAAAACAAAGGTGATAATATTGGCTCATCTTTCAGAAGAATGTAATGTAGAATCCAAGGCTCTTGAAGCCTATAACAAGGTGTTTTTAGACCAGGGAGTAGATATCGATTCTTACAAAATTATAGTTGCAAAACAACACTGTTCTACGGAATTAATTTCCCTAGAATAGTTTTTTTTTTAAGAAAGCGCTTTTTCTAAAAATAGCAATTGTCTTTAGATAACTTTTGAGTTATAATATCATATGGACTACGTGAAAATTAATAATATATTATTAGGAGGTTGTTTATGACAACAAAAAAAGTTTTTCAATCAATGGATGGAAACCAAGCTGCAGCATATACATCATATGCATTTACTGAAGTAGCAGGGATATATCCTATTACACCATCATCTCCAATGCCAGAACATGTAGATACTTGGGCTTCACAAGGCAAGAAGAATCTATTCGGAATGCCGGTTAAGGTTGTAGAAATGCAATCAGAAGCTGGAGCTGCAGGTACTGTTCATGGGTCGTTAATGGCTGGGGCACTAACCACAACGTATACTGCATCTCAAGGGTTATTACTTAAAATCCCAAATATGTATAAAATATCTGGAGAATTACTTCCAGGAGTTATGCATGTTGCAGCTCGTTCACTAGCTGCGCATTCATTATCAATTTTTGGGGATCACCAAGATATTTATGCTGCTAGACAAACAGGTTTCTGTATGCTAGCATCTGGATCAGTTCAAGAAGTTATGGACTTAGGTGGAATTGCTCATTTAGCAGCAATTAAATCTAGCATTCCATTTATGCATTTCTTTGATGGATTTAGAACAAGTCATGAAGTTAACAAAATTGAAGTTATGAGTTACGATGTTTTTGATCGCTTATTAGATAGAGATGCGGTTAAAAAGTTCAGAGAAAGAGCATTAAATTCTAGTCATCCAGTTACTAAAGGTACTGCACAAAACGATGACGTGTACTTCCAAGCAAAAGAAGTACAATCGAAATATTACACTCCAATTCCTGATATCGTAAATGAATATATGCAAGAAATTTCAAAAGTAACAGGTAGAGCTTACGCGCCATTCTCATATTTTGGTGCTAAAGATGCTGATAGAGTAATTGTAGCTATGGGTTCTGTTACAGATACAATTAGAGAAGTTGTTGATTTTTTGAATGAACAAGGTGAAAAAGTAGGTTTACTTGCAGTTCACTTATATCGTCCATTCTCTGAAAAATATTTCTTTGATGCATTACCTAAATCAGTTAAAAACATTGCTGTTTTAGATAGAACAAAAGAAATAGGAGCTCCTGGAGAACCATTATACTTAGATGTTAAATCTGTATTCTATAATAAAAAAGATCGTCCAGCTATAGTTGGTGGTAGATACGGTTTATCAAGTAAAGATACTACTCCAGATCAAATCTTCGCAGTATTTAAAAATTTAAACGGTGTATTAAAAGACCAATTTACAATCGGTATCGTTGATGATGTAATGTTCTCTAGCTTAGATGTAGAAGACTCACCTCATACAACTGACCCTGAAACTACAGAATTATTATTCTTCGGTTTAGGATCTGATGGTACTGTTGGAGCTGTTAAAAACATCTCAAAAATAATCGGTGATTATTCTGATTTATATGGTCAAGCTTATGCTTCATATGATTCTAAAAAATCAGGTGGAGTAACAAGAATGCATTTACGTTTTGGTAAAAACCCAATTCGTTCAACTTACCTAGTTAACAACCCTCATTTCGTTTCTTGTTCACAAGATAGTTACCTTACAAGATTTGATTTAATTAAAGGTGTTAGAAAAGGTGGAACATTCTTATTATCTACAACAAGAACTCCTGAAGAAATTGAAGCTTTCTTACCAAATAATATTAAACAAATTTTAGCTAACAAAGAAGCTAAATTATATATCATCAATGCATACGATTTAGCAAAAGAAATTGGAGAAGTTAAATTAGTTTCTACTATTATGCAATCTGCTTTCTTTGCTTTAAATCCACAAATCATGTCATTTGAGTCTTCTCAAAAAGCAATGAAATCATACGCTAAAAAATCATTCACTCGTAAAGGTGAAGATATTGTTAAGATGAACTATGAAGCAGTTGACCGTGGTGGAGATGCTCTAGTTGAAATAAAAGTTAAACCAGAATGGGCTAACTTAGTAATTCCAGAAGTTGAAGTTACAGATAGACCTGATTTTGTTAAAAATATTGCTGATAAAGTTAACGCTATTAAAGGTTATGATTTACCAGTTTCAGCCTTCCTAGGTATTGAAGATGGACAAATTCCAAATGGTACTACCCAATATGAAAAACGTGGAGTAGCTGAAGAAGTTTCAACTTGGATTTCAGAAAACTGTATCCAATGTAATCAATGTGCTTATGCATGTCCTCATGCTTGTATACGTCCAATCTTAGCTACTGAAGAAGAAGTTGCAAACTCTCCTGTAGATACTAAATGGATAGATGCAAGAGGTAAAGGTTTAGAAGGATTAAAATATCGTATGGAAGTTTCTGTACTTGATTGTACTGGATGTAGTGTTTGTATTAACACTTGTCCAGCAAGAACTAAAGCTTTACACTTAACTCCTCTAGCTGAAAACATTGAAAGAAAAGAACATATATTAGCTGATTATTGTTACAACGAAGTTGAATACAAAGATCACTTACTAGGTAAAAACATATATAAAAATGCAATGTTCGCAAAACCTTACTTTGAATTCTCAGGAGCTTGTGCTGGTTGTGGAGAAACTCCATACATCAAATTCGCAACTCAATTATTCGGAGAAAGAATGGTTATCGCCAACGCAACAGGATGTTCTTCAATCTATGGAGCTTCATTCCCTGCGTCACCTTATACAAAAGATAAGAACGGTAGAGGACCAGCTTGGGCAAACTCATTATTCGAAGACAATGCAGAATATGGATTCGGTATGAGAATCGCACAAAAAACTATGCAAGACAGAATGCAAAATGTTATCTTAACTGAAGGTTCATCATTCAAGGGTGAATTAAAAGACTTATTAAATGAATGGATTGAAAACCGTCAAAATGGTGACGCATCACTTGCATTGGCTAAAAAAATAATTCCTTTACTAGAAAATGAAAAATCAGAAGCAGCAAGTATTTTAATAGAACTTAAAGATTTCTTCGTTAAACAATCTAACTGGATTATCGGTGGAGATGGTTGGGCTTACGATATCGGTTATGGTGGATTAGACCACGTAATCGCTAATGAGGAAGATGTTAACATCTTAGTATTAGACACTGAAGTTTATTCAAACACAGGTGGACAATCATCAAAAGCATCAAGAGCAGCATCAATCGCTAAATTCACTGCATCAGGAAAACCTGGTAAGAAAAAAGATTTAGCAGCTCTAGCAATGGCTTATGAACATGTATATGTAGCTAGTATCTCTCATGGAGCTAACGCTACACAATTACTTAAGGCAATGAAAGAAGCAGAAAGCTATCCAGGACCATCACTAATCTTAGCGTACTCACCATGTATCGCTCATGGTATTAGTGGAGGATTAGGACATTCTCATCAAGAAGCTAAATTAGCTACTGAATGTGGATATTGGCCTATATTCAGATATGACCCAAGATTAATTGCTGAAGGTAAAAACCCTCTTCAAATAGATTCTAGAGAACCTAAATGGGAAAAATATCATGACTACTTGTTAAACGAAAACCGTTACCAACAATTAGTTAAAACTAATCCTGAAAGAGCCGAAGTATTATTACATAAAAACTTAATCGACTCTAAGAAACGTTGGGCAATGTACAAACGCCTAGCAGCGATGGATTACACAGAAATAATAGAATAAATTTAAATGGCACTCAATCGAGTGCCATTTTTTTCTCACAATAATTACACCTAATATAACTATATTATATATAAATATATACATATAGAAAAAAAACATTTAAAATCACATAGATTTGTTATATAATATATTAGATACGAATTTTGAAGGAGCTTATATATGCGTGTATACACAAAGAGAATTTTAATATCTTTCCTGGTAATTATTCTAGGAATAACACTAGTAGCTTGTGGAGATGATACTACAACTACTGAAATAAGTCCAAACGACTCAAAAATCCCTTTATTGTCAAATCCTAATGGGGTTTTCATTTCTACGGATGATTACGATTTAACGTACCAAGATTTATATGAAGAAGTAAAAATTAATGATGGGCTAAATCAATTGTTATTTATGATTGATAATGATATTTTAAGTACTTATGTAACTGCAGTTACGAATACTGAAATTGCTGATAGATTAAAACAATTAGTTTTTGGTACAGATGACCAAGATGAAATCAATGATATTGATGCAGAAACTCAAGTCGAAATGCAAAAATCATTTGATGACAGCATGTACCTATTAGGTTATGCTGATCAAATAGAAGATTATGTGCGTTTAGTTGTTGCTAGAGAAAACTACACAATTGAAAGAATACTTAGTGCTGATAGTTCAGAAGAACCTTGGTATGCTGGTCCTAATATTGTTGCTTCATATTATGATCTACAATACAACTATGATATTCAAACAATTAAAATAAGATTTATGTCTGAATCAGATGCAAAAAGTGTTTTAAGAGGTTTCAATTTAGTTTCTAAAGATGGAGAACTTAAACTATATACTGGAGAAACTCCACTAGAGCAAGTTCCAAGCACACAATTAGATGAAACTAATACTGTAAGTTTAACTGACGCAGAACTTCTAGAACAATTCTTGATTCTTTATAACTACATTTATGGAGATTTCAAAGATGAAATCAATACAGATTCAACAATAGAAGATTTATTAGCTAATGATAATTTAGTAGTAGAACACGAAATTTTACAAAACGCTAATATCGCTTTACCTGATTTCTTATATGAAACTCTTGGAACCTATCAAGATAACGCTAACGACGTTGATGATAAATTATATTATACCTATGAACCAGTAAAATATTACTCTTCAAGTGATACTAGTTATTATATGGTTCTAAACCTTGACAGAACAGAAAAAATCGATGTTGAAGATTTTGATGGTACTGAAGCTGAATTAGTTGCTTTAATCGGTCAAGATATCTATGACGAACTAGAACAAACTATTATTGATACAAATCTAAGCACTTCTGCATTTGTATCAAATAGAGTAGCTGAGTTAAGAGTAGAACATAATATTAATATCTATGATTTCTTTCTAGGTGTTGATTATCAAGCTGTTGACAGTGAATTTGTAATCGATGAAGCTGGACATGATTTAAATGTATGTTCATATGATGATGTATCAATTACAGCTGATCAATTATTAGCTTATGCTCTAAACAATAATGCACCATTATATGCAATCTATGCTTCACAATCAAAAGCAGTAACCACAGCTCATTACGAAGATGTTTATTGTGTTGACGAAGATGAAACTTGTGTCTATGATGTTATGCTAAATGAATCAGAAAAAATGGCTGAACATAAAGCAGACCTAGTTGCTTTAGAGGAACAATTTAATGCTAGTTACTATGCATCTTACTATGAGTTCTCTGAATATCTATATTTAGCGTATGGAGCTAAAGATGATTATGATATGATGTATAAACATTATGTAAAATCTACTTTACAACCATATATCATATATGATGAAATCAAAAAAGATAATTACGATATACTTAACTATTTAATGGAATTAAGTGAACCATTCTATGATAATTATTTCAGTTTAGATGTAGAACATGTTTTAATCTATATTGATAGAGACGAAGATGGAACTCTTGATGACTATGAAGAATTTGTTGATCAATTAGATGACGTGGTTGCCTATGAAGCAAAACTAGCTGGCTTTGAATCTGCAATTAGATTGTATTTAGATGATACAGATAATTCAATGACTTCTCTAGTAGTTGACTATAAAAAAGCTAAAAGAGATGACTTAGTATGGGGAGAATTCAAAAGATATGGATTTAACCTATTAACAGAAGATTTAGGCGAATTAACTTATATGGGTTCTGTGTCAGGGTATGAAGAAACTTTCGTTGACGCTTTAATCGTAATGTATCAAGATTATTTGGAAGTTGAAAATGAAGACTACCTAATTAATGACGCATTAGTTGAAACTAGTTATGGTATGCATTTAATCAAAGCTGAAAAAGGTAGCGATTTTGAAAAACCATCTGCTTTATTCACAATGACCTATGATGATGATTTAGAACCAGAATACCTAACTGGATTAGTTAATCTTAATGACGAATTAACATTTGAACAAATCAAAATATATGCAGATTATCGTTTTACAGTAATATCTTATGGAAATGGTGATTTCGAAAAAATATATGATTTAGTAAGACCAGATATGCCTGCTACATTACTTGATGCAATCGAAAATTACTATTCAGGACTCTATGATGCTTTATATGTTGTAGGATACCTTAACTCAATCATTATTGATCAATTAGATGTAGGTACATTTATCAATGAATTCTCTAGTTATTGTTCAATAACCGAATCTGAGTTTGGCGTAAGAATAGACAATATCGCAGATATCTATTTCTACCAAATATATGCTGAATTTGATTTTACAGAATAAAAGTTAAAAGTGCGAAATTTTCGCACTTTTTAATTCAGGGGGAAATATGAGTATTAAAGAAGAACAAAAAATTATTAAAAAAAATACTATTTTCACTATGATAATAAATGGTTTTTTAGCTGCGGGTAAAATGATAGCTGGTATCTTAGGTAACTCAAGTGTTTTGATATCTGACGCTATTAACTCGATAGGCGATATGGTCACTAATGTAGTGGTATATGTTTCTGCGATTTTCTCTAGAAAAGAAAAAGACAGTAATCATCCTTATGGCCATGAAAAAATTGATAGTATTATATCTATATTCCTTGGAGTAGCACTGATATTAACTGCTTTTACAGTTGGTAAATCGGCGCTTGTTAATCTTTATAACTACTTTATTAACGATATTGATATACTGGCTCCAAAGTGGTATGCATTAATTGTTGCCGCATTAACTATTGTTATTAAAGAGTTATTGTTTCGGAAAACTAAGAAGGATGCTGAAAAGTCTAAATCTAGTGCTTTATTAGCTCAAGCTTGGGATCACAGAGCTGATACAATAGGTAGTTTTGGTGCAGTTATTGGGATAACAGGTGCGATGTTGGGATTCGGATTTTTGGATCCTATTGCATCATTTGTTATTGCATTAATTATTTTAAAACTTGCTTATAAAATCATTTCTTCTGGAGTATCTCAAGTAGTAGATAAATCAGCAGACCCAATTGTGGTCGAAAGAATAAAAGAAGTCATTTTTGCTTTTGAAGATATAAGAAGTTTAGATGATATAAAAACTAGGATGTTTGGAATGAAACTTTATGTTGATTTAGAAATCGGACTAGATTATACATTATCCTTAGAAGCAGCTCATGAAATAGCTGAAAGACTTCATGATAAAATTGAAAATACTATACCAGAAGTTTTACATTGTATGATACATATAAATCCGTACCACCCCGATAAAAAATGATAACATATTGATTTTAATATATATTTTTGCTATAATATTTACTTACAAGAAAGCGTTTGCAAAGGAGGCGAATTATGACATTATCTATATTCAGCAATTATTTAGAGTCTGGTCCTGATATTTGGGAAATAATGTTGAGAATGGTTTTAACCGCAGTATTTGTAGGAATTATTGGGTTAGAAAGACAACTTCGTCAAAAAATAGCCGGAGTTACTACTCACCTTATGGTTGCCTTTGGAGCCTGTGGAATTGCGATATTGCAAGATGCTCTGTACTGGGATGCAATTGCAACGGCTAAAGAATTAATTGATCAAGGATATAACATTGCTATACAAATCCAAAGACAAAGGGTTATTGCACAAGTTGTAACTGGTGTAGGGTTCTTGGGAGCAGGTACGATTCTTAAGACTCGTAACGGTATCTATGGTCTAACTACTGCAGCAACATTATGGCTAGCATCTATGATTGGTTTGTGTTTCGGTATGGGTGCTTATACAATAGGAATTATAATCTCATTATTCTCAGTAATTTTCTTAACTTTCTTCAGAAAACTACTAGCGAGGACTTCATTAAAACACATTGAGAGTCCTGAAATTATAGGTTCTGAAAGAGTAGATGACTAAAGAGACTTGTCAAAGTCTCTTTTTTTCGCAAAAAAATTCATTCAAAATCTTTGCAAAAATCATGAAAATATTATACAATATTAGTGGAATTTCGGAGGTAAAATCAATGGTATTAGAAATAAAAGATTTATTTGTCTCTGTTGAAGATAACATTATTCTTCAAGGAGTTAATTTAACAGTTAAAGGTGGAGAGACACACGCAATAATGGGTCCTAATGGTACTGGTAAATCGACATTAGCTTCTATTTGCATGGGACATCCAAAATATAAAATAGAATCAGGAACTATCACTCTTGATGGCATAAGTATCCTAGACAAGACAGTCGACGAAAGAAGCCGCATGGGGATATTTTTAGCTATGCAAAATCCTACAGAGGTACCTGGAGTAACTAATTTTGATTTTGTGAAAGCTGCTATACAAACAAGAATGGAAGAAGGAAAACACCTAAGAGTTGGTAAATTCATTTTAAAATTTGAAGGAGCATCAAAAGATTTAAAAATGGGTAAAGGCTTAGCTCATCGTTTCCTTAACCAAGGTTTTTCAGGTGGAGAAAAGAAACGTAATGAAATTCTCCAAATGAAATTATTAAATCCAAAGGTTGCTTTCTTAGATGAAATTGATTCAGGATTAGATGTGGATGCTCTAAGAATTGTTGGAGAAAATGTTACAAAACTTAAATCAAAGGATTTAGGACTTGTATTAATTACTCATTACCAAAGATTACTTGATTATATTGTTCCAGATTTTGTGCATGTTATGATCAACGGAAAAATCGTTAAAACTGGCGGAAAAGATTTAATCGAAAAAATCGACAGTCAAGGATATGATTGGGTAAAAACTGAATTAGGAATAACTGATTTTGATGTAAGAAAAGAACCAGTATCACTAGGAACGTGTCCAACAAAATCATTTAAATAAAGGAAACTCTATGAAAATACCTACATACTTAGATAGTAAAGAAAATGTTATTATCCTAAGAGGAAATCAAAAAATAAATAAATCAAAGTTTACTATGCAAGGTAATCTGATTTCACTTCATGGTTCTGCATCTGTATTTTTATACATTAGTGATTGGAACGAAGAAGCGATTGAGTTAAATTTGTTAGAAAACTCTGATATAAAATTATATCTGATTATAAAATCTTCTAAACCAGCTACCTATGAATTTAAGTATATCTTAAATACAGCGGCTAAATTAGATGTTTTTACCAATATAAAAAATACTGAAAAAATTATCACTAGTATAAAAAGAGTTTATGAATTAGAAGCCAACTCAGATTTAAAGGTTCATAACGCATTATTAAATATGGGACAAACCAATTTAACTGAGTATGTTAACTTAAATAAAGAGAATGCTAATGTTAATATTGATTTATTAAACATAGGCTCATATAATGAAGAATATAATATAGTTCAAGATGTCTTCCACAACGCAAAATCAACAATATCTAATATAAATAATTCTTTGATTAGTAACTCAAATTCAAAACTTAAATATTCAGTTTCAGGTAGAATATTTAAGGGTAATGAATTCTCAGTTTGTAATCAAACAAACAAAGGAATTATTTTGAGTGAAGCAGGTGAAATCGAGGTTGAACCTAAACTATATATCGATGAATACAACGTTGAAGCTAGTCATGGAGCAGCGATCGGCCAAATGGACGATGAACAATTATATTACTTACTAAGTAGAGGGTTAACGGATTTACAAGCTAGAACTTTAATTATATCCGGTTATACTAAACCTTTCATTAATAATATTGAAGATGAAGATGTACAATTAATGATGGAAAGACAAATCCTCAAAAAATTAAATGAGGTGAACGTGTTATGATGAAAAATCCTTGGACAAAAGACTTTCCACAAATCAAAGGTAATAATGTATATTTAGATACAGCAGCTACGAGTCTAAAACCTAAAATAGTTATTGATAGTATAGATTATTATTACAATGATTTGAGTTCGAACATTCATAGAGGTATGTATGAAGCAGCCGTTATATCGACTGAGTTGTATGAAAATACAAGAGAAGTTGTAGCTGAATTTATCAATGCAGATCCTAATAGTGTAATTTATACTAGAGGAACTACATCATCTTTGAATTTAGTAGCCTTTTCCTATGGATTTAGCAATCTAAAAGCTGGTGACGAAATCATCGTTTCAGAATTAGAGCATCATTCTAGTTTTTTACCTTGGCAAAACCTAGCTAAAAAAATAGGAGCTATTCTTAAATTTGTTGAGTTAGACAAAGAAGGAAGAATAACAGTAGCTGCTTTTAAGAAAGTTTTATCAGCTAAAACTAAAATAGTAGCGCTAACCTATGTATCCAATGTTATGGGATACATTACACCAATAAAATCAATAATTGAATTAGCTCATAGTCAAAACGCTATTGTGGTTGTTGATGCAGCACAAGCAATTCAACATTTAGAAATTGACGTTGTTGATCTAGATTGTGATTTCCTAGCGTTCTCAGGACATAAGATGTTGGGGCCAACAGGAATCGGAATTCTATATGGAAAACTTGAATTATTAGAAAACATGGAACCATTTGAATATGGTGGAGATATGAATGATGATGTCAACAAAGATATCTCAACTTGGAAATCATCTCCACAAAAATTTGAAGCTGGAACTATGCCAATAGCATCAGTTATAGGTTTAGCTGAAGCAATTAAATATCTAAAAGGAATCGGGTTAAACAATATTAGTCAATATATTGATAGATTACACCGGTATGCTTTAGGTCAACTAACACAAATTGAAGGATTAACGATTTATAATGTTACATCAGAAACGGGAATAATAGCTTTTAATCTAGATAATATTCCAAGTCACGATGCAATTACATATTTCGCAGAAAATAAAATCGCTTTAAGAGCCGGTCAACATTGTGCAAAACTAATCTGTGATTGGCTAGGTGTATATTCATGCTTACGCGCATCTCTATATTTATATAATACATATAAAGATGTTGATAGATTTGTAGAAACATTAAAAGAAGCAATCCTATACTTTAGAGAATTAGGATTCTAGGAGTGATAGAATGTCAGGTTTAGATAACTTATATAGAGAAGTAATTATGGAACACTATAAAAACCCAAGAAATAAAGGGTTAAAAGATGATGAAAATTATAAATTATTTCATATAAAAAATCCTTCATGTGGGGACGATATTACTATCCAAACATATGTAGAAGATGGAATTGTTAAAGATTGTCGCCATATAGGACATGGGTGTTCTATATCAATGGCTTCGGCTTCTGTTTTAACAGAAATTATGGTTGGTAAAACCGTTGAAGAAGCTTTATATATAGCTAATAACTATCTTAATATGGTAGCGAACAAAGAATATGATCATGAATTAGATTTAGAAGAAGCAGCTGTTTTTAGTGGAGTCAAACAATTTCCTGCTAGAATAAAATGCGCTTCAATAGCTTGGGTAGCTTTCAAAGATACCTTAAAATAGGTGATACTTATGAGTAAGAAAAAAGAAGATATAAATATAGGGACTGATTACAAGTATGGTTTCCATACTGAAACTAAGTCAGTCATGCAAACTAAAAGAGGGTTAAGCGAATCAGTTGTTAGAGAGATATCTGCGATAAAGAATGAACCAGAATGGATGCTTAAAGTTAGATTAGATGCTTTAAAAGCTTTCTATGAGATTGAGAATCCAAAATGGGGACCTGATTTATCGAAGATTGATTTTAATGATATTATTTATTATATTAAACCATCTGAAAAAGTTGAATCGGACTGGGATGATGTACCCGAAGAAATCAAAGATACTTTTGAAAAATTAGGAATTCCTGAAGCGGAACAAAAATACCTATCAGGTGTTACAACTCAATTTGATTCTGAAGCAGTCTATCACAGTACGATTGAAGAATTAACAAATTTAGGTGTTATATTTTTAGATACAGATACAGCTTTGAAAGAATATCCTGAACTATTTAAAAAGCATTTTACAAAAGCAGTCAGTTATAGGGATAATAAATACGCAGCCTTAAATACAGCAGTATGGAGTGGTGGTTCATTTATTTATGTTCCTAAGAATGTTAAGATTGATAAACCCTTACAATCATATTTTCGTATTAATACCGAAAAGATGGGTCAATTTGAAAGGACTTTAATCATCGTTGATGATTACGCTTCTTTGAATTATGTTGAAGGTTGTACAGCTCCAATATACTCAAGTGATTCATTACACGCAGCTGTAGTTGAGATTTATGTTAGAGAACACGCTAATTGCCGTTATTCAACAGTTCAAAACTGGTCTACTAACATTATCAACTTAGTTACCAAAAGAGCAATGGTTGAAAGCTACGGTCATATGGAGTGGATTGATGGTAACATTGGTTCGGGATTGAATATGAAATATCCTGCTTGCATTCTAAAAGGTGATTACTCTAAAGGAACTACAATTACAATTGCTTTTGCTGGAGAGAATCAACATCAAGATACAGGAAGTAAAATGATTCACCTAGGTAATTACACCACAAGTAAGATTGTATCAAAATCAATCGCTGCTAGAGGTGGTAAAGTTAACTATAGAGGATTAGTATCTCAAGGCAAGAACGCTATAGGAGCTAGAGCTAAAATTGAGTGTGACACAATTCTAGTGGATAGTGAATCAAGTTCAGATACTATACCTACTAATATTGTTAAAAACTTTAAAGGTCAAATTGAACATGAAGCAACTGTATCAAAAGTAAGTGAAGATCAATTGTTTTACTTGATGAGTCGCGGTTTAACCGAAGACGAAGCAAAAGAAATGATTATCATGGGATTCATTGAACCTTTCGCAAGAGAATTACCAATGGAATACGCAGTTGAATTAAACCAATTGATTAAGTTAGAAATGACTGGGTCAATAGGATAATAGTAATAATTAAACCTGTCTACTAACTATGTTATAGTTTTGTGATAGGTTTTTATTTATTTTAGGTTAAATGTATAGCAATCTAGGGTTATTGTTAGTTGGCTACTTTGCAAAACCAACTGGTATATGGTAAAATATACAAAAGGTGGTGCTGTATATGAAGCTAGTTATGGCAATAGTATCTAATGAAGATGCTAGCAAAGTTATAAAAAGTCTAATCAAAGAAAATTTCTTTGTAACTAAACTTGCAACTACTGGTGGATTTTTGATGAGCGGTAATACAACTATGATAGTAGGAGTGCAAGATGAGATGCTAGATCAGTGTATTAAAGTTATCTCTGAGACATCAAGAAGAAGATCTAAACTTGTTCCAAATGCAATTTCAAGTGAATTTGGTATTTTTTCTTCTACGCCTGTTGAGGTTCAAGTTGGAGGAGCTACTATCTTTGTTTTAGATGTTGAACAATTTATTAAATCTTAGAATAGAGTAACAGATAAGGACTGTTAAAATTTAACGGTTCTTTTTTTGAAAACTGGGGGTGGTTCTTTGCAATCTAGAGTTGAATTAAAATTTATGTTAAATATTGAAGAATATAGAAGTCTTAGAAGACAACTCAGTCTAATAATGGATTCCGATAAGTACGCTACCTTTGACAAGGGATATTATATTTCTTCTTTATATTTTGATGACATGTATGATTCTGGAGCCTATGATAAGGCGGATGGAGTTGAGTTTCATAAAAAGTATCGAATAAGAACCTATGAGAATGGAACTAAAAGATTAGAGTACAAAGTAAAAAATGGAAATACCACAAATAAAGAACTATTAGTTATTACTGATGAATTAGAAATGGCTTTAAAAACTAGAGATTATCATATTCTGACAAAGAATATGGATGAAGAACTCATTAAGAATATAACTTTAAAAATGAAACTAAATGATTTAAAACCTAGATTATACGTGGATTACTTTAGAGAAGCTTATATTTTCAATAATGGGGATGTTAGAATCACATTTGATAAAGACATAATGGCTTATAACTGGTATAATAAAAACATGAAATATAAAGTATTAGAACCAAGACAAATCATTTTGGAAGTAAAGTATAGGAAACACCTTCCTGACTTTATTAGAAAAGTTGTATTTTTAAAAAACTACCAACCAATACCTTACTCAAAATACTTGATGTGTTGGTTAAAACTAAATAACTGGGGTGTATAAAATGAAATTTCTTTCAATTATTGATATATTATCTGAATTAGACGCATTAGAGTTATCTGTTTCAGATATACTACTTAATCTATTAATTGTTTTATTAGTTAGTTTATGGATACTATTTATATATAAACTATCTTATCAAAGCAATGTTTATAATAAGAGCTTTGCGATGAGTTTACCGATTTCAGCTTTAGTAACCGCTATGGTTATCATGGCTGTTTCTAGTAACGTTATTTTGTCCTTAGGGATGGTTGGAGCCTTGTCAATTGTAAGGTTTAGGACCGCGATTAAAAACCCTTTAGATACAATCTTTATGTTCTGGGCTATAGGTGTTGGTATTACTGTCGGAGCTAACACAACAATACTCGCTGTTATAGCGTCGGCTGTAATTGGGGTATCAATATTATTTATCCAAGCATTAGAATTATTTAACTCACCGTATATACTTATAATAGCTTTAGGAAAAGAATATGACGAAACTAAACTATTGGAAGAAGTTAAAAAAATCTATCCTAAATATCAAATCAGAAACAAATCAATTCAACTTGAAGATTCAGAGTATACATTTGAGTTAAGAGGAAAAAAAGACTTAACTGAAAAGATTAATGGTTTAAAACCGATAAAAGGTGTTAAATCAGTAATGTTATTAAGTTATAAAGGAGATTATGTAGTTTGATCACTTCTAGAAAAATCTATTTATATATTAAAGGAAATAATTACAATGATGTTATTTCTTTTTTGGAAGTATATGAGGAGTTTTCAGTTAGAAAGATTCAAGGGAGTTATTTAGAGATTACTACTGATTCATTATTAGATATTGAAACCATGTCTAAAGCTAGAGATTTTTCTATGGTTGAATTGTACCAAGACTTCACCGCGTTTATCAGTCCTTTAAATTTTGATTTTAAAATCCAAGATATATTGGAGGTTCTACCAGATTTAACTCCAGGGATTCATACCATAGAAACGCTTATACCTGAAGTTGTCTTATTAAACAAGATAGAATTTCTAATTAGATTAAAAGATTATTACTATAATAAATTTAGTCCTGAAGTAATTCAAACAATATTAGGTTTTATTGATCAAAATATGAATGCTAGTAAAACTGCTAAAGTTTTATTTATGCATCGTAACACTTTGAACTACAGGTTAGATAACTTTATTAACAAAACCGAGTTAGATGTTAGAAGTTTTAAAGGCGCAGTAGCGATATATTTGTTATTCAAACGATAATTTGTGCAAATTGCATATATAAATGAAGGTAGTTTGTGCAGATTGCATATATCAATACCTTCTTTTTTTATGTATAATTATGAAGAGTTTAAATTAGGAGGAACATTATGGCTACTTTAAGTTTTAAAGGACTAGACAAAGTTTACGATAACGGAGTACAAGCAGTTTTTGACTTCAGTTTAGAAGTAAGAGACAAAGAATTTATTGTTTTTGTAGGACCATCTGGATGTGGTAAAACAACTACATTAAGAATGGTTGCAGGATTAGAAGAAATTACAGCAGGAGAATTATATATTGACGAAACATTAGTTAATGATGTAGCGCCAAAAGATAGAAATATTGCGATGGTTTTCCAATCATATGCACTTTATCCACATATGACAGTTTATGATAATATGGCTTTTGGATTAAAATTAAGAAAAATGCCAAAAGACGAAATCAAAAAACGTGTTGGTAACGCAGCTGATATTTTAGGTTTAACAGGATATTTAGACAGAAAACCAAAAGCATTATCTGGTGGACAACGTCAAAGAGTTGCACTTGGTAGAGCAATCGTTAGGGATGCGAAAGTATTCTTGATGGATGAACCTTTATCAAATCTAGATGCTAAGTTAAGAGTTGCCATGAGAGCTGAATTAATTAAGCTTCATGAAAGACTTGAAACTACAACTATTTATGTAACCCATGACCAAATTGAAGCGATGACTATGGCAACTAGAATTGTTGTTATGAAAGATGGTAGAATCCAACAAATCGGCGCTCCAAAACAAATTTATGATTTCCCTAATAACATGTTCGTAGGTGGATTCATTGGAACACCTGCAATGAACTTCTTACCTGGTAAAGTTACAGACACTGGACATTTCGTATGTGAAAACCTAAAATTAAAGGTTGATCCAAAACACCTAAAATTATTAAAAGCTGAAAAACTTATGAATAAAGATATTATTTTAGGGTTCAGACCTGAAGACGTACATGATGAACAAAGAGAAATCGAACTTTATAAAACTGCAAAAGCTGATTTCTTAGTAGATGTAGCAGAATTACTTGGTGCAGAAACTAATATTCATATTACTATAGGTTCATTTAATATCATTGCTAAAGTAAGTGCAAGAGCTGACATTAACATTGGCGACAAAATTGAATTAGCAATTGATATGTCTAAATCACACTTCTTTAATCCTGAAACTGAACTAAGATTAATTGAAGAATAAAATATTATAAAACAATATAAAAACCACCAAATTTGGTGGTTTTTTTCAAAAACAAAACTTGTTATTATGTGGTATATTAGTAGTGGGGTTTAAATGATAAACTATATAAAGAAAACCAGTGATTATAAACTCTATATTTCGGAAGATAATTCTGTGATTATTAAAGATAATACAATTCAGTATGTATTCAACTTTTTACTTAAAAATTACCTAACAAACCTTTCCTCACGAGAAACAATTACAAAAAGGCAATTTAAATATAAATCAAAAGTACCCATCTATGTTGATCAAGAAAATCTCTATATTTGTGTTAAAAGTTATCGGCTAGAAAATAGTTTTTACATTAACTATCATTCCATAATTAGTTATGAGATTATAAACAACTATGTAATTATTAATTTTCGTAGTAACCATTCAATGAAAATGCACTCTAAATACACGTTTTTGAACCAAATAGAAAAATGTATAGAGATTATTAAATATACTGAAAAAATGAAATTGTTTTCATTATGTTAATAAGAGGTTAATTGTGTGGAAATAATTTACTTTTTTTAGTATAATTGTTGTGTGATAAAAATTAGGAGGAAATCTTATGAAAAAGAAAACATTAGAAGATTTATGTGTACAAGGTAAAAAAGTATTAGTTAGAGTAGATTTCAACGTACCAATTATTGACGGAGTGATTTCAGATGACAACAGAATACTTCAAGCTTTACCAACAATTCAATATCTAATTGAAGAAGGAGCTAAAGTTATTTTATTGTCGCATTTAGGAAGAATTAAAAAAGAAGAAGACTTAGCTAAAAACTCATTAGAAGTTGTTGCGAAAAGATTACAAGAATTACTAGAAAAAAATATAACATTTATACCACATACAAGAGGACCAGAGTTAGAAAAAGCTATTAATGAAATGAAAGATTCAGAAGTAGTAATGTTACAAAATACTAGATATGAAGATTTAGATGGTAAAAAAGAATCTAAGAACGATCCAAAATTAGGTGCTTATTGGGCAAGCCTTGGAGATATGTTTGTTAACGATGCTTTTGGAACCGCACATAGAAGCCACGCTTCTAATGTTGGTATCGCTTCATGCTTAGAATCAGCTGCTGGATACCTTATGGAAAAAGAATTAAAATATATTGGAGATACTGTAGCTAATCCTCAAAGACCTTTCGTAGCGATTTTGGGTGGAGCTAAAGTGTCTGATAAAATAGGAGTTATTGAAAACTTATTAATCAAGGCCGATAAAATATTGATCGGTGGCGGAATGGCATATACATTTATGAAAGCTATGGGATTTAACATTGGAACTTCAATCTGTGAAGATGACAAGTTGGATCTAGCTAAATCAATTTTAGAAAATGCAAATGGTAAAATAATTTTACCGCTTGATGTATTAGTAACCGAAGAGTTTAAAGAAGACGCACCGTTTAGGGTTGCTACGTATAAAAATCTAAAATCAAACGAAATGGGATTAGATATCGGTCCTAAATCAATTAAATTATTTGCTAAAGAACTTAAAGGAGCTAAAACCGTAGTATGGAATGGACCTATGGGAGTTTTTGAATTCGAAAACTTTGCAACAGGGACAAAAGCTATCTGTGAAATCTTGGCTAATTTAAAGGGCGCTAGAACTATTATTGGTGGTGGAGATTCAGCTGCTGCAGCAATTCAAATGGGTTATCGTGAAAAATTCACTCATATTTCAACAGGCGGCGGAGCATCTTTAGAATTCCTTGAAGGTAAGTTGCTTCCTGGAGTTGAATCATTAGATAACATCGATGAATGTGATTCCGGTTGCGGATGTAATCACTAAAAAATCACTTGATTTTATAAACTATTAAGTGTAGAATATAAAAGCGGTTATTTTTAATTAGGAGAAACAATGGAAAAAACAATAACAATAAATAATACTGAAGGACTACACGCACAATTAGCAAGCAAGCTTGTTCAAGTATCTAATAAATATGATGTTGATGTTCGTTTGGAATATAAAAATGTAACAATCGATGCTAGATCAATTTTAGGACTTATGAGTTTGGCTGTTCCAAAAGGGAAAAATGTGAAAGTAGTAGCCGAAGGCAATGATGCTTTAATAGCAATTGCCGAAGTAGAAAATATATTAGGATAGGACTGATAAGTATGAGAAAACCAATTATCGCTGGAAATTGGAAAATGTTTAAAACAAGAGATGAAGCAATATCATTTATGTATGCTGTCTCTGAAGCTTTACCATCAATAAAAGATGTAGATACTGTTATTTGTGCACAAGCACCTATGATGAGATGTCTAATCAAAAGACAAGGAATGAATCTACGCATTGGTGCCCAAAATCTTTATTCTGAAGATGAAGGAGCATATACTGGTGAAGTATCTGGTAGATTACTTAATTCATACAATGTTGAGTATGTAATTATTGGACATAGTGAAAGAAGAAACATCTTCAAAGAAACTGATGAAGTTGTTAATAAAAAAATTATAGCTGCTTTAAGAAATGAATTACTACCAATAGTTTGTGTTGGAGAACATTTAGAAGAAAGAGAAAATAATCTTACTAACAAAGTTCTTTCAAAACAAATCAAAGCTGCTTTCGCAGGAATTAGCGCTATCGAAATGGAAAAAATAGTGATTGCCTACGAACCAATTTGGGCTATTGGAACTGGTAAAACTGCAACAGCTGACCAAGCTGATGAGACTTGCGGATACATAAGAAAACTAGTTAAAGAGTTATATGGTGAAGTTATAGCAGACCAAATCAGAATTCAATACGGTGGTTCAGTAAAACCCGCTAATGTTGACGAATTAATCTCAAAAGAAAACATCGATGGAGCTTTAATCGGTGGGGCCGCTCTAGATCCAGAAAAATTCATTTATATGGCTAAGGCTGCTGTAAAGAAATAAGTTAATACCTTAACAATCAAGTCATTCCAGTTGGAGTGACTTTTTTTTATCATATTAGTTGACTTTGTTAGTCTATTATAATATAATGACACAGTGTCATCGAGGAGTGATAGAATGCCAAAAAGTACTTTCTACAAAATACCGATTGCAAAACAAACAAAGATAATAAAGTCTGGACAAGAATTATTCTCCCAACATTTCTATGAAAACGTTGATGTTAAAATGATTGTTGAACTAGCTGAGATTCCTAGAGGCTCTTTTTATGCTTACTTTTTAAATATTGAAGATTTTTATTTAACCACAATTAAGACTCTTCAAGAAAGAAGATTGGCAAAAATTGTTGAACTTTCTAACGAACCGGATAACAATTTTTTCAACTTGTTACTGAGTATCTACGATAATGATATTAGTGAGTCACTATTTTCAGACCAAAAATTACTCATTCAACATCATTTTAGATACATTCTTACCCAATCATTAGGATTTCGATATAAAGGCAATCAAAAATTTCAAAGACCAATATTTGATGTATTCAAACAATATCAACCAGACTTTTATTTAGATAACCAAAACTGGCATGACTTTTTGGAGTTTTGCATGAATACTCTATTATCAACTTATATGACCTGTATTCAAGAGAAACTCAGTAAGGAACAAAGTATTATACTATTTAAAAATAGAATCGACATAATAAGAAGAGGAGTTACAAAAAGATGATTACATTAGCTTTTGTCGCAATAATAGTTTTAGTAAGTAATTTTTTCAGTAAGTTTATAAGAAAAAATAGTAAGATACTCTATGTTGTATTTACAGCATTAAGTATCGCAGCGTTTATCTTCAAAAAAATTCCAGTATCAATGCCTTTTAATAAAGGGTTTTTAGGATTAGCATTTTTCTATGTAGTAATGATAGTTGGAGTGTTAGATAAGAAGAAGGGGTTATATAAGAAATTGTACTCTGTAAGAGCCGAATTATCTATTTTAGGCTTCATTGTATTATCACCACACGCTATATTCTTTTTCATAGATAAATTTATTCAACTAGAACATTTAATGCTTATTGAACTGCTTGGACTAGTTGCGTATGTTATAATGATACCGTTATTCATTACTTCATTTAAGTGGGTTAGAAAGAAATTTACTTTCTTGGGTTGGAAGAAACTTCAAAACTTATCTTACTTTGTTTATGTTGTTATATTTGTACATTTATTGTTAGCTGCTAGTTTACCGATTAATAGAATATTATACATAATCTTGTTTGTTCCATATCTAATATATAAACCTATCCATTACTTTAAAGATGAAAAAGCCTTTTATAGTAAAATGAAAGTTTTAGAAAAAAAGAAGGAGAAGTAAAATGGTTGAAACAGCTTATAAATTAACACAAGGAAACGACAAATTAGTAGAAAAACTGATTGTTCATGAAAAAATTCAGTACACTCATATGATTTTCCCAGCTGGTGAAGGATTACCAGAACATCGTGCAAACGCAGAATTGTATTTTACAGTTATTAGAGGTACATTATCTTTAAGACTAGATAATCAAGAAAATCACAAATACCTTGTAGGTTCAGTTATTAACGTTCCAAACAATACATTGATGAATGTTAGGAACTTAGAAGAAGAAGTTGTAGAACTAGTGCTTATTAAATCAATGCCTACGAAATAAATAAATCACATAAAAAAAAGAGCCTGTAAAGAATTAAGAATCCCACAAGATTTTTAAGAACTACAGGTT
>CAZHSG010000004.1:0-80722 GCA_964535005.1 uncultured Candidatus Izemoplasmatales bacterium
GGCGATCATAACCTAGTTGTACAAAATTATCATATCCTAGTTTAGATGCAATAGATGTACGTAATCTTACCATATCATCTAATATTCTATCTATCTTGTCTTCGTTTTTCTCAAACCAAGCTGAAACAACTAATTGTGCTTCATGTCTAGTTTCTCTTTTAACGTTTTGAGTAAAAGGTCCCATTTGGCTTAAATTGTAAGTACCACCTTGGAACTCTATTTCTGCTCCTGCTAGTAGTTTCACATATTCAGTACTTAATTTGTTTTCCGCTTGTAGTTCAGGAATAATTTCAGGCTTAAAGGTTTTTTTGACTACTTCAAACTTAACAAAGATGTATTCTCCAAACTCTTTAACTAGTCCTTCTCTATTACTTGAATCTACAAACTTATATTTAAATTTTTGAGAATATTTTTGAATATGGGGAATGTTTTCATCAAAGAAATCCTTTTCAGCTTCATAGAACTTATTCTTTGTATCTACACTGTTTCTTATAGATACTAACCAATACATTGAATCAATGTCATCTAATATATCAAACACCTGATATATAGCTTTAATTTCTATAGATAATTTTTGTTCAGTTGCAATTAATGCAAGTTGTTCATCCATATTTTTCTTAAACAGGTCTAAATCTGGGCGTTCATACTTATATTCATTAAATTTCATTATATAACCCCGCCATTCATTTATTTATACTTATTATACTCCGTTTTATAGATAGTGTAAAATGGTAGAAATATTGCTTTTATACAAGAGAATGAACCGAACATTACTCGCTTATTAGCGAGTTAGCGTCACGATGCACTTTCGGCACCATTTAGGGTCGCTAAATATAACGGTCAAAACGTTATGTTATCTAGATAAGATGGACTTTGGTCCGTCTTTTTTTTGCATTTTAAGCATTAAATATGCATCAAATAAGTATCAAAAGTAACAGTTTTGGCAAGTTGACCCTTAACTTCCAGGGGTTTACATCAAAGTTATGGTGACGATGTCTTAGATAAAGGAAGCATTGAAATGCGAATTTTCATGATAAATCAGTCGCGCTAACTATAGAACTTAAAGGATACTACACAAGTACATAATGTTTTTAACAATAAAACATCAAAATGGTCAAACCCTATAACTTAATATATTGGATGTAAAAATCTTCACTTTTTTGCTCCCCTTAATTTCTAGGCTCTCTTATTCAAAAATTTGAGGGAGTTGGGGGAATAAAAATTCATGACTCACTAACTTACTTTGTATTTGGCACTATGAACAACGAGCCGTATCACAAATGACCTAAAAGAATGTAAAATATAGGTATTTGGTACTTTCCTCACAAGAAAGTGTCTTTTTTATGCAAAGTATATTGTAATTATTGTAAAGTATAAACTCTTGCTGATTTTTGATATCTTAAATGATATTATATTAAAGAGGTGATGTGTGTGAAGATGAGATTACTTGTTGCTAATGAAGAATACGATGAATTGAAATCACACTTTGAAAAGAATGGAATAGAAATTAGTGATTTTGATTTTGAATATACTTTGATTTCTAATAATAAAACAATAGACAAAATTGTTGGATATAAAGATAAAGAGATGTTTTTGATAAAGCCGGGCGAGATTATGTATTTTGAAAGTTTTGGTAATTCAATAATTTGTCATACACTTGAGACCAAGTATAATGTCAAATATAAATTATTTGAGTTAGAAAACTTATTTAACGACTATGATTTCATGAGAATAAGCATATCTTTTGTTGTTAATTTGAATCAAATAAAAAGTATTAAACCAAGTATTAACACTAAATTCACTCTAACCATGAGAAATCAAACAAAAGTAGAAGTAACTAGAGGATACTATTATCAATTTAAAGAATTTATTGAGGGAGGGAAAAAGAAATGAAAAGATTATTAAGCTTATTTATTTTGAGTATATTGGTTTTTTCTCTTACAGCTTGCTCTTCATTAGATAAAGAATCTTTCACTTATTTAGATGGATATCTTGATGATGATATTAAGTATTTTGATGAATATGCTGAAGTATATAGAAATGATGATTATGATTTATATTTATATGCTGTTAAAAGTAATTCTATTCTAGATGATCAAGGAAACGAGTTCGTTAATTACATTCTTAAATGGGACATTGGAAAACTAAGTGGATTTAGCTTGAACTGTGGAAGTCATAGTTTATATGGTGGATGGGTTGGTTGGTCTCCAGGCGGAACCAAAACACATCTTATTCCAGGACAGGAGATTTTTGATTATTGTCAAGATTTCACAGAATTTAAATTAAACGTGTTTGATGAATATCAAGATGAGATTAGTATCTATACACATGATAATGAAGGCGAATTAAATTGGCGTGACGTATCTACAATTGAAAATAGTTTTGGATTGTTTATATTAGATTATACGAAGTTAATGGTAACAATCACAATCATAATTGTCACTGCATCAATCATTACGATTGGTTATAACATTTTATTTAGAAGAAATTACAATAAGTACGTTAAGGGAGAAAAAGTTAGAAAATTGTTAAATTTTAATCTAGTTGTAGTTGCCACATTTGTCTTAATGATATTATCCATTTTTATGGCAATAAGTATATATGAAAATCCGAAACACAAAAATGAGAATAATTTCTTTGATTATGAGAATCAAGAAAATTCTCAGGACTATCTTCCAGAGTTTGTTAATGAAGGATATGAGCTAATTGGTGCTGAAGGGGCACAAGAGATATATTCATTTGCTAAAAACAACGACGAAATCCGTTTTTACACTGTACTAGTTGACGGAGATGACAGATATTTAATGGATGTTTTGGAGTTTGTGTATCCTGATGCATCAGATATAGATTCTTGTAGAGTAGAATTATATGAAAAAGAGATTGAATTTGATGGGTTGATATTGGGATATGTTGTAGAGTGTTACAAAAGCATAGATGGAGTAGATGTAGCACAATTCGCTTTATCATTAGGTGTTACAACATCAATTGATGGTAGAGTAGAATTTGTAGACTTCATGGACTCGACTAATTTTTATCAAGTATACTTCAAGAATGTCAAAGGATATTATAGAGTGAACTACTTAATTAGTACATTTTAATTTATTTTTTCCAAACTTACTAACGAATTATTACTCAAAATGTTTGAGTGAAGTTCTCAATGACTCAAAGTAAAACACATTCAATATAGCTTTTTTTATAAGAGAGTGAACCGAACTTTACTCGCTTACTAGCGAGTTAGCTTCACGATGCACTTTCGGCACCATTCATAGTCGCTAACAATAACGGTCAAAACGTTATGTTATCTAGATAAGATGGACTTTGGTCCGTCTTTTTTTTGCATTTTATGCATCGAATATGCATCAAAAAAGTATCAAAAGTAACAGTTCTTGCAAGTTGACCCTTAACTTACAGGGGTTTACATCAAAACTTTGGTGCCGATGTCTTAGATAATGGAAGTATTGAAATGCTAATTTTCATATTAAATTAGTCTTGCCGGCCCTAGAACTTCAAGGATACTACACAAATACATAATGTTTTTAGTAATAAAACATCAAAATTACCAAACCCTAGAACTTAATATATTGGATGTAAAAATCTTCACTTTTTTGCTACCCTTAATTTCTAGGCTTTCAAATTAAAAACTGAAGTAGAAAAAATCAAAGAGAAAAGAGAGACATTGTTTAAGATTGTTCAAAACATGATATTAGATAATGAAAACTTGACCATACTAATTAATCTTAAAACATTTGTAGAAACAAGTTTAAAGAATAAATGGGTAACTAGCTATAATATTGATAAAAATGCGATAAATAAATTAAAGAAAAATGAGTATCAAAAAGAAAATTAGCTTCTGAAAAGATAGCTGATTTTTTCTTGCCTAAAAATAGTCCATTTGTTGTAATATTAGAAAATAGAGTTATAATGAGATTAACAACAAGATTACTTTAGTATTAATGAGGTCTGAACTAATAAGATTGTTAGTAATTTTTGGGGGGAAAATGATGAAAAGATTAACGATATATGTGTCGATTTTAATAATAGGAGTTTTGCTCATTGGGTGTGATTTTTCTCGCGTTGAATACACTTTATATTTTAATTCAAATGGAGGAAACGAAATTACTTCAATAGAATCAGATGGTAAATCAGTAATTTCAATACCAGAAGAGCCCATAAAAGAAGGGTTTATTTTTAGCGGTTGGTATTGGGATAATAATACTTTTTCACAGCCATTTAGTGCTAATTCATTAATTGATTCTCCTTTATCAAGTGATATGACAATTTACGCAAATTGGATTGTTAATCAATATACTATCACTTTTGATGTTGACGGAGGGATAGAAGTTGATTCAATAACACAAGATTATAATTCTCCAATCCTCTTTCCTAATACTTCTAAAATAGGCCATTCGTTTACTGGGTGGTATATTAACTCGGATAGAACTACATTATTTGACGATGAATACATACCTGCAGAAAATATAACATTATATGCAAAGTGGCGTATAAGTAATGTTACATATGGCGGAAGTAATTCTGATTTTTTTCATTCAATAATTGAAGATAGTGAAGGAAACTATGTAGCAGTTGGTTTTACAAGTAGCAATGACCATGATATAACAGATGGTAACAATGGTTTTAGTGATGCATTAATTGTAAAATTTGATACTGAAGGCAATGTTATATGGGATAAAACTATAAGCGGAAGTAATTGGGATTATTTTCATTCAATAATTGAAGACAGTGAAGGAAATTATGTAGCAGTGGGATACACAGATAGTGATGATTATGATATAACAGATGGTAACAATGGATTTAGAGATGCGCTAATTGTAAAATTTGATACCGAAGGAAATGTTATATGGGATAAAACTATAGGTGGAAGTGATTGGGATTATTTTAGCTCGATAATTGAAGACAATGAAGGAAACTATGTAGCTGTGGGTTTTACAGGTAGCAATGACTATGATATAACAGATGGCAACAATGGGTATGCTGATGCGCTAATTGTAAAAATTGATACTGAAGGCAATGTTATATGGGATAAAACTATAGGTGGAAGTAAATCTGAGCATTTTGATTCAATAATTGAAGACAGTGAAGGAAACTATGTAGCTGTGGGTTTTACAGCTAGCAATGACTATGAAATAACAGATGGTAACAATGGGTTTAGTGATGCATTAATTGTTAAATTTGATACTGAAGGCAATGTTATATGGGATAAAACTATAGGTGGAAGTGATACTGATTCTTTTAGCTCGATAATTGAAGACAATGAAGGAAACTATGTAGCAGTGGGCTATACAAGTAGCAATAACCTTGATATAAATGATGGCAACAATGGTTCTAGCGATGCATTAATTGTAAAAATTGATACTGAAGGAAATGTAATATGGGATAAAACTATAGGTGGAAGTAGTTACGATGGGTTGAATTCAATAATTGAAGATAGTGAAGGAAACTATGTAGCAGTGGGCCATACAAGTAGCAATGACCTTGATATAACTGATGGCAACAATGGTTCTAGCGATGCATTAATTGTAAAAATTGATACTGAAGGCAATGTAATATGGGATAAAACTAAAGGTGGAAGTAGTTACGATGAGTTGAATTTAATAATTGAAGATAGTGAAGGAAACTATGTAGCAGTGGGCTTAACAATAAGTAATGATTATGACATAACAGATGGAAACAATGGTTCTAGTGATGCATTAATATGGTTTGAATAATCTATATAGAAACAGAATAAAATTTAAGCTTATTTTTGAACATTGTTCCTTAACAATTTAAAAATCAAAAATTTTAAGACGAATTAACCCGTAGGAGCTGTTTTTTCGGTCTCTAAAACCGTTTGAACGGAAAAAAAGAAGTCAATATGACTTCATAATTTGAAATATTTAGTGCATGAAACGACTAAAAATCCATGTTTCGAGGGTTCAATTCCTCCTGCGAATCACCATCAAGATAGAAATAAAGCCATCATTTGATGGCTTTTTTGTTTGCTATATTTATGATGATATTATTTGATAGTAAATTTACTTGCTGTTATTTTTATGTTATAATAATCAAAAGATATTAATAAATTTATAGGAGAAAATGTATGAAAAGATATCTAATGATTTTTAATGTTATTCTTTTTTCTTTTATATTGCTCGCTTGTAATATAAGCGGTGAAATAAACATTGGAACTACTATTGGTGATGGAGCTACTTGGCCGGGTTGTGTGCAAATTAGTCTTGACTATAAAAATTATGATTTAAATGATAACATAAAAATCCATTTTAGTTATGGACATGATTATCAGGGCGATTTAGAAAACTATAATATTATTAGTCATTATATTGCGGTTTATGTAATAGATGAAAGTCAAACATCAAAAGAGCCTGAAGATGGAATAATCCTATATGAACGTAATATAACTGGTGATAATTTGCTATCAGATGATTATCGATGTAATCTAGGAAAATCGATCTTCAGTAAAGTTGTATATAATAACATTTATGATTTATCAGTAGATTTCTCAGAATATGATTTTGATAACGGTATAGTAGTTATCAGATTCTATGAAACATTTACAGCACAGGAAAATATAGATGGAGACATAGTAGATACAGAAAGAATCCAATATAATGGAACACAGATGTTTTTCATCAAGGACGATAAAACAATAGAATTTTCAGAGTTCTCACTTGCCTGAAACGACTGAAAATCCATGTGGCACGTAAAAAGTAAAATTTTATTAAAAACAGGAGGTAGTATGTTGAATAACGAAATATCGTTACATGTACCGACTTTTAAGGAACTATATTACCGTCAAACTATTTTATCGCAACCTGATACAATGGATTATAATAAAGGATATGAATTGAACTTTATTGGATATCATAAAGATTCTGGGTGTATTGATTTTCCTGAGAATCAATGGGGTAAATGGTATTCTCATTGGATTGATAATAAACCAATCTCTTTCTATGCATATATACAAAGAGATATAGATCATCAATTTATTGGCGAGGTGAATCTTCATTACAAATCTGAACATGATTGGTATGATATGGGTATTATTATGGAAGGAAAATATAGAGGATTAGGCTATTCAAAGCAAGCATTACATAAGTTGCTGATTGTTGCGTTTGAGGAGTATCAAGCAAAAGCAGTTCATAATGAGTTTGAGAATTATAGGACAAAAGCCTTCAAATTACACCAAGATGAAGGATTTAATATTATAAGTAATAAAAATGATATAATTAATTTTTTAATTGAAGAAAAGGACTTCAGAAAGTTACTAGTTAAATAGTATTTTATAGAAGTGCGGACTCTAAACCTATGATTAGGTTTAAAAAAGTCATGTGTTATTGACTTTATTATTTACAATGATTTGTACATGAAACGACTGAAAATCTTTTGTTTGCATTTTCAGTCTCCAAAAACGTTAATATATTTTTATTAAAACAATATAAACAATGGGAAAAAACTGATCTAAAAGGATTATAGAAATAGGAGGATTTACTAATGTTTAAAAAGATTATTTATATATTATTTATAATATCATTAGGAGTTACATTTATTAGTTGTAATTCAAAAGAGAAGTTTTTAGTTACATTTAACTCTTTGGAAGGAACTAATGTAGAAAACGTCGTTGTAGAAGAAGGAAGTACATTAGTCATTCCTGCAACTACAAGAACTGGATATACACTTGATGGTTGGTATACAAGCTTAAATTCTGGATTGACATATGACGAAAAATGGATTTTCACAACTGATTTAGTTAATAACAATATAACATTATATGCTAAGTGGCGTATAAGTAATATTACATATACATTTGGCGGAAGTTATACTGAGACTTTTCATTCAATAATTGAAGATAGTGACGGAAACTATGTAGCGGTCGGTTCTACATCTAGCGATGACTATGATATAACAGATGGAAACAATGGTTCTGGAGACGCATTAATTATAAAATTTGATTCTGACGGAAATATTATTTGGAATAAAACTATAGGTGGAAGTAATACCGAGGCTTTTCTTTCAATAATTGAAGACAGTGAAGGAAACTATGTAGCAGTAGGATACGCAGATAGTGATGATCATGATATAACAGATGGCAACAATGGTTTTAGTGATGCACTAATTGTAAAATTTGATACCGAAGGAAATGTTATATGGGATAAAACTATAGGTGGATATTGGCAGGATTCTTTTAATTCGATAATTGAAGATAATGAAGGAGACTATGTAGTGGTGGGCTATACAGGTAGTCATGACTATGATATAACAGATGGTAACAATGGTCTTAGTGATGCATTAATTGTTAAAATTGATACCGAAGGAAATGTTGTATGGAATAAAACTATAGGTGGAAGTGAATCTGATTATTTTTACTCAATAATTGAAGATAGTGAAGGTAACTATGTAACTGTAGGTTGTACAGATAGTGACGACGAAGATATAACAGATAACAGTGGTTCTAGAGATGCACTAATTGTAAAATTTGATACCGAAGGAAATGTTATATGGAATAAAACTATAGGTGGAAGTGATTGGGAGCATTTTAACTCGATAATTGAAGATAATGAAGGAAATTATGTAGTAGTTGGGCACACAGAAAGTGATAATAACGATATAACAGATGGTAACAATGGGTCTAGAGATGCGCTAATTGTAAAATTTAATACCGAAGGAAATATTATATGGGATAAAACTATAGGTGGAAGTGATTTAGATATTTTTAACTCGGTAATTGAAGATAATGAAGGAAACTATGTAATAGTGGGATACACAGAGAGTGATAATAATGATATAACAGATGGTAACAATGGACTTAGAGATGCATTAATTATAAAAATTGATACCGAAGGAAATGTTATATGGGATAAAACTATAGGTGGAAGTGACTCTGATTATTTTTATTCAATAATTCAAGATAGTGAAGGAAACTATGTAGCAGCAGGTTATACAGTTAGCAATGACTATGATATAACAGATGGTAACAATGGTTTTAATGACGTTTTAATATGGTTTGAATGATCTATATATAAACAGAATAAATTTTAAGCTTAATTTTAAAAATTGTTCCTTAATAATTTAAAAATTAAAAATTATAAGATGAATTAGCTTATATGAGCTGTCTTTTCGGCCTCTAAAACAGTTAATAATGTGAATGAAACGACTGAAAATCCATGACTCGCTAACTTTCTGTGCATTTAGCATAAAAAACAACGAGCCGTATCATAAATAAGTGTTAAAGATGTTATATATCGCATAATAAAGGGAAATAGAAGCTTATTACCCTATTTTTGTATCATTTTAATTTGTATGTTTAAATTGTAATACGCATTGCTTAAACCCCATAACAAAACCATATTTGATTTGATTATATATATATAGTATAATGAGTTTATTATACAGGATAATTTAATTACATTAATAGAATACTCGATAGTTAGTTATTAGAATTTACTATTATTATGGTATTTTTGTATTTAATTCATATTTCTAAATATATGTAAATTACTTTATTATAATGATGAATTATATATCGAATGCTCACTTCTAGAATGACATGAATAGTTTTGAAGGGAGATTTATAATGAAGAAAGTTTACACGATTTTTTTAACATTGCTATTAACTGTAGCAATTTTTTCAATGAACACAGTTATTAAAGCGAATATGGTTCAATTACAAGATGAGTCAATAGTACCAACTGGGGATACTGTATCAGACAACTTATTACTTGAAGATGCTTCAAATATCACTTTAAATACAGGAGAAACAATAACAAGCATTTCATTAGGAGGCACACATTCCTCAGCAATCACTTCAATAGGCCGAGTATTCGCATGGGGAAATAATTATTATGGAGAACTAGGAGATGGAACAACAACTAATAGAAATGTGCCAACAGAAATAACAAGTCATTTTGGACTTGTATCTGGCGAAACAGTAACAAGCATTTCATTGGGAATTAATCATTCATCAGCAATCACATCAAAAGGAAGAATTTTTACCTGGGGATACAATAGTAGAGGACAACTAGGAGACGGAACAACTACCTATAAATCTATTCCAACAGAAATAACAGGGAATTTTAATTTAAATACGGGAGAAACAATAACAGAAGTTAGTTTAGGATATTGGCATTCCTCAGCAATCACGTCAACAGGTCGAATATTCACGTGGGGATATAATAATTTTGGACAACTTGGAGATGGAACAACAATAAATAGACTCACACCAACAGAAATCACAGGTAATTTCAGTTTAAATACTGGAGAAACAATAACTGAAGTTATTTTAGGAGGTTATCATTCCTCAGTAATCACCTCAGAAAGAAGAATCTTCACGTGGGGATATAATGGTTGTGGAGAACTAGGAGATGGAACAACAACAGATAGATATACACCAATAGAAATCACAGGTAATTTCAGTTTAAATATTGGAGAAACAATAACTGAAGTTAGTTTAGGATATTATCATTCCTCAGCAATCACCTCAGAAGGCCGAATATTTACTTGGGGACACAATTATAATGGACAACTAGGAGATGGAACAACAACAAATAGAAATACACCAACAGAAATCACAGGCAATTTCAGTTTAAATACAGGAGAAACAATAACTGAAGTTAGTTTAGGGTGGATATATTCCTCAGCAATCACCTCAGAAGGAAGAATCTTCACCTGGGGATATAATTATTGGGGACAACTAGGAGATGGAACAACTACCGATACAGCTACCCCAACAGAAATAACAAATCAATTTGGACTTGCATCAGGAGAAACAATAACTGAAGTTATTTTAGGAGGTTATCATTCCTCAGCAATCACTTCAATAGGCCGAGTATTCGCATGGGGAAGTAATTATCACGGAAAACTAGGAGATGGAACAACAACAGATAGATATACCCCAATAGAAATCACAGGAAATTTCAGTTTAAATATAGAAGCTCCAGTTATCTCGTTAATAGGAGACAGTACAGTATATGTAGAATATGAAGGAACCTATACAGAAGGTGGAGCAACATTCACAGATAACTACGATGCATCAGGAGATGCGATTGTAGGAGGAGCAACCGTAGATAGTTCAGTCTTAGGAACCTATACAGTTACATATAACATTACAGACACAAACAGTAATGTAGCACTAGAAGTAATAAGAACAGTAATCGTACAAGATACAACAGTACCAGTAATCAGTTTAACTGGCGATTCAGTTGTATATGTAGAATATAACGGAGTGTATACTGAAGAAGGATCTACCTTCACAGACAACTATGATGCATCAGGAGATGCGTTAGGAGGAGGAGCCATAGTAGATAGTTCTGTATTAGGAACCTATACAGTTAAATATAACATAACAGATACAAATAGTAATATAGCACTAGAAGTCACAAGAACAGTAATAGTACAAGATACAACAATTCCAGAGATCACATTAACAGGTGATGAAACAGTATATGTAGAATATGAAGGAACATATACAGAAGGTGGAGCAACATTCACCGACAATTACGATTTATTAGGAACAGTAATCATAGATTCATTAACAGTAGATAGTTCTGTATTAGGAACATATACAGTTACATATAACGTTACAGACACAAATAGTAATGTAGCACTAGAAGTCACAAGAACAGTAATAGTACAAGATACAACAATTCCAAAGATTACATTAACGGGTGATGAAACAGTATATGTAGAATGCGAAGGGACTTATACAGAATTAGGAGCAACTTTCATAGACAACTATGATACAACAGGAACAGTGATCGTAGATTCATCAACAGTAGATAGTTCTGTATTAGGAACCTATACAATTACATATAACGTTACAGATAGTGAAGGAAATATAGCACTAGAAGTAATAAGAACAGTAATTGTACAAGATACAACAGCACCAGCATTTGAAATAACAAATCAAACAATAGAAGCAGGAGAATATACAACCCTTGAATCATTAATCAACAATATAATAGAAAACAGTGATGATATTTTAGTGTATAGTGAGCCTGGAGTACAAATGGATTATGATACACCAGGAACATATACAGTAACAGTAAGATTAAGTGATATATCGGGTAATTATAGCAATCAAGAAGTGACTATTATGGTTCAAGATACAACAGCCCCAACTTTTATTAATACTATTGATGACCAAACAGTAGAAGCAGGAATAGCTGATATGGAGTGGGAAAGATATACTGGACCTGTAAAAGATAATAGTGATGGTTATGTTATGTTTAAGGAAGAACAAGATAATGTTAACTATAATGTGCCAGGAGTATATTCAGTAATTGTTAGTGTTGCTGATGAATCAGGCAATGCAACAAATCAAACATTTAATGTCATTGTACAAGATACAATAGCACCAACTGCTTTATTAAACCCAAGTATAGATAGTGTAGAAGTTGGGACAAGTTATACAGAATATGGAGTTACTGCAGAAGATGTAACAGATACTTCTTATATAATTGAAGGTACTGTAGATGTTTATACACCTGGAGTATATGTATTAACATATCATGTAACAGATACCTCAGGTAATGAAACAACCATAGATAGATATGTCAAAGTTTATGGTAAAGAGCCAGTTATAGAGTTTACATTAGACAATGCAGTTACAACAATTCAAGTAGATGAGACATATACAGATGGATTATGTACAGTAAATATTAATGGGACTGATTACCAATGTACAGTCAAAGAAAACAATGTTAATACGAGTACATCTGGAGTTTATACAATCACTTACTCTTATACCTTTAACGATAAGGAATATATATATAAACGGTACATATTCATAGTAGATGAAAATACACCATTACAACTATATGTTCTAGCGAAAAAGGAAGATGGTGAAATCCTATGAAAAAGCTATTAATAATATTAGTAATACTGTTTACATTGATGTTAGGAGGTTGTGATATTTTTGGGCCTACAACAACAACAACAACAACAACTACAAGCCAAGAAACAACAACAGCTACATCAACAACTTTAACAACAATTATCAATGATGAAATTACACTAGTTATAAATGCAGGACAAGACACAGTAGAAATCAATTCAGAATGGATAGATGCGGGAGCTAAGTTTGTCTTAAATGATACTGAATATAATATGACTACTTTAGATACAGTTGATAACTCAACATTAGGTTTATATGAAGTTACTTACTCATACGACTATGATAGTGAAACATATTCAATCACAAGGTATGTTATTGTAACAGATCAAACAGCACCAGTGATTGAACTGAATTTAGGAGTAGATACTATTAAGGTCGGAGAAACATGGACAGATGGTGGAGTCATTATGATAACAGATAATTCTTTAGAAACGTTAACGATTACAGTAAGTGGGGTAGTTGATATAAATACTGTAGGAACTTACGAGATAACATATACAGCCACTGATTCAAGTGGTAACACATCAAGTATAATAAGATATGTAACAGTAATTGAATAACAAATAAAGGATTACCCCGGTTGGTAATCCTTTTAATATATTAAATTATGGATAAGTGATAAAGCATCAATAAATTGATTTTATCTATCAATAATTGTAAAATTTAATAGTGCAAAACATACTCAATATAGCTTTTTTTATAAGAGAGTGAACCGTACTTTACACGCTTATTAGCGATTTAGCTTCAAGATGCACTTTCGGCACCATTTATGCATTCTAACTATAACGAACAAAACGTTATGTTATCTAGATAAGATGGACTTTGGTCCGTCTTTTTTTTATGCTTTTTAAGTACCAAAATGTATTAAAAGTAGTAGTTTCGATGAGTTGACTCTTTGCTTACAGGGGTTTACATCAAAATTTTGAGTGAGTTGGGGGAGTTGAGGGAATGAAAATCTATGACTCACTAACTTTCTGCGTATTTAGCATTATGAACAACGAACCGTTGATCTTTGTAAATGATATAAATATATATTCAAATGCAATTTCTCTTGTAGTAAGTTCATCGATTAAGTGGTCGTATTATTATATACGACCTTTTTGTCATACAAATTCTTCGGCAATATAATAAAGAACTTTAATGGAAAGTGATTATTCTAAAGTCATTTTAAATTTGATGCTAGTCTATTGTGTATTTTTAATTTACATGATAAAATAAATCTAAATTGTATATATATTTATATTATTGTTATATTTATCACAAAAATAGTAATCTTTAGAATAATATTTGCTAGCGCGGCAAGAGTAATTTACTTCTTATTATCTCTTATCGGTGCTAGCTTTTTTTTAATATATGTATCTAAGATGCAAATCATTCTTTTCTTTTGTTAAATTACACTGTCTTAAATAGAAACTGTTTTTAAAAATTTTATCATGTTAAATATCACTTTGGTCAAAAGATTTTTTTAACTATGTTATTAATATTGTGATTCTGGATAAAATTGTCCAATATATAATAAAATTAGGAGGATATAATGAAAAGAAAACTAACAATTATTATTATGCTTGGATTTGCTTCTGTGTTTTTACTTGGTTGTGATTTATTCGGTGGAAGTACAACTACTACAGCAATAACAGTAGTTACTACAACTGCAGAGACTACTACAGCGACTACTGCAACGACAGCAACAGCGACTACTACAGTGACTACTACAGTGACTACTACAGCGACTACTACAGCGACTACAACAGTAGTAACAACAGTAGTAACCTATGATATTATCTTTAATAGTATGGGTGGGTCGGTTGTTAGCGATGGCCAATATGTGGAGGGAGTAACAACAGTTCTCCCAGAACAAACCAAAGCCGGATATACGTTTGAAGGTTGGTATTTGAGTGACTCTTATGAAACAGAGTTTATTTCAACAAGTATTCCTACTGCGGATATTACTTTGTATGCAAAATGGGAAATCAATGAATATATGATTACCTTTGAATCAAACTCAGGATCAGCAGTTACAGCAATCACTCAAGATTATTTGACTACTGTAACTGAACCAACAGAGCCAACAAGATTAGGATACAGTTTCGTTGATTGGTATAGTGATATTGATTTGACTACTGCATATACATTTACTACAATACCGCTAGAAAATATAACCTTGTATGCAAAATGGGAAATCAATGAATATATGATTACCTTTGAATCAAATCAAGGGACACCAGTTACAGCAATCACTCAGAATTATTTAACTACTGTAATAGAACCAACAGAACCAACAAAAGAAGGTTATACCTTCATTGATTGGTATAGTGATAGTGGATTAACTATTGCATATACATTTACTACAATGCCAGCGGATGATATTACACTATATGCAAAATGGGAAATCAATGAATTTACGATTACCTTTGAATCAAACTTAGGTTCAGCAGTTACAGCAATCACTCAAGATTATTTAACTACTGTAACAGAACCAGTTGAACCAACTAGAGTTGGATACACATTTATTGATTGGTACGAAGAAAGTGCGTTGACTACAGCGTACACATTTACCACAATGTCTGCAGAAGATATTACTCTGTATGCAAAATGGGAAATCAATGAATATATGATAACATTTGAGTCAAATCTAGGTTCAGCAGTTACGACTCTAGCCCAAGATTTTGAAACAACGGTAACAGAACCAGTTGAACCAACAAAAGAAGGTTATGCCTTCATTGATTGGTATAGTGATGTTGAATTGGCTACCGCATATGTATTTACAACCATGCCAGCGGAAGATATTACACTATATGCAAAATGGGAAATCAATGAATATACGATAACCTTTGAATCAAATCTAGGTTTAGCAGTTACAGCTCTAACCCAAGATTATTTAACTACTGTAACAGAACCAGTTGAAACAACTAGAGTTGGATACACATTTATTGATTGGTACGAAGAAAGTGCGTTGACTACAGCGTACACATTTACCACAATGTCTGCAGAAGATATTACTCTGTATGCAAAATGGGAAATCAATGAATATATGATAACATTTGAGTCAAATCTAGGTTCAACAGTTACAGCTTTAACTCAAGACTTTGGAACCGTTGTAACAGAACCGGTGAAACCAACAAAAGAAGGTTATACCTTCATTGATTGGTTTAGTGATAATGGATTGACTACTGTATATACATTCACATCAATGCCAGCGGAAGACGTTACTCTCTATGCGAAATGGGTAGGTTTGCCTTCTACAATTAGCTTTGAAACATATGCTGCCTCAGATATTGATGATTTAAATGTTTTAACAGGTGATTTGTTTGGGTTACCAACTCCAGTTTTAGAAGGTTATGATTTTATGAGTTGGTATACATCAAATACTTTTGAAACTGAGTTTACAAGTAATGTTGTACCATATGGAAATTTAACATTATATGCTAAGTTTGAAATTATACAATATTCAATAAGTTTCCAAACAAATGGTGGGAATGTTATTTCTGTTCAAATATATGATTATAATGAACTTATTACTTTACCAGATAATCCTATTAAAACTACTAATATTTTTGGCGGTTGGTTTACGGATAGTCTTTTAACTAATGAATTTGTTTTAACAAATATGTCTAGTAATGATTTAATACTTTATGCAAAATGGATAGAAGTGGCTGATCCTTCACTTGTTTATAATCAAGTTAATCAAGCGGATGGAAGTCCGGCAGAAATAGCCGGGACAGTTTATGGTATATTTGGTTCAGATTATCCTGGATATTTTATCTTTGATGAAACTGGATATGTATTTATCTTAGGTGATCATACTGGAATTAATATTGGTGACTTTATTGAGGTTAGTGGTGAGTTAGATTTTATTAGTGGGGTTCCTTTGATAATTAATATAACTGAGACTGTTATTGGTTCATCTGACAATCCTACTAAGACGCCAATTAATCTTAGTTTTGATGGCTTGAATGATATCGTTGATGTCGATAATTATATTCATAATATTTTTTCAACTGAAGGTATTTTTTATCTTGATGATGGAACTTATATGCTAGCTGATCCGGTTACTTTACAAAAAATTCCTGTCTATAATAAATCTTATGAGAGCGACAAGTCATTTATGATGACTGTGGGTGTGTTAAATCGTGTAGATATGACATATGCTCTTGTTTGGGTTGATGATCATTTTGAAGCTGCAATCATTGGTTTGACAATTATTCCAATGACAGATATTGAAGTACAAATGATTATTCGGGATTTAATAAATACAGAATTCAATGGTATGGAATTTATTCCAGGAAATTCGTTTGAAATTCCAGCATCTGATCCATTTGGTTTTTCTACAATTACATATCAAGCAATTAATGATAACGCAAGTTTCTATGACAGTGTTAATAAAATATTTTTAGAGACTTCGGAAATTAAAACTATAAGTTTTGAAGTAACTGCGACAATTGATTCAAATCCATATTTATTCACAATTAATGTTATCTTAAATGCAGTTACTATTACTCCAATCGCAGATTTCTTAAATGGTGTAGTTGGAGATGAATATTTGATTCAAGGGATTGTAGTTTCGAGTACTGAAATGGGAGATGTTATCATAAAAGATGATACAGGTTCTGTTTTTGTGTTTAATCAATTTGATTTACAAATAGGCGATGAAGTATTACTTAATGTAAGAAAAGACATGCTTGGAAATCAAGTCTATTTAGATGCGTTAGATGGAGATGTTTCACTTGTTGAAATATTATCTCAAGAAAATGATTTGGGAAATGCACCTGTACTAATGACTTTAACTGAATTTTTAGCTTTAGACCCACTTGATCCAGCTATTTATGGTAAATATATTGAAATTCGTGGTTTCTTATTACCAGAAGGAATAGGATATCAAAGTGGATATAACCTTGTTGTAGATGATTTACATTTAGGAGTAAATCCTTTTACTTACAGTGGTTTTGAGAAACTAATGAATTATGGATATTTAGAAGTTATTATCAAAGGTTATATTGATGATGACGAAGAAGGCAATTTAATATTAGATTATGAAGGAATTAGACAAGATGTTGAAATACCTGAATATACTGATAGTGAATTAGTTGAAGTTATAAAAAAATTATTACTTTATCAATTAGAAGGAAAAACTTTTGATTCATTGCAAAATTTTTATTTATATACATATCATCCTGTTTTAGGCGCTAGTGTTAGTTGGGTATTAGATACTGCCACTGCTGATGTTTATGATATGGAAAATCAAAGATTTGATGTTGTATTTGATACTGATGTTAATTTATCATTCACAATAACGATTACTAAGGAACTTGAAAGTGTTACATTTGTTTATGACTCAGTGTTAAAACACTCTGTAATAACTGATATAGTTGATCTTAAACAAAATGATGCTTATGGTGATTATTTTGTCAAAGGGTTAGTAGCCTATTGGCATCCTGATTATTTATATCTAATGGACACTTTAGGTAATTTAATATTTGTTGATATTAGTATTCCCGAAGTTAAATTAGGAGATGAAATAATACTTTATGTAGCTTGGAATAAGAATTACCAAGGCGCCGAAGTATACTTGAGTGAAATTTATAATATGGATGAAACTTTAATTACGATTTTATCCAGAGATAATGCTGTAAGTATTCCAATTACAACTTTGGATTTTGCGGATGTTTTAGATCAAGATTCTAAAGATTGTGGAAGTTTTACAAATTATGTAGAAATTACTGGAAGGATCTACTCAATTAGTGGTTCAAATATGGCTTTAGTTACTCCTGATGGCATTATCATAATTGATTACTCAGATTATTATACATATCAAGATCTTGCATTAATAGATAAAAGCACAGTCACACTCCGTGGATTTATAAGCTCTTATGCATATGATAATAATTTTTCTGAATATCTTTGGGTTATGAAATATGTAGGGATGACTGGTGATATAGTTAAACATGATTACACTGATCAAGAAAAAATTGATTTAGTTGAAGCATATATTATGGATAATTACCAAACCTCAGTTATCGGTGGAGAATATTTTGACTTTGAGACTATTACAGAAATGTTCCCCGCAGTAACGATAACGATGACTGATATTGTTGATCCTAATGATTTAATAAGTTTTGCGAGTGGTTATAATATTCAAACTGGTGAAACTTTAGTTGATAGTATTGTCGAAATTCAAGTAGATTTAGATAGTTATGGTACTTTAAAAACATTTACTTTTAATTTCACTGTAGAAGCACCGTTGACTATAGTTATTACAGACATTGAAAACATAATTTTTGATAGTGCTTTAGATTACATAGTAGAAGGTATGGTTATTTCTGTTACTAGAGTTTCAGATGATAACTACTATCTTATGATAAATGATGAAACTGGATTTATATTTGTGAAAGTTGACTATGCTACCTATAATGATTTATATGATTATGGTCTAGGTTATATCGGTGATGTTCTAAGAGTTTCCGGTGAAGCTGTTACAAATGGTGGAAGACCGGAACTTGTATTTGGTTGCTGGGAAGCTATATCAAGAAATAATCCTGTGTCGGTAACATTTACAGATATGTTAGCTAGTGATATTAATGCACTTGATTTACTTGATTCCAGTATTTATGGTCAAGCAATTTCTATTACAGGTGTATTAGAAAGAGTTACTAATGGTAGTTATGCAATGTACTATATCAATGACGGAGTAGATCGAGTTCTTATTTCTAATGTTGATACTTGGTATGGTATATTAAATTATTATACAGGATATATTGTGACATTAAATGGATTTGTATTTGGTACAAATAGTTTGTATGATAACTCAGATCTTTCTTTAATGTTCGTTGATTTTGACTATAGTTCTTTGGCTTCAATTACATTAGGAAGTTATTCAGAACAAGAAGCAACTGATTTAGCAATGGCATATATAATTAATAAAATTCATGAATATAATCCGATGCTTAATCCTGGTGAATGGGGTTCTTTCCCAAGTTTACCTTTTGTATTAACAGATGCTTTCCCAGATTTAGTTGTTGAATTTGAGTTTTTGAATGGAGCAGAATATGTTAATTACAACGGTGGTTATTATGAAACTTTAATCGCTCCTAATGATATAGATTTATTGATTCAAGTTACTGTAAGCTGTAACTTAGCTGAGGCAGTAACAACCTATACTACAAGGCTAAATGGCTTTGCTATTGGCACACTTAATGATTTATTTGAAAATCTACCAGGAACTAATGAAATTGCTTTAGAAGCAACTGTAATCATCAGTGGTTGGGGTTACTACTATTTGTTAATAGATAATCAAATCTATTATTTAAGTGCTTATACACACTCATGGGTTAATTCAGGAGATGGGGTTTTAGTAATTGGTAAAAAAACTGTAATTGATAATATTCCTGATTATACATATGATGTAATGCTTGTTAGCAAGACTTCTGGAAATGTTATTAACTTATTACCAGTTCAAATAGCTATTACTGATATATATACAAATGATTATGATATCAATCCAATCCAGAGAGATTATCTAAGTATTTATGGTAAACTTGGATTTGATTCTTTTGCGCAAATGTTTACATTAGAATATAATGGAGAAATGATTTACATTAGAACTGAACTATATAGTTGGGAAGGTCCTTCAGCTTTATTCGATTTTGTTGGAGAATATGTAGATGTTTTATGTATGGTACCAATGGAATACTATCGTGGAGAATATTTAATTCTTGATTCAATTGGTACATATGATGAAGTTATCCTACCAACTGAAACAGCTGAAAATCACGTGGCTATTGCGAAAGAAAAACTATTAGACCAATTTGTAGACTTTGATATCTTTGCTGGAGACAGTTTAGGAATTTTACCTGACTATGATAATAATCATAATGTTGGTATTACTTATGAACTTGTTAATGGTAGTGACTCAGTTTATGTTGATATTGATGGATTCTTAACTAACTACACAGATGTACCTATATCGGTTGATATATTAGTTACATTCTTATATGCTGATGGTGTTACAACTGATACAGCTACTATAACAGTTAATATTAATCCTAGAACTACTAGTTTAATTGAAGATGTTATTTGGGCTGCGGGAGAAGATACTTATCAAGTGGAAGGACTTATAGTTGTACTTAATACTAATGACGATGGTGATTATTTGTCAATGATTATTAAAGATAATGATTATGAAATATATGTTGACTTAGCAAGTATGGCAAGTGTTACATTTGCCGCTGATTCAATTGCACTTAGTGTTGGTGATTATGTAAGGCTTATTGCAATAAGAGGTGCTTTAGACGTTAATAACATTGTTTCAATGCTAGAAACGCCAGTGTTTATTGAAGTTTTAACTTCTGATAATTTATTCTTCTATCCGTCTGTAACTATGACATTCGCTGATATTTTAGCTTTGGATTATTTGGATCCAGATATGTTATATCAATATGTAACTATTACAGGTACAGTAACATGGAATTATAATAGTTCTAATCCAATATTTTATTTAGAAAATGATAACTATTATGATCAAAATACGGGTTCTTATTACAGTATAAAATTGATTATTCCTAATACAGCTGTGGTTGAAAATGATTTAACTTCAACCGTTGGATTAGAATATGAAGTTAGTGGATATTTAATTGGTTATATTGATATTGATGCAGCATTTAGCTGGATGCTTTATTTTGAATCAGGAGCAACTCCAAGTTAAAAAATTATAATTTATTTATTTATAAGGATTACCATGATTGGTAATCCTTTTAATATGAATAATAAAGGATAAATGATTAAGTATCAATGCATTGACTTTATCTATCTATAATTGTATAATTTAATAGCGTAAAACACATTCAATATTGCTTTTAGTACAAGAGAATGCACCGAACATTACTCGCTTATTAGTGAGTTAGCTTCAAGATACACTTTCGGCTCCATTTTAATTACTGTTGCATTATATGTATTGAGGCGGCGCACAAATATGTGTGTTTTTCTTTTTTTTGCAGGGGGGTAATCATGGATTCAAAAGTTGAAAAAAAATCAAAATTAATATTACATGATAACCCTATTTGGAAAGGTCTGATAGTTTTAGCCTTCCCAGTTTTTTTGGCAAATATCTTAAAAACTATACATGATATAGTAGATGGTATATTTTTAGGTCAAATTGCTGATGAAGCAATTGCTACATCGATGCAGAGTGCTGTTGCATTAACATGGCCAATATATTTTATCTTTATTTCATTCGGAATGGGATTAAGTGTAGCTGGTAATGCTTTAATTGGGCAGTATATGGGAAAAAGAGATTTTAATAACGCGAAAAGATACGCAACTAATACAATATATATATCGATTATACTTGGAGTTTTGTTCACGGCTGTTGCTTTTATATTGGCACCGGTTATTTTAGGTCTAATGGGAGCTCAAGGTTCTGACTTAGAATATGCTATATTGTATTTGAGAATTCGAAGTTTCGAATTACCAATTCTATTCTTGTCATTTGCATTCCAAGCACTAAGAAGATCAACTGGCGATACTGTTACTCCTGTACTTATTAGTTCATTTGGTATATTGATCAATATAATATTGACGCCGTTACTAATATTAGTCTTTAATCTAGGAATTAAAGGGGCAGCTTTATCAACATTATTTGCTCATATAGTAATGTTACCTTTCTTGATATATTATTTAATTAAGTCTAAGAACGGTATTAGTATATCGTTTAAAGTATCATATGTTAATATTCCGATTGTTAGAGACATATTCAAGATTGCTTTACCTGCTTCAATTGGTCAATCAATCCAAGCAGTTGGATTCGTTATTTTAAATAGTTTTATTTATTCATTTGGGACGAGTGTATCAGCCGCGTTCTATGTCGGTAATCGGATAAATTCTCTGATTATGTTCCCTGTCTCCTCCATAACAGCCATTGTGGCTCTATATGTGGCACAAAACATTGGGGCCGGAAACATTCCGAGAGCTAAAGCTTCGGTAAAACAGGGAATGCTAATGAGTGTATCTATTATGATTATGGGTGTGTTGATTATCTTACCGTTTAGAAATATATTGGTTAGAATGTTTAGTCATGATGCATCAACAATAGATTTAGCAGTTCAATATATGGTATTTATTGGTCTTAGCTTACCAATAGTAGCTGTGTTCCAAACTTTCTCAGCAACATTCCAGGGAAGTGGAGATACAAAGTTTACCTTTGTTTTAGCTATTGTTAGGTTATGGTTATTTAGATTGCCATTTGTATTGTTAACAATGCGTTTCACAGATTTTGGTCCAGCAGGAATATGGTATTCTATGTTGGCAAGTAATATACTAGCAACATTAGTTGGTTTTTGGTTGTTTACTAGAGTAAAATTTATACCTAAGATAAGGTTATCAGTCGCAAGTTAGGAGTTCTATATGAAAAATATTGTTTTTCCAGATTACAATAAGTGCTTGATGAACATAACTACTACAATACTGAAACACTATAATGTTAAAACTGAGTTTACTGTTTTACAATGCTTAGAAAAAGAATTAAATAAGAACTATAGAAATGTAGTTTTGATTCTTGTGGATGCAATGGGGTCAGAAATATTAAAAAAACACCCAAATGAGACTGAGTTTTTAAGAGAAAATCAAATTGAGACATTAACAACTGTGTTTCCATCAACAACTGTTGCAGCAACTACTAGCATATTAACAGGAAAACCTCCTGTAAATACAGGTTGGATTGGTTGGCTTCAATATATAAAAGAAGAAGACAGATCAGTGATATTTTTCTTTAATAAAGATTTTTATGATGAAAAACATAAGTTTGATTATTCTGTTAGTGAAAAATACGCTCCTGTTAAACAAATATATGGCCTTATAGAAGAAAAAAATCCAGATATTAAGACAAAAGAAATATTTCCGGAGTTTAGAACTCCTGAACATAAAACATTTAGAGATGAATGTGAGACTATAATTAAAGAAACTAAAACAGAAGGAAGACATTTCGTTTATTCATATTGGGATAAACTAGATACACTTCTACATAGAACAGGCACTACTTCTGTAAAAGTTAAAAACCATATTAATGATATCAATGAATCCGTAAAATACTTAATTGATGAGTTAGACGATGATACTTTAGTAATTATTACTGCAGATCATGGTCAAATTGATATTGAAGAACTAGAGTTATGGAATTATGAAGATATTATTAACACTTTTAAACATAATCCTTCAATTGAAGCTAGAGCAACAGCTTTCTTTATTAAAGATGACCAAGAAGAAGCTTTTGTTAATGCCTTCAACAAACATTTCAGTGAATATTTCATATTGTATAAGTCAGAAGACTTCTTAAATACTAAAATACTAGGAGACGCCGAAGAACATTATAAGGTAAAAGAATTTTTAGGTGATTATTTCGCTATAGCTATTGATAAATATGCATTTAAGTTAAGTAATTCTAAAAGAGTGTTTAAAGCTCAACATGCAGGATTGACAAAAGATGAAATGTTGATTCCATTAATCATATTTTCTCCAAAAAAATAAGCCACTTAAAGTGGCTTTTTCTATTGTAGTGATTTAATCATGTGTTCAGCTGTAGTACTATTGGTGGCTAATGCTATTTTGTATACATCACTTAATCGTAATAAAGCATTAACATCAGGTTCGTGAGGCTGTGCAGTTAATGGATCTCTAAAGAAGAAAATTAAATCTAAATCGCCATTGGCAACTCTAGCTCCTATTTCTTGATCTCCGCCAAGCGGACCTGACCTAAAACATCTAATATTTAATCCAGTAGCGGCGATAATTTTATGACCAGTAGTACCGGTCGCAACTAAATTATGTTTTTTTAAAATGTCTCTATATTTCGTAGCGAATTCAATCATTTCTGGTTTCATTTTATCGTGAGCTATTAGGGCTATATTCATAATATAAATTCTCCTTGTGTAATATCTTACTGTCAATTATATCATGAAAAAAAATCATATTAGAGTTATTTGATAAATCAAGTAAATTATTCTTGCTTTTTAAAAATTGATTTGATATAATGTAATAGCGTAAAAAACAGTATATATGGAGGGGTAGCGAAGAGGCTAAACGCGGCAGACTGTAAATCTGCTCCCATCGGGTTCGGCGGTTCGAAACCGTCCCCCTCCACCACTAAGTAAACTATCAGCTCATTATAAGCTGATTTTTTTTTGCAAAAAAAAGAACAGACTAAATCTGTTCTAGAACGGTAATATTACATTTGGTTGATATAACTTCAAAGTAAGTGCAAACTCAGCTATGGTAGATTCGGGATAAGGCGGCACGTCAATTAGCGCTTTATCCGCTTCTAAATACTCACTAGGTGTTCTATATGGATTTAATACGTATCTTGGTACTTCGGGTAATTCTTTCGACATTTGAATTAAATCATTAAGAGATAACTGAGGAACAACTGTAGTTCTTACTTCAAAATTTTGATTGTTATTAAGTAGTATATTTATAGTTTGTAATACTTTTTTTGAATCGGCTTCAAATCTTGCTATTTCTGTGTATCTTGATGCAGGAGCTTTGTAATCTATTGCAAAGTAGTCTACAACCCCCTCATCAATACATTTTTGGATAGTTTCTGGTGAACTACCATTTGAATCTAATTTTGTTAAGTATCCCATTTCTTTAACTATCCTTAAAAAAGGAATTAAATCATAGTGAAGAGTTGGTTCTCCACCTGATACAACAACGGCGTCAATTAAACCAACTCTTTTTTTTAGGAATTCCATTATTTCATTAAGTGATATTTTTTCACTGATATCTTCTATTAATACCCTGTTATGGCAATAGAAACAGTTATAATTACATCCAGGAGTATATAATACGATAGAAATTTTACCTGGATAGTCTAGCAAGGAAGATTTTGTCATTCCTGCAAAAATCATATTTTTTTGTCCTCAAAATTAATAGTTTGGTCTTTAATTACATACTTAACTCTATCTTTGTATTCAGCTTTTTTACCTTTATTAAAGTTTTGAACTGGTCTAAGATAACCAACAACTCTAGTATAGACTTCAGCCTCTTTACCACAAGTAGGACAAGTGAAGTGTTCTCCTGAGATATATCCGTGGTCATTACAAACAGAGAAAGTAGGAGTTAAAGAGATATAAGGAAGTTTGTATTTTGTGAATGCTTTTTTGATTAAGTTTTTAGCCGTTTGAGTATCTTTTACTCTTTCGCCTAAATAAAGATGAAGTACAGTACCACCAGTATATAATGATTGAAGTTCATCTTGTAAATCTAATGTTTCAAATATATCATCTGTGAATCCAACTGGAAGTTGAGATGAATTTGTATAATATGGTACTTCATTACCAGCAGTTATGATATTTGGATATTTATCTTTATCTTTTTTAGCTAGTCTATAACTTGTTCCTTCAGCTGGAGTAGCTTCTAGATTGTAATAGTTACCTGTTTCTTCTTGAATTTCTTTTAATATATCTCTCATAAAGTTTAACGTTTTGACTGAGAATTTTTGGCCTTCTTTGGTCGTTAAGTCAAATTCTACACCTAACATATTTTGGCAAGCTTCATTCATTCCGATTAAACCTATAGTGTTGAAATGGTTATACCAGTAAGAACCACTTTTTAGTTTAATATCTGCTAAATATGAAGAACTATATGGATATAGTCCATTTTCTGTTTGTTCTTCAATTACTCTTCTTTTTATTTCTAAACTTTTTTTAGCTGTATTAAGATGTTCTAATAATCTAGCGAAAAATTCAGATTGTGTATTAGATTGATAAGCTAATCTTGGTAAGTTAATTGTAACTACGCCAATTGAACCGGTTAGAGGGTTTGATCCAAATAAACCTCCACCTCTTTTTCTTAATTCTTTAGTATCAAGTCTTAGTCTACAGCACATTGAAAGTGCATCTTCAGGTGATAAGTCGGAGTTAATATAGTTTGAAAAATATGGAATACCGTATTTAGCTGTAATTTCCATGTATTTTTCAATTACTGGACTTTCCCATTCAAGATCTTTAGTCACGTTGATAGTTGGGATAGGAAAAGTGAATACTCTACCTTTTGCATCACCGGCCATCATTACATCACAGAATGCAAGATTTATTAAATCCATTTCTTCTTGAAAATCACCGTAGGTTTCTGGCATTAATTTACCACCATAAAGAACATTTTGGTCTCTCATGGTTTTTGGTGCCTTAATATCAAATGTTAGGTTTGAGAATGGACATTGGAAGCCAACGCGAGTTGGAACATTTAAATTAAAAATAAACTCTTGTAAGGCTTGTTTAACGTCTTTATAAGTCAATTTATCATATTTAACGAAAGGAGCTAAATATGTATCAAAGGATGACCATGCTTGGGCACCTGCAGTTTCACCTTGAGTAGTGAAAGTAGAGTTGATTATTTGACCAAGTAATGACCTAAAATGTTTAGGAGGACTTGATTCAACTTTGTTTGGAACACCACCAAAACCGTCTGTAATAATTTGTTTTAAATCCCATCCAGCACAGTAAGGTCCAAAAAAGCCTAAATCATGAATATGTATATCACCATCAAGATGAGCTTTTCTAATATTTTCAGGATAGATTTCATGTAACCAGTAATTTTTAGTGAATTCTTCTCTTACATAGTTATTTAATCCATTAATTGATTTTTGTGTATTAGCATTTTCGTTAATTTGCCAGTCACGATCGTTTAAATATTCTGTGAACATTCCGATTGTAGCGCCAATTAATGCGTTTGATTCTCTTGAAGCTCTTCTTTTTTCTCTGTATAGAATAAATGCTTTAGCAGTTTTTGCATGACCGTTTTCGATAAGTACTTTTTCAACGATATCTTGCAATCCTTCAACTTCAGCAATTCCGTTAGGATATTTGCGATTTGCAATTTCACAAACTTCGTCAGTTAAAAATTCTGATTTTTGAAAATCAGAACCGCCTACTGAGCTAGCTGCTTTAAAAATAGCTAAAACAATCTTTTCTTTTCGAAAGGGAACTATCATTCTGTCTCTCTTTATAATCTTCCTTGGCATGTCATCACTCTTTTCGTCTGTATGTTTTCAATAATATATAAGATTTTAGTATATGTCAAGCGGTTTCAAGAAATTTGGTTTAGCCTAAAATCATAGCTTTTAGTATATAATTGCAGAGTTGTGCGATATTGTTGTATTTGTCAGTTTTTAAAAAATCTCAATGAAAATATTTTCATTAAATAATCGTTATTGTTTCAATTCTAAAACTGCTATTTTGTTTGACACTATACCAATAAAGTAATATAATTACTGTATAGATGTGGAAGGGTATTGATTAAAATGAAAAAAGCTATTGTTGATGGCATATGCTGTGAAGGCTGTGCCGAGGAAATTAAACATATTTTTGTAAATATATATGGTGTTTCTAATGTATCAGTATCAGTTGATGATTGTGCTGTAACATATGATGGATATGTTTCAAAAAGAATTATTGAGGAAGCATTACAAGGAACTCACTATAAACTAAAAGAAGTTGAAAAAATATAGTTGAAGCTCTTCTGAGCTTTTTCTTTTTAACATAGATATATCACAGATATTGTTACTCATATTAAGTGTAAAATGATATAATAATATTAGGAAGGTGATTTACATGCCAAGTATCATCTCTAAAGTTACTGAATTAGATAAAGAAATGAGATTAAAGGTAAAGAAGCTCAAAGAAGAGAGAGCGAAATTACCAATTTTTTTGCGTGAAAAAAGAGATATATTAACAAAAAAATATAATGAGGAAGCAAAAGAAAAATTAAAACTTCGAAAAGAAGAAATCGAAGCTTCTTTAGACACGATAAAAAGTGATTCTGAAAAACGATTAAAAGAAATCTTAACTAAAATGGAAGAGTTTTACGAAAATAACCGTAAAGTTTGGGTTGAAAAAATTTACAGTGAATGCATTAATGACTACTTGGGGGAATAATTTATGAGTAGTTATACAGGAAACGCAATAATAACTAAAGCCAAATCTCTCTATGGCAAGAGATTAAGACCTGACGATTATGAAGCATTACTTAAATTTAAAACTGTTCCTGAAATAGTTGGTTATCTTAAAAAAAACGATAAATATAGTAATACTTTAGAAAATGTAACTGAATTTTCTATGCATAGAGGTCAACTAGAGGACCTGATTAAAAAGAGTTATTTTAGTAATGTTACGAAATTAGTGAAGTTTGTAAGTACAGATGATCGTAAGTTTTATGAGTTAGATATGATTAGAAGAGAAATGGAAATAGTACTTTCGAGTATTAGGTCAATTATATCGGGAAGTATTGAATCTTTAGTAAGAGACTTACCATTATTTTTTAGAAAACATGCTAGTTATAGTGTTGATGAAGTCGTAAAAGCAATGACGATGAAAGACTTACTAGATGTTTTAAAAGATACAAGATATTATGATTTAATTAAACCTTATTATACGTCTGACCCTTCAAAAATAAGATATTCCGATATAGAGCATAATATTTATGCTGAATATCATAATATAGTTATTAAAAGAATTAATAAATACTATAAAGGGAAAAACCGTGTAAATTTGATGAATGTATATCAATCAAGTGTAGAAATTAACAATATAATTAAGATATATCGTTTAAAAAAATTTTATAACGCATCAGAATTTGATATTATGAGCGCTATTATCACTGAAAACATTCGTATGAGCAAGAATAAACTGAAAGAGTTAATTAATTTATTGGATCCCAACGATGTTTTAAAGGTTTTGTCTAAATCCCAATTTTCAGAATTTACTGACAATGATGATTATATATATATAGAATACCAAGCGGAAAAAATTAAATATAATATATCCAGAAGGTATATGTATTTTTCTGATTTTCCTCCTATTGTTTATTCAGTATTTTTGATTTTAAATGAAATTGAAAGACATAATATATTTAATATTATCGAGGGAATTAGATATGACATGGAAAAAGAAGATATACAAAAAATGTTGATCTTCTAAGGAGTTATTTATGTCACCAAGATTGAAATTATTTAGAATCACAACAAATTTAATGAAGTTAGATTCTGTACTTGAGCGATTTGTTAACTTGGAGAAAATACATCCTATTGAAGCGAGTAAATTTGTTTTTAAAGTGCGTGGGGGAACTACTTTTGAAACAATTAACCCAATCACAAAAATTTACACAGAAATAGAAACTCTAGAACAAGAAATTGACTTAATTATTCCGGTAACGAAATTAAGTATGATAAATTATTCCTTAGATGAGATGAGAGACTACGTATTTTTGGCTCATGAAAAATTAAACAAATTAACATCGTTCAAAAAAGAGACTGTAATTTTAATAAAAAAATATAAAGATGCTAGGAAGCAAATAACTAATATTGAGAATCTTGATATTTCATTTGATGATTTATTTTCATGTGAATATGTTAATGCTCGGTTTGGTAAAATGCCTTTAGATAGTGTTGAAAAACTTAAGTTATATGAGAAAAAACCCTATATATTTAAATCATTACTTGATACAAAAAATCACTGTTGGTGTATGTATTTATCGACCAACAAATATGAAAGAGAAATTGATAATATATTCTCATCATTATTTTTTGAAAGAATATTCATACCAGATTTTATTCATGGCAAACCAGAAAACGCCATTGCATCTTTGTCAAAAGAAATAAAAGTAACAACCAAAAGTTTAAAAGGAATTCAAACAGAAATAGATATTTATCTAAACCAAAACCTTAAAAAACTAGCAATTATTAAAAGTAAGTTATTTTTTTTGAATAAGATGTACCACGCTAAGAAATATGTTTTGGGTTTAGGAGATAAATTTAGTATCACGGGTTTTGTAGAAAATAAACAAGTTAAAATGATTCAAGAGGTTTTTGGTAGCATAAGCGATTCAGAGGTAGAAATTATGCCACCTAATTTAGATAAAAGATTAATACCGCCAAAAAAAATTAAGAATTCTTGGTTTTAAAAAATTACTGAAAACAAAATTCAAATTTTGCGAGGATATTTATGGCAATAGCTAAACTAAAATTATTCAGAATAACCACAAGTCTAACGAATCTAGATCCAGTTCTAGAAAGATTCGTTAATTTAGATTGCGTTCATCCCGTTAAAGCTAGTGAATTTGTTGACCAAGTACATGGGTTGACAAGTTTCGAATCAAACAATCCTTGTAATGTTATTTATAAAGAAATTGAGGATTTGGAAAAAGAAAATAATGTAATTATTCCAACTGTTGATTTAAGTACATTAAATTACTCTTTTGATACTATGAGAGATTATGTTTACACAACACATGGTAAACTACAAAAATTAACATTATATCGTAACGAAATTGAAGTTCTAATTAAAAAGTATCAAGATGCGTTAACACAGATTAAAAATATTGAAAATTTAGATATATCCTTGGATGATTTGTTTTCAATTGAATATATAAATGCTCGTGTTGGTCGATTGCCAATCGACAGCATAGAAAAATTAAAATTTTATGAAAATAAACCTTTTATATTTAAGCCGTTCCATGAAGAAAAAGCATATTGTTGGTGTATGTATTTGTCAACTAACGAATATGAAAGAGAAATTGACAATATATTTTCTTCTTTGTTTTTTGAAAGAATTCACATTCCGGATTTTGTACATGGGACACCTGAAAGTGCTCAAGTTTCATTAGCGATGGAGATTAAAGTAGCGACTGATACCTTACAAGAAACCCAAAAAGAGATCGATATAATTTTAAGTGAAAATGCAGATGAATTATCACTAATAAAAGGTGAACTGCATTTCTTGAATAAAATGTTTGATGCAAAAAAATACGTTATTGGTCTGGGAGACAAATTCAATATTACGGGATTTGTTGAAAGTAAACACGCAAAAAAAATTCAACGTATTTTTGGAAAAATAGCTGAATCAGAAGTGGAAATTATGCCTCCGGATTCAGACAAGAGACTTACTCCTCCAACAAAATTAAAGAACACTTGGTTCTCAAAACCATTTGGATTTTTTGTTAGAATGTATGGGCTTCCGGGCTATTTTGATATTGACCCAACACCAATTTTGGCGATTACCTACTCGTTGTTGTTCGGTATGATGTTTGGTGACTTAGGGCAAGGGTTATTGTTATCGTTGTTTGGGTTCTTGCTGTATAGGAAAAACAAAAGTGATCTTGCAGCTGTTGCAATAAGGATCGGACTTGTATCTGCTTTCTTTGGTTTTCTGTATGGTTCCTTCTTTGGTAATGAAGAAATACTGACACCAATATTTACAAATATCTTTGGCTTTAACGATAAACTAATTAATGTTATGGATCCAGATTTTACAATGACTTTATTAATAAGTACGGTTGCTTTAGGGTCCGTATTAATCATTATTTCTATGGTTCTTAATATGATTACATCTATCAGAAAAAAAGATATTGCTGAATTATTGTTTTCTCATAATGGGATAGCTGGTTTAACTTTTTATCTGTTTGTAATATTTGCTGTTATAAGTCAAATTGTAAATGGGGTTTCTATTCTTAACCTTATAACCATAGTCACATTTGTTTTAATACCATTGGCTGCTATAGTTATGAAGCATCCGTTGGCTAGATTAATAAAGGGCGAGAAGATGTTTCCGGATAAAGTCGGTGGTTTTGTCATCGAAGCGTTTTTTGAACTCTTTGAAGTTATATTATCTTATATTACAAACACAATGTCATTCTTACGTGTTGGGGGATTCGTTTTATCTCATGCAGGTATGATGTTAGTTGTGTTTACATTAATGGGAATGTCTGGTGGCGTTTTTGGGCAAATCATGATATTTATTATAGGTAATTTATTTGTTATGGGACTTGAAGGATTAATTGTTGGTATTCAAGTCTTAAGATTAGAATTTTATGAAATGTTTTCAAGATATTTTGAAGGGAATGGAATTCCTTTCGAAACGTTCGAATAATAGGAGGATTATATTATGTCTATATTAGAGTTTGTTTTACCATTAGCATTTGTTATTTTAATAACTTTGCCTTTAATAAAAGTATTTAAAGGAGGAGTTAGTAAAAGAACAGTAAAAACAAGATTATACACGCATATATCTCTATTCTTTGCCTTAGTAGCCTTAGTATTTGTTTGGCAACTTAGCGGAGTTAGTGTTTTTGCTGCTGATGAAGTTGTTGTAACAGGAGTGTTTGTTGGATCTATTGCTCAAGGGCTAGGATTTTTAGGTGCTGCATTAGCAACTGGGATGTCTTCTTTGGGTGCTGGGATTGCTGTAGCCGCAGCTGCACCAGCAGCGATTGGTGCTTTTTCTGAAAATGAGAAAAATTTCGGTAAATCATTAATTTTCGTTGCACTTGGTGAAGGTGTAGCAATTTATGGGTTGTTAATTTCAATCCTTATTATTAATAGTTTATAAGAGGTAATTTAATATGAAATTCTTTTTGTTAACTGACAACGTTGATACATTAATGGGAATGCGCCTTGTAGGAATAGAAGGTGTTGTTATACATGGACGTAAAACAGTTTTAAGTGAACTTGATAAAGCGGTTAATGATAAAGAATGTGCAATCTTATTAATTACAACAAAATTAGTAGAATTATGTCCCGATGTTATATCAGAGTTAAAATTAAAGATTTCAAGACCTTTAATTGTAGAGATTCCTGATAGACATGGGTCTGCTAATGTGGGCGAATCTATTGATGATTATGTAAGTGATGCTATAGGCGTCAGACTTAGGGGTGATTAAAAATGCCATATTACGAAGATGAAGTGTATCTCTATTTTAAAAGTGAAATAGAGAATTCCGCAAATGCTAAGATGAAAGCTTTAAAAGATGAGATTGATTCAATAAAAGAAAAACAACTTGGTATTATTGATGAAGAAATTCATGATTCAATTTTCGTGGCTATGGAAATTGAATTAAATGAAATGAATTTGGATTTCGCTGCTCAAACTAATCGAACCAAATTATCAGCTCATAAAGAAGTTATAAAAAGAAAACGAAATCTTCTTGATTCCGTACTTTTAGAAGTTGAAAATAGATGTATTAAATTTGTTTCGACAAAGAAATACTACGAACGAATGGTACTTTTAGTTAAAAAAATAAACACAGATTTTTGTGGGGAATCGATCCTATTTAAAATAAAAATAAATGATGCTGTTATGAAAGAAATAATAACTAATAATTTTACAAATAAGTTTGAAATTCAAGAAACCGAAGATATCAAGCTTGGTGGATTTAAAGCAGTTTGTTTAGAAAAAGGAATTTTAACTGATCAAACTGTTGATTATAAATTAGCTCAAAAAGGAAAATTATTTAATCAAGATATGAAATTTGCAATTAAAGAATAAAAAGAGGTAAATAAATGAATGTAATTTACTCTATTAATGGTCCAGTTATAAAAATTAAAAGCGCTACTGATTTTAAGATTATGGAAATGGTCAACGTAGGTCATAAAAAACTCATGGGAGAAGTTATTACAGTGAGTAAGGATTTTACTGTTATTCAGGTTTATGAATCAACTGTTGGTTTAAAAATTGGAGAGCCGGTTGTAAATACTGGTGAAGCAATATCTTTAGACTTAGGGCCGGGATTAATTAGTAATATTTTTGATGGAATTCAAAGACCATTGACAGAAATCTTTAATCGAGACGGAAATTATATAGTTCCCGGAAGCAATATTAAAGCTTTAGACTATGAAAAAGAATGGGAAGTAACATTCACTTCTAGTAAGGGGAAAAAACTATCACATGGTGATATTTTTGCGCATGTAAAAGAAACAGACCTTGTTGTGCATAAACTTATGGTCCCTAAGGGAGTAAGCGGTGTTGTAAAAAACATTAAAAAAGATGGATTATACAAAATATCAGATATATTAATTGTTATTGAAGATGATTTAGGCGGAACGCATGAATTAGATATGGTTCAACGTTGGCCAATTAAAACATCGAGACCTTTTAAAAGAAGATTAACCCTAAATGAACCTTTAATTAGTGGACAAAGAGTAATCGATACATTATTTCCTATTGCTAAAGGAGGAACAGCAGCTGTTCCTGGCGGGTTTGGTACTGGGAAAACAATGATGCAACATCAATTTGCAAAATGGTGTGACGCAGATATTATTGTGTATATTGGTTGTGGGGAAAGAGGAAATGAAATGACTCAAACTCTTGAAGAGTTTAAAGAGTTAATTGACCCAAAATCAAACAAACCATTAATTGAAAGAACAATCCTTATAGCTAATACATCTAATATGCCTGTAGCAGCTAGGGAAGCGAGTATCTATACTGGAATCACATTAGCTGAATATTATCGCGATATGGGCTATAGTGTTGCTGTTATGGCTGATTCCACATCAAGGTGGGCAGAAGCTTTAAGGGAAATTAGTGGTAGATTAGAAGAAATGCCAGCTGAAGAAGGTTTCCCAGCATATTTGCCAAGTAGATTATCTCAGTTTTATGAGCGCGCAGGTTATGTCGAATCTTTAAATGGATTAAAAGGATCTGTATCAATCATTGGTGCTATTTCTCCTCAAGGAGCGGACTTTTCTGAGCCAGTTACTCAAAACACAAAACGTTTTGTAAGATGTTTTTGGGCTTTAGATAAAGAATTAGCATATACAAGACATTATTCAGCGATAAATTGGAACTTAAGTTATTCAGAATATATCAATGATTTATCAAAATGGTTCAACAAAAATATAGGCGCTAATTTCTTATTGTATAGACAACAATTTATTGCACTTTTAGCTGAAGAAAATAAATTGATGGAAATAGTAAAATTAATCGGAAAAGATGTTTTACCAGATGATCAAAAATTAGTGTTAGAAATAGGTAGAGTAATAAGAGTTGGATATCTTCAACAAAACGCTTTTCATAAAGAAGATACTTTTGTACCATTAGCGAAACAATTTAAAATGATGGAAATTATATTACATCTAAATAGAAGAGCTAAAATAATTATTAAATCAGGAAAAGCATTTAGTTTATTAACTAGCACAAACATTTTCGAAAAAATAATTAAAATCAAGTATGATATTCCAAATGATAAACTTGAGATGTTTGATGACTATTATAAAATGATTGATGAAGCACTGAGCTCGATTATATAAGAGGGGAGTTATTTATGGATCTTCAATATATAGGATTGAAAGAAATAAATGGACCACTTATATTTATTGATAACGTAAAAAGTATCAGTTTTGAAGAAGTGGTTGAAATAAAACTAAATAACGGTGAAACCAGACATGGTAGAGTTGTAGCTATTGAAGGAAGTTTAGCTGCTGTTTTAGTGTTTGAAGGAACAAGGGGATTGTCGTTAAACAATACAACTACTAAATTTTTAGGCCATCCAATGGATATTGGGTTATCTGAAGAGGTATTAGGTAGAATGTTTAATGGTATAGGTGACCCTATTGATGGGCTAGGTCCAATCTATGTTGAAAAGAAATATGATATCAATGGATTGCCATTAAATCCTGTTGCTAGAACTTACCCAAGAAATTATATTAAAACAGGTATTTCTAGTATTGACGGATTAACAACATTAATTAGAGGACAAAAACTTCCGATTTTTTCAGGTGCAGGGTTACCTCATAATGAACTAGCGGTTCAAATTGTTAAACAAGCCAAAATAGCTGAATCTAAAAACGAATCATTTGGTGTTGTTTTTGCCGCTATGGGTGTAAAGAATGATGTTGCAGATTATTTCAAAAGATCATTTGAAGAAGCTGGGGTTTTAGAGAAAGTAGTAATGTTTTTAAATCTCTCTAATGATCCTATTATTGAGAGATTAATTACTCCAAGATGCGCTTTAACAACAGCCGAATATTTGGCTTATCATCATGGTATGCATATATTGGTAATATTGACAGATATGACATCGTATTGTGAAGCTTTAAGAGAGTTTTCTTCTAGTAAAGGTGAGATTCCAGGTAGAAAAGGATATCCAGGGTATTTATACTCTGAATTAGCTTCTTTGTATGAACGCGCAGGAATTGTTAAAGAATCTACGGGTTCAGTTACTCAAATACCTATTTTAACTATGCCTAATGATGATATTACTCATCCTATTCCTGACTTAACCGGATATATTACGGAAGGTCAAATCGTATTAAGTAGAGAATTACACCAAAAGGGTATATATCCACCTGTTGGAGTATTACCTTCACTTTCAAGGTTGATGAAAGATGGAATTGGTGCTGGTTATACAAGAGAAGATCATCAAGATGTAATGAATCAATTATATGCGTCGTATGCGAGAGTAATGGATGCTAGATCATTGGCTTCTGTTATTGGAGAAGATGAATTAAGTAAAATTGATAAAAAATACATTCAATTTGGGAATCTTTTTGAAAAGTATTACCTATCACAAGGCATATCTACTAATAGAAGTATGGTTGATACACTAGATTTAGGTTGGGAGTTACTTTCAATTTTACCTAAATCAGAATTAGATAGAGTTGATGAATCGGTTTTGAATACTTATATTAACCAAGAAAAAGCTTATAAACATTTTAAAATCAATGACAAAATATTAATTAAAGATTTAAATAAAGAGGCGATTTAAGATGCCTGAAAAACAAGTTTTTCCAACTAAAGGAAATCTTTTGGCTTTAAATAAGTCGGTAAAATTAGCAAAACTAGGATATGACTTAATGGATCGAAAACGGAATATATTAATTCGAGAAATGATGGCGTTAATTAGTAATGTTAAGGACCTGCGTGATGAAATAACAAATAACTATAAGAAAGCCTATTTTGCTTTGCAAGAAGCAAATATTACTTTAGGTGTTGTAAACGATATAGCTAAGGCGATTCCAATTGATAATGGACTAAATATCACTTATAGGTCTGTAATGGGAGTAGAGATACCAAAAGTTATATATCAAAAGGAAGAAGTTAAGATTAAATATGGTATTTCAAGTACGAATACAAAGTTTGATTACGCATATAAATATTTTCAAAAAGCAAGGGATTTAACAATTGCTTTAGCCGAAATTGATAATTCTTTATATAAACTTGCTAATGCAATTAGAAAGGCTCGAAAAAGAGCCAACGCTCTTAAGAATATTGTAATTCCAGATTATCAGGAAAAAATTAAATTCATTAGTGATACTTTGGAAGAACGAGAAAGAGAAGAGTTCATGAGAAGGAAAATTATCAAGAATAGAATGTCTACGAAAAATTAAGGACAAAGGAAAGGCTATCTTTGTCCTTAATAAATTATAAATATATCTTGACTATTTGGCCTAAATGTATAATAATATTAACTGAATCGTTTTTTTAGGGGCGTAGCAAAATGGTTATGCAACGGTCTCCAAAACCGTCTACGTGAGTTCGATCCTCTCCGCCCCTGCCAAATATTAAATATAGCAACTTAACCATTTAGTGGGTTGGTTGCTTTTTATTTTATCTAGTTATATTGACCAAGTGAACTCCAAAACCATTTATTTAATCATATGTTCATCGGGTATATTACCCGAACTATATATACTGTCTTTTCGGTCTCAAAACAGTTAGCGTGAGTTCAAATCCTGTCACCCCTGTCAAAATAAAGATATGACAATCTTGCCATTTAAAGGTTTGTTTACCAAATTAGGTTTGTATGTTATAATTATATAAACAATGTATAAATTCACTAAAGGAGATGTTCTATATGACAATAATGGCCATAGAACCTGACAATAACATGAAACCTCTACCTCTGATTGTGCTTACAATAAGTTTGATAATGCTGGGTATTTCAGCCTATTTGACTGCTGCTATGATATTTTTACTTCTAAATATTAGTTTACTTATTTTTTGTATTGTTTACCTTACTATTAAGGTGAATTATTTATTTATTGCGACAGTACTTTTTGTTTTATCTGAATTCATGGACAAAACGTATTTCTTCTTAGCTGGTGGAACTGATATTGATATTATTTGTGGTGGATTATTAGGTATTGCTATACTTATGAATCTAATAATTCTAGGAACTGGGATTTATAGAATATTTAAAAAGAAAGAATATTTAGCAAACATGATGTATGTATTGTTAAACATTATGGTTATTATTTCATTATATTTTATTGCACATACATATATACTAAACTATAACTCTATAACTGGAGGAGTTTTTGAAAGAACGCCTTTATATTTTTTATATATATTTTTAACATATCTATCATTTATATTGATAGTTTTGGTGTCGCGAAAGTTCGCTTACAAGTATAAGGATGTTAAACTATTATATTAACTGTGGATTTGGTTAGATAACTTAGAAATCATTTACTAGTTTCGTTTTATGTTATTATAAACTTTAATAGAAAGAATTATTATGAAAAAAACGTTTGCACTTTCCGCTATTTTAATAAGCACATCTATATTTATATTCTAAATTTTTGGCTATATAGGCGTATTTGTGTCATTGATAATTGAAGTTAAAGAAAAAAACGATTTAAACAAATGGTCTGATATATTGTATATTTTCTTTAAGAAAGTTAATTCGATTTCTTAATGTTATAAACTAGCAAATAAGGTGTTTTCTTTCTTTTAGGCCTCCACCATACTTAGACTGTTTAGAAGTCATTTACTGACTTCTTTTTTTGTGGTAAAATGTTTATAGCACATGGATTTTATGAGAGTGGTGATTATATGTTAATTAGAGAAATGCGATCCAAAGATTTAGATTTGGTTGTAGAGTTTGAAATCAAATTTAGAGATTTAGGTAGGGAAATAACAATACCCTTTAAAGAAGAAGAATATAGGAAAAAGTTTAGCAAGAGAAAAATAGAAGATTATATAAACAGTAAATCTTTACTATGCATAGAAAATAATATAATTATCGGTAAAATTGATTTATTAATTGAAATTAGTTTGTCTAGTTTCAAGAAAGTTGGTTATATTGATTGGATAACTGTATTAAAAACTTATAGGAATAAAGGTATAGCGAAATCACTCCTTTTAGAAGCGGAAAAACACTTCAGAGAAGAAAATTGTGAGTTATTCTATTTGTTCGTTGATGATACCGATATTGCAAAAGGATTCTATGATCATATAGGATTAAAACAAGAAAAAGTCACTCGAGGATATAAATTACTAAATTAAACCAAAATCACATTCTATGTATTACATGTATGTAATTGAGAAGATATAACAAATGTATAAACAAGTTTATCAGGAGGTAAGATATGATATATATCCTTACAGGTATTGCTAAATCGGGAAAAACACTACTTTCAAATGAGATAAAAGAAAGATATAAAATAGCTAACTTTTCTACAGACTACATCATGATGATGTTGTATCGTGGAAATGAAAAATTAGGTATTGATGTGACCGCGAGCGATAGATCTGTAGCTAATAAAATTGAACCATACGTATATGGTATGATTAAAACCATGATTGAAAATGGAGATACCTATTTGATTGAAGGAGTCCATTTTAATCCTGATTTTAGCAGAAAATTATTGGATGAATTTAAAGAAAACATTAAGATATTGTACCTTGGTTATAAAGACATAACACAAGAGAAGAAATTAGAAGAAGTAATGCAACACAAAAATTCAATGAACAATCCATGGTTATTTAATATGCCCAATCAAACCGTTGAAGAGACTATTACCTATTTAATTGCTGAAAGTAAAAGGGTTTGTGAAGATTGCAGCAAATATGGGTTAAGTTATATTGATATTTTTGATATAAACCAACAAAAAGAAGATATTATCAATCTATTGATGGACAAATAAAAATATAACCAATTGAGAAATTGGTTTTTTATTTGGCTTACACTCACAAACCCATAACAATATATATAGTAAATGCTCAAAAAATCAAGGAATATTCAATGGACTATATATTTTAATCTGTTTTTTAGTATAATGTTAATAACTAATAACTAAATAAGGAGCGATTAAATTGAAAACTTCTCACAGAATCAAAGAACTTAAGGGAATCAATGAATTACAAGACAAAGTTGTCGAAGATGTTCTAGAAGCTTATTACTATTTTAGACGCGATGATGAAATCGAAACAATTGACGCAACGATTGCGATAATTAACGAGTACAAAGATATGACTAGTGTATTTTGCGCTAATTGTACGAAACCTCATTTTTGTGAGGATTGCATGCCGATGAAAAAACGTAATATGTTCGAAGAAATCGAAAATATTCTAGTTAATCAAAAGGAAAATTTGCCAGAAATATATAGGTAAATATTGTTAAGACTATTAAACAAAGCATTTAAAAATGTTTTGTTTTTTATTTTAACTTATTCTACACAAAAAAATCAGATTTAAAAACTTTTCTTTTTTTTATATTATGATATAATAATATAGATTGAAAGCGTTTTATTTTGAGAGGAGATATTAATTTATGAATGAGTATAAAGCAGAAGCTTTAAAAAACGTAGTTCTATTGGGGCATTTAGGTAGTGGTAAAACTTCACTAGCTGAATCACTTGCTTTTATATCTGGGAGAATCGATAAAAAAGGCAGCGTAGAAAAGAAAAATACAATATCAGACAGTTCAACAGAGGAGCATCACAAGCAGAGTTCATTATCAACTGGTTTAGTACCAATTGAGTTTAAAAATTTTAAAATAAACATTTTGGATGCACCTGGTGCAGATGAAATGATTGGTGATATTAATCACGTGTTATCAATTGCTAGTGCAGCTATTTTAGTTATTGATGCTTCAAGCGGTATTGAAGTAGGAACTGAAAAAATGTGGTTAGAAATTAAGAAACACAAATTGCCAGCTTTAATCTTTATTAATAAAATGGATAAAGACAATGTGAAATTTGATGAACTATTAGCAGAAATTAAAACAAAACTTGGTAAAGAGGCAGTACCTTTCTGTTTGCCACTTGGAAAAAGTGAAGAATTTAATGGTTTTGCGGATATAGTGGAATTAAAAGCTAGAATCTATGATGGAAATAGCTGTGTAAACGGCGAAATCTTCGAAGATAAAAAAGAAAAGGTTAATGCTTTACGTCAAGAATTAATCGAAACAGTTGCTGGAGCTGATGAAGTATTATTAGAAAAATATTTCGAAGGCGAAGAATTAACTATGGAAGAAATCCAAAAAGGATTACATCTAAGTGTTATTTCTGGTGAAGCTGTACCAGTAATGGTTGGTTCTGCAACTAAAGATATTGGTGCTTTGACTTTATTACATATGATTAAACAATACTTCCCTAGTGTATCTGAGTTAGAACCTGTAAAAGGCGATGATGGTGAAGGTAACGAAGTAGTAAGAAATTATTCAGTTGAAGAACCATTTAGTGCTTTTGTTTTCAAAACACTAATTGATCCATTCATTGGAACAATAAGTTTAATGCAAATTATATCTGGGTCTTTAAAAAAAGATCAAGATGTTTATGTATCTAATACAGCTAACACAGAAAGAGCTACTCAAGTATTTACATTATTAGGAAAAACACAAATTCCTTTAGACATTGCTTTTGCTGGCGATATTTGTGCAATGGCAAAAGTAAGTGGTGTAAAAACAGGAACAACACTTTCTGAAAAGAAAATCAATGTAATCTATCCTCAAGTTGTTACACCAACGCCAACAATGTATGTAGCAATTCATCCTGAAAACAAAAAAGATGAAGATAAGTTATCAAGTGCTCTTTCTAAACTTCAATTAGAAGATAATACATTAGAAGTTAGAAGAAACAAAGAAACTTCACAGCTTCTTATTGGTGGACAAGGTATGATTCATTTAGGATATATTATCGATAAAATGAAAAACATGTTCAAAGTTCCTTTACAAACTGAAGAACAAAGGATAGTTTACCGTGAAACAATTAAAAAAACAGCTGAAGCTACTGGTAGATATATCAAACAATCAGGTGGATCTGGATACTATGGTGTAGTTGTAATGAGATTTGAACCAACACCAGGCGAAGACTATGAATTTGCTACAGAAGTATTTGGTGGATCTGTTCCTAGAGGATATTTCACTGCAGTTGATAAAGGATTACAAGATGCTTTAGTACATGGTGTATTAGCTGGATTCCCAGTGATCGGTGTTAAAGGTATTTTAACTGACGGTAAATATCATGCAGTTGACTCTAATGAGTTAGCATTTAAACTAGCTGCTGGTATAGCATTCAAAGAAGCATGTAAAATAGCTAGACCTACAATTTTAGAACCTATCTTTAAAATTGAGGTTACTATTAAAGATGAATATTTAGGAGATGTGCTTGGAGATATCAATAAAAGAAGAGGTAGAGTTTTAGGTATGGAACCTGAAAACACTCCTGGATATCAAAAAGTAGTTGCGGAAGCTCCTGAACATGAAATCTCAAAATATACAATCGATCTAAAAGCAATGACTCAAGGTTCTGGAACATTTAGCAGAGAGTTTATCAGATATGAAGAAGTACCTGGAAACTTAATTGAAAAAATTGTTGAAGAACATAAAAAATTCATTGAGGAAAGAAAAAATAAAAACTAAATAGTAAGCGGTGTACTTAACCGCTTATTTTTTTTTTGAAAAGACATTGACACATAAGGATAATTTTGGTAAAGTATTATGAGTGACATAGTAATATGCCATAGGCCTTTGAAGGAGGGTTTATAATGGAAAAAATAGGTTTGCTAATTGATAGCACAACACTAACTAGAGATGATTTAAAAAACATTGAATTTATAAAAGTTGCACAATTAAAAGTACAGGTTGAAGGAAATACATATCTTGAAAGTGAGATATCTAGAGCACAAATGGAGATAAATATAGTAGAAGGTAAAAAACTATTAACTTCTCAACCTTCACCAGCAGAATTTCTTGAACTATATAAAGAGTATTATAAAGAAGGTTATACACACGTAATGACAATGTGTTTATCCAGTAAACTTAGTGGAACATATCAATCTGCTATGGTTGCTAAATCAATGATTAATTTTGATTTAGAAGTAGAAGTTCATTCACCTAATTCAGCTGCTTTCGGAGTTGCATTAGGAGCAAAAATCTTAGCTGATTTAATTGCAAATGGTGCGAGTTTTGATGCCGTTGTTAAGAAATATTATAAATTATATGATGAGCCAGCTGTAGCGTTTACTCTCGGTGACTTAAATAACCTGCTTAGAGGTGGAAGACTAAATCGGGTACAAGCTTTTGTAGGTAAAATTTTAAGAATTAAACCAATAATTGAAATGATTGAAGGAAAACTTGAATTAGTTAATAAAGAGAGATCACTTAATGCATGTATTAATCACTATATGAATAAGATTGATTACTATGCGGATAAATACGATAAAGTATATTTGGATATAATTACTCTTAACATGGAAGAATGGGCAAATAAGCTTTTTGATATTGTCAAAGAAAAATATGATTTCATTGATATACATATTACAGATTATTTAAGTCCTGTCTTTTATTCTCATTTAGGAAATAAAGGATTTGGAATTGCAATAGTAGCTGAATAAACTATAAGTAATAAGCGGTGTAATAAATCGCTTATTTTTTAATCACAAAAGCCTCATTGTATTATAGTTGACATTAAATTGAATATTTGATAAAGTATTATGTGTGACATAGTAATGTTACATAGATATATTAAGGATGGCTTATATGGAAAAAATAGGACTGCTTATAGATAGCACAACCATAACAAGAAAAGATTTTGAAAAGTTTGATTTTATAAAGGTAGCACAATTAAAAATTCAGATAAATGATGTTAGCTTCTCAGAAAACGAAGTGTCAAAAGAATCCATGGAAAAGAATATTGATGAAGGAAAACATTTTTTAACTTCTCAGCCTTCCCCAGTGGAATTTTTGGAATTATATCAAGAGTTTTTTGACGAAGGATACACTCAAGTAATAACGATTGTTCTTTCTCATGGAGTAAGTGGAACTTATCAATCAGCTATGATTGCTAAATCAATGGTAGATTTCGATATAGAGATTGATATTCACGCACCAAATGCAGCTTCGTATGGGTTAGCTTTAGGAGTTAGAAAAATAGCGGATATGATAGCTAAAGGCTTAAGTGTTGATGAGATTACTAAAAGATATCATAAACTGTTTAAAGAACCTTTAGTGACATTTACATTGGGAAGTTTAAAAAACCTATTAAAAAGTGGTAGATTAAGCAGAATTTCAGCTTATGTGGGTAAAATATTAAGAATAAAACCCGTTATTGAAATGGTTGGCGGAAAACTTGAGGTGGTTAGAAAAGAAAGATCATCAAAAGCCTGCGTAAATCATTTCTTAAGCAAGATTGACTATTATACAAAAAAGTATAAGACAGTGTATTTAGATATCATAAACATTCATATGGATGAATGGGGAGATAAACTATTACAGATAGTAAAAGAGAAGTATAAATCAGTTGAAATCCACCTTACAGATTTTGTTAGCCCAGTGTTTTATTCTCATCTTGGCAACAAAGGTTTTGGAATAGCGATAGTAGCCGAATAAAAAAACAAAGATTTCTACCTGCAAAAGTAGAAATCTTTTTTTAAGAAAGACGATATATATCTTGACAAATAATAATCTATTTAGTAAACTAATAGGTGCGAAAATGATATGGCGATTGTGGCGAAGGGGTTAACGCATCGGCTTGTGGCGCCGACATTCGTGGGTTCGAGACCCATCAGTCGCCCCAAACATAAAAAATGGGCTATGGCCAAGTGGTTAAGGCATCGGACTTTGACTCCGTGATCCCAAGTTCAAATCTTGGTAGCCCAGCCATTTTTTTATGATTATGACCCGCTAGCTCAGTTGGTAGAGCATTTGACTTTTAATCAAAGGGTCAGGCGTTCGAATCGCCTGCGGGTCACCATTATTACGCGGGTATGGCGAAACTGGCAGACGCGCTAGACTTAGGATCTAGTGTCTTACGACGTGCAGGTTCAAGTCCTGTTACCCGCACCACACTAAAAAAAATAAGACTCTCTATTGAGGGTCTTTTTTTGTGGTTTCTTCCTTTTCTTTTGTTAGTTGTTTCTTTAGTTCTTTTTTGTATTTTGGAATTGGATCGTAACCACCCTTAGAAAAAGGATTACATCTTAAAATTCTCCAAATAGATAGTATGGCTGCATAGAAAAAATTATAGTTCTCAAATGCTTGAACTGCATAGTTAGAACAACTTGGTTTATATTTGCATGATGGATTTTTTCCGGTTGTTGATTCTTGATATTTTCTTATGAGTTTGATAATAAATTTCTTCATAGTATCACCAAACATATTTTAACAGATTTATTACCAAAAAGCACATTATTTAACTTTGGACTGCATTTGATTGTAAAAAACAAGCTGTTTGACAAAAAATACGTTTTTTATTTTGTATTGAATTGTTTAGAGTACTAAAATATGGTAAAATTATAAAGGTCGCTTATTTTGTGTTAGTTTAGTGAGTGGAGATTTATTATTGGTTATTTTAAGATATATTAAGTCAAAAATTCATTTACATTTTCACATTAAGGGGTTATAATGTATTAAAGGTTTTAATAAAAATAATAGGAGGATTATAATGAAAAAAGTTTTAAGTGTATTACTAGTAGCATTTTTCGCAGTTTTTGCTTTCGTATCATGTACGGGTAGAACTTACGAAATCGCTCTAATTACAGATGTAGGAAACATTGACGACAAATCATTCAATGAAGGTGCATGGAATGGTGTTAAGGAATATGCAGAGGATAATGATATCTCATACGCATATTACCGTCCAGGTGAAGACAGTGACGCAGCTAGAATCGAACAAATCGAAGTTGCAATCGACAAAGGTGCAAAAGTAGTAGTTTGTCCAGGTTATCTTTTTGAAACAGCAATCTATGCAGTTCAATCAGACAATCCAGAAGTAGCATTCTTATTGTTAGATGGTACTCCTCATACAGCAGACTATTCAACATTCTTAACAGCAGACAATACTCATAATGTTTTATATCAAGAAGAACAATCTGGATTCCTTGCAGGATATGCAGCAGTTATGGACGGATATAGAGACTTAGGATATGTTGGTGGAATGGCAGTTCCTGCAGTTGTACGTTTTGGTTATGGATATATTTTAGGTGCTGACGCAGCAGCGGCAGAACTAGAATTAGCTCAAGGCGATGTAACTATCAAATATTATTATGCTAATGCATTCGCAGGTAGTGATGCTTTAGAAACTAAGATGGATGGTTGGTTTAATAATGGAGCAACTGACGTTGTATTCGCATGTGGTGGGAAACTTTACACAAGCGTTTTAGCAGCAGCAGAAAATAGCACTAACGGTAAAATGATTGGTGTTGACGTTGATCAAGTAGCTGAAGCTACATCAGGTAAAGAAGTTCTTATTTCTTCAGCAATGAAAGGTTTAACAGTTTCTGTAATTGATTCATTAACTCAATTTTATGACAACGATATGGCATGGCCAGCAGCTTTAGCAGGTCAAACTGCAGTTCTTGGTGCAGCTAACGATGGTATTGGTTTACCAACAGTAGAGGATTCTTGGGGATTCACAACATTTACAGTTGCTGAATATGATGCATTATTCGCTGAATTAGTAAGTGGAGACGTAGTAGTTAATGCTAAAATCGCATGGACTGATGCAGAAGTAGCAACTTGGGTTGCAGCTAATCTTACATTAGACGTAGAAGATATGCCAATGTACGTTCCAACAGTAACATTAGTGGAAGTAGATTACGAAGCTTAATACAAAAAATTAGAAAATAAAATTACTTTGAGAAAAGGGTTCTGCCCTTTTCTTTTTGTTTATAAAAAAAATGGATTTATGGTATAATATCTTTAACTATTATGTATAATATGTACATAAACTATATAGAAAGAGGATTCTATGGAAAACTATATAATTGAGATGAACAACATTAGAAAAGAGTTTCCAGGCGTCGTTGCTAATGATAATGTAACCGTGAAATTAAAAAAAGGTGAAATACATGCATTGCTAGGCGAAAATGGAGCAGGAAAATCAACTCTTATGAGTGTTTTGTTTGGACTATATGTTCCAGAAAAAGGTGAAATCAAGAAAAATGGAGAAGTTGTAAAAATATCTAACCCTAATGATGCAAATGAATTGGGAATTGGTATGGTACATCAACATTTTAAATTAGTAGAAGTTTTCACCGTGTTGGAGAACATTATTTTAGGAGCAGAACCAACTAAGTATGGCTTTCTAACAACGAAAGAAACAAGGAGAAAAGTTGTAGAATTAAGTGAAAAATTCAATCTTAGAGTTGATATTGATGCTAAAATTGAAGATATTTCAGTTGGTATGCAACAAAGAGTAGAAATTTTAAAAATGTTATATCGTGAAAACGAAATTCTTATTTTTGATGAACCTACAGCTGTATTAACACCTCAAGAAATTGAAGAGTTAATGAAAATTATGAAGAACTTAATTGAAGAAGGGAAATCAATTCTATTTATTTCCCATAAACTTAATGAAATCATGGCTGTATGCGATCGTGTAAGTGTTTTGAGAAAAGGAAAATATATTGGAACAGTAGAAGTGGTTAATACTGATATTAACAAATTGTCTGAAATGATGGTCGGAAGAAAAGTTGAGGGAGTTAAGAAAACTCCAGCTAAAATATCTGAAGAAGTAATTTTAGAAGTTAACCATCTAGTAGTTCCAAGTAAACTACACAAAAACAACGCTGTTAATGATGTGTCTTTTAAAGTGCATGCTGGAGAAATTCTTTGTGTTGCCGGAATCGAAGGTAATGGACAAAGTGAATTAGTATATGGAATTACTGGTTTAGAGAAAGTTACTTCAGGGAGTGTAATTTTAAATGGAACAGATATTACAAAATTAGGTATAAGAGAAAGAAACCTTGTGGGAATGAGCCATATACCTGAAGATAGGCATAAATTTGGTCTTGTTTTAGATTTTGATTTAAAACAAAATTTGATTTTAAAGAAATACTTCCAAAAAGAATTTCACAATAAAGGATTTATTAATCAAGATAAAATACTAAAACATTCAGAACAACTAATTATTGATTATGATATTAGAAGTGGTAAAGGATCTGAAACTGTTGTTCGAAGTATGAGTGGTGGTAACCAACAAAAAGCGATTATTGCTAGAGAAATTGACACTGAATCTAAACTATTAGTTGCGGTTCAACCAACTAGAGGACTTGACGTTGGCGCCATTGAAAATGTTCATAAGACCCTAATTAGGGAAAGAGACAATCAAAAAGCTATTTTATTAGTATCTCTTGAATTAGAAGAAGTTTTCGATATAAGTGACAGAATTATTGTTGTGTACAACGGTGGAATTGTAGCTGAGTTAGATCCGGCTAAAACATCACAACAAGAAATCGGTCTATATATGGTTGGCGCAAAAATACAGGAAAAATTTGCTAATAAAGAGGTGATTACTAATGCTTAATTTTAAGGAAAAGAAATCACCAAATGTAATATCAACAAGAGAGATTTCTCCGGCTAAAGTAACTTTTTTAGCCTCAGCTTCATCTATTGTTATTGGATTATTGGTTGGACTGTTATTCCTATTTTTGATAGAAATTATTAAAAGTCAACCCGATTTTACAAATCCGTTTTATGGATTTTCTAATTTATTGTCTGCAGGTGTTTCTTCTTTAGGCAATATATTTAAAATATTATATAAAGCCGCACCATTATTGATGTGCGGACTAGCTATTGGATTTGCATTCAAAGCTGGGCTATTCAATATTGGGGCAACTGGACAATATACAGTAGCAGCATTCTTTGCATTAATGTCTGCAATATTATGGCAATTCCCTTGGTGGGCTGCTTTAATAGTTGCTATGATTGCTGGTGCATTATGGGGATTAATCCCAGGTATATTTAAAGCATTCTTCAACATTAATGAAGTTATCACAACAATTATGTTGAACTGGACTGCTTTATTCTTTGTAAATTTATTATTCTACAACAACCCAGGTATCTATACATCACCTGAAAGGACAACAGCATTATCAAATGCTAATCCAAGTGCAATTTTACCTGATTTAGGTCTGGGAGAATTGCTCAATAGTTCCTATATTAATATCGGGATATTCATAGCTATTGGCTTTGCAATTCTTATTTATATTCTTTTAAATAAAACAACATTTGGTTTTGAAATTAAAGCCTGTGGGCATAATAAGAATGCAAGTATATATGCTGGTATCAAAGCTAAAAAAACAATTATATTTACAATGTTAATCTCTGGGGCTTTAGCTGGACTTGGTGGGGGTATTCAATTCTTATCTGGTACAGTTCAATACACGGTTTCAAATACAACATTGCTATCAATGGGATTCAACGGAATACCGGTAGCCTTGCTTGCGTTTTCTAACCCACTCGCTATTATTGCATCTAGTGTATTTATTTCTTACTTACAAGTTGGTGGAGAATCAATGCAACCTGTATATAGTGCTGAGATGGTTAACGTTATCCTAGCAGTAATTATTTATTTTAGTGCTTTCTCATTAATCATGAGTCAATATATAAAAAAAAGACTTAGTAAGAAAAATGGAGATGGTGAATCACCAAAAGATAAGATAGAGGAAGTAAAAGAATTAGAGATTACACCTCCAGATCTGATTGAAGAGCAGGCGGAGGTTAAGAAGACTCAACCAAAACCTAAACTAAACCCTAAACCTAAAAGTACGGTTAAGAAAACTTCAACTAAACCTAAACCTAAAAGTACGGTTAAGAAAATTTCAACTAAACCGACACCGAAAAGTAAGGGGGCGACCAAATAATGGAAATCATTGCGATTATTATTGCTAATACGATAGCATTTGGAGTTCCTCTGCTATTAGTTGCCTTAGCTGGTATGTTTAGTGAGCGAAGTGGTACTATTAATATCGCTCTAGAAGGTATTATGGTCTTTGGATCATTATTTGGTGCTATATTCTTGTCTACAAGCATTGTTAATTCAGGGCTTGCAGAATCTAGCCCACAATTAGTTATATTCCTAGCTATGCTAGTTTCAGCTATTGCTGGTGGATTGTTCTCACTATTACTTGCTTATGCTTCAATTAAATTGAAAGCAGACCAAGTTATTAGTGGTACAGCCCTTAATATGTTTGCTCCTGCTTTTGCAATTATCATTGCTTGGGCGATTCAAGGACAAGGGTTAACGGATATAGTATTACCTGAAATGGTAAATATAGATTGGGGTATTGACCCAGCAACTGTTCCGGTTTGGTTAAATACTTTATTGACTAAAAAAATGTATATAACTACACCTTTATCATTCCTTGTTTTAGTAGCTGCGTTTATAACGTTATATAAAACTAAATTTGGTTTAAGATTACGCTCTTGTGGTGAACATCCACAAGCAGCGGATAGTGTTGGTATTAATGTTATTAGAATGAGATACGTTGGTGTTGCAATATCTGGTTTCCTTGCAGGTATTGGTGGATTTGCCTATGTTATGGCAAGTAGTAATTCTACATTTACTGGCGATGTAGCTGGGTATGGATTCTTGGCGTTAGCAGTTATGATATTTGGTAACTGGAAACCATTTAAGATATTCTTTGCAGCGTTATTCTTCTCATTCTTTAAAACAATATCAGCTTTAGCTGTAGACGCTCAACTTGCTAGATTCTTCCCTACATTCAATTTAGAATCACCGGAAAATCTATATAAAATGTTACCTTATTTAATTACTTTAGTAGTTTTAGCATTTACTTCAAAACAATCTAGAGCCCCTAAAGCGGAAGGTATTCCTTACGATCCGGGTAAAAGATAATAGAAAATCATTAAAACCATCCAATTTTGGGTGGTTTTTATGTTTAAATGTAGTTGTGATTATACTTACAATGTGATAGAATAATAAAATGGTGATGGAATGATTAATCAAGAAAATATCGAGGCGCTTTTTGACTGCCTTGATGAGTCTTCAACTCTTTTATATCAAAAACATAAAATATCATATCTAGAAGGTTTAATTAAGACCTGTGAAAATATTATTTCTAATGATATAGAAGATAATTATTCTGAGATAGAAAATGAGTTAAAAACTAAAATTAATAAGATAAATAAAATTGAATTTAAGAAAGAAGAAATCAGAAAAGCTTTTCAATACGCTTGTTTGAGAGGGTTTAAACACGGACAGATTTCTAACCAAATGATTACTCCAGATACAATTGGAGTATTTATTAATTACTTGGTATCTAAATTGTATGATAGTAAGGCACTGTTAGTTCTAGATCCAGTAGTTGGTACTGGGAATCTAATCACTAGTTTAGCTAATAACTCCGATAAGGAAATGAACTTATTTGGTGTTGATATTGATGTTCTATCTTACAAACTATCGACTGCATTATTTGATATGTTAGGATATGGAGAACAGGTTTATTGTCAAGACAGTTTTACCTATAATTCTCCACTAGTTGATTTGATTGTTGCGGATTTTTCAGGAATACAAGAAGAAGACGTATACAAGTTGCTTCAACATCATGGAAACAATATACAAATTGGTGGATTCTTAATTGGCGTATTTGATGAAGAAATTATCAAAGAAAATGTATTAGTTGAACATTCGAAAGATTTAAATGAAATATGGAAGTTGTTTGGATTAATTAAGCTACCAAAAGGTATACTTAAGAACCAAAACAAAAGTATTGTCATTTTCCAAAAAAATGGTGATATAGTAATTCAGCCTAAAGCATTTTTAATAGTTGAATTACCAGAATTTTCAGAAAACGAAGAAATGCGTAAGGTAATTGACCAGTTAAACGGTTGGTTTAAAAATACAGAATTTTACAAATTAGGAGAGAAATAAATTATGATAAAAATCATGGCGGTAAATGCAGGGAGTTCTTCACTTAAATTTCAATTATTGGAGATGCCAGAAGAAAAATTAATCACTAGCGGAATTGTAGAAAGAATTGGGATGAATGATTCTGTTTTTTCAATAAAATTAAACGGTAAAAAATTAGAAGAAACATATGATATTGAAAATCATGGAGTTGCAGTTAATATATTACTTAATAAATTAATTGAACTTAAAATTATTGAGTCTTATGATGAAATATCAGGTGTAGGACATAGAGTTGTACATGGCGGAGACAAGATTGCTGAATCTGTAGTACTTGAAGAAGCTGAAATTGAGTATTTAGAAAGTATTGTTGAATTAGCACCTTTACATTTAGGTCCTAATTTAATTGGAATTAAAGCGTTTAAGAAAATTTTGCCAAACGTTAAACATGTAGGAGTATTTGATACTGCTTTTCATCATACAATGCCTGAAGAATCATATTTATATGCATTGCCATATGATTGGTATGAAAGATATCAAATTAGAAAATATGGTTTCCATGGAACAAGTCATAAATTTGTTTCAGCTAGATGCGCAGAAATCATGGGTAAAAAACCTGAAGAATGTAATATAATTATTGCGCATATAGGTAATGGAGCTTCAATCTGTGCTGTTAAAAGAGGTATGTCAGTTGATACTTCTATGGGATTTACACCGCTTGCGGGAATTCCAATGGGAACTAGATCAGGGGACGTAGATCCAGCTATAATTGAGTTCATGATGAATAAAAAAGGTAAATCAGCTAAAGAAATCACTGACTACCTAAACAAAAAATCAGGATACATTGGTGTATCAGGAATTTCCTCTGACTCAAGAGATTTGGTTGCAGCAGCAGCTGATGGAAATCACAGAGCTAAATTAGCAATTGACATTCAATCAAAAAGAATTGCTGATTATATTGCTAGTTACTTTGTATATATGGGCGGAGCGGACGCTATAGTATTCACTGCTGGTATTGGCGAAAATGCAAAAACTACAAGATCTAAAATTATTAAGCGTTTATCAATTTTAGGCGTTGAAATGGATGAAGAAAGAAACGATTGTCGTGGAATTGAAAAATTAATTTCAACAGACGATTCAAAAATTAAAGTTTACGTTATTCCTACAAACGAAGAAGTAATGATTGCTAGAGATACTTTATCTTTACTATAAAAAAGAATAATCGCCTCTTACTAGTATTATTAATACTAGCAGGAGGCATTTTTTTATGGACAAAATCTATATAATATTTAGCTTAATATCAGTGATATTTAACATGAAAATTATACCTAATATACCCGAGGATTCGACCGTCAAATATCGTGGGGAATATCTATATGAAATATATAAATTAGAATATGGCGATATAACACAAAACCCTAAAAATAGCGATGGGTTACTCGTGATAACAAATCTTGAATCCGAAGAAGAGGTAATAGTTACCTATGATAATTATGGGTATGAGACTATGAGATATATAGCCGATGTAGGCAATGGTGAATTTATTGGGATTTGTGAGGAATACTATTACAGTGGAAGTTTTGAAATTCCTATGTTTAAAAATACTATGTTGATAAAATATAATATATTGGGAGAAGAACTAGAAAAATTTATGATTGACTATAAACCACTAAGATATAATAATCATAATAATTATTTGATTTTAGTAGATAAAGAAAATGAAATACATTATTATGATTCAAATTTTAATGAAATCGAAAGTATAGTTATAGAAGAAGAATATTTTGGTACACACAGAGTTCAATATCAAGGCAATCTATATATTAACGGAGAATTGAGTCAAAATTCAAACATTACTTTCCCCGGAAATTACCAAATTCAAGTGGTAAATGCAGGATATTCATTTGAATATTCTATAGTTTTAAATCCAAAGGTATTGATTGAAGGTAATAAATATGAAGATTTTTTTATAAGCGATGTATTCGTTTATTCCTCTGGGGATATTTATATCAATAATGTGGTTTACAAAAACGGTACAAAAATTAATATACCTGGAAATTACACAATAACAATATTGGGAGTTAATGATTACAGTTATGAAAAAATGTTTGTTATTATTCCTGTAATCACATATTTTGACGGAAAAAACACATCTGACTTTATTGATAATCTAGTTATTGATAGTGAAATAACGATTTTCTCGAATGGGATTTCAATGTTAGTTAATCAAGAACTATACAATTCATCTATAATTACCCAAACAGGTGAATATCAGCTTATTGTATCTGGAATCAATAATTTACAGATTACATTAAACTTCTATATTTACCCTACTGTTACTGGTATAACGGACAAGAATGTATATGATTCAGTAACATTTAGAGTTTTTGGAGACGGGGTATTAAATGGTAAAACTGTTACTGGAACTATAACAGTAGATGAGCCAGGAGACTATCAACTGGACTTAATATACGAAGATAACATCTATTGCACATATGAATTTACAATTCAAAATTTAACTGAAGAAGTTATCGAAATAAATGAGAAATATAAATATCTAACCTATGTATTTGCCTTGTTGATTGCCGTAGGTGGTTATTTTATTTTGCGTAAGAAATAGTTATTTAACCTTGATTATGTTATAATATTTTTGGTGAAATATATGATAAATTTTGACTTGTTTGTACAAAGTACATATTCTATGAATGGAAGTATAATCGACATAGATAGACTAGTTGATAAGGCTTCTGAATTAGGATATGAAACGCTAGCTTTAGTTGATCAAAATCACATGTATGGTGCACTTAAATTTTATAAGAAATGTCTTGCATCAAATATAAAACCAATTATTGGATTAGAATTGTCACTTGAATCCAATTTTTTTGGTGGGTTAAATCTAATTTTATTAGCCAAAAACAATCACGGTTATAAAAATTTAATTCAGATAAGTTCAATTCTAAATACAGAAGATAAATTAACTGTAGAAAAAGTAGCTGAGTTCCAAAAAGATGTTGCTTTCGTGTTAAAAACCGACGAAGGTATTATATCTAAAGCCATATTCGAAAACAATCTAAACTTAGTTAGTGATATTGTTAATGAATTGAATAAAAACATTACAGAAATATATTTTAGTCTTGATTTAAACGATTATAGTATTGAAATGCAAGTAGCCCCTAAATTAGGGGGTTTAGGTAAGATTTTAATTACTAATAAAGTTAAATATCTTGAAAAACAAGATATAAACACGGCGAATATTTTAACTAAAATATTGAGAGAAGAAAAAGATGGAGTTGGATTATTTCAAGGCGAAGAAGTTTATAACAATCTTAAATCCCTATCTGAATTAGATAAGATGTACGCAGCGTATCCACAAGCTATTAGAAACTCATTAGATTTCATTAATTCTTGTAACTTGTCAATTGATATAACTTCAAGACATCTACCTAAATACCCACTTAAAAACCAGAAGGCTAGTGAAAAATTAAAAGAACTAGCTAATAAAGGTATGACAAGAAGATTAATGCAAAGCAAAAAATATAAAGCTGAATATAAGGTGTATAAAACAAGATTAGATTATGAAATTAGTATCATTGAAAAAATGGGATTTGAAGATTATTTCTTAATCGTTTGGGACTTCGTGTTATACGCTAAAAAACATAAAATATTAGTTGGACCAGGTAGAGGTTCTGCAGCAGGTTCGCTTGTTGCCTATGTACTTGGAATAGTTGATGTAGATCCAATTGCCAATGATTTATATTTTGAAAGATTCTTGAATCCAGAAAGAATTACAATGCCTGATATTGATATGGATTTTCCAGATGATAAAAGAGAAGAAGTTATTCAATATGTTATTAATAAGTATGGTAGAGAAAAAGTGGTATCAATTATTACATTTGGAACATTCCAAGGGAAATCAGCTATTAGAGACGTTGGAAGAATTCTAGAAATTGATAGTGTTGTACTAGATGAATTATCTAAAAACCTATCAAAATCCGACAATTCTATCGAGGTTTTTAGAACTGAGTATCCTAAAGAGTACTCTTATTATATGAATACAGCGAACATTAAGGAATTGATTGAGGTAGCAGAAAAGCTGAGCGGTTTAGTGAAACACACTTCTACTCATGCAGCTGGAATAATTATTTCTGGAGAAGATATAAGAGAATATTCTCCTATTCAACCAGGGTTAATGGGTGCTTATCAAACACAATATGAAGCATCAGATCTAGAAGAGATAGGTTTGTTAAAATTTGACTTTTTAGGATTAAGAAATCTTTCGATTATTAATGACACTGTTGAGTTAATTAATAAAACTGAAGGTGCTAATCTCAACATATATAAAATAGTTTTAGATGATAAAAAAACCTATGATTTACTTAAAGAAGTTAGAACCCTCGGAGTTTTTCAATTGGAATCTAGAGGTATGATGGATTTAGTAAGTAAAATGCAAATCGATAATTTTGCAGATATAGCAACTTGTATTTCGTTGTTTAGACCGGGGCCAATGGAGAATATTCCTAGTTACCTTAGAAGAAGAAATAATGAAGAAGCAGTAACCTATCCTGATGTAGATTTATTACCGATACTAAAACCTACAAACGGAATTATTATCTATCAGGAACAAATCATGGAAGTAGCCAATAAGTTTGCAGGTTATTCTTTGGGTGAAGCAGATGTTTTAAGAAGAGCTGTAAGCAAGAAGAAACACGATATTCTTATTAACGAAAGAAAAAAATTCGTTGCTGGATCAATAAACCAAGGACATTCAGAGAAGTCAGCGAATTTAATCTATGATTACATTGTTAAATTCGCAAACTATGGTTTTAATAAAAGTCACGCTGTGGCCTATGCACTAGTTGGCTATTGGATGGCATATTTAAAAGCAAACTATGGGAAGTATTTCTTATCTGTATTATTGGATTCTCAAATTGGTTCAGTTACTGGTACCAAAAAATATATTATGGAGTGTCAAAGATTAGGCATAAGCATCTTACCACCAAGAATTAATAAATCTGGAGTGGATTATGTGGCCGAAACAGCGAACTTACGTTTTCCTGTTAAGGGTATTAAAGGTATTGGACCAGCCGCTGCTGAAAGAGTAATTCAAGTTCAGATTGATCAACCAGTCAAAAGCCTATTAGATTTTATCTCAAGAAGAAGAGATATTCATATCAATGTCATTGAAGCGATGATTTATGCTGGAATGTTCGATGATTTTGACTATAATAAAAGGACAATGATTGAGAACTTACCTAAATTAGTTAATTTTGTAGATTTTAACTATCAAAATGAAGACTTTAATTATTTAGAATACGAAGAATATGATTTTGAAACTCTACACATTAAAGAGAGCGAATTATTAGGAATAAATTTTAAATATCATATAATATATAAGTACAAAGATATTATTGATAGAGAAAAATACCAATTAGTATCTGAAATGGTTGAAGAAGACCAAGTTAGAGTTGTTTTTGTTGGTGCGATTTCTAGGATAGGTGAAATTAAAACCAAAAATAATGATGAAATGGCATTTTTGGAAATTGAAGATTTGTTTATTTCAATTGACAGTGTTGTATTTCCTCGAACCTACGCTAGGTATAAACCGATATTAAAAGTTGGACAAGTATATATATTCTTTGGTAAGAAGGATTATAGAAACAATAAATTACAAATAGTAATTGAAAGTATAAACGAAATGAAGGAGTATTAAGATGAAAATAGGAGTTTTAACATCTGGTGGTGATGCGCCGGGAATGAATGCCTGTGTAAGAGCGGTTGTAAGAACGGCCATACACTATGGATTTGAAGCATATGGTGTTTATGATGGATACAAAGGTTTAGTTGAAAATAAAATCTTTAAATTAGAAAGAAATGACGTTGGTCAGATTCTTAATCGTGGAGGAACTATTCTAGGATCTTCAAGATTGGAATCATTTAAAGAAGAACCAATTAGACAGATAGCAGTTAATAACCTTAGGAGCGCGGGAATTGACGCCCTAGTAGTTATTGGTGGAGACGGGACCTATAGAGGCGGAATGGCATTGAATGATATGGGGATTAATGTTATCGCCATACCGGGTACGATTGACAACGATATTGCATCAACCGAATACAGTATTGGATTTTTTACAGCTTTAGATACTGCAATCGATGCAATTGATAAACTTAGAGATACATCATTCTCACATCAAAGATGTACTGTAGTTGAGGTAATGGGTAGAGACTGTGGAGATTTATCTATATATTCTGGTATAGCTTGTGGAGCTGAAATTGTTATTACTAAAGAAACAGGATATAATGAGGAAGATGTTTTAGAACAAGTTCGTTACGCTCAAAGTATTGGGAAAAGACATTTAATAGTTGTGGTAGCCGAAAACATTACAAATGTTTTTGATTTAGCAAAAGCGATTGATGATTCTTCAGCCTATACAGCTAGAGCTTCAGTTTTGGGATATATTCAAAGGGGTGGAACACCGAGTTCTTTTGATAGAATCCTAGCTAGTAAAATGGGAGTTCGTGCAGTTGAGTTATTAAAAAGTGGAGTGAATGGTCAAGCAATATTTACCAATAGTTTAGAAATTGGTAACTGTCCAATTAATGAAGCTCTAACGCTAATTAACGTAACTACAGATTTATATGATTACTTGGCAAAATTAAATTAAAAAAAAGCCTATTTTTTAATAGGCTTTAAGTATATGCATTTCCCTTTTATTAGGGTAATAAATAGTTATAAGGTAGTCTTTATTGTATTTAGTGACTACACTGTATTTATATAACTTGTCAATATTATAACTTGGATTCTCAGAATGAAATCTTCTAATGATGTCATTCTTTTTTATTTGGTTTTCCCAATAGATTTTTGGTTTTATCCTATGATGTTTAAGGTAATCATATCTTATTGAAGCGATGCTTTCTTCATCTTTAATAAAACTTTCTAAAACCATAAATATATCGGCTAATTGATAACGATGGAATCTATAACCCTTTGATAAATAATATTTTCCTAGGTCGTGGAAAAAATCAAAAGGTGAATCCACTTTGCTTGTTAGCTCTTGGATTGTATGATTTAGAAACCCTTTGTTCCAAAAGATTTCTAAAGCATCTTCGGTTAAATGAATTGTTTTTCTATCCTCAAAGGATAAATATTTATTCTTAATGAATTCATAGGGTGCACATTTATCAAATTTATAATCATAGATGCACTGTTGGTAATAAAGTTTTGTACCTTTAAGGATTTTCAAGAAGCCTAATTGAAGTTCTTTAGCGTATAATTTAAATGCTGAATCAAAAGTGTTCTTAAAACTAGCCAAATCTTCATAGGGTAACCCAGCAATTAAATCTAAATGCATTACAACATTACCTTTTTTGAGTTTTTTAATGTTTTTAAATAGTAAGTCTGTATTTTGGATTCTATCAACTGCTTTATTTACTTTATCGTTAGTAGATTGAATTCCAATTTCAAATCTTATTCTGTTTTTAGGACAGTTTTCATTTAAATAATCTATAACTTTGTCGGTTAGAATGTCTCCATTGATTTCAAATTGAAAGACCGCTTTACTAAAGTCGTTGTCAATTATGAAGTGAAATAGGTCCAAGGCTAAATCAGGTTTAAGATTAAAAGTGCGATCTAGAAACTTAAAGGTTTTAGCTCCCTTATTATAAAGCGTGATTATATCTTTTTTAACTCTTTCAATATTAAAAAATCTAACTTTCTTCTCCAAAGACGCTAAACAATATGCACAATTAAATGGACAGCCCCTTGAAAGTTCAACATATTGGATTTTATTTACAACATCATCATTATCATAAATGTAGGGATTTTTGATAGCGTTCAAATCAGCTATCTCTTCTAGTTTATTTCTTGTGATAATATTACTACGATAATAGCTAACATTAGGTATGTCTTTTATATCCTTATTATATATAAGGGCATTAACTAATGAATTAAATGCGATTTCACCTTCATTTGATATGATGTAATCAGCTAATCCATTTTCCAAATAGTAATTAAATTCATAGCTAACCTCTGGACCACCTAGGATAATTTTAGGGTTATACTTACTATCTTTAATTGATGTTAGTAGCTTTTTTATGATTTCCACATTCCAGATGTATACACTAAACGCTAAAATATCAGGCTTTTCATTATAAAGTTGATCAAGAATTTTTTCTTGTGAATCTTTAATTGTAAACTCAATTAAATCCACCGGAAAAGAACAGTTAGCTTTTAAATATCTAATTGCTAGATTTGTATGTATGTATTTAGAGTTTATACCAACCAATAGAATCTTCATAGTACACCTCATATATATTGTAACAGATTATTAATCAGATTAAAATTTAAATAAACTATGATATACTAAATGTGGTGATAATTATGCATGAATTTAAGTTGGTTTCAGAGTACTTGCCTAAAGGTGATCAACCCAAAGCAATTAAAGAATTAATTAAGAATATTAAAAACAATGTGCGGGAACAAGTTCTATTAGGAGCTACAGGAACAGGAAAAACCTATACAATTGCTAATGTAATTCAGGAGTTTAATCGTCCTGTTTTAGTTTTGGCTCATAATAAAACACTTGCTGGGCAACTTTATTCTGAATTTAAAATGTTATTTCCAGAAAACAGAGTGGAATATTTTATTTCCTACTATGATTACTATCAACCAGAAGCCTATATTCCTGGTAGAGATATGTATATAGAAAAAGATGCTAAGATTAATGATGAAATAGATGAAATGAGACATGCTGCTACATCAAGTTTATTCGAAAGAAATGATGTAATCATTGTGGCTTCTGTTTCTTGTATCTATGGAATTGGTGATCCGGAGACCTATAAACTAGGAATGGTGACACTTAGAAAAAAAGATTCTATAACTAGAGAAGAGCTTCTAGATAGACTAGTAAATATCCTATATGTTAGAAATGATATGGATTTTATTAGAGGCAGCTTCAGAGTTAGAGGTGACGTAATAGAAATACTACCTCCTTATAATAAGCATAAAGGCATCAGGGTAGAATTTGACTTTGATGAAATAAAAAGAATAAGAGAATTCAATGTAGTTACCGGAGAAATCTATCAAGAGTTCGAAGTGTTATCACTATTCCCAGCATCACACTTCTTAACCAATAAAGATAAGCTAGAGGAAGCTATAAATAGAATTAGAGAAGAATTGATAGAAAGAATTAAATACTTTAAGGATAATAACCTATTGCTAGAAGCAGAAAGAATTGAACAAAGAACCATGTATGATCTAGAACTATTAAAAGAAATGGGAACTTGTTCCGGTGTAGAAAACTACTCAAGACATCTTGCTCTAAGAGGCGAAGGAGAAACACCATCAGTATTAATTGACTTCTTTCCAAAAGACTTTATGTTAATAGTTGATGAATCACATGTTACACTACCTCAAGTTAGAGGTATGTTTAAGGGTGATAGATCTAGAAAACAATCTTTAGTTGACTATGGGTTTAGATTACCAAGCGCAAAGGACAATCGACCATTAAACTTCGAAGAGTTTAATAAGAAGATAAATCAGGTTATCTATGTATCAGCTACACCTGCTGATTATGAGTTAGAGAGAACCGATAATATAGTAGAACAAATAATCCGTCCTACAGGATTATTAGATCCAGAAATATTTGTTAGAAAATCTGAAAACCAAATTGATGACCTACTAATGGAAATTGATAGAACAATAGAAAGAAAAGAAAGAACATTAATTACTACTCTAACAATTAAAATGAGTGAGGACCTAACTGATTATCTAAAAAGCCTTGGTTACAAAGTTGGTTATTTACACTCAGGAGTAAAATCATTGGATAGAATGGAAATAATCAGGAAGTTAAGACTAGGTACCTATGATATATTAATAGGTATTAATCTATTAAGAGAAGGGTTGGATTTACCAGAGGTTTCTTTCATCGCAATTTTAGATGCTGATAAAGAAGGTTTCTTAAGAAGTGAAAAAGCATTGGTCCAAACAATAGGTAGAGCTGCTAGAAATGTAAATGGTAGAGTAATAATGTATGCATCTAGAATGACAGATTCTATGAAAAAGGCTATAAGCGAAACCTACAGAAGAAGAAACATTCAGGACCTATATAATAAGGAACACAATATCGAACCTAAAACAATTCTAAAAAACATACATGAAAGAATTTCAATTAAGTCAGAAGCAGAAAAAGAAGTTAAGGATTTCAAAAAATTATCTCAAAAAGATATTATTAAGAATATTGATATGCTTGAAAAACAGATGTTTATATACGCAAAAGAGCTAGATTTTGAAAAAGCAGCTGAAATAAGAGACGTAATTTTCGAACTAAAGGGGCATTTAAAATAGCAAAATTATTAATAATATCAATAAAATCAATATAAATATTAATAAAACACAGTAAAAAGCCGCGAAAAGTGGCTTTTTTTAATAAAAATATAAAAAAAGTTAAAAAAACCCTTGACATTATTAAAAAACTTGATATAATTAAGGTATAAGTTAAATAAATTAAGTTTAGGAAGGAAAAAATTATGAAAAATACAATCGCACTTCAAACAAATCAAACAACACAAAAAATTCAATCAAGTTGTATTATAACTTTCAAGGGAAATGAAGTTGTACTTACAAACAAGAAGAGATTGTCATTTGAATTATTTTTCGGGGAAGTAATTCATCAAGTAATTAATTTCTTCAGCAAAGTAACTAAATTGTTTAAAGGATTAAAAATAAGGAAGGGGAATTTTGAAATGAAAAATCATAAAGAAGACAAATATATGGAAGAAGCTAATAAGAATTGCCGTCAATGTTTTGACAGCATAGGACCAAGTAATTACTGGGAAAGTTTCCGTCTACAAAAGGAAATGCAAAGCGCACAAAATTATTTTTCTGGAAAATAATTTATAGCAATTAAAATTTAGTATGAAAAGCAACTAAATTATTTAAAGAATCAAAATTAGGAAGAGGATCTTAAAAATGAAAAATATTAAAAGAGATAAATATAAAGTATCTACACAAAATACAAGCGGTCATTGTTTTGATAGCATAAATCCAAATACATACTGGGAAAACTTTCGTATTCAAAAAGAAATGAAATAAGAAACCAAAAAATAATCAATCAAGTTGTACATACAACAAAAAGGAGATTCTAAAAATGAGAAATATTAAAAGAGATAAATATGCAGAACAAACACAAAAAAATTGCCGTCAATGTTTTGGCAGCATGAACTCAAATACATACTGGGAAAACTACCGCATTCAAAAAGAAATGAGATAACAAAATAACCAGGAATAATTGCAAACGATTAATAAATACAAAAACTTAAGTTCTCTATATATGATATAATTTTTATAGGGGAGTGATCATATGAAATATTCAATATTATTTCTATCATTAATTTTAACATTACTTGTATTTTCGATGTCCTTTGCGACTGGTACAGATTCAGGATCATTAAGTTTAGGGATTACAGACTTTGTTTATAACATAACCTGTGATTTGTTTCCAAATAATCATATTGATATTGCTAATCTACATGTATTTATAAGAAAGTCAGCACATGTATTTGAGTATATGGTACTCGCTATAGCTTGGTTCTTTACAGCTAAGAATTGGAATTGGTCATTTAGCATTGTATTAGTAATTGGATTACTAATTTCAAGCTCAGATGAGATTATTCAAATCTATATAGCTGATCGTGGACCTAGTATAGTTGATGCAATAGTATTTGATTATTTGCCATTTATTTTAATGAGTAGTATGTTACTACTGATAAATAATAGAAAAGGAGAAAATACAATGGCTTCATCTACATTAACAAGACTCAAAAATAATTCGATTACTCCAAAGATAGCGTATAACGAATTATTTAAAAAAGAAAAAAGACAAAGAATACCAATATTCAAAAGAGCACATTTTATTAAATTAAGAATCAATGTTCCTAATGAAAAAGGAGCTAACAGATTCTTAAAAGTATTATTTTTCTTTCCAATGCCAATATTATTATTAAGAATAGTTCTAGGTTTTGTAAAGATGGACAAATATAGTGAAGATATACCTTTAACCAAAAGAGAGATGATCAGATTGATAGCTCACAGAGGAGTTAAAGTAAAAGTAAATACCCATTCTGGGGAAAAAATCTTAATTAAAACAATATAGGAGGAATTATGGCAAAGTATAAATTCGGTAAGGATTTTGATATCCTTAAACAAGTAACAAAACATGCAACAAGTGGAGTGGCAAAATATCCAGTATTATCAGAATGTCCAGTATGTCATCACGATTTAATCGTTAAGACATTACAGTGTACCAATTGTAAAACAGAACTTTCTGGTGAATTCACCTTATCTAAATTCAATTATTTGGATACTGAAAAATTATATTTTATCGAAGTTTTCGTTAAAAATAGAGGTAGCATTAAAGCTATAGAAAAAGAAATGGGATTATCTTATCCTACAATTAAAAAAATGCTAGATGAAGTTATTGAACAATTAGGTTATTCAGCTAAAGACAATGTTGAACCAGAACCTAAGGAAGAATACAAAGGCCCATCTAGAAAAGAAATATTAGATAGAATAGACAGTGGAGATTTAACTGTAGAAGAAGCAGCTAAATTATTAGCGAAAGTCAAATAGGAGGATTATTATGTCAAAAAATGAATTCAAAGAAGAAAGAATGAAAATATTAGAGCTATTATCAAAGGGAGCTATCTCAGCTGATGAAGCGGAAAAATTATTAGGAGCTATGTCTTCGACTAAAGATGAACCAGAAGTAATTATGCCAGCTAAGAAAAAAGATCAATTCAAAATGTTAAAAGTTTTAGTTGATTCAGCTGATGGCGATGAAGTAAGAATTGAATTGCCAATTGAATTTGCTAGACTATTAAAAAATAAAAAACTTACACATCTTGATGAAGATGATTTAGATATCGATGTTGATATGCTAATTCAAATGATTAATTCAGGTGTAGTAGGCGAAATCATAAATGTAAAATCAGCAGATGGAGACGTTGTTAAAGTTATAGTTGAATAAACTTAATTAATTACAGGGAGATTATTTAATGGAAAATTTAATCGCACCAAAACAAAATGTATTTAAAAATAAAAACTTCACCCTATTATTTGGTGGAGTTTTAGTTTCAAATGTAGCTCATATAATGTTTAACTTCGTAATGAGTTTATATGTTCTAAGAATCGCCACTGAAGCATTTGGCGAAGAATTAGCGCCAATGTATCAAGGTTACTATTTAGCCCTAGCAGGGATAGTTTTAATAGTCTTAATGCCATTTGGTGGAGCGTTAGCTGATAGAGTTAATAAAGTTAGAACCATGTATCTAACTGATTTTATAAGAGGAGTAACTATTTTAGGAATTGCTTATCTTGTATTTACAACAACAGTTCCTACTCAAAAATTGATTTATATATTTGTGATGAATGCTATTTTGGGTATTAATTCAGCTTTTTTTAACCCAGCTAGTTCATCTTTGCTAAGATTTATTGTTAAAGAAGAAGAGATTCCCCAAGCGTCCAGTTACTTATACGGATCAAGAGCATTACAAAACATCGGTGGTTTAGTATTGGGTGGGATTTTGTTTTCTTTCTTTAGTGTATATGTAATATTTTTAATAAATGGTATTGCTTATATATTTTCTGGAATTACAGAGTTATTTATCAAATATAACGTTAAAGATCATCTTCAAAAAACAAAGTTAGATTCCATATTTAAGGATATAAAATCGGGGATTAAATATCTATTTAATTACAAAGCTATGTTCTCGTTATTAACGATGGCTTTATTCTTAAATTTTTTTACGGTACCTTTATTTCAAAATGCTATACCTTACTTTATAGAATTTGGACTCGGTAAAGAAACCACATTCTTATTCGATGGTTTTATGACTGTGGAAAATTGGTTTTCTGTAATAATGCTGGCCAGTTCCGTATCGGGTATAATTATGTCACTTGTGTTATCGAGAAGGAAGCCAAAAGAAAGTTACGCAAAAGATCTAAGACTAGCTCTTATTGGCTTCGGTATTTTCGCTGTGATTATTGGTATATATATGTCCTTGTATCATCTAGGGTATTTGGATATTAATTATGTACTAATATTATTGCCGGTTACTATGTTTATAATTGGTTTTGCGAGTGTAGGATTTAACGTTCCGGTAAGTATTACCTTTCAAAAGAAAATTGAAAAATCTCAACTAGGAAAAGTTACTAGTTTATCCGGGGTTCTATCCCAGGCTTTAGTTCCAATTTCAGCCTTGGTAGCGGGATTTCTGATTACAAAGATTTCAATTGTTGCGGTATATGCTTTTTGCGGTATTGGGATGACTGTAGTTGTTCTTTTATACCTAAGTAATAAAAATTCAGGTGAAATTTAATAAACTCGCATTTAATGCGAGTTTTTATTTTGAACTAAAATCATAGTGAGTGTAAAAAAAAGCCAACTATTTAGCTGGCCTTAATAATGTTTAGAAATAGTACTTATAGCTTTCTTCCTTGATTGCACTGTTGTAAGGAATTAAGTTGTTTTCTATTTTTTTGTTGTTTTTATATAATCCTGAGTACTTACTATTTTTTTCAAATTCTATTGAGTAAAATACATTTCGGAACTTTCTTCTGACTTTAAATTTCTTCCAATCCGAAGGAATCTTAGGTTCAATTTTTAATCCTTTAAATTCAGGTTGAATACCTAAAATATATTGACTTACAGCGACAAACGACCAAGATGAAGTTCCTGATAACCAACTGTTTTTAGCTTCTCCGTGTCTGTTTGATTCTTGACCAGCAACCATTTGACAATATGCATAGGGTTCGGCTCTATGGATTTCAGATTTATCTTCTAAATATGAAGGAGTTATCTTCTTATATAAATCATAAGCATAATCGTTATTACCTACAAACGCTTCCGCACAAATCATCCAGGTATTATTGTGGCAGAATATGCCACCGTTTTCTTTTAAGCCTTTTGGGTAACTACTAATTTCTCCAAGCTTCAAATCATATTTAGAATATGCTGGATAATTTAGAGACATTCCATATTCAGATAGTAAATACTTTCTTGCGCTATCTAGAGATTGTTTGGCAATCCCATTGTCAGCGCCGATACCAGCCATAACACACATACCTTGGGGTTCTATAAAGATTTTACCTTCTTGATTTTCACTACTACCGATTTTTCCACCAAAAGCATCATATGCTCTTAGGAACCACTTGCCATCGCAACCATGTTTTTTAACAGCTTCGATAATCAATTCAATGTCTTGTTTTTCTTTACTAGAATCCACTCCTATAATATCTAATAACTCAGTGTATTGTTTCCCGGTATAAACGAATAGGCCAGCTATAAATACTGATTCAGCTGTTAAACCATCACCTTTGTTTTTAACGGTTTGGAATGATTCTCCTGGTTCAGAACTGAAACAGTTTAGATTCAAACAATCATTCCAGTCAGCTCTACCAATTAATGGTAAGCCATGAGGACCTTTATTATTTGTAGTATATTTGAATGCTCTTTCAATATGTTCTAAAAGAGTACCCATTTTGTATTGGTTATTTTCGTAGGGAATAATTTCATCTAAAATGCCATAATCGGCGGTTTCCTTGATATATTTAACTGCTGATAAAACCATCCAACATGGATCATCGTTGAATCCGCTACCCAGATTAGCATTTCCTCTTTTTGTTAGAGTTGAATACTGGTGGTATGCTGATCCATCTTCAAACATTGTTGATGCTAAATCAATGATTCTCGTTCTTGAGTCATTTGGACCCATATGCATGTATCCTAAAAGATCTTGATTGGAATCTCTAAAGCCCATTCCTCTACCAACACCTGATTCAAAATATGAAGCCGATCTACTGAAATTATGACAGGTAACATTTTGATATTGATTCCAAATGTTAACCATTCTATTTAGGTTTTCATCAGCTGATTCTACTTGGAAATTACCTAGGATGTCTTCCCAATATGTTGAAAGTATTTTAAGTTCTTCATTGACTTTTTCTGCGGAATTTAAACTATTAATTAAACTGTAGGCTTTGGTTTTATTTATTATATTTGTGTCAACGAATTTATTTTCAAATTCGTTCTCAATATAACCTAATATAAATATTATTGTTTTTTCTTCATTTGCTTCTAGTGATACTTTTATATTATGACTACCTATAGCTGCGAAGCTTTCACAGATAGAATTAGTTGATTTATTGTTTAACACTACATTAGGTTCTTTAATGTCATTGTATAATCCAATGAATGATTCTCTGTCGGTATCAAATCCACTGATTTGTTCAGAAGAACTAAAGAAAGCATAATGATTCCTTCTCTCACGATATTCTGTTTTATGAAATATAACATTATTCTCAACTTCAACTTCAGGAATATTATAGTTTCTTTGGAAATTAGTCATATCATCTAAAGCATCCCAAAAAGCCCATTCTAGATAGGAATACAAACTAAATTCTTTTGTTTTTTCACCTTCGTTTTTAAGAGTAACTAAATGTACTTCACATTGTTTACCCCTGGGTACAAAAGCTAATTGAGTACTTAAAATACTATTTTTTTTGCTTACAAGTTTTGAATAACCTAAACCATGATGACATTCATATAAATCTAATTCAGTTTTTGATGGTTTATAACCGATGTTCCAAATGTCTTTTCCATCATTTATAAAGAAGTATTTACCTTCGTTATCAGTTGGTACGTTATTATATCGATATCTTGTGATTCGTCTAAGTCTAGAGTCTTTGAAAAAACTATATCCTCCAGCTGTATTTGAAAACAAAGTGAAGAAGTCTTCGTTTCCTAAATAGTTGATCCATGGATATGGGGTTTTAGGGTTAGTAATTACATATTCTTTTTTTATATCATCAAAATGTCCAAATTTCATATTTTCCTCTTTTCCCTAATAAGATCATGATACATATAATAACTTTGTTTTTTAGTTCTAACTAATGTCTCATAATCTACATAAACTATCCCAAATCGCTTAAGGTAGCCAAAATTCCATTCAAAATTATCCATTAGGCTCCAAACGTAATAGCCTTCGATATTGAGGTCAACTGAGATTTCTTCAATTATCTCTAAATGACTCTTTATATATTTACACCTTTCATCATCCTTAATTATACCGTTTATCAAGTCATCTTTATAAGCGGCTCCATTTTCGGTGATGATTATTGGTAAATCTGTGTAGTTTTCTCTTATGCTTTTTAAGATATTTTTTAACCCTTCAGGATTGACTTCCCAATCCATATCAGTTAAAGAAGTGGTAGTATTAATATGGCTAAAATAGAATTCATGCTTTTTATCGTAGATAACAGTGTTGTGCATATAATAATTTATACCTAAATAATCAGCTTTATCTTTAACTGTTTCTAATAGTTTATCATCTATATAGCTAATATCCAAGCCTAATTCAGTTAGTCTATTAATCCACAAATTATCATATCGTCCTTTAAACATAGGATCAAAGAAGCACCCTTCAAAGAATAGGTGAGAATAATAACTAGCTAATTTATCATCTTTTGTATCTTTGTGTGGGTAATGACCCCAAACATTAAATACGATACCTATAGGTTTTTGGTAGTTTGCTTTATAGAAATCATAGGTTTTTAGATGAGCTATCAATTGATAGTAATCTGCTTGAATAGATTTTTGTAAGTCATTTAGGAATGGTGCGTGTGTTTTGTAGTAATACCCAACTCTCGATACACACCAAGGTTCATTGAAGGTTGCCCACTTATTTACGTAAATATCAAATTCCTTAAATGCTTTTTTAGCATAGTCAAAGAAATAATTAACAATTCTTGAATCATGGAAGCCAACTCCAGACTCATATAACCATAGTGGCATGTCCCAATGGTAGAGGGTCACATCAACTTTAATATCCTGTCTTTTTAGTTCTTTAAATACTCTGTGGTAAAAATCTATTCCGTCCTCAGAAAAAGAATTTTCGTAAGGCTGAATTCTTGCCCAAGATAAAGACATTCTATATACATCAACTCCAAGATCTTTTATAAGTTTAATATCTTCGATATATTTTGAATAAAAATCACAGGCAATTGAGCCATCTGATTTATCAATAACATTTCGGGTTTCTAAATCCCAAATGGATTTAAATTTATTCTTAGTTCCTTCAATTTGATAAGATGATGTAGAAACACCAAATTGAAATCCTTTTTTCAACATAATTACTCCTATATATATATAAATACAAATATATTTACGAAAATTAAAGAAAATCGTACAGAAAAGGTCGAATACACTAGGATACACCCTTATTTTCTTTACGAAATCGTTTACGTAACTAATTTGATTATACAGCGAGAAACAACATTTTTCAACAATTTTTTGTAATATATGTAAAAAATACCGGTTTATTCTTTGGAAAAAGGGTTGACAATCGTTTTTTTTCTTGGTATTATGTAATTACGAAAACGTTTACTTAAATTAGAAAGGCGTTACTTAAATGGTAAAAATTAAAGATATTGCGAAGAGATGTGATGTGTCAATTGCTACCGTTAGCAAAGCATTACATGGTTCGCATGAAGTCAGTAAAGAAAGATCTGCATACATAATAACTGTAGCAAAAGAAATGGGTTATATACCTAATGCTAATGCTAGAGCACTTAAAACAAATAAATCCTATGACATAGGAGTTATATTTGAAGATAAATCAAATTCAGGACTTGGACATGAGTACTTTTCTACTATGCTTAATGCTATTCAAAAAGAAGCAGGAAGACTAGGATATGATATTACTTTTTCTGCTAACAGAATAGGAAATGTAAAAAGTTCATACTTAGAACACGCTAGATACAGAAATTGTGACGGCGTAATTGTAGCATCTGTAGATTTCCAAGATCAACAAGTTATTGATCTTATTAATAGTGATATGCCAACAATAACAATTGACCACGTATTTAATAACCGTACAGCTATTCTAAGTGATAACGCTGATGGACTAAGATCAATTGTCAAATATTTATACTCTAAAAACCATCGTAAGATTGCTTTTATACACGGCGAAGATACAGCTGTTACCAGAAAAAGACTTGCAAGTTTTTATGCAGCATGTGAAGAGTTAGGTTTAGATATACCTGAAACATACATTAGATCTGCTATGTATCATATTCCAAAATATAGTGGACAAGCAACTAGAGAACTTTTAGCTTTAGAAGACCGTCCTACATGTATCATTTATCCAGATGATTATTCATATTTAGGTGGTTATTCTGAAATTGAAAAACATGACCTTAAAGTTCCTGAGGATATTTCGGTTGTTGGATATGATGGCATTTATATGTCTAGGATATTAAGGCCAGTACTTACTACCTACGTTCAAAATAGTGTTGAAATTGGTAAGTTAGCTACGAGGAACTTAATTTCTATGATTGAAAAACCGAAAACATTTATCGCTAAACAAATTACAGTTTTAGGTAGTTTGCAAGAGGGCGATACAGTTAGTTCAATAGCAGGCAAATAAACTGTCTGTGAAAATATTAAAAAAAATGTAAGGGGAGAATTATGAAAAAATCTATTTTAATGTTTTTAGCTATGATTATGATAGCTGTAACAGCAGTTTCTTGTGGGAGTGCAAACTCAGGGGAAACTTTAAGAATTTATTGTTGGAATGATGAATTCCAAGGCAGATTCAGAGCTTATTATCCAGAGTGGGAAAGCACTGATACTGACGGTAACGACATGCTTAAAGACGGAACAAAAGTTGAATGGGTAATCGTTGCTAATCAAGATAATGCATACCAAAATGCTTTAGACAACGCTTTATTAGATCAAGAAAGCGCTGAAAGAGAAGACAGAATTGATATCTTCTTAGTAGAAGCAGATTATGCATTAAAATATGTTAATACCGATTACACTTTAGATGTAATTGAAGATATTGGACTTACTGAAGCTGATATGGCTAACCAATATTCATATACTCAAGATATCGTGACTGATTCAAGCGGAGCTATCAAAGGTTCAACTTGGCAAGCTACTCCTGGATTATTTGCTTATAGACGTTCTATAGCTTTAGACGTATTAGGCACTGATGATCCTACTGCTGTTCAAACATATATCAGTAACTGGGATAAATTTGATGATGTAGCTGAAGATATGAAAGATGCTGGATATTTTATGATTTCTGGATATGACGATGCATATCGTACATTCTCAAATAACATTTCAAATCCTTGGGTAAATGCAAGTGATGAAATCGTAATTGATCCTGTTATGCTTGATTGGGTTGCTCAAACTAAACTTTATACTGATCAAGACTATAATAATAAATCAAGTTTATGGAATTCAACATGGTTTGCTGATCAAGGACCTGATGGAACTACTTTTGGTTTCTTCTACTCAACATGGGGAATCAACTTCACTTTAGCTGGAAGTTCATTAGCTGACGCGGAAGCGCCTGCAGAAGTAGGAAATGGAATCTTTGGTGACTGGGCTGTTACTACTGGACCAGCTAGTTATTATTGGGGTGGTACTTGGATTTGTGCAGCTGATGGAACAGACAATGTTGACTTAGTAAAAGATATAATGTTAAAATTAACTTGTGATGATGATATCATGAAACAATTAACTCTTGACACTCAAGACTTTACTAACAACTCAGTAGCAATGCAAGAAATAGCTAATGACGCTACTTATGGTTCTGCTTTCTTAGGTGGACAAAACCATGTTGCATTATTTGTGGAATCTGCAGCTCAAATTGATATGAGTAACATTTCGCCTTATGATCAAGGTCTAAATGAAAACTTCCAAGGGGCTTTTGCTGACTACTTTGCTGGAACTATTACATACGAACAAGCACTTGCCAACTTCTACATAGCCGTACTCGAAATCTATCCGGAATTATCTGAATAGAAATTACTAATTTGTGGAGAGGTTAGCGCCTCTTCACAATTTTCTTTTAAAGGAGCGAACTATGACCAAAACTACAAAGAAAAAGCGAAGCAACTACGCTAAGTGGGGATATTTCTTTATAGCACCATTTTTTATAGGATATACAATATTCTCTTTAGTACCTTTGCTTTCAACATTCTATTATAGCTTCTTTGAATATTATATGAAACTCGGAATTACAAAAGTTGGACCAAATTATGTAGGATTTAAAAATTATATTGATTTATTTCAAAATGCTCAAATCCTTAAATATTCATGGAACACTTTTATTATCTGGATAATGGGATTTGTTCCTCAAATTCTTGTTTCACTATTTTTAGCTGTAGCCTTAACTAGTCCAAAACTTAGGCTAAAAGGAACTAAATTCTTCAAAACGATTATGTATATGCCAAATCTAGTTATGGCATCTGCGTTTTCATTATTATTCTTAACAATTTTCGCTGAAAATGGCCCGATAATAAACATTCTTTTAGAAAACGGAATTATAGCTGAAAAATTTAGTTTCGCTAATTCTGTTATTGCAACAAGATCATTGATCGCACTTATGAATTTCTTAATGTGGTTTGGAAATACCACCATATTATTAATGGCAGGAATTATGGGTATCGATAAGAACTTAATCGAGGCAGCTACTGTTGATGGAGCTAAGCCTTTACAAATATTTACTAAAATTATTATGCCATTACTGAAACCTATCTTTGTTTTCGTAGTTATTACTTCGTTAATTGGTGGGGTTCAAATGTTCGATGTTCCACAAATCCTAACCCAGGGTAGTGGATTCCCAGATATGCGATCAAAAACTTTGGTTATGTACTTGTATAATTTAATTTCAATAAGTAAAAATTATGGGTTAGCTAGTGCAGTTTCTATCTTCTTGTTTATGATTACCGGAACCTTAAGTATAATAATCTTTAAGGTTGTTGATAAATCAGAAAGTTCGAAAGTTAAGCAAGAAAGAGGTGGAAAGTAATGGCTAACAATACTTTATCTCTGAAACAAAAGAAAAAAGACAGGGTTTCCAGAGTTTTAACATATATAGTTTTAATTATCTTAGTATTTATGTGTTTATTTCCATTCTATGTATTGATAATAAACACTACTAGAAACAATTATCAGATTCAACAAGGTTTTTCATTTTTGCCAGGAAAGCATTTCCTAATTAACTTGAGAAATCTATTAGATAATGATAATGTACCAATTCTAAAAGCGATTAGAAATAGTTTATTCATTTCTACATGTGCTGCGGGTTTAACTGCATATTTCTCTGCATTTGCGGCGTATGGTATTCATATGTATCGTTTTAAATACAGAAAATTTGCCTTCTATTTTATATTAGTAGTTATGATGGTTCCAGCACCAGTTTCAACTGTTGGGTTCTTAGAATTAATCACTAAAATGGATTTAATGAATACGTTCTATCCACTTATTCTACCATCTATAGCTGCTCCAGTAACATTCTTCTTTATGAAGCAGTATTTAGACAGTGTTCTGCCTTTTGAGGTAATCGAGTCAGCTCGCGTAGATGGAGCAAATGAACTTTATACTTTCCATAAGATAGTATTACCAATATTAAAACCAGCGTTAGCAGTTCAATTTATATTTGCATTTGTTGGTTCATGGAATAACTTCTTTATTCCAGCACTAATTATTAGATCTAATTCAAATAAGACAATTCCGCTATTAATAGCAGGGTTAAGGGCATCAGATCCAACTACATTTGACCTAGGAGTTGTTTATACTCTAATTGCCTTAGCAATACTTCCTCTTTTGATTATGTACTTGCTATTATCGAGATATATTATCAAAGGTATCACACTAGGAAGTGTTAAAGGTTAATTCTTTTTCATTACCTTCTATTTTTATAAAAGAAAAGACATTTGTAAGGGGAATGTTTTTTCTTTTGCCTTTAATTAAAGGATAAGATATTTGTGGTTAATAGTTGTCGGAGAGACAATCAATGATGAAAATTAAGGCTGAATATACTGTGGATATTTACTCCCTAACTTGAAGTATAGAAAGAAAGGTTTGAACGTGTCTATACAAACTTACATATTTTACAGGGTTAAGTTTTAAAGAATAATGTTGTGGAAAATTCTTTTTGTAATGTAAATCTGAAATTTATAAGGGTTTTATGTTATAATATAATGTGTGGAATGTATATTTTTTATACACATATTTCAGAAAGGATTACTCTATGGATCAGGAAAATACACAAAATTATATAGTTAAAGCGATAGATTTAACTCACGATGCGCTTGGAGTTACAAGATTACCAGATGGATATACTGTATTTGTAGAAAATCTTTTAAAAGGCGAAACAGCAAGCATTGAAGTTATCGAAAGAAGAAATAAATTTGGATTTGGGAAAGTTATTGAATTACTTCAAAAAAGTCCCTATAGGTTAGCACCGAAATGTAAACATTTTGACGAATGTGGTGGATGTAGACTTATGCATATGGATTATGATGTTCAATTAGCTTTCAAAAGATATCGTTTAGAGTTAATGATGAAGAAATTAAATCAAGATGTTTCATTAGTAGATGACATTATTTGTATGGTTAATCCATATTTCTACAGAAATAAAGTAGAAATTAAGTTTGCCCAAGACGAAAAAGGAATTCAAGCCGGATTTTTTAGAGCTAAATCTCATCATGTAGTTGATTTAAGTGAATGCTATATAATGTCAAAAAAATCATTTGAGTTATTGACTTTAGTTAAGAATATAGCCAATGAATTAGAAATAAAAGCCTATGATTTTGAAACCCAAGAAGGTATATTAAAGTCTTGTGTTATAAGAGAATCTTCAAAAAATAAAGAAATAGTAATTTTACTGAATATCAGTAAAAATGCCTTTGATCAGGAAACTGAATTTGTTAATAGAATAGCCGAGAAATACCCTCTAGTTAAAGGTATTGGAATCGCTAATGCTATAGATGAATCTACATTTTCATCAGATGAGATTAGATTAGTTTATGGTAAAGATTACTTAAATGAAGACTTATTAGGAAATAAATTTGAAATTGGATTTAGATCATTTTTCCAAGTTAACACTATTCAAACAGAAAGATTATATAAAAAAGCTATAGAATATGCTGATTTAACCAAAAAAGACAAAGTAATAGATGCCTACTGTGGCATTGGATCAATTGCTTTGTCGTTAGCTAAAAAAGTATACAAAGTATTTGGAATCGAAGTAATTGAATCAGCTATTACTGATGCCAAAAAGAATGCTGAAATAAATGGTATTAAGAATGCTTTCTTCGAAGCTGGAAGCGCTGAGAAAGTAATTCAAAAATGGAGGAAGTACAAATTTGATTGTATATTTATTGATCCGCCAAGAAAAGGGTGTACAAAAGCATTCACCAATACGCTACTAAATATGAAAATTCCTAAGATTGTGTATATATCATGTAACCCAGCTACACTTCAAAGAGATTTAGGTTATCTTATTAAAGGTGGATATAATATAAAAGCAGTAACACCTGTTGACATGTTCCCTCAAACTACTCACGTTGAGAGTTGCACATTGCTTTCTCTATAAAAACCAGTAATACAGCCGTTTTAAAGAAATTCAAAGAGGTAGTTCACCCGTTAAAATTTGGGTAAATTACCTCTTTTTTGTTGCTTAAAAATATATTTATAAATTGACCTGTCTGTGGGAACATAAAAGTCACGAAAAAACCCTTAAAACCTTGTGTGTGGAAACATATATTTATTAAGAATTTTTAGATTACAACTACGCTGTAATGCATCTTTTTATTGTATTTTTCACAGGTGTAAACTCCAGTCGCAATTGGCTCCTTTTTAATAAATTTCTTGCGCATATCAGAAAATTCTTGTTCAGTATAATTTTTACTCCCCGCAACGCAATATACCATTTTAGTAGGGCTAACTGATATCATTTTGAATATAATAGATCTTAGTATATCCGAATCAAGCTCTATGATTTCTGTTTCTTTTTGCTTTAGGACTTCTTCAATTTTATTTACCCTTGTGGATGTGTCATAGTTCTTAACATGTTCCATCTCAAAGCTAGCTATATCTTCGATGATTGACTCTATTTTTTGTGAGTATTCATCATACTTAGCATTAAATATAACATCTGAAAACCTTTTGTTTTTCATTTTGGTGTCTACTAAATTTGAAACCCCTAATTCGAGTTCGCTTTTTTGATTTTCAAGGTTCTTAATTCTTGTTTCTGTATCGGTTATCTTAATAGTAGATTTGATTACATTTCTTATTGTTTCTACAACATCTAGGTTTTTTATAAATACTTGATTTAGCATGTGAATAGTCACACCTTCAATAATCTCCTGGTAACTTGCTTTTGAGGTGCATTTATCTTTTCCTTTAATATAACTTCCACACTGTTGCATTACTCTTTAAGAAGGCTTTCCATAGTTCCAATAACGCCTTTTTAGAGTTCGTCCACATTCACTACAAATGATCATAGATGACAATGGATAACGTTTATTATATTTAGATGTATTTTTATCATCTCCAACCTTGATTTCGGCCCGTTCTTTTCTTATTCGTTGCGCAAGTAGAAATGTCTCTTTGTCTATGATTGCTTCATGGCTGTTTTCAGTATAATATGTTGGTGCATGATTCTTGTTCTTGACTCTCTGGTGAGTAAGGTAATCTAGACATATTGTCTTTTGTTGAATCATATCCCCCATATACTTTTCGTTTGTTAATATTGAACTCAAAGTTGATTGCCTCCATAATTCTTTCCCTGCACCAGTCTTTATCCCTTTACTCATCATAGTTTTACAGATAGCAGTTGGCCCGACACCGCTAATGTATAAATTGAATATTGTTTTCACTACTTCAGCTTCTTCAGGAACCAATACCAGATTACCAGCTTTCTTATCTTTAGTATATCCAAGAAATCGCTTCGTGTTGATAACCGGAATGCCATCCTTGAACTTCTTTTTAATAGACCATTTAACGTTTTCACTAGTATTTCTGGCTTCTTCCTGAGCAATAGAAGACATGATTGTAAGTAAAAACTCCACTTTGGGATCTAATGAACTGATGTTTTCTTTCTCAAAAAATATCTCAACATTTATCTTTTTAAGAGTTCTTACGAAATTTAGTGCGTCTAATGTGTTTCTAGCAAAACGAGATATTGATTTTGTAAGAATGGTATCAATTTCGCCATTTATAGACCTATCTATCATTAAATTAAACTGTTTTCTGTTTTTGGTGCTAGTACCACTAAGACCTTCGTCCGCATAGATGCCTACAAATTCCCACTCACTATTTTTGTGTATTCGCCTCGTGTATTCATCTCTTTGTGCTTCATAACTTGTTTTTTGATCTAATGTATCAGTTGAAACACGGACATAAGCACAGACTCGCTTTTTCCTTACTGGGTTGTTTGATTGATCGAAAGTATAGTCTACTTTTGGTTGTATGATTCTGACGGTTTTATTTTGCACTTGAACCATCTCCTTTCGTTACTATATACATCACTCTAAAAGCAATGAATATCAAGTTGTTTCGACTTATATCATTGCTTTTTTTTATTTTTATGTTCGTAACTTAGCTTTTCGATAATTATGTTGAACTCCTGAAGAGTAATTAACTCGTTTAATAAAAGATCATGAACAATAGATTTTGCAATATTAAATTTCATGTGATTTGTAATAATTGATTTCATAACATTCCTTTCTGAACAAACAAAAAGGAGTCGCTAAAGTAATGTGGACCCTATGTCAAGGACATATTAAAAAAGGCATGTATTGATTTTAAAGAATTAAATCTTTAAATCATTTAAGGTGTTAATTCCCTAAGAGGGATTACACCTTTTTGTTTTGCAATTAAGTTATCTCTATAGTTAATTGGTGCTAACCTGTCAAGCTTTCTTTGTGGTTTGTAATTATTGTAATAATCAAGAAAATGATCTATCTTTACTAAAGCTTTTTCAATTGTTTCATAATCACTTAAATCTACGTGATCTTTATACGTACCGAAGAACGATTCCATAGGAGCGTTGTCCCAACAGTTTCCTCTTCGAGACATCGATTGTGTAATATTGTAGAACTTAAGGTAATTACTAAACTCATTTGATGCATAATGACTTCCTTGGTCTGAATGTATAATCATATCATTATGTTCATCAAATAGCGGGTGTTTTATCAGGTTATCTAAAGTTTCTATAACGAAATCCATTTTGAGTGAAGTAGATGCTGCTCTCGCTACTATTTCACCTGTTTGGCTATCTTTTATGGCTGATAAGAATCCTCTAGTATTATTTTTTCCAAACGTAAAATATGTGATATCTGTCAAAAGTACAGCGAACGGTCTTCCAGGCTTAAAATTACGCTTCACATGGTTATCATGTATGTGATGTCCTTTGATGCTTCTCGCCATTCTTTTGTAAGGATTCGCTTTACGTATTGGACATATAATCTCATACTTTCTCATTATTCTCTGAATTCTTTTTCGATTCATTGTGATTCCATATTGGTTAAATAGAAAATCCTTAATCTCGCGAGACCCTTTCTTGTATCCTCTAAAATTGTATGCTTCAAGGATTAAATCTAGTAATGCTAAATCTTGTTCCTCATGGTTTTCTCGTTGTTCTACAGCTTCTTCACTATGATATCTATAATATCCACTTCGAGATACATTAGCTTCCTTGCACAGGAAGCTAATCATATTTTGATAATTATTTTCTATGATTATATTTTGGATAATTTCGAATATTATTTCTTTTTCTTTTTGTGTATATACACTCCCCTTTCTATCATATCTAACTTTTTTTGGAACTCTAACTGGACTTCAAGAAATTTTATTTTCGCATCTTTTCTAACAAGTTGCTCTTCTAAACTCAATTCGCGTTCGAGTGGTCTTCCTGAATTGTTTTTTCTCGTATCTTGAAGTGCTATTACTCCTGCTTTCTTGTACCCGGCTTTCCATCTCTTTACTGAGCTATACACCCTGTCCATACCTATGATTGTTATATCAAATCCTGCCTTTTCAAATATCTCAAGTGATAAACTTCCCTTATTTACTTCTTCCATAGCGAAATATTTCATTTCATCTGTATATGTTATTCCTTTTGAACCTACTCGTTTGACGTATTTATTTTTTCTTAATATTTCTATCTCTTGCTCTGTAAATAGTTTTTTGCTCATACTCTCACCTCTCTTTAAGTATACAAAAAGAACCTATAAATTGCACTGGCTTTTTTTCAGTGTCTATTTTATAGGTTCCATTTTATTAGTCAGGAAAATACTTGGTTTTATTATTAAAATTATAGTTGTGATCATTGTT
>CAZHSG010000005.1:0-72789 GCA_964535005.1 uncultured Candidatus Izemoplasmatales bacterium
ACTTGTCAATTCTACCAGCGATAACATTGAATTTTTGTTTTCCAGTATAGAATGGATGACAGTTTGAACATGTATCAACATGAATGTCTTTTTGAGTAGATCCAGTTTCAAATGTGTTTCCACATGTTGAACATTTTACGGTTATCGTATGATATTTCGGATGTATTCCTTCTCTCATATCTTTCTCCTTCTGCCATGATCGTAGTAAATCATAGTAAGTTTTTTATCATTTAGCAAAGGTATTATATCAAACTATATTTTAAAAAGCAAGAAATATTATGTTAAATGCCAATATTATAATGATATAATATGTATATATACATAGACAGAGGGTAAAAATGGATAATTTTAAAGAAAAAACACTAAATTTACACAAAAAGAATAGAGGGAAATTAGACTTGATTCCTAATATTAAATTAGAAACAATAGAAGATATGAGTTTAGCTTATACCCCAGGTGTTGCTATACCATGTATGGAGATTTATAGAGATAAAAGTTTAGTTTATGATTATACTATAAAAGGTAAAACTGTCGCAATAGTTACAGATGGGACGGCTGTTTTAGGGCTTGGAGATATTGGACCCTTAGCGGCTCTACCAGTAATGGAAGGTAAAAGTGCACTTTTATATAAATTTTCTAAAATCCAAGCATTTCCAATTTGTTTAAACACAAAGGATCCGGATGAGATTATTCAAACAGTATTAAACATCTCACCAAGTTTCAGCGCGATAATGCTTGAAGATATAAAAGCACCGCAATGTGTTTATATTGAAAATGAATTACAAAAACGTATGGACATTCCGGTTTTTCATGATGATCAACACGGAACTGCAATAGTTGTAGGTGCGGCACTTAAAAACGCAGCGAGATTCTTAAAAAAAGATTTAACTAATTTAAAAGTCCTAATAACTGGGACCGGCGCAGCTGGTAACGCTATTATTAGAATTTTAAATAAATTAGGTGTTAAAGAAGTCTATGCGGTTAATAAAGATGGCGTATTAAATAAAAAATATATCAAAAATTATAATGTCGTTGAACAATCAATGTTAGAAGACAACTTGATTATTTCTCCAAATAATAATATAACTACTCTTGAGGAAGTAATTAAAGATAAAGATGTTTTTATCGGCGTAAGTGCTAAAAACATCCTAACAAAATCTATGGTTGAATCTATGTCGGAAGACAAAATTGTATTCGCTCTAGCGAATCCTGATCCAGAGATAGCTCCAGATTTAGCTAAAGCTGCCGGTGCTAAAATAATTGGAACTGGTAGAAGTGATTTTCCAAATCAAATTAATAACGTTCTAGTATTTCCTGGATTAATGAAGGGCGTTTTAGAATCTAGGTGTCAAACTATCACCTACGAAATGAAAATAAATGCTTTAAACGCTATAGCTGACCTAATAAAAACTGAAGATTTAAGAGCAGATTACATTCTACCTGATATTTTTGATGAAAGAGTCGTTAAAGCTGTATCAGAAGCTGTTAAAAGCGCAAAAAAATAAGACTCGAAAGTCTTATTTACTCAATACATCATTTAATTCTTTATAAATTCTTGAAATTGGAAAGCCAACTATTGTAAAATAATCTCCTTGGATACATTTAACAAACTTAGCACCATGGGCTTGTATTCCATAGGCACCTGCTTTATCCATGGGTTCCTTAGTTTTAACATATTTATCAATCTCTTTATCACTTAGTTTTATAAAAGTGACTAAAGCTTCACTATAGAATGATTTTGAATAACCTTTAGATAGTATTGAACACCCAGTAAGAACTCGATGTGTCTTTCCGGATAACATCCCAAGAAACATTTTAGCTTCTTCTTCGTCTATAGGTTTTCCTAAAACAATATCATCGATTATTACTAAAGTATCAAATCCTAAAACTATAGCATCGCGATTATCTTTAAATATTTCATACGCTTTTTGGAAAGCGAGATCAATAACTAAATCTTCGTGTTCAAGTTTAGGATTTATTATTTCTTCAATGTCACTAGCATTTATTTCAAAATCTACATCAAGTAGTTTCATCAGTTCTTTTCGTCTTGGTGAATTACTTGCCAAAATAATTTTTTTCATATCACACCTCGTTATAATTTATCCTATTATACCAAAATATGTGATATTTAAAAAAACTTTTGAATTTATTAACACAAACAACATATAGTTATCACAAAATGTTGTTACAATTCATATGCAATCATCTTTTCTCCTTAAATTGTATATGAAGTAAAATTTGTATTATAAAAATGATTGAATATACTATGGAGGTGATACCCTTGCTGGAAAAATTTGACTTAAGTTTAATTAAAGAAAATGACTTGCTATTATTAGCGGTAAGCGGGGGTATTGACTCAATGGTTTTACTGCATTATTTGCACGGAATTTCTACAACTAAAAACTTTGATCTAGCTGTGGTACATTTAGATCATCAAAAAAGAAAAGAAAGCTTTTTAGATTGTCAACTTGTAGTTGACACTTGTGCAAAGCTTTCTATTGAATGTTATACGGAAAAATTAGTTGCAAAAGACAATGAAAACTTCCATGATTATGCAAGAACCAAAAGATATGACTTCTTTGTTGAAATCGCAAAAAAAATTGGAGCTAATAAAATAGTCTTAGCTCATAATTCCAATGACAACGCAGAAACCATACTAATGCGTTTAACTAGAGGTTCTTCTTTCGAAGGTTATAGAGGTATTCTGGCTGAAACTAATTATAAAGGTTTAGGCATTATAAGACCTATGTTATCTATTTCAAGAGCTGAAATCCTTGCATATCAACAATTAAATAAGATTAGCTTCAACGAAGATAGTTCTAACCAAGAAGACCACTACACTAGAAATAGATATAGACATCATATTATACCGTTTTTGAAAACTGAGAATCCAAAGTTTCTAGAGAAGTTTGAACAGTTCTCTGATTATCAAACAAAAGCTTATAAACTAATCGAAAAACTAGCTTTCAAATTTTTAACAGATCACTTGATAAAACACAAAGATTCACTTGCTATAGATGTTATTGCTTTTAATGAAATTGACGAAATTCTTAAAGTCGATGTTATCAAAAAAGTAATCAATGAAAAAACAAACAATTCAGTAGAGTTGTCTTATCAAAATATTCGCGATATTGAAGAGTTATTTATAAATGCAAAACCACATATTGAAATGTTCTTAAATGACAATTTATACATCTACAAAAGTTACAATATAATGTATTTCAGTGATAAAAAATCTGAAACCGTAGATTTCAACTATACTATCAAAGAATGCCAAGAAATTAAATTACCAAACAATAGTTCGGTTATTATTACCGATAATCCGAACAAATATTATGGTAATATATATAAATTATGTTATAATAATTTAGATTTCGTTTTTCCTATTACGATAAGAAATCGTAGAAACGGAGATAAAATAATTACTACCTCCGGCACTAAAAAAATAAAAGATGTATTTATCAATAAAAAGATTTCTATGGATATAAGAAATCAATTGCCGATCATCCTAAATAGTGCAGATGAAATCGTTTGGATACCTAATGTTTTTAAGACTCAAACTTATGGGGAAAATGTTTTATATATGATTTATCAGGAGGGTTAAAAAATGCTTGAAAGAGACATTGAAAGAATCTTAGTATCTCAGGAAGAAATTCAAACAATTTGTATAAAACTTGGAAAACAAATAACCGAAGACTATAAGGGAAGAACTCCATTAGTAATCGGATTACTTAAAGGCTGTATGCCTTTTATGGCTGAATTAATGAAAAATCTTGATCTTTACTTAGAAATTGAATTGATGGGAGTACAAAGTTATCATGGTGGTACAGCATCTACAGGGGATGTAAAAATCACTAGAGACTTAGATATTCCAGTTAAGGGTAGAGATATTATTATTGCAGAAGACATAGTGGATACTGCAAAAACTATTAGCATAATCACTAAATTACTTAAATATCGTGGCGCAAAATCAGTTGAGGTTGTTACCTTACTTGATAAACCTGAGGGTAGAGTAGTTGAATTTACACCAAAATACATTGGAACAACAATTCCTAAAGAATTCGTTGTGGGATTTGGTTTAGATTTTGATGAACGCTACAGAAACTTACCATATGTAGGCGTGCTGAAAAAAGCAGTATACACAAAATAAGGAGGAAAATATGGCAATAGCAAAAAAACCAACAAAAAGACCAACGACAAATAGAACTACGCAATTTTTAACAATTCTAATTCTTATTGTCATTGTTATAACTATTTTTGTTACATGGGGGAAAACAGATTCTCCAGTACCATTGACAAACACCCAATTTGAAACACTGCTAGTAAATCAAGGGGTTGAAACCGTTGATGTAACACCATTAGCTGGCGAGTTAAATTATAGAGCATATACAGTTACCGGGGAATTAAGTGGTGGTCAAACGTTCATCACATATTTCGCAAACAACACTGAGCTAGATAATTTTGAAGATAAAGTAAATCAATTAAACAATGATGATTTTCCAATAAATGATGTAATATACAATTTTGTACCAGCATCTAATTATAATATTGGAAATGTAATATTTATTGTATTAATCATTGCAGGATTTATATTTATGTTCTATTTCATGATGAAAAAAGGTAACAATCAAAACAAACAAGCTTTTGATTTCGGTAAAAGCCGTGCAAAAGTTAGTAAAAACCAAAAAACAACATTTAAAGATGTTGCTGGTGCAGACGAAGAAAAAGAAGAACTTAATGAAATCATCGATTTCCTTAAAAATCCTAAAAGATACATGGAACTTGGTGCAAGAATCCCAAGAGGTGTACTTCTAGTTGGACCTCCAGGAACTGGTAAAACATTAATCGCTAGAGCCGTAGCTGGTGAAGCAAGCGTACCATTCTATTTCGTTTCAGGATCTGATTTCCTAGAAATGTTTGTAGGGGTAGGTGCTTCAAGAGTTAGGGATATGTTTAAAACCGCTAAAGCACACACACCTTGTATATTATTTATCGATGAAATTGATGCGGTAGGTAGACAACGTGGTACTGGACTTGGTGGAGGACATGATGAAAGAGAACAAACTCTTAATCAATTACTAGTTGAAATGGATGGATTTGGACATAATTCAGGAGTTATTATCATCGCAGCAACAAACCGTGTTGATATTCTTGACCCTGCATTAATGAGACCTGGTCGTTTTGACAGACAAATCTATGTAGGTAAACCTGATGTTAGAGGTAGAGAAGCGATTTTAAGAGTTCATTCAAGAAACAAAAAAATCAATCCAGAAATTACATTCAAAGAAATTGCTAGAAGAACTCCTGGTTTCACCGGAGCGGATCTAGAAAACTTAATGAATGAAGCAGCTTTATTAGCTGCTAGAGAAAATCGTGTTCAAGTTGAAATGCATCATATTGATGAAGCGGTTGATAGAGTATTAATGGGACCTGCTAAAAAATCAAAAATTTTCTCTAAAAAAGAAAGAAACTTTATTGCTCATCATGAAGCTGGGCATACAGTTGTTGGATTAAAACTTAAAAATGCTAGTATTGTACATAAAGTAACAATTATTCCAAGGGGTCAAGCAGGTGGGTACAACCTAATGCTTCCTGAAGAAGAACAAACTTTCTTACAAACTAAACAAGACCTTCTTGCGCTAATCACTGGTTTATTAGGTGGTAGGGTAGCTGAAGAAGTTATCTTCGGAGAAATATCAACTGGAGCTCACAATGATTTAGAAAGAGCTACCGCTATAGCTAGAGCAATGATAACACAATATGGTATGAGTGATAACCTAGGTCCTGTGACCTATGAAAAAGACTCAAACACTGTATTCCTAGGTAGAGATTACGGAAAATCAAATAACTTCTCAGAAGCTATCGCAACTGAAATTGACAAAGAAATCAGAGGCGTTATCCATGAATGTTATGAAGATGCTCGAGTTTTAATTACCAAACACCTGGACTTATTAAATACTATTGCTAAATACTTGCTAGATGTTGAAACATTAAATAAAGAAGATATAGATGAAATAGCTTCAACAGGTAAATTATCTAGATGGGACGACGTTTTAGCTGAAGATTTAGATGAGAAAAAACCTGAAGAAACAAAAAAAGAAACAAAAAAACCGATTAAAAAAACTGGAGATGTAAAACACTAATATAATGGGGATACTTAATCGTATCCCTTATTGCTACATAAGGAGTCATTATGAGATTAGATAAATATTTAAAAGTTTCAAGAATATTCAAACGTAGAACGATTGCTAAAGAGGTAAGTAAAAACAATAGAATTTTAGTGAACGGTAGAACAGCTAAACCATCTACCAACATCGAAATGGATGATGTTTTAAAAATTACTTATGGTAACAAAGAATTAGTTGTTAAAGTTAAAGAAGTTACAACTCATGCAACTAAGGAAGCATCACAAAATATGTACGAAATTATTAGCGATAATAAATTGAATTAATGATTTTATTGCGTTATAATAATGTGGGGTGAGCTCAAGTGAAAAAAATCTTAACATTAATCATCATGACTATCGTATCTTTATCAGTAACATCGTGTATAAACGATCCTGGTTCGTACAATGTATATGTTACTGTATACCCAATGAAATATGTAGTTGAAGAAATCTTTGAAGGAACCGGCTATACTGTAGATATAGTACCGGGTGTTACTTCACATGAAACTTCTGTAGATTGGTCACCAAAAGAAATCATAGCGATGACAGAAGCAACATACATGTTTTATGTCGGAGCTAACTATGATTATTATATCGACAGCCAAATAAACAGTATCTTTACAAGAAAAGATGTAGAGTTAGTAAAAATTGAAGATGAAACAAACTATATAGAATTCATAAATGGTGTAGTTCACACTCATGAAGACGAGGGCCAGGAAGAAATCCTAGATGAAACCTTATTGGGCGTAGATCCACACTTTTGGATTTCACCATTGAAAGTTCAACAAGCAGCTGCGTTAATTTATGACAAGTTAGTTTTAAAGTTTGATGATCCAGAAGATCTAATGAAAAATAATTATCTAAATTTAGTAGCTGAATTGCAAGACCTCAGCGATGCTTTCACAGAAGCAATATCAAATTCAGACAATAAAATCATTATGACCTCAACTAATATTTATGGATACTTAAAAGCTGACTATGGGCTTGAATACATTTCAATTTCGCCTGGTTATCATGAAGAAACAGAACAATTCACTAGCCAAGAAAAAGAAGAAATTGTTAACCACGCCGTTGAAAATAACATTAAATACATAATATACGAACTACATACTACTTCACCTTTATCTAATTCAGTGTTTACTGAATTGGAAGACCGAGGTTTAGAACCTATAAAAGTAGAATACAACATCCTACAAGCCTTGCCAGACGATGAAATAGTCAAAGGTAACGATTATATAACTTGTATGTATGACAATCTAGAAATATTAAAATTAGCCTTTGGCTATCAATCAGAATAGAGGTATTATATGGAACACAAACTATCAGAACAAGAAATTATTAGAAGAGAAAAAGCTGATCACCTAAAAGAATTGGGAATTGACCCTTATGGGCATCGCTTTGATAGAACTCACAATACAGAAACTTTTAAAGCGGCTTTCATAGGTTATACAAAAGAATCTTTGCACGATATGGAAAACAAAGAAATCATAAAACTAGCCGGTAGAGTAATGTCTAGAAGAGTAAAGGGTAAAGCTGGATTCGTTCATATTCAAGATCAATTTGGGCTTGTACAACTTTACATTCGTTTAGATGTAATAGGTGAAGAAAAATATGATATTTTTAAAAAAGGTGATATCGGTGATATCATCGGAGTAAGTGGAACAGCAATGATTACTCACACAGGTGAATTATCAATGAGAGTTGAAACATTTGAACATTTAGTTAAGGCACTTAGACCTCTACCTGAAAAATTCCATGGTTTAGTTGATAAAGAAGAGAGATACAGAAGGCGTTATGTCGATCTAATTATGAACAAAGAATCAAAGGGTGCTTTTATAAAAAGATCAAAAATATTATCTTTAATGAGAAGATATTTAGATGACCTTGGATATTTAGAAGTTGAAACACCTGTACTTCAACCTAACCTAGGTGGAGCTAATGCAAGACCATTTATTACTCACCATAACACCTTAGATATGCCTTTATATTTAAGAATCGCGACAGAATTACATTTAAAGAGATTAATCGTTGGCGGTTTTGATTGTGTATATGAAATCGGTAGATTATTTAGAAATGAAGGAACAGACCGATTACACAACCCAGAATTTACAACTATAGAATTATATCTTGCTTATTCAGATTTACAAGGAATGATGGATCTAAGTGAAGACCTAATTTCTTATTTAGCGAATGAAATCTGTGGGTCAACTAAAATCACCTATGATGAAATTGAAATCGATCTATCTAAAGGTTGGCGCAAGGTTCATATGGTTGATTTAATTAAAGAAAAAACTGGTATTAATTTCTTTGAAGTAAATGATTTCGAAGAAGCTAAAAAGCTAGCTAATGAGCATCACCTTAACGTTGAGCCACATTTATTTGGAGTGGGTCACATTGTTAATCTATTCTTTGAAAGCTTCTGTGAAGAAGATTTAATCCAACCTACATTTGTTTATGGACATCCAATCGAGATATCACCATTAACAAAAAAGGATCCTAAAGATCCTCGCTTCACTCAAAGATTTGAGTTATTTATAAACGGTCACGAATACGCAAATGCATATACAGAGTTAAATGACCCTATCGACCAACTTGAGAGATTAGAAAATCAATTAAAAGAAAAAGAATTGGGTAATGCCGAAGCAAATGACATGGATATGGACTATGTAGAAGCATTAGAATACGGTATGCCACCTACTGGTGGAATCGGTATCGGTATTGATAGATTAGTAATGTTATTAACTGACTCAAAATCAATTAGAGATGTATTATTATTCCCACAAATGAAAAATAGAAAATAAATAGGCCAGCGCTTCAAGCGCTAGCCCTATTTTTTTACTCTTTATTTTCCTCTTTTTCTTCAACTACTTCAACTTCATCTAGAGACTCAATTTGAAGTGGATCTTCAACGATTTCTACGTCTTCAACATTCTCAACTTTAACTGTGGGGTCTGGGAAAACATAATCTTCAATATTACAAGTATTTTTGAACATTATTTCTGATTGAACCGCTGTATGATGGGATTTACCATTAGCTATTACTTTAGCTAAACACTTATCCATCTCTTCTACGTTGTTAATTGTTTTATAATAATAAGCCATACGATAATTATATACTAATCTAGTAGACAAATATCCATCTTCCTTTGAAAAGTTTCTTTCGATTACTTCTCTATAGTGTTCTGGATCTACATCTAAATTTTTGATTGCCTTTAATATTTCTAAATAACTAGCAACAAAACTTAGATATTTTTTTTGTACACGGTTTTTAACTTCTTCCATTCTGTTAATTGATAAATCAAATGTTTCTAAGTCTCCTTCTTCATAGGCAGAATAAGCAGTGAATGCAAATATAAGCACATGATAAAGATGATTTACTTTGGCTAAGTTAATTTGATTAAATGTATTAATAGCTTCACGGTATTTAGAATTATAATATAGTGCCATACCTAAATAAATCATAAATAATGACTTAACCGTTTCATTCGGTGCGTTTTCTACATTGTCTTTGGCTAACTTTAAAGCTCCTTCAACATCTAAATCATAATCTACTAACATATTAAATCTTGTAGAGAATGTTTGTAATGGTGCAGAGATTTTATATCTAATATAAATATACCCCGCTGAAACTATGATAAATATCCATAGCCAATTTAAATAATTATAAATAGCGTTAGTAGCTATAAATCCCACTGCTATTACTCCAAAAGCTATTAAAGTTGTTCTGTATTGTTTTTTGTTCATGTTAAATATCCTTTCCTAAAACATAGTCTGATTCGTAATATAAACTAATTCCTAAAGTTTCAGCTATATCAACAAAGATATCTATAATACTATGGAATTCTATTTTATTTGAGCTAATCACTTTTTGAATTTCACTATCAACATAAAGGTTGATATTTTCAGGTATTTCTTTTCTTTCACTCATAATATCTTCAAGATATTTAGATAAATCGTTAATAATCTTATTATCAAATTTTAAGTTGTTTTCTACCAACTCATATCGCAAATCTTCAATATATAATACATATCCAATTATTCTATCAAACCTCATAAACTCGTGAAAGTCATCTTTAAAGGTAGTTTTTAAGTAAGTCGTACATGTAAAAATTTGAGAGTGGATGTACTCTAATCCAATTTGAAAAATCTTTTGTAAGTCTGGATCAAATTCCATCCCATTATCTTCAGTTTCACTACTTATAAAGTTTAATACTTCATATATAGGCATGAACCTAGTATATAAAGATGAATCATGACTTCTTAAATGTAATACAAATTTTTGGTTTTCTTTTAACCAAGAATTGTACTCTTTTAATATTTTATTCATAGATTACCTCGTTAACATTATACAACAAAAAAAAATAAAAACCACAAAATAATTGTGGTTTTTTTGTGTTTATGCTTTGTTGATTGAACCAAATAATTCCATTTTAGCTTTAACTGATTGTTTGATAGCTTCAACCCCAGGAGCTAATAATTTTCTAGGATCAAATCCTTTTCCTTTTAAATCTTTTCCAGCTTCAATGTATTTTCTAGTAGCTTCTGCAAATACTAATTGACATTCGGTATTAACATTAACTTTAGAAACACCCATTCTAATTGCTTTTTTAACCATTTTTGTTGGAATACCTGTTCCACCATGAAGTACTAATGGAATATCTCCAGAAACTTCATTCACTTCGTATAATACTTCGAAATCTAATCCAGACCAATTAGCGGGATATTGTCCGTGAATATTACCAATTCCGGCCGCTAAGAAATCAACACCTAGATCCGCGATTAATTTACATTCTGCTGGATCCGCAACTTCTCCGCCACCAACAACACCATCTTCTTCTCCTCCGATAGCCCCAACTTCAGCTTCTATAGAGATTCCTAATTTTCTTGTTTTACTTACTAATTCACGTGTAAGTTTAATATTCTCGTCGATTGGATAATGTGACCCATCAAACATAATTGATGAAAATCCAGCTTCTATAGCTTTCAAAGATCCTTCATAACTACCGTGATCTAAATGAAGCGCTACTGGCACTGTTATGTTTAAGCTTTCAATCATGGCTTTAACCATATCAACTACAACTTTGTATCCCGTCATATAACGAGCTGCTCCTTCTGAAACACCTAGAATTACTGGTGAATTTGATTCTTGAGCTTGTAATAAAACTGCTTTTGTCCATTCTAAATTATTAATATTGAATGCCCCGACTGCGTATCCTTCTAGATATGCTTTGTCTAACATTCCTTTTGCGTTAACTAATGCCATAAGTTTAATCCTCCTTATATTTAATTCCTATATAATTATACATTTATCTATAACAAATGTAAAGAATATTTGTTTAGTTTAGTAACCAATATAAAAGGCTACTACTAATAATACTATTGTTAACAATAAAGTAAGTAATTGAAGTTTATACGTCCACTTAAACCATTTACCATAACTAACGTTAGCTATACTTAACCCAATTAACAACACTCCGTTTGTAGGAAATATAACATTTGTGTATCCATCCCCAAATATAAATGCCAAAATTGCTAGTTCTTTGGAAATACCTATAAGAGTTACTAAAGGTATTAATATCGGCATTATTAGGAAAGCTTTTGCTGAAGCTGAACCAATAAAAAATTGAATAAACAATATTATTATATAGATTCCGATTACACCAACTATAGCAGATTTACCTACAAAGAATATTTCAAGGTAATGTAAAATACTATCCATTATTTGCCCTTCAGAAATAATATGTTTCACTGAGGTAGCCAGAATAATTAGCAAGGCAGCGGGTAAAACACTTAATATTCCTTTTAAGAATGTTTTTAGTACAAATTTTATTTTCTTGGTTACCAAGTAACCAGAAATTATTCCTCCGAGTAAGAATGTTGCTGCCATCAATATAATTGTAGGAATAGAAATGTCAAATATTAACTGTAATAAAGAAGCTCCTACAATCACAAATATCAATATAATAAATATCAAGGTATAAACTTTGAATATCTTATTCTCATTTTCTACTTTAATTGAAGAATTCAAATCAAAGTCTCTAGCTTTTTGTAAATCACTCTCATAAGTTAGTGATTTACTAGGATCTTTTTCGATTTTCTTAGCATACATTACTAAAAATGTAGATACAACAAAATACATGATAAAGAATACACCTAATCTATATAGAGCTCCTGACAAAATGTTAATACCAGCAATTTCTGATGCTATACCTACCGAAAATGGATTCGTAATTGCACTGGCAAATCCAAATCCAGCTGCTAACAATGTCATTCCTAATGCTAGCAATGTATCAAACCCAAGTGATAACGATAATAAAATCATTATCGGTAAAAGAGCTACAGATTCTTCAAACACTCCGAAGAAAGACCCAAAAATCATAAATATTAAAACTATTAAACGTATTAGAATAAATTTTCTATCCTTAAAACGAAGAATCAATTTTTTTATAATAACTGCGATTCCATTTGTTTTTTCCATAACTGTGAAAAATCCACCCAAAACAAATAAGAATAAACAAATCATAATAACCGTTATTCCATCTGAACTTCCAAATATTTCTATAGGGGCTGTGAATAATTTCCAAATAGATAAATTTTCCCCAGCTAAAAATGCAAAAGTATCAGGTATTATATTTCCATCAATGTCTCTTAAATACTCTCCTTGCGGTATCACATAAGTTAAAATAAACGCTACAACCATAAGTGATGCTAGTATTATTAGAACACTGAAGAAACTCTTTTTGCTAATGTTTATTAAATTTTTGTTTTCGTTCATCCAAGCTCTCCTTTAAGACAATCAATATATAAATAATATCATAAATTATATCAAAAAACTTTAATCCCATAAAAAAAGAGCTCAAATGAGCTCTCTAGTTTATTAACTACCTGAAACAGGCATTGATTTAATTTTAATAGATGGACAAGTAACACCATAATACGTGGTTCTTATGTCATCCCCTACCATAATTACTTCTTTAAGCATATCAATAAAGTTTCCAGAAACTGTTATTAAAGCAACTGGTTTAACTTTTTTACCATCAACTACATAGTATCCAGCAGCTTGTAATGAGAAGTCACCACTTACAGGATTAGCTCCAGCGTGAGCGCCTTGAACTTCAGTTATATATATACCGTCTTTAATAGATTTAATCAGTTCATCTGCAGAAGTTTTCCCAGCTTCAACTTTTAAGTTAACAGCTGATACTGATCCACCAAATCCGTTACCAGTAGATTTAACTCCATCTTTTTTAGCAGTAACAAGATTGTGTAAATATGTTTTTAGTACTCCAGATTTAACTAAGTATTTAACTTTAGTTGCAACACCTTCATCATCAAATGAACGGCTGCTTGAACTTTTCTTCATAAATGGATCATCAACTATGTTAATTAAAGTTGATCCAACTTCAGTTTCAAGTTTATCTTTTAATAAAGATAATCCTTTTTGAACAGCGTCCGCAGAAAATACTCCTTGGAAAGCAGATAATAAAGTTGAAAATGCCATATTATTAAATACTATTTCATAGTTCTTAGAAGGAACAGGTTTAGCACCTAGTGAATTTAATGCTTCTTCTGCCATTTTTTTAGCAAGTTCTTTAACGTTATAATCTTTAAAATCATTAGAGATTAACACATCAAATCCAACTCTTTGATCTTCTTTGTCAGCAACAATTACTTGACCACCGATATAACTTGAATTGGCTTTGTTATATAACTTTAACCCTTTTGAATTTTGAAGTAATACTGAGTTAGTTGATTCTGAATACATTGTTTCTACATTTTTAACTCTCTTATCATATTTTCTTAGATATAAGTCCATTTCTTTAAGTGCTTCGATTTTTACTGCTACATCTAGTTTTGTTAAATCTTCGTTGTAGATATCAGTTAAATCTTCGTATTTGTCATCACCTGCATAGATGATTGCATCATCTAATGAGTCAATAACTTTAGCGCTAGCTATAAGAGTTTCAACTATTTCATCAATTAATCTGTCTTCTAGAACTTCAGTTTTATAGACACCCATTTTATTGTTATAAAGTCCTCTAATAGTTAAAGCAGAGCTTTTAGCTATTTCATATTTATCAATATCGCCTTCAAATACTTCAATACTTAGTGTACTAGAATTTGAAAGGTATATTTGAATGTCTTGGATTCCTTTAGCCTTAGCTACTTTAAACAACTTAGCTATATTCATCATTTTAAGCACCCCTCTTTCCACCAACAGTAACTCCCGTTACCCTTAGTGTTGGTTGTCCAACATCAGCAGGTATTGCCCCTGATGCAGAACCACACATACCTCTTGCGCTATCTAAATTATTAGCAATCATATCTATTTTGTATAAGATATTACCACCGTTACCTACTATTGAAGCACCTCTTACTGGTTCAGCAATTTTGCCGTCTCTAATCATATAACCTTCCATAACAGCGAAATTAAAATCACCATTCCCAGGGTTAACAGATCCACCACCAAGTTTTTTAGCAAATAAACCATACTCTGTAGCAGCTATGATTTCTTCAACAGTTGATTCTCCATTATCAATATAAGTATTACTCATTCTTGAAATAGGAGCAAATTTGTAATTTTGTCTTCTTGAAGAGCCCGTAGGTTCAGTTTCCATTCTTCTACCGTTGATTTTATCAACCATATAAGATTTTAAAACTCCTTTTTCAATTAATACTCTACGTTGTTGAGGATAACCCTCATCATCAAAGTTAGCAGAACCCCAACTATTTTCTAAAGTACCGTCGTCGATTGCTGTAACGATATCAGATGCAACTTTTTCTCCCATTTTCCCACAGAAAACTGAAGCGTTTTTAGCAACTGAAGAAGCTTCTAGAGGATGTCCACAAGCTTCATGGAATATAACTCCACCAAATCCATTATGGATTACTACAGGCATAACTCCACCTGGACATTCTTCAGCGTTTAACATTGCAACTGCGATTTTAGCAGCTGATATAGCGTATTCTTCAATATCTATTTCTTTGAACAAGTATTCATAACCTTTACCAGAACCAGGAGCTTCTCCCCCAGTTTGCATTTCGCCATCTCTTGAAGCAACGGTATTAATACTAATTCTTACTCTAACTCTCGTCTCGGTAACGAATCTACCTTCTGAATTAGCGATTAAAACTGTTTGTTCTGAATCTCCAATACCAACAATTACTTGTTTAATTACTTCATCGTAAGCGGCTGCAGCTTTGGAAGCTTTTTTCATATAAGCAACTTTAGCTGCTAAAGAAACATCGCTTGGTTTAATTTTAACTCCATGTCTTTTACCTACTTCTAGTTCTTGAAGTGGTAGTCTTTTAGTTAATTCATCAGCAGTAAAAGATTTTGATAGATCATCAGCTAATTTCAATAATTCTTTTGGATCTTTACTATTAGTATATCCATAAACTATTTGAAATTTTTTAGCTAGTCTAATTCCAACTCCAAATTGCTTATTGCTATTAACTTTTTCTAATCTTCCTGACATTGATTGAAGCGTTGTCATGTTGGTATCTTCTACGAAGACTTCTGAAAAATCTGCGCCACGAGTTAAACCAGCATCTAATAACTCTTCTATTAATTTTTTCTCTAATAACATTTACTTCCTCCTTATTTATCGTTACATTGATTTTATCATATGTTATAGCATTTTCAAAGTAAAAAGAGTGACTTTTTAACAAGTCACTCTTACTTATTTTTTATAAGTATAACTTTGAGTATTTTTCTTTTAAATATTTAATGTAGTATTTAGCGTTAAATTCTTCTCCAGTAACATCCAATAAGATTTCTTTTGGAGTTTTACTCGAACCAAATTTGTGAATTTTATTCTTCAACCAGTTATTAATTTCTTTGATGTTATTGTCTTTAATTAGTTGAGTTATATCCAATTCTTTTAACATCGTATAGTAGATTTGAGCCGAATAAGCTGTACCAAGAGCGTAAGTAGGAAAATATCCTATCATACCACCACTCCAGTGTACATCTTGCAACACACCATCACTATTGGATTTTGGCCTAATTCCAAGGTATTCCTCCATTAGGTCATCCCATAATTTTGGTAATTCGTCCACAGAAACTTCATCAGCCATGATTTTTCTCTCAATATCATATCTTAACATGATATGTAATGAGTAAGTTAATTCATCAGCTTCAACCCTTACTAGAGATGCTTCTGCTTTATTAACTGCTTTGAACATGTCTTTTGGTGTAATTCCTTTGGTTTGTTCCGGGAATAATTCTTTGAATTTATCAAAGTGTGTTTCCCAAAATTCTAAGCTTCTTCCTACTATGTTTTCATAGAACCTAGACTGTGATTCATGGATACCCATTGAGGTACCACCAGTCAAGAACGTTCCATCAAATTCAGTAGAGATTTGTTGCTCATAAGTTGCATGACCTAATTCGTGAATAGCCGCGAAAACACTGGAAAAAACATAGTTTTCTAAATATCGAGTTGTGAACCTTACATCCTCAGGAGAGGTGTCCCAAGTGAATGGGTGGACTGACGTTTTCATCAAGCCGCTTTCTCTGTTAAAGCTCATTACATCAATTAAATAGTCGCAATACATTTCTTGTTTTTTTGGATCATAATAGTCATTGATAAACTTATCATAATCGTTATTTCCTGCCTTTAAAACTTCTTTTACGAATGGAACTAATTCTTCTTTTAATTGGTTAAAAAATTTGTCATATTCGACAGTTGTCATACCCTCTTCGTACTCATCTAACAAAGTATCGTAAGGATTTGCTTTTGGAGCATAATATAAAGCAAATTTTTTAGTAAAATCAATAATTTGTTTTAAATTGCCTTTAAATGAATCATAGTCATTATTCTCTTTAGCGTCTTGCCAAACTTGTTGAGACATTTGAATAAGTTTTTGATACTCTACAAATTCTTCTTCAGGTACATTAATTATTTTTTTTAAACTCTTTTTTGCTTTTTTAACTTCCCTTTGTAAATGGTCATCTAATGTATCAATTTTAGAAAATAGTTGATCGACAACATTTTGATATTCTTTTGATGTTTCTAAAGCAAATAAATCTCTTGATAAAATCCCTAGTACTTCAGCTCTTCTTTTAAATGAATTTCTCGGAGCTTCGGTGTTAGAATCCCATCCGGCTAATTGAAACATATACGTATATGCTTTTATCTTATTAACCATTTCTCTAAACTTTTGTTCTAGTTGCATATTCATCACCTCTAAAAAATATTATACTACATTCTATTGATTATTTGGTGATTATTTCAATATCTCCCGATACAGTTCTTTTGCGTTTTACAACAATTGTTTTTGCGCTTTCTTTGTTTTTAATTAACAAATCTCCCGATACAGATTTTAGAGATACAGTTTCAGGATAAAACTCATTCCCAATAATATCTCCAGAAATTGTTTTTAATAACGCTTCAATACAATTAGAGTTTTCAATCATGGCATCACCACTTATAGTACTTATTAATATGTCTTTTTTTGAAACTACGTTAATCATCTTTGCGTCACCACTTATGGTTGACATAGAAAAATCATCACAAATGATATTTTCCATCAATACGTCTCCGCTTATAGATGATACTGAAGTATCTTCTAAAGTTAACGTATTTAACTTAGCGTCACCACTATTAGTTTCTAATACAAACTTTTTGGCATTCATATTTCTTAAAATTGAGTCCCCACTAATTGTTTTTAGTTTAAAATCACCTATTTTTAGTTTCTTAGGTAAAGATACAACCATTGTGTTATTAGAACCACTAAATGAGATACCGAAATTAAATACCATTCTTGGTGACTTGATCTTTAACTCATTATTAGAAAATGATATGTCAAAATCCTTCAATTTTAGTTTTCCTTTGTAAGTAACTACGATTTTTTCATCATCGTTATGTACAAATTTGATATCCTCACTTATTAAAGCGATATCTACATTGAAGTTCTCATTAATACCTGTAAACTCTACAGATTTCCCTGTTTTCATGTCATTTTCGTCCTCTGCTTTTTCAGTAAATTGAGATAATTCTTCGGCTACATTTTTTGGACTTCCAAATTTAGCCTCTAATTCTTCATCAGTTAACCCTTCACTTTTAGCTGATTGAATCATTTCTTCGTGATCTGCCATAATTTCTTTTATTTCATTCTCACTTAGATTATTTTTTCTCAATTCTGTCTCTAAATCTTTCAAAAATTTCTTCATTTGTTTTTCCTCCCTTATTTAATATAACATATACACCGCCAATGAATTGGTCCCACTCATCCCTAAGATTCATATAATATTCAAATCCTTTTTTAGTTATGTTGTAGTACTTTCTTGGCGCTCCTGAACTCGATTCTCTAAGATAAGTAGTAAAATATCCTTCTTTAGTTAATCTACGCAAAATCGGGTAAATTGTGTTTTCATTAACGTTAAGATGGACTGATAAGTTATTTATTATCATATATCCATACATATCTTCAGCAACTAGTTCTTTTAGAACACAAAGTTCTATAATTCCTCTTTTAAATTGTGAGTTCATACGCTCCTCCTTAAAATCATTATAACACAGTACTGTGTGTTACACAATACTAAATGTAAAAAAATAACATGCGGAGGCATGCTATTTCATATTTTTAATTTTTTCTATATATTTTGAAAATATTGGGTGAGGTTTATCTGGTCTCGATAAGAACTCTGGATGGAATTGAGTAGCGATAAAAAACGGGTGTTCTTTTAACTCAATTATTTCTGCTAGATTTTGTTCGGGATTGATTCCAGAAAATGTCATTCCATTTTCTTTAAATATTTTCTTGAACTTGTTGTTAAACTCATAACGATGGCGATGGCGTTCTTGAATTCTTGACTTCCCATATGCGTCTTTAGCTAAAGTGCCGTCAGTTAAGTCACAGTTATATAGTCCCAATCTTAGAGTTCCACCCATATCAATTCCTTGATATTGATCCTCAAGGAAATCAATCACGTTATATATTGTGTCTGGTTCAAATTCTGTTGAATTAGCATATTCCAGTCCGCAAACATTTCTAGCAAACTCGATTACAGATAATTGCATTCCTAAACAAAGACCTAAAAATGGCACTTTATTGGTTCTTGCATATTTTATAGCAGCAATTTTTCCATCAATTCCTCTAGGTCCAAAACCTCCAGGCACTAATATCCCATCACAATCACCAAGTAGTTCTTCAGCTGAATCATCATTAACTAGACTAGAATTAATCCATTTAATTTCGATTTCAACATCATTTCTATACCCAGCATGCTTTAGCGCTTCATTTACAGATAGATATGCATCGTGGAGATTGACATATTTCCCCACTAAAGCGATTTTTACTTTATCTTTTATTAATTTTATTTTCTCAATTAAATCTTTAAATACTGCAATGTCACTTTTTTCATTAGGTAAATCTAGATGACTACAAACTAAATCATCGAGATTTTCTTTTTCCAGATTAATCATCACTTCATATAAAACTTCTACATCTTTACATTCAATGACTGCTTCTTTTTCAACATCACAGAAAAGTGCGATTTTTTCTCTAATTGCATTATTAATTGTTTTATGCGTTCTTAATATAATTACATCAGGGATAATTCCTAGAGATCTTAGTTCTTTAACGCTATGTTGAGTTGGTTTGGTTTTTAGTTCTCCAGTTGTTTCTAGGTATGGTACTAATGTATTGTGAATATACATTGTATTTTTATGTCCAAAATCTCTTCTCATCTGTCTAATAGATTCTAGGAATGGTAGAGATTCAATATCCCCAACAGTTCCACCTACTTCAGTTATCAACACATCACAATCTGATTCTTTAGCTAGATTTCGTAGTCTAAGCTTTATTTCGTTAGTAATATGAGGAATCACCTGGACGGTTGCGCCTAGGTAATCACCTTTTCTTTCTTTTTCTATTACTGACGAATAAATCTTGCCGGTTGTTACCGAAGAGTTTCTTGATAGATTTTCATCAATAAAACGTTCATAATGCCCTAAATCTAGATCAGTTTCTCCTCCATCACCGGTTACGAAAACTTCACCGTGTTGGTAAGGAGACATTGTTCCTGGATCAACATTTATATAGGGATCAAATTTAAGCATAAATACTTTTAATCCTCTATTTTTAAGTATTCTTCCCAAAGAAGCAGCTGCAATCCCTTTTCCAAGGCTGGATACAACTCCACCTGTTACAAATATATATTTTGTGTTTTTCATTTAATTTCCTCCAAAAAAATAAAGGGTTCCCCAGATTGGAGAACCCTTTTTTAGTGGCTCTTAAAAATTATAACAAATTATTTAGTTATTTGCAATTGATAAAAAACTTAGTCTTCGTACATTTCTTCGTAATCATCCATGTACTCATTGTATTCTTCATCATTAAACTCTTCTTTTTCTTCTTCAGGCTCTGCTTTTACAGTTTCTTCTACAAAAACCAAGTCTGCTTCTTCTTCAATGTAGTCTTCTTCATCTTCTACGAATGCATCATATTCAGAAACCTCATCTGCGATATCTTCTTCTTTGAAGTCATCTTCATATTTGCTTTCAGAATCTTCTTCCTCAACTTCAGCTGCTGCAGGTTCTATAGAATATTCATCATGAGTTTTATGACTTTCGTCATATTGACTTAATTCTTCTTCATAGTCAGGATACTCATCGTAATAGGCTCCATCTTTATCCCATAAGTCTATTGTTTGTCTTCCTTTAATGTCCCATTCGTCTTCGCCAACATATATAAACTTAGCAGAGGTAATGAAATCTGAGTAGACTTGAGATGCAGTATTTGCTCTCTCTTCATCAGAAATACCTTTTTCTGCACATATTGTCTCATATAGTTCTACAAAAGTCATTGCTTTTCCATGATCCACAAGGATTTGGAATGCAAGTTCCATAATCGACATAGTTTTTCTATCTGTCATTATTACCATCCATTCTATTATTTATCTATATTTAGTCATATTTTTTACTCTAGTTTAATGCTTTACATATTATATATTAAAGTTTAAAATAATACAAGTATGTTTTTTTAAAACTTTTGATTAGTTTTTTTAGAAATATGAATCATCGTGTGAAAATTCATCTGTTAATACGTTTAAAGCCATATTATTACAATGATCGCCAATTCTTTCTAAGTTAGATAATATATCTACGTAGAAACCAGCTTCTGTTTCTTTACAAGTTTTGTCATTAATTCTTTGAATATGATGTTTGCGATATTTTTTAGTTAATTTATCGATTTTATCTTCTCTTTCATTTACAACTAATGCTAAATCTTTATCCATATTAATAAAGGCATTAATTGATTGATCAAGAGATTCTCTAACCAAACTAAATATTTCATCAAGTTCTTCTTTTGCTTTCACATGCAAAGTCATTCTTTTTTCATGTCTTACTTCGAAGAATTCTAGAAGATTGTCTAAATGATCACCAATTCTTTCAATATCAGTAATTGTATCAATGTCTTTAGCTACCAATTGGATTTGTTTATCTATTAAATCTTTTCCACCAATAGCTACCAGGTAGTTATGGATTTTATCATCCATGGTGTCAAGCAACTCTTCACACTGTGTAGCCATTTCTTGTTCTTTGGCTTCTTTAGTGAATGCATAGTTGTAGGTGAATTCAAACATTCCTTTAGCAACATTACCCATATTATTAATAGCATCTTTAACATTTATAAGTGCTAAATCTGGAGATTCTTTTAATAGTGTTTCATCAAGGATGATTTCATCAACCACGATTTCACCTTTACCAGGTATTAGCTTAGTCGCTAACCACACCATTTTATTAATAAAGAAATAAAGAATAAACACTGTTAACAAGTTAAAAATCATATGCGCCAGCGATATTGTAAATTTATTAGTAAGATAGTTGGCCATCAAATTAGATCCAAGAAAACTAATTAACTTAGTATAAGGATTAATCAATATAAAGAATATTGCTGTTCCTAGGAAGTTAAATAACACATGGATTCCAGCTGTTCTTCTAGCCGCAGCTGAACCACCTATTGATGCAATTATTGATGTTACTGTTGTACCAATGTTTGATCCTAATACTATTGCGATAGCTCCAATTAATGGAACTCCACCATTTTCAAATAACTGTTGTAGAATACCAATTGTAGCTGATGATGATTGAACTAAAGCAGTCGATGTAGCACCAACTAATACTCCAAGAATCGGATAATTAGTTACTGAGTTAATTAGATTTGTAAATGCATCTAATTGACTTAGTTGCTTAAGCGCATCTCCCATAGTATCTAATCCAAAGAATAACATACCAAATCCAAGTAATGTTCTACCATAGTTTTTGACTTTTTTATTGTTAAAGAAGAATATTAACGCTGAACCTATAAACATAATTGGCATTGCGTATGAACCAATATCAAGTGAAATCAGTACAGATGTAAATGTTGTCCCTATATTAGCTCCGAAAATAACTCCCACAGCTTGCGGCAACGTCATTAGTCCAGCTCTAACAAGCCCAACAACTAATGCACTAGTCGCAGATGAAGATTGAATTATTGCGGTTATAAAAATACCAACAAATATTCCTTTTAAAGGAGTGTTTGTAGTTTTTTCTAAAATTAACTTAAGTCTCGATCCAGCAATTTTCTTAAGCGAATCACTCATTAGATTGATTCCGTACAAAAAGATTCCTAAACCACCAAATATTGCGAAGATAGTTACCTTCCAGTCAATAGCCAATAATAGTTGCGGCATATAGTACTCCTTTATTGATATTTAATACTCTAAAACCGGTATTATTATATCAAATCACTAAAAAATTACAAGCGGGAAAATTAATTAAGACTTTTTTTATATTCTTTAACTAATTCGTCTGCATCTTTAAGTAATAATTCAACTGTAGCCCAATCGCCCAAATTAGCTCCACAAGCTTGTCTATGTCCACCACCGTTATATTTGTTAGCTAGCTTATCAATTGCTGGTGCACGAGAACGTAAACGGCCTCTAACGAAGTTATCTTCGTATTCAGCAAACAACATCCATACTGGACAGTCATCTAATGATGCTAATTCATTAACTAAAGAAGTTCCTTCATCTAGTGAAACTCCGAATTTTTCAAGGATGTCTGGTGTCATATAAATATAGGCAACTCCGTTTGGAGTTTTCTTGAAATTAAGTAATACATATCCTTTAAGTTTTAATAGATTTTCAGACTTAATTTCTAATTTTTCTAAAATTTGTGTGAAGTCTAATCCAAAATCTAACAAGAAAGCTACGGCCTTAAATGTATCAGCTGTAACTGAACGGTATCTAAATCTACCTGTATCAGTCACAATCCCTGTATAAAGCGCTACAGCAGCCTTCATATTGAATTTTAATTCGTTTTGGTATCTTAGGTAGAATTCTAGTATTATTTGAGCAGTAGCCGGTCTCGTCGTGTCAACGTATTGAAAATCTCCAAAATCTTCTACTGGTATGTGGTGATCAATTTTAATTACATATTCAGATAATGTGAATCTTGGATCAGCTACTCTTGAACCAGAAGCTGTATCAACAACTATTGATAACGCACCATTAAATAATTCATCAGAAATATCATCAACTTCACCGATGAATCTAACGTATTCCGCAGTTTCTCCAACTACATATACTTCTTTTTCGGGGTATGTTTCTTTGATTATTTCTTTTAAGCCAAAGCCGGCTCCATAACAATCACCATCTGGTCTTAAATGTTTGTGAATTATTATTCTATTGTACTCTTTTATCTTTTCTAATATGTGATCTGTTTTTGTTTTTGTTTTCATTTTTTTTCCTCCATTAAGTTGTCTAAATCATTTATTACTTCATTCGTTACTTCCCAATTATCAACGGTACATCCACAAGCATTTAAATGCCCGCCGCCACCGTATTTTTTAGCTACATTTAGAACGGGAATATCTCTCGATCTAAATTCGCATATAACCTTTTCAGAAACTGTGTCATAGGTGAAGTTAGCCCAAATTTTTACTTCGGCCATGCCAGCCATCTGATTTACTAATCCTCTACTAACATAATTAGTGGATAAATCGTTCTTTGTCAAAAACTCTAAATTGTTTTTACTATAGGCTACATTGTTTTTAGTATATTTAACGTTATTAAAGAATATGTTTTTAATCTCTTTATTACGTTTTGGTTCTAGGTATATAGAATTATGAATTTTTGCGATCTCAATTCCGGTTGCCATAAGCTTAGAAGCTATGTAGAAAGTTTTTTCTGTTGTACTATCATACATAAATCTACCTGTATCACCAATAATTCCTAAATATAACGCTTTAGCTGAGTCTTTATTTATTGGAATTTTCCATTCCAATAAAAGTGAAGCAACTATCTCTGAACATGATGAAGCATCTTTTATTTGATAGGCTATATCATATTCAATATCAGGGTCATTTCTATGATGATCTATAAACACTAATTCTTTATAATTTTTATATATATTACTATCTAACATTTGACTCGCTACAGTGTCCAATATAAATAAAAGTGATTCTTTATAAGTTTCTTCGTCCACTATATCTAAATCTCTAAATTTATTTAATGGATTTGAATCACCCACCACATATATTTTTTTGCTTGGATAATATTCACGTAAAGCATAGTACAGTCCAAACTGCGACCCATAGGCATCAAAATCAGGATTCTTATGTCTTCCAATTATTATTGAATCATATTTTTCTATAAGTTTTAAAATTTCTTTTTCCATTATTTCCTCACATTCTGTAAAACAGAATATTATATCACACAAACAGTATATTATCTATTTTAACGCGTAATGCTACATAAAAAAACGAAAATTAAAAAAAATATTTATTCTTTATAATATTAACACTCTATGATATAATGATTTGCACAAATAATATAGTAAAGGACACGATACATTATGAATAACAATTTAAAAAAAATTACAGCGTTTTTATTAACTCTTATTGTTACAGTAGCCTTCATTGGTTGCGATAACGTAACAACATCAACAACAGTGGACACTACTGGTGTAACTACTGAGACTACAACTCGTTTAACCACTCAAGGCGAGACAACGTTAACCACTCAAGGTGAGACAACGTTAACGACTCAAGAAACTACAGTTACTACTACTGGAGAAACAACTGTTACTACTATTGTTACAACTACTGAGACTACTACAACAGAAGTAACTACCACTGAAGCCACCACCACTGAAGCCACCACCACTGAAGTAGCTACTACTGAAGTAACTACAACAGAAAGCACCACGACAGAAACCACAACAACTGAGGGTACTATTTCGCTACAAGTTATTGTTACAAATGCAGATTACACTTTAGGTGATAGTTTTGATGAAGATTCAATTTTAGTGAACCTTATTAGACCAAATGGAACAGCTATTCCATTGAATTCTACAAACTACACTGTTAGCGGATTCGATTCAACAGTCGCTGGTACAATAACTATAACAGTAGCTTATTATGATTATACTACTACCTTTGACGTAAATATAGCTGATCCAATAGATGGACTAGTAATCACTATGGAATATTATTTCGATGCACAGGGATTATCTGGAAGCGGATTATTTGATGAATTACAAACAATAGTTAATAATGGATTCCAAGGCGTAACCTATGGAGAAGCAAGATATATCCTAGATGAAACTGATGCAGATCCTACAAATTCAAATAACTTAATTTTAGTTTATTTAGCTACATCAATTAGCAATGTTTGGGATTATGGAGTAACTTGGAATAGAGAACATGTTTGGCCACAATCACTTTTACCCGGTGAAGCTAAAAACAGTGTAGTAAATACTTGTTCTGATTTACAAAACCTAAAACCTTCAAATCCATCAGAAAATTCTTCTAGAAGTAATCGTTATTATGATAACGTATCTGTTGGTGGATTAAGTTATGAACCTAGAGATGAAGTTAAAGGTGACGTAGCGAGAATTTTACTATATATGATTACAATGTATAATGAATTATCACTAGTCAATTCTACTCCTGGGTATTTAGAAATGGGATTATTTGATGTATTATTGGAATGGCATGAATTAGACCCAGTGGATGCTTTTGAAAGAAATCGTAATGATATAATCTATTCTTATCAACATAACAGAAACCCATATATAGACTATCCAGAATTCGTAGAAATAATTTGGGGATAATAATTATTTTTAAAGGATAACAAAAAGGCATAACTAATAGTTGTGCCTTTTATTTATTTTCTAGACAACACATATTTTTTGTTTATAATTGAACTATCTGGTTCATAATCAAATGTTATATAAAAAAAACAACTTTAAATAAATATTTTTTCTTTGTATAATTAATGCTCTATGATATAATAATCTGCACAAGAATAAAGAAAAGGACTTGATATAAAATGACAAACAAATTAAAAAGAATTACAGCATTTCTATTAATCATTATCGCTTCAATTACAATTATTAGTTGCGATAAAGCCACCACTACAACATCTGGAGTAACCACATCAGAAGCTACAACTGGTGCAACGACAGCTGATACAACTACAACTGGCGCAACTACGACCGGTGCAACTACAATTGAAGTAACTACATCAGGCACAACTACTACAGAAGCTACTACAGTTCAAACTACAACTGAAACAACTACAGTACCCGTTACAACTACAGTACCAGTAACAACTCAACAACCAACAACAACGTATATCTCAACAACTTCTGAAGTTACTACAACTAGAGAACTTGTAACATATACAAGCATTGAAGTAACGAAACAGTATACAAAGTTCTTCAATATAGATGAACCTTTTGATAAATCATCATTTGAACTTATAGCTCACCTTAGTAATGGTGGACAAGAAGTTATATCAAGCGAATTAATCAATGTTCGCGGTTATGATTCATCAAATCCAGGTTCTAGAAACTTATTTATTATTTTCAATCAATTCCTTGTGGAATTAAATGTTATTATTTTAGAAGATTTCGCATTTGAAATCGATATGGATTATTACGAAGAAGCAATCAACCTTAAAGGCACTTATTTAAAAGTTATTCTTAATAACATTTTACACGAAGACTTTATCCCATTACTTTATGGAGACGCTCGAGATATTTTACCAGTATCTGATGTTGACCCTAATAACTCAAATAATCTTATACTTGTTTACACAGGTGATTCAGTTGATAGTTCTTGGGATAGCGGACTAACTTGGAATAGAGAACATACTTGGCCACAATCTAGATTAGGAGTTAGTGTAAGTTACACTGATGATTTTCCTAGCAAAGCAACTGATATTCATAATTTAAAACCAGCTGACCCGGGTGAAAACTCATCAAGAAGTAATGATTACTTCTCTGACGTTGATGGTCTTGATTTCTACGTTCCTAGAGATGAAGTAAAAGGTGATGTTGCTCGTATTCTATTGTATATGGCAACAATGTATAGCGAGCTTACTTTAGATGATGAAAAAACAACAATATCTGCATTTAAAACAATGGGGATGTTATCACTGTTACTTGAATGGAATCACTCAGATCCTGTAGATGATTTTGAAATGTATCGCAACGAAATTTTATATTCTTACCAAGGTAACCGAAATCCATATATTGACTATCCGGAATTCGCTGATCTTATTTGGGGAGACTTAGCTTAATATTAATAAATTGAATAAATTAAAAAAAAGGCACTGCTTAAAGCAATGCCTTTTTATTATATTTTATCAAGTTCTCTAGTAAAAAAATATAATTGATTTATTCAACTGTATAAGGTGTCCAAGTTAAATTATCTAAAACCATTTGGCTACCAGCAGCCAAAATTAATATTGTAAATTCGCCTTCAATATCAATATTTTCAACAAGAAATGTACCGTATACACTACCATCTCCATCATCATCAAAAGCGACTGATGTAGCAACTAATGTACCATTGATCCATAGTTCTATTTGTGCAGCACCGCTATATGCATCATAATAATCTACAATAAAGCTTGAAATACCACCTGTAATTGTAGCAGATAATGATGAACCATCGCCCTTCTTATCTAGCATAATTGCTTTTCCATCTAATTCAAAATCTCCTCTGGATTCTGTATAAGACCATGTAATACTGTTGTCACCAACAAATGATCCAGCATCATAAGAAGAACCAGTTAAATCAAAATCGGTAAACGATTCTACCATTTCATCACCAGGTTCAACAAACATACCAACCGTTACTGCTATAACAACATCAACAGGAGTTAATGTTCCTTGAGTAACTGTTATTGTAACCGTTCCAACAGCGTCCGCAAGTATAGGTTGAGTAATTAACAAAGTGCCAAGTGTAGTTGTGTAATCTATTAATGCAGTTAATTCTGCACTGATTGCAGTAACTTCATAAGTTGAACCGTATTCTGCAGTTGGAAGAACATAATCTGCAGTAACAGTCAAAGGATTAGGCACATTAGCTTCATCAAGATCTAAAGCTTGTTGTTCAGTCATTACAATGCTTAATTGTTCTATTTGTGTAAGATCCTCTCTAAAGTTAAAAAACATAAATGAAACTTCAGGAAGTACAGATCCTACTGGATATACATCTGATAACCACTCAGGAGAATAGTAACGATAAGAAATTACTTCTGTTGTTGTTCCAATAACATTAAATGTCATGAAACCACCATCATATTCAGCAACTACTAATCCAGTTATTCTAACTAATTTACCTGCATCTGCGACAGTAACAGCAATTAATTCATCAGCGGTCATGTCATTATAGAATAATGCGTTTCCTGTAGAAACAATTTGAACTAAAGCTGAACCTGAACCTAATTGTCTAGCTTCATACTTAGAATCTAATTCACCAAAATAAACAACTTCATCACCAATATTAACGCCAGTTCTGTCAGGAAAGTACAAAAAGAATCCAACGCCATTTGAGTCTTGAAGGAATAAACCATAGTATGAGTTAGCTGTAACAATACCAGTAACTAATGTAGGTGTTCCATCAGGAATATCATATGCATCAACTGTCATTGCACTTAATGTTGTGAAATCTGAAACTTCAGCATAAATGTCAGCTGCTTCACCATCAAATACAAATGTGTCTCCATCATTATGATAAATAATGTTGATTGCTACCATTTGTCCAACCGCTGCTTCTAAAGCCGTAATTGAATCATCTGGTGAATTATAATATATTAGAAATGCATCTGTATCATTATAATAAACATATGCGTTTAAGTACTTGCCTTCAAGCGCGATTGTACCAATTACTGTATAAGTTTGTCCAGGTACTAATACTGTACCGTCTTCGAAAATAATTGGTGTTTGTGTAGTATCATTGCCAATTGAATCTGGAGCAGGGAATTCTGAAACATCTGCTAATTGATATGCTTCCCTATCCACAGCAACATTACCAGTTAATGTAACTTCATCACCAACAACGTAATCAGCATCGTATGTCTTTACAAACAATAATCCTGTTCCATCATCAATAAAGAATCCATCATCTATCACTGAATATACAACACCGGTAACAACTACGGTATCACCAATAGTTTGTGATGTGAAATCAACTAAGTCTACCATTGGATAATTCTTAAGTGTATAAGTAATCACTACAGCATCTGTAGCTAAGTCATAAGTAATTGTAGCTGTAATTATAACTGTATCTTCAGTAGTACCAATAGTTAATGTTAATGTATCACCAACTAGAGTTCCAAGTACACTTACATCTGTTGTAATTGCCCAAGTAATTGTTGACCCGTAATCTCCCATATCTGGAAGAATTACGTCTGTTGCTTCAAATAAATCTCCACCTAGCATTAATGCTTCTAAATCAGCTTTGTCAGCAGCAACTCTTTCAACAGCAGTCATACCAACTAAGTTGAATGTAACTATTGTTGTATCAGTAACTGCGTTTAAAGTTAATGTTGCAGTTAATACAACATTTACATCAGCATAAACACTACCAAGTGTTAATACATTACCATCTAATACTGCGTTTGAACCTTCATCAGTTGTTAATGCCCAAGTTATTGTTGCTCCATAAGCACCCATTGTAGGTAACGTTATTTCAGTTTCGGCAAATATTTCTCCGCCTAAATCTAACATCGCTTTGTTCATACCGACGATTTGTTCATCAGTAAGAACGCTCACCCCTATTGTATGTGTACCTAAATCATCAAGATAATCTATTGCATAAACATCCCATTCGTCCATTGTAAAGACTGCATTAGGTCCTAAAATTGTAGATTTTCTAATCCATGTTACACTTTCTGCGATTTTATCGTCAGCTGTATGTCCAATTTCTAAAATAATGTCAATAATAACACCGTCTTTCATTAAGACAATTGCGTCATCACCATTGAAATTTGGTACACTTGGATAAGCAGAAGTCGCATAATCTGCTTCTGCTAAAATAGCAGCCTCAGACTTATCATTTGCCATTACAAACATTTCACCTGCAACTAATATTCCAGTTAAATCATATGTAGCTGAAGGAACGAGTGATCCATTAGAATATAGGATAACACTATAATCTGTTAAATCAACATCTGAGCTTGTACCATTATATATTTCAAAATATTTGTTATATGATGAACCTTCTCCATATTCACTAAAGAATAATTCAGAAACGATTGCAAGAGGACTGTTTTCAATAACAACATCAAATGTAACTTCATCAGTTTCAACACCAAGTGTTAATGTAACTGTAATTGAACCAGTAACATCTACACCCAAAGGATTAGTTACTAATAACCACCCAGGAGTTGTTGTTGCATCAAGATAATTTGCTGCATATCCATTAACGCTAACTATTGTATATACCGTACCGAATTCTCCAGCAGGTATTTCTAAATCTTCTGTTAATTCTAAAGTTTCAGGCATTCCAGCTTTGTCAAATGCTAATTTTTGTGCATCTGTTAAACCGTTTACGCCAACTTCGAATTGAGAAGCATCAGAAATCAATAATTGATATCCCCAATACCAGCCTAAGATTGCGCCAGTAATAACAACTTCATCACCAGGAACAAGTGTTAATAATTCAACTACTGCTGCGTCATATCCTAATGAACGGTTATCAATACGTACTAAGATTTCTTCTTCAGTAGTAACATTAACTAATGTAAATTGATAAGTTCCATATTTATCAGCTTCAGGTGCTCCTAATAAAACAAAACCAGTGAATCCTACCATTTGACCTTGATAAGGCATTAATACTTCGTCAGTAAACGCCATGCCATCTAGATCAGTAGGTGTAGGTATTGCAGGAACTGTTGCTAATACTTCTATTTCCATTACTTCTATTTGATATAACCCATTACTAATTTCTAATTTACCAGTAATTACTATTTCTGAACCAAGTGTGATTAAGCCAAATTCATCTTGTAAATCATATACGTCTAGTGATATACCAGCTGTAACATCTTGTAAGAAATATTGATAAGGTTTAATATCTGTAGTAAGAATACCTTGTACCTTAACTAATTGACCATCTTCGAAATCGTAAACATCCGTTAGATCACTCATTGCAAGCGGACCAACTGCGATTACAAAATCTTTTGTTTCAGTCACATCATTTAAAGTTAAAGTCGCCGTCAATGTGACGGTTGTTAGTACGGTTACTCCAGTTAAATCCACAACACCAGTTGTAGAACTAATAATTGCTTCATTATCAGATGCAAATGTAATTGTTGCACCATATAATTCTGCAATTAAAACAAATGTAGTATCTTCAATAATTTGAGATGGATATGATAGTGCCTCCGCTGCAGTTGCTACTGCATCAGCGTCTGAATCAAATGATAATTTAACATCATCATTATCTCCAAAGAAACATGCATACCATACTAATTTATCTGATCTCCATCCTTGCATAATAATATCAATTGTAATTGCTTTACCATGGAAAGATTTTAGTGTATCCATATCTGATGGATAATAAATCATGATTGAATCGCCAGCAGGTTGTGTAGCTCCTTCTTCTAAATCAGCGTCAAAATCATAATCTGTTGGTACTAAGAATACAGAATAGCTACCCCAATCAGAATTATAATATACACTAGCTGTAACTGTGTATTTTTGATAATCAAATGGCTCTTCATACGTAGGAGTAGTTGTAGCTGTAATGATATCAAAAATTGAATCAGCTGGTGTTCCAGCAACATTTGAAACAGCTTCTGTAGAAACAGCTGCTCTTAATGGATATGATTCGTCTCCAACCATTTCCCAAGCATTATAATAAAGTTCAATTTGTCCTGTAACGTCATAAACGCTACCAGTATCAACTATAAATGTTGGTGCGTAAACATAAACAATGTCTATACCATCAGTTACATAAATACCTGCGTCAGATTGATCAACTACAGTTACACCTAATAAATTAACATAAACAAAGAAATTAAAGTCTTCATCAACGTTACCGGTTTTGTATAAAGCATAAGCTTCGGCAATCGTGTTAACAGGTGTTCCTTCGATCATTTTAGCTACTGTAAAGACAACATCTTCAGTATAATCAACAGCATTAATCGTAATTGTAGCTGTCATTGTAACTATTACATCTGCGCCTTCTGGTTGAACAACTGTTCCATCAATTGCAATAACTTCAGGATGACTTGATGTCCATACGATAGTGTAATCAACATCGTCTACATCTGTTCCAGTTATCGCGAAATCTAAAACATCAACTGATGTCCAAAATTCTTTCGTTGGGAATGCTGTAATAACAATAAATACTTCCCCAGCGCGTTCTGCATCTGATTTATCTAATGCTTTAACTGTAACAAAGAAATTATAACTTGAAGAATCATCAATTGAAGTAAGCGTTGCAGTTAAAATAACTGTTTGATCTCCAGTTGTAAAATCTGGACGATGAATTGTTCCATCGTTTTCCAATAATGTAGTATCATTACTGCTCCAAGTAATTGTTACACCAGCAGCAACTGTTATTAACGATAAATCTTCAGTAGCCAAGAACGCTTCATTTTCTAGCGTGTCAGCATATCGAACCTTTAATTGACCTATTAAAACTTGTAGATCAACAACAGGTACTTCAGTCGTTGTAACTTCTTCTGTCGTAGTAACTTCTTCTGTCGTAGTAACTGCTTCTGTTGTTGTTGCTTCAGCGGTTGTTACTGCTTCAGTTGTTGTTACTGCTTCAGTCGTTGTAACTGCTTCAGTCGTTGTAACTGCTTCAGTCGTAGTAACTGCTTCAATTGTTGTAACTGCTTCAATTGTTGTAACTGCTTCAGTCGTTGTAACTTCTTCAATCGTTGTAACTTCTTCAGTCGTTGTCGTTGTAGCGGCAGTGGTTACACCAAATAAATCACAACCAACAAAACCAAAAACTAAAACCATGATTAAAGCAACTAATAGTGCTTTTTTGTTGAATTTCATTTTATCCTCCTTATTAGAATAATTGTTTCTATATATTTTAAATTAATGATCTTAATTTAATTTTTAACTTAAAACTCTTTCTGCATTTGATTTTGCTGCAGCTATTGCATTATCTATAATTTCTTGTTTAGTTGTTCCTTCAAGAGAACCTAAGATTACTCTTTCAAAAGCAGCTTCTACTTCCGCTCTAGCTGTAGATGAACCAATAAATGCTTGATCATAGAATAAGAAATCTGATTGTTTAGCAGCTGCATTAGCTGCTAAAGATTTCATTAATGCTTCACCCTTTAAATCTGCTCCCAATGAATCTTTACCATCTCTAAATAATAGATAAGTAGGATCATCATAAACAGAATATCTTACTGGAGAGTATCCAGTTGCTAAGGCAAAGTCTAATTGAACTTGATTACTTGTTATATATTTCAAAAATAACCAAGATGCTAATTTTTCTTGATCTGTTCCGGCTGTAGTAATTGACATATTTGTTCCTTGTTGTATAGCCGTTCTTTCTCCAGGCAAATCTGCGTTATAAGGCATTGGTGCAACACCAAATTCAAATATAAATTCACCACCAACTGTTGCTGGTGTGTTGTATCTTGCTCCACCAGTAGAACCGAATGTTACTGCTGTTTGTCCGGTTTTAAAGGCATCTGAAGCATAATCCATACCCCATGCGCCAGGTAAAGTGAAAGCTGAATCTCTATTGTCAAAGAAATAACTTAACATATCTTTAACTTCAGGATTGTCAAATAATATAACCCCTTCTCTTGATGCGTTGATAGTTGTATATTCTCCACCCCATTGTCTAGTTAAAGTAATGAATGCATTTGCACCTGAATCATATGTTATAGGTACAAAGTTGTCTTTGATTGTTTGAATTTCTTCAGGTGTTTTGTGTAGTGACAGTGTAGTAGATGCATTTAATTTAGTTGTTAAGTCATCAATAACACCGTCTGCAATTGCTTTTAAATCATCTGCGATTGCAAATAATCCTTGCCAAGTTGTTGGTACTTCATCAATAACGCCATCAGCGATTAATATATCCATCATAGTTTTGTTATAAATCATAACTTCTGTTGATTTATTAAATGGTACTGAATAATATTCACCATCATTTGTATATTGAGAATTTTCTTGACGATAACTTAATAATATATCCAAGAATGATTCTGATGCAACATCAGGATTATACCCATGAATAGAGTTACTAATATAAGGTGTCAAAGAAATAACAGCTTGATTATCAATATATTCCATAACGTGGTCAGGATAATTTTGAACGATATTAGGAATTTGTCCACCTCTAATAGCATTAATTACATTTTGACGTAACTCATCATAATTATTACCACTTTTGGTAATATTTATAGTTACATTTGAATGTAAAGCTTCAAATTCAGCCGCATATCTCAACAATGCTGTTTCAATAGTAGCACCATTTGCATGCCACATTTCAATCGTTATTGGATCTCCAGTTAAACTATCCGGAATTGTATAAGTCGATAAGTCTTTAACTGTTAAAACAATCTCTTGATTGATAAAATTCCCATCACTATCTTCAGCAGCCGCATAAACAGTATACGATCCCAATCTAGTAGTTGTATACCCCCCATAAAGCGTAATTGTTAACTCTCCATCTTCGGGGTCAATAGCTTTTACTCCCGCTAATAAATCAAGCGGTTGTGAATTTCTATAATAAGTTTGTCTTGCGAATAAACCTTCAAAATAAGGTATACCATCTGCTCCAGGATTTTCTGTAGTAACTTCATCCGTTTTTACAGTAGTTGTACTTTCTGTGGTAGTTGTACTTCCTGTAGTAGTTGTACCTCCTGTAGTAGTTGTACCTCCTGTAGTAGTTGCTTCTGTTGTAGTAGTCTCAGTAGTAACAGTTGTTTCTCCAGTAGTTGTATCTCCAGTAGTTGTAACTGTAGTAGTAACAATAGTAGTAACTGTTGTTTCTCCAGCAGTTGTAACTGATGTTTCTTGAGTCGTTACTGTTGTCTCATCTTGAGTAGTTGTGTCTCCATTCGTTGTTTGACTAGCTGTCGTTGGGACTGTACCGAAAATATCACAACTTACAACTAAAAACGCAGAAAAAATTAGCATTAATACAATTAAAAATCTTTTACTAAATCTCATAGTATTCTCCTTTATAGTTATATATTTATATTATATTTATCTTATACCTATATTATAGTACGTTTTTGTGTTTCTGAAACGATTTTTTGTAAATTCTTACTCTTCTGGTGCGGCAACAATAATTATGATCCCAGTTACTTCTGTTGAAGCTCCCTCATCATCTGAAACTGTCATAACAAAATTAATTTCAGAGCCAACGCTTGAAAATAATTCAACTACCATGATTTTGCCTGCATCATATAATTTGTTACCATCTTCATCAGTTTTTGTTAATCCATAAAATTCTATATCAATATCATCAACAACGCCATCAAAATTAGCGTCATCTCCATCTATCCAAATTGCGTAGAAAGATGTAATAACCATTTGATCAGAAATATCTGTATAAGGTCTATCTTTTCCAATAATCCATTTTGATTGATCGTAATCAATCGCAAGAATATTTTGATTGTTAATTAAATTTTGTATCATATCGTCAGGGTGAAAATCATCTCCGCGAACATATTCGTAAGTTACTTGGTTGATATCGGTGATTTCTCCATCAACAAGTTGTACGATTTCAGGAGTTTGATTTTCAATACTAGGACAGCCCATAAGACTCAATGATAAGAAAAATATTGTTAATAACACTATTATTTTTTTTGATTTCATTTTATCTCCTCCGTCTATCCTTTGGTTCCACTTCTACCGATACCGTTCATAATATATTTACGGAACATGAAGAAGACGACCAATAATGGTACTGTAACTAAAGCACTCGCTGCAATTTGTAAATTGTACATCACTCGTCCATTATCTTGAACAAACGCTGTATCTCTTAGGGCATTAGAAATCAACCAGAAATTCTGACCTTCTTGACCTCCAACACCAGTAATAATTCTTGGCCAAATATAAGCGTTCCAAGAACTAAATACGTTTAGAATTGTAATAGTGAAAATTGTAGGGCTCGCAATTGGAACCATAACTCTAGTTAAGAATTTAAAATCACTACAACCATCTACTCTAGCTGCTTTATATAATGATTCTGGAATTTGTTTAAAGTTTTGTCTTAAGAAGAAAATATAAGAAATACTTGTAACAAATGGAATAATCATTGCTAGGAAGTAACTATTTTCCCCAGTAGGCATACCTACCCAACCAAATCCATTCTTACTTACTGTAATGAAGTTGGTAATAATGTATAACTCCCCAGGAATCATCATTGTCATAATTAAAAGTGAAAATAATAACTCTCTACCTTTAAATTCGATTCTTGCGAAAGCATACGCTGCTAAAATAGTAGTAATAACCGTACCAGTAGTTGAGAATAACGCAACTATTACGGTGTTCTTAATATATAAACCGAAGTTTAATTCAGTTAATACAACTTTGTAGTTTACCCAATTCATCCTAGAAATGCTTAGGAATAAATCTGGATTTGTTGATGTAGATCCGGAAAAATCTTTCAATGAAGTTAGAATCATCCAATAAAATGGAACAATAATAACTAAAGCTACTATTACTAAAAATAGATAAGTTAATAATAACCTTAAAACATAAGCTGCGTTTTGACGTCTTATACTTGTTTTAATTGAAATTGAATATTCATCCAAATCACTTTCATCTTGTGTCACTTTTTTCTTTGTTAATTTTTTAAATTTTACTTTGATTGCTGGAATAATACTTTTGAAAAATTCTTTTGCATTATATCCTTTAACAAATTTAATTAACACAAAAGCGTTATAAACACGTAATCCTGCACTTATTGGATTAAATGATACTAAATTAATAACAGCTTGAACAAATTTAGAGCTTGGTGTATATGAATCAATCTCATAAATTGTACGATTATTTACTTTCTTAATATTTATAAGAAGTGTTGGAAATGCTATTACTGTAAATAAAACCAACAATGTAATTACGCTATTCATTTGGTATTTATCAAATGTACTACTTAAGAAAGTGTACGTTGGTGTCATAAATTGTAGGTTATCCAAATTCATACTACCATCAATTATTTCAGGTAGTGCTAGCAACTTAAATAGTGCTAAGAATAGTGTGATATAGGCGGCAATAGCTAAAATGTCAAAAATAAAGGTAATTTTTTCTATCTTATTTGACTTAAGAAATAATTTTTTATTCATAATTTAGCCCCCCCTTAGTAGTGAACGCGTTTTTTGCTGACTTGCATCTGAACTAATGTTAAAACCAATATAATGGCAAACAAAATTAAAGATCCAGCAGCCGCGACTGATAAGTTCCCTGCACTACTACCATCAATGAATTGATAAATATACATTACAATTGATTGTAAGTTGTAGTCAACTCCCGAAGGAGCACCAGACACACCAAATAACGCTACAATTGAATTGTAAATTTTAAATGCCCCGATAACCGAGGTAACTAAAATGTAGAAAATCATTGGTGATATTAATGGAACAGTAATTTGAGAGAATATTCTTCCCCTTGGCGTTGCATCAATGGCCGCTGCTTGATAATATTGTTTATCAATTCCTTGAATACTTGTAAGGAAAACCATGATTTTAAACGCTAATGATGCCCAAACACTATAAAATATCAGAACAAACATTGAGCGCCAATATACAGCACCACTTTCGACCCAGGACAATCCGACGGCATCTACACCGACCATGCCCAACATCTGGTTAACTAACCCTCCATCAGTTTTAAACATATATGCAAATACTAATCCAATTGCAATTGTATTAGTAACATATGGTAAGAAATAAATTGTTTGGAAAAAACTTTTTAATGGTTTGATTGAGTTTAATGCAACCGAAATAAATAATGCTAATAACACAGATATAGGCACACTGATAAACACGATAATTAACGTATTGATTACTGCACTTGAACCTGTATGTGAAGCTGGTACTATAAATGATTCATCTGTAAGTACTGTGATAAAGTTCCCAAATAATGTGTATCCAGTAATTGTATCATTTGTCATGTTGTAATTTTGATATACAACTAAAGCAAATGAGTTAATGATTGGCCAAAAAGTAAATATAATCAATACAATTAATGCCGGAGACAAATAGACAAGTGCTTTTGCCCATCCAGGAAATTTAGAAGCGAAATTCAAATGATGCTTATCTAAAAAGTTTCCTATGCTGTGTTTGAAGTTATTAAGAATTCTTCTTACATTCCAGAAGAAGTTTTTAATGCTTATTTTGACCTTAATTAAAAACCTCTTAATGTTTTTAATTAGATTAGCCATTAGTAATTACCTCTCCAGTAGTTTTATCAAAGATATAAACTCTTTCAGTTTTAATAGTTAAACTCACTTCTTTTTGTCCAGGCGTAATGTTATCAGAATCAACTAAAGCCCTGATATTTTCACCATTAAATTCAAAATGAATCATTGTATCTCTACCAATATGGAAAATGTCATTTATTTTCACTTTGAATCCTTCAGTCCCTGCGCGGAAGTTTTCTGGTCTCATTCCAATATCATATGTTCCATCAGCAACATTAAATTTTTCGAATTTTTTGCCATTTATCATTAAATAGCCTTTTTTTATTTCTGCAGCAAATGTATTGATTGGTGGATTCCCCAAGAATTTCGCAACAAATATGTTTCCTGGGTTATTATACATGTCTTGTGGAGCTGCGAATTGTTGTTCTTTACCAAAATCTAAAACAACCATTTGGTCAGAAATACTCATAGCTTCTTCTTGGTCATGAGTAACAAAAATTGTTGTAATTCCTGTTTCTCTTTGAATACGCTTAATTTCTTCACGCATTTGTAATCTTAATCTAGCATCCAAGTTAGATAGTGGTTCATCCAAAAGTAATACTCTTGGTTTTTTAACTAACGCTCTTGCAATCGCAACACGTTGTTGTTGCCCACCAGATAATTGAGAAGGTTTACGGTCTAATAAATCACCGATTCCAACTAAATTAGCCATGTCTTTAACTCTTGTAATTGCTTCTTCTCTAGGAACATCTAGATTTTCCAAAGGAAAAATAATGTTTTTATATACCGTCATATGAGGATATAAAGCATAATTTTGGAAAACTAATCCAATTCCTCTTTTTTCTGGAGCTAATTTTGTTACGTCATCATCACCAAAATATATCTTTCCTGAAGTTGGTTTAACTAAACCAGCAATCATAAAGAGTGTTGTTGATTTTCCACAGCCTGAAGGCCCTAATAAGCCAACCAATGTACCTGATTTAATCGTAATGTCAAGTTCACTTACCGCTGTTGTTTCTTTCATTGATTTGTTCGTGAAAATTTTTGTTAAATTTTCTAATCTTAATTCCATTTAATGTGTCCTCCTAAATACTTAGTTATTCTTTCTTATTTATATTTTTTCTTTTTTCTAAAAAATATTATGAACGTCATAAAAATTAATACTGCAAAATAAATTCCCATAGCATAATAAAATATATATGAATAGTCATCAGCTACATGAGGTTTATTAGGAAAAATATTGTTATTTGATAAACCTTCTAAATCATCAATTACTGGAAGTCTACCATTATCCTCGTAAAATGCTTCAACAAAAGCTTTAATTTTAAAATCCGTTTCATCGATATTAAAATCAGTATCAACTAATAAGTTTCCGATTTTATCTACTAATTTTACTTTATCGAAATCTTCTGTAAAAAATGGATCTTTATATAAATAAACGTATCCGAGTTCATTAACTCCGTTAAGTATATTCAAAGTTTTGAACCTTTGTAAATCAATATCTAATGTAACACCATTACTTTCATTTTCAAGATACAAATAATCTACTTGTGACAAATCTTCCTCATCACTATAAACAATAATATACACAAAGTCTGTTAGTTCAGCTTCATCATTATTATTAATTATTGAGATTAAAACTTCATACCCTATTATTTCATATCCGTTTGAATTAATTGAGAAAAGCGGTTCATCGTTGTGATAATCAGGGATAGATGTATAAAAGTAATAATATTTAGGATATTCTGAATCAGTAGCGGTTAATGAATCTCCAAATACATCTTTTAAGTATTCCGAAAGCATCATATCTCTTGAAAACGTATACGCTAGCAAGAAAAACCCTACCATAACTACTGCATACAGGACCCTACCAAACACTCTCATTCGTGAATGCCTAATCCATTTTCTTGAGCGAATCTTTCAGCTTCTTGGAACCACCTTACTAAATAACGGTTGTTAAATACTAAATTAGATTCACCACTGTAATAGTTATATGAATATCCATTAAGTACTAAGTGATAGTTAAGTAAAATCCAGCCAGTTAATATTTCGGTTCTCATAACTTGTCCTTCACTATCTAAAATTTCAATTGTTAAGCCTTCTATTCCTAAATCAACCCATATTAATCCTAAATGTCTACCATAGGTTTCGGTATACCCTAGGTCTGGGTCACTTTGAATATAGATATTTTCAGCGTTATTTAATATTAAAGTTGTATAGGCTTTAGCTTCAGGACCCCAAGGATCTGTAGTTGGATAAGTTTCTGGTGTATCAACACCTAAGAAACGAACGCGTTCAGCGCCCAAAAATCCTGGTGTGAATGCTGCGGTATCTCCATCACTAATGTAAGACAGTATGACTGAATCCATCCCACCTAGTGGATCGTAGAATTCTCTATTTATAAATTCAAAAGTTATCTCAGTTGGTATAACAATTGGATGTGTACCTAAAACTTCTACATAAGTAGAAATAAATCCGTACCATTCATTAAAGATATATTCTCTTGTTCCTTTAACTACATCAATATTACGGATAAAGACTTCATCGTCCATAACAAAATTCTTGTTCCCAAGATTATATATTGTATCAATGTAGGTTCCATTCATGTAACATAATTGAATTGTATCGTTTCCATCAAACACTAAGTCATCAGATATTAAATCTGCGTTAACTAATATATTGGCGTTAGCACTGCTGTTTACAATAACGTATGTTTCTCCAGGTAGAAGATCTAAATCTGGGAAATCGATATGATACGATTCAGTATATGAACCATTTGTAAATATTGCAAGGTAATATTCAGATAAATTTATGGCTAAACTTGTTGGATTAAATATTTCTATAGCTTGATCCGATGTGTCATTTCCACCATCGATATACTTAGAAATAATCAAACTGGTTAGATTATCAGTAAAAGTGTTTTTATAAAGATTAACAGTGATTGTTCCTTCTTCATAATAATCTCCTGCAATTAATCCTTCGTATCCCTCAAAAGTATCTTCTGGATAATTATCGTTAACAATATACTCAAAAGTATGAATAATGTTATCAGTATTTAAGATTGATGTGATTTCTTCTTTTGTTAATCCTGATAAATCAGGCAATTGTGTTGAATTAAATCCAAGATAAATAATTACTGTGTATCTACTTGATACTAAATCTCCAGCTTCAAAATTATCTCCATAACTAACAAATGTTTGGTCTGGGACTGTGTTATCTGTAATAATCTCAATCACGAAAGCAATGCCTCGCCCTAATAAAGCAGAAATAATTTCAGCTTGATTTTTACCCGTTAAATCAGGCAAAATTAATTTTGGAGTTGCGATTACAACAATTATTTGATGATCACCATCGATAATAGAACCAATTTGATCTTCACCACCATAATGAATGAATGAATTTTCTGTAATATCTAGATTTGTTTCATACTCAAGGATATAATTTAATCCCAAGCCATCAAACAAAGATTCAATTTCAGTTTTTGTATTTCCTAATAAATCAGGTAATTCGTAAGTAAAGATTGTTGTTTCTGTAATTTCTTGTGTAGTTGTTTGTGTAATTTCTTGTGTAGTTGTTTCTGTAATTTCTTGTGTAGTTGCTTGTGTAGTTGCTTCTGTAATTTCTTGTGTAGTTGATTCCGTAATTTCTTGTGTGATTGATTCCGTAATTTCTTGTGTAATTGATTCTAAGGTCGTTTGTTCTGTTGTTTGTGCTGTTGTTTCCTCACCACAAGCTATAAGAAATAATAAACTAAACACACTAATTGAAAATAATAAAACTTTTTTAAACATAAAATAATTCCTTTCTCATGAAAATGCCAAATCCTTTTGTAACTAAACCACAAAAGCGCAATTTTTACGCAATATTTTGTTGTTTTTTGTGAAAAAAAAAGGAAACCTTATTTGGTCAGCCTTATATTTTTTTACATAAATAATAAAATGCTTGTGCTAGAAGCAGAGAATGTTCCCAATATACCATCCAAAATATCTGTCTGAGTATAAAGTACGTACAGTATACCACCAATAATTGCAAGCACTAAAAACAATTTTATAAATTTTTTAATAAACACTATTATACCAACTAGCGTGAAAATACTAACAACTAATAAAGCGACTGCTTGCAGCCAAACTGGTAATCCAGTTAATAAATCGATCACTTGTGTTATATAAGGCTCAACAAAATCTGAGATAGTATCTGTTATTGCACCGGTTCTTGTTAAGAAATTAAATAGCATAATAATCCTCCTTGAAAATTTTTGTCACCTATTATTATATCATAATAATAAGGCATATGAGTTATTTTTCTAAATTATTTTTTCAATTTTCAAACTAAAATTACATTTTTTTTCTGTTTTCAATAGCTTTTGATAAAGTCAGTTCATCTGCATACTCTAAATTTAACCCAACAGGTACTCCATAACCAATCCTAGTAACAAGAACATCAATCTCTTTAAGAACTCTGCTTATGTATAAAGCTGTTGTTTCTCCCTCTTGGGTTGATGATGTGGCAATAATAATTTCTTTGACGCTGTTATTTGCTATTCTAGGCCATAGTGTTGATAGGTTAATATCATCAGGGCCATATCCATCCATCGGCGATATCACACCATTTAATACATGATAATAACCTTTAAATTCACCAGATTTTTCAATTGTGAAAACATCCTTGGGTGACTCAACTATCATTAATATAGCTTTATCCCTGTTTTCATTTTCACATATTTGGCAAATTTCCTTATCTGTTAGATGTCCACAAACTGGACAATGGTGAATTAATTTTTTAATATTTATTACTGCATTACCAAAATTATCCGTATCGTCTACGGATAAATTGTTTATAGTATATAGAGCATACCTTTCAGCTGTTTTTCTTCCGATACCTGGATATTTCATAAATTCAGTTATCAAATCTTCTAACGCTTTTGGTAATACCATTAAAACATCCCCGGAACATTCATTCCTTGCGTAATTGATCCTAGGGTTTCTTGAAGTTCTTTATCTACTTTATTAAATGCATCGTTCATTGCAGCTACAATTAGGTCTTGTAACATTTCAATATCAGTCATATCTAGTTCAGTTTGTTTAATTTCGACAGACTCAACCTTTTTTGTACCTTTGACAGATACTTTGACTACTGATCCACCAGCTTGGCCATAAAATGTAGATGCGTTAATTTCTGCTTGTACTTTCTTTATGTCTTCTTGCATTTTTTTAATTTTTTTAATCATTTGCGGATTAATCATTATTTTTCCCCCTAATTTTTAACCTTCACAATGTCACCGAATAGATCAATAGCATCAGTAACTATTTTTGATTTAATATCAGTTTCTTCTGATTCATCTTTTTTAGAAACATTTTTTAAAGTATCACATTTGATTTTTGATAGTTTAATTAATCTTTTTCCTTGTTTCCACAGAGTTGTGAATTCCTCAACGATTTGTTTAAACACATCATCAGGCAAAGCTATGTAATCTATGTCTCTTTTGTAATTATTCTTTAGTATATCCAAAGCGATTTTTTTATTGCTTGGAGTCATTAATTTATTGCAGATTGAGGCGCTTGGGAAAGTTAATATTATTTTTGAAACTGAGCTAGCAACTATTTTTCCGGTTTCCAATATTTGAGCTATGTATTTTTCTTCATCGTTATTAGCTTGTCTTCGTAATCTGTCCCAAGAATTAATGAGAGTATTTTTGTCATCTCTATTTCCATTGTTCAAAACATTTTCTACAAATTCTATTGAATATGTATTGTCTAAATCATCGCAGAGTTTCTCTTCTATAACTTTGATTTCATTTGGAATTTCAACAAAAGGAAGTTCAGCTACAACTTCTTCTTCAACCTCTATGTTTTCAAGAAGATCTTTTTCATCTTCCAAAGCCGGTTTTTGATTTTCTTCAACAACTGGTTTTGGTTCTTCTTCAACAACTGGTTTTGGTTCTTCCTTAATTATTTCTTTTATTATTTCTTTTGATTCTAGTTCTCTTATAGCGTTGACTTCATCTTTTATTTTTTCTACTTCTAATAATCTACTTTCTAAGTCATCGATGATCGAGATAATTCTAGCTTCTCCACCTACCTCGTTATCGGTTATTTTAATAAAAGCTAATTCTAAATAAATCTTAGGATTGTTGCTCCATTTTATATCATTGTATACCTTATTTAAAATATCTAATATGAAAAATGTTCTTTTGTTCCCAATCATTTTTGATAGTTGAATAAACTTCTCGTTTTGATATAAAAGATTGTTTTCATCTAATTTTCTTAGATTCTTCATCATAAGTATATCTCTATAGAATTCTATAAGGTTTAAAGCTATCTTTCTAACTTCTTTTCCTTCGGTTATTAAGCTATTCAATATTTCAATAGCTTTAGTGGAATCCCCCTCTATTAAGGCTTTTGCCAACTCTACTCTCATAACTAAAGATACAGCACCAGATATTTGATTTACATCATCAGCTGTTATATGTTCTGGGCTGTAGGCATTCACTTGATCCAACATGCTAATGGCATCTCTAAGACCACCTTCAGCGTGAATTGCTATTTGGCTAACCGCTTCACTATCAATGATGATTTTTTCTTTTTCTATTATTTCATTAAGCTTCCCAATTATGTCTTTTGTTGTAATGGCTTTAAAGTCGAATCTTTGACATCTAGAATGGATAGTTAATGGTATCTTTTGAGGTTCAGTAGTACATAGAATAAAAATAACATGTGCTGGTGGTTCCTCTAGAGTTTTTAGCAATGCATTAAAAGCTCCAGTACTTAGCATATGCACTTCATCAATTATATATACTTTATACTTAACATACCCTGGTAAGTATTTTACCTTATCTCTAATTTCTCTTATTTCATCAACGCCGTTATTGCTAGCAGCATCTATTTCTATTACATCAGTAATTACACCACTTTGGATTCCCTTACAGTTTTCACATTCATTACAAGGATTTTCTGTAGGTGCGTGAACGCAGTTTACTGCCTTTGCAAATATTTTTGCTATAGAAGTTTTACCGGTTCCTCTAGGTCCACTGAATAAATATGCATGAGCTACTTTATCGTTAGCTAATGCATTCTTTAATGTTGTTGTAATATGAACTTGTCCAGCTACTTCGTTAAAGTCGATTGGTCTATATATTCTATATAATGCTTTGTAGCTCATTTAGAGACCTCCTTCTATACGTTCTTTGATTATAGTTTCATCTGGGTTAATAAATATTTCACCCTTATAACAATCAATTAAAACATAATCATTTGTTTTTACATGGTCACTTAGGTTTTCACTAACAACGCCAGGTATTTTAATTGTTCTAGCTATGATACCTGAGTGTTGATGATAATATCCTTTATCTGCAATAAATCCCTTTATGTTTGAATTATCAATTGAATATATAATAGATGGTTTCAAATCTTCTAGAATTAAAATTGTTGGTTCTTGATATTCCTTTAGATTTTGTTTTGTTATACAATTCAACACTGAATTAACTCTATCTGTTGCGTCAATAATATCTACTATTCTTCCCAACATATATTCATTATCAATCTTGTTAAATTCGTCAAGCATTTCTTTTATTGCTTTAGCATAAGCCATACTAGCAGTATGGTTAGATTTTATCAATTCTTTTGTTCTATTTATCACAATTGGATCATTAACAATATACTTATGAGTTTCAAATATTTCCGAAATTCTATCGGTATAATTCTTCTTTGTATTCGTTATTTCTTCATCAAGTTTTTTAGTTGCTATTTCAATTGATTGTTCAAATATATCCAACTGATTTGTATCATTTGGTTTGGTTTGAAATTCGTCATATTTGGATTGGATAAATTCAACTTTTCCATATGCAATTCCCTCACTAATAACTTGACCCAAAAATCTCATTTATATATAATCTCCTATGTTAATATTATACCTTATTTCTAATTATTTTTCTAATTAGTTTCAGGTATTTTTTTGTTTTCTTTTAAATAATCAGTAACATATTTCATCGCTTTTTTTTCAACTGAATCCTTACGGTATTTTTTTTCTAGTTTTTCAATGTTGTATATTTCATCTTCTCCGTTTTCGTAAATACGATATGCCTTTTTTAAATCTTCTTGAAACTTAGTATTATTTTGTAATTTTCTGTACTCTTCCACTAAGAACTCTTTTCCATCTCTCATTTCTTTACTGATGTCTTCTAAGAATTTCGCTTCATAATTTACTTTGTGTTTCTTCTTTGAAAACTTATCAATTAAAGCGTCACTCCCCCAGTAAAAAATTGTAAATATAAATGGCATGAACCACAGTGTGTATACATCACTTACAGCAGCATCATTCGCAAATATCATATACAAAGAATATCCAGCTACTATTACAACTGAAAATAAAAAGATATAAAGATAAAATTTTAATGGTTTTTTTTGTCTTCTCATAATTATCACCTAAAAACATTATACAATATTTTAGCCATAATATGTTAAAATATTAGTGGTGATGTAAAAATGTTATTCGATACTATAGTCGCAAAAACGACAGCAAATGGAATTAGTGCAGTTAATATCATTAGGGTTTCTGGCGATGAAACCTTTGCTATTGTAAACAAAGTGTTTAAAGGCGCTAATTTAGAACAATCAGAATCACATACTATTAAATATGGCTATATTCATGATGATGGAAAAATCATTGATGAGGTAATGGTCTTTTTGTTTAGGGCTCCTAGATCATTTACTTCAGAGGATGTAATTGAAATATCTACACATGGTGGAAACTTTATAGCTAATGAAGTTACTAAGTTATTAATTAAGAACGGTGCTAGATTAGCGGAAAACGGAGAGTTCACAAAAAGAGCTTATCTTAACGGCAGATTAGATCTAACCGAAGCTGAAAGTATCATGGATATAGTTAATGCTAAAACACATAGTCAGTTAAGTTTAGCTAACAAACAATTAAGAGGAGACATTCATAAACTGGTAGATGACTTACAAGCTAAAGTAATGGATATTATCGCTAATATTGAAGTGAATATCGATTACCCAGAATATGATGATGTAGTTGAATTAACCAATGATATCATCATGCCAAAAGTTCAAATATTAATTAAAGATATATCACATATATTAAAAGAATCAGCAACGGGTCAAATAATTAGAGATGGAATAAAAACGATAATCATTGGTAAGCCTAACGTTGGTAAATCAAGCCTACTAAATTCTTTGCTAAAAGAAGATAAAGCTATTGTCACAGATATATCAGGAACTACTAGAGACTTAATTGAAGCTGAATTAAATCTTGATGGTATTATACTTAAGTTAATCGATACCGCAGGGATAAGAGAAACTGAAGATGTTGTAGAAAAAATTGGAATTGAAAGAACCATAAAAGCCATTGAAAAATCTAGCTTGGTATTATTAGTTTTAGACCAATCGAATCACTTGACTGATTTAGATGAAACATTATTAAAACTAACCGATAACAAAACTAGAATTTTGATTGGAAATAAAATTGATTTAGGAAATAAAATCGATATTCAAAATGAGAATATAATTAATATTTCAGCAAAAAAAAATCAAGGGCTAGATACCCTTGCTCAGGAAGTAAAAACTTTGTTTATTGACGAAACAATTATTGCCGAAGACTACACTGTATTATCCAACACAAGACACATTGGAAAACTAGAACAAACCAAACAAGCTTTGGAAGATGCAATGGTGGCTTGTCAAAATTTAATGCCAGTAGATTTAGTGGAAATTGATTTAAGAAAAGCTTGGTCTTCATTGGGTGAAATTACTGGACAAAGTACATCCGATGATTTGATAACTACATTATTCACTAAGTTCTGTTTAGGAAAATGATGTTTCATGTGAAACCTTATATATTAAAGGCGCTCGTTTAGAGGCGCCTTTTTTGTTAATATTCATCTAAAAAGCTTGTTTTTTTAGTGCGGTCATAATATCCGAGTACAGAATCTAGGTTAATATTCTGAGCTGATCTAAAAATGTTTATATCAATATTCTCATAAACATTTCTCAAATCATTCACCAACAGTTTCATTTCTTTCCTTTTTGATTCTTCATTTCGGTCTTGAAATTCACAACCCTTTGATACAAAACTAATGTCATGATACTTAACAAATTTTTCAACATCTTGTTCCTTTATTAAATACATAGGTCTAATTAACTCGAGTCCTTCAAAATTTTTTGATCTCGCTTTTGGCAACATCGTTTTGAATGTTCCCGAATAGAACATATTCATTAACGTTGTTTCAATAACATCGTCAAAATGATGTCCTAGAGCTAACTTGTTACAACCAAAATCTTTTGCTTGCTGATAAAGAAATCCCCTTCTCATTCTAGCGCATAAAAAGCAAGGAGATTTAGGGTCCATTTTATTCGCTATTTCATATACTTGTGATTTTATAATTTCTGTATGTATTCCTATTTTTTCACAATTTTTTATATGATTATCTAAGAACTCTTTTGAAAAACCAGAGTTCATCGTAACATATACAACCTCTATGTTATTATTAAAATGTAGTTTATATTCTTCAAAAAGCGCTGCTAATAGTAAAGAATCCTTTCCTCCACTCAACGCAACACAAATTTTATCGCCTTTTTCAATTAATTTATACTCATCTATACCCCTTAACAACTTAGCTAATAGAGTTCCTTTAAATCTTTTACTTAAAGATTTAGAGACATTTGCAGAGTACCTTTTGTCTTTCATATTATCACCCTATTTCTATTATACACTAAGTTGATTAAAACAGAAATAATTTAAAATAATATAAAATAATTACTGGTATCTATTGATAATTGACAAATTATATGTTATAATGCGTAATATCTTAAAACTGTATTATAATGGAGGTTGACGTATGAGTAATTTTGTTTGGGCATCCAAAAAACCGTTAGATGAATTGGCTACTTTGTATGAAGCAAATATTACATTGAACAAATCAGCTACAGCTTATTTTGAGAATGCCTATATTGTTTTACTAGGATTAGATAGAGATAAAAAGATGATCGCTATCAAGCCTATATCAAAAGAGGAAATAACATTGGGTTATATTCCCCAAGAACAACAACACAATATTACAGTAAAATCTAGTTATTCTAGAATCTGTAATAAACTATTCCTTAAAGAAGTATCAAAATTAATTGGTTTGGAATTTCAAGATCATCATCAAGCCTATAAATTTAAAGCTAGTTGGAATAAACAAGAAAATGCATTAATTATTGATTTAAACAGGAAAGAGGTGTAATGTTATGTTTCTAGCTATGGAATTTGGAACAATAATGATACTAGTGTGGTTTGGGATAATCCTCTTAGCCGCAGTCATTGAAGCCGGAACTATGGATTTATCCAGCATTTGGTTCTCTGCCGGAGCATTATTTGCTTTGCTGGTAGCTGTTTTTACAGATAATGTAGTAGCACAAGTAATCGTATTTATTGTTGTGTCTGTACTATTATTACTTATATTACGTCCCGTGTTTATAGAACATATGCGTAAAAATAAGATTAAAACAAATGCCGATGCTCTAATAGGAAAAATCGCTGTTTGCTCAAAAGCAATTGTTAATGGAGCTCGCGGTGAAGTAAAAATTGAAGGTAAAATTTGGACAGCTATATCTAATGAAGATGTAGAAGCAGAGGCAAAAGTAACTGTTCTTGCTATTAAAGGTGTCAAATTAGTCGTTAGGAAAAACTAATGTCGGCTAGTTTCTTTAAAAGACTTGGTTCTTCAATCATTGATTTTATTATTGTAATTATGGTAGTTTATTTTGCATTTGTTGTTGGCGGAAAATCTTTACTACAAAATAGAGTTGATAATTTTGATGAAATTTATGGTGCTTACAATCAAATTTTAACAGCGTATAATAATGATTTACAAAATCTACAAACTGAATATGATGCAAATATGGAATTAGCTAATGGCGACGGAGCTTTAGAAACTATCGCTCAAGAAGATTACACTGCTAAATCTAATATTTTGAAGCAACAAAACACAATTGACATTGAACCATTCAACGAACCGCTAACTCAGTATTATTTAGAAATTATATATTTCTTTGCATTTGGGTTTATCGCCCTACTAACATTACTAGTTATGTTTACTACAGGAAAAACTCCAGGAAGACGAATACTGAAAATTAATCTTATGGCGGAAACTAATGGAGAATTTACTAATCCAAATATTATTCAAGTATTTTTCCATGATGTCGTCTTAAAATATTTCTTTATCATCGTAGTATTTGCTATGAGCATGTATTATGGATTTATATTTATACTTATTGCATTCATAGTTGATATGGTATTGATCTCATTTACAAGAAAGAAATTTACAATACGTGATTTTTCCCTAAGATTAAGAGTTGTTAACGCTGGTCGTTAATATTTAAAAAATATATAAAAATATAAAAGGAGGATTTATTATGTTTACACCGCTATTCTTAGCTACTAATAATGTAGCGCTAATAGTTATTATCGCTTTAATAGTTATTATACTTATTTATTTAGGTACAAGAATTAAAATTGTCCCACAAGCAACTGAATATATAATTGAAAAATTGGGGCAATATTATGTAACATGGTCAGCTGGCTTACATTTCTTATGGCCATTTTTCGACAGAATCAAAAAAACTTACAATGCTAGAGGTAGAGTAACAGATGTTATTACACTTAAAGAGCAAGTGTTAGATTTCCCTCCTCAAGCAGTTATTACAAAAGATAACGTTACAATGCAAATTGACACAGTACTTTTCTTACAAATTACTGATGCAAAACAATATGTATATGGAGCTGAAAATCCAGGATTCTTAATCGAACAATTAACAGCTACTACACTTCGTAATATTATCGGGGAATTAGAATTAGACCAAACATTGACTTCAAGAGACTTGATTAACGAGAGAATGAGAATTATCTTAGATGAAGCAACTGACCCATGGGGTATTAAAATCAACCGTGTTGAACTTAAAAATATTATCCCACCTAAGGAAATTCGTGAAGCAATGGAAAAACAAATGCGTGCAGAACGTGGACGTAGAGAAGCAATTCTTATCGCTGAAGGTACAAAAGCTGCTGCTATCCTAACTGCTGAAGGTAGTAAAGAAGCTGCTATTAGAGAAGCTGAAGGTAAAAAACAAGCTGCTATTAGAGAAGCTGAAGGTCGCTCACAAGCAATCTTACTTGTACAAACTGCAACTGCAAAAGGTATTGAATTGATTAAAGGTGCTAAAGCAGATCAAGCTGTATTACAACTTGAAGCTTACAAAGCAATGATTAAAGTTGCTGATGGTCAATCTACTAAAATCATCATTCCTAGTGATTTACAAGGTCTTGTTGGTATAGCTACAGGAGTAGTAGAATCATTAAAATCACCTAAAAAATAAAGAATAGAAACAAACAAAAAAGCTGAGGATTCTCAGCTTTTTTTTATTTTATAATTTGAAACTCTTCTAATATAAACACGCCAGTTGGAACGATGCTTAGATAAGTTTCCTTCTCAACCGCATATGATACAACCTTGATAGAATGTTCGGAAATTGTAATCATTGGTATTACTGGATATTCACCAGCGAACGCATAATTAACTTTGATTCCAGATTCCATATCACCGCCGTAAAATTTAGTAGACACTGTATTAGATGTTAGGTAAGTAACTCCTAATGAACTTGAATAATTGTTAAAATGCAAGTCAACTTCTGAATCTTCAATCAAGCTAATAGTTCCTATTGTATAATTATTTGAACGAGAAAAGCCGACTAATAATCCGTTTTCATATACCGCCCTTGAATATTGGTGGTCATGACCGGAAAGTACCAAGTCTACGCCACATTCCTCTAATATATGTGGTAAATTTACTCTAACAGTAACTGTATCATAAGATAAGCTATAAGGACCTCGATGAAGCAAAACAATTTTCCATTTTGCATCTGAATTATTTAAGTCATTCTCGACCCAATCATTTAAGATTTGAACGTTGTCCTCGTCGAATCCTAGACATGATGTTGTGCCATCACAATACACCTCTGTATTTATTACGGTTATATGTGCTTCACCATAGTCAAAACTATAGGTTTTTCCGTTATCGAAATTTGTATCTCTGATATCACCAACTAATCCATCAAACTCACTGTAAGTTGGCCCGTTGTTTGGTAGATTCATATATCCATCAAATTCCATCGAGTTAACACAACTACTACTTACTAGAGGCATCTCTTGATCACCAATCGTCGCCGCCATTGGCACACTATAAGAGAATATTGACGAATATTTAAAGAACATATTCCATTGGGATTTAATATCATGATCGTTAATTACATCTCCTGGTAACATTACCAAATCAAATTCTGCTTCAGAATACTCCATAACAGATAGCATTGCGTGAGCGTAGGCCATATAACCTGTTTCTGCATTTTCTTGCGGATCAGCAAGATACATAATTGTATGTGAATCAGCTTCATCATTATAGGTTGTGAAGGTGTGATATTCGCTAGTTTCAGTGTTATCTTCATTAGCTACACGATATTCATAGGTAGTATTAGGAGACAATTCTTCTAAAACAACTTCAAATAAGTATGCTGAGACACTTCCAAATTCACGAATTTTTTTACCAGCTTTAGCTCTGATATATTGATTATCACCTAATAATGTATATTCAACATATCCATTTGTATCATCTGGCATTTCAAAATTAACACCAATTGATGTTGATAAATCTTCCGTGACAAATAAGCCGATACTATATGGGTTGGTTAAACTTCCCACATAATCGCTCATTGTTTGTGAAATTAATTCTCCTGTTTCTGTATTTGAAGCTTCTGCGGTACCACCTGAGCAAGCAGCCAAGGTCATCACTAGCAACAAACTAAATACAGCAATTAGTTTTTTCATATATATCTTCCTTTTTTTAAAATTCGCAATTTCTAGGGGTTCTTGGAAATGGTAATACATCTCTAATATTATCAATACCCGTTACATACATAACCATTCTTTCTAATCCCATTCCAAATCCGGCATGTTTACATCCACCGTATTTTCTTAGGTCTTTGTACCACCATAAATCTTCATCGTTTATACCGAATTCTTTGATTCTTTTTTCAAGGAAATCTAATCTTTCTTCTCTTTGAGATCCTCCAAGTAATTCACCAGCTCTTGGAACTAGAAGATCCATTGCAGCTACTGTTTCTTTATCGTCATTTAATCTCATATAAAATGCTTTAATGTCTTTTGGCCAATCAATTATAAATACTGGACCATTAAAATACTTGGTTAGATATTTTTCGTGTTCAGTAGCTAAATCTTTTCCCTGTTCAGGTTTATTTTCGAATTGATCTGCAACTTTTATAAGTATTTCTATCGCTTCCTTATGGGTAGCGATTTTAAATTTGCTTTTTTGTACTTTTTTAAGTTTTTCAATAAGTCCTTTTTCTACAAACTTGTTGAAAAATTGAATTTCAGAAGGACATCTGTCAAAAACATCTTGGATAATATATTTTATCATATTTTCAGCTAATTTCATATCATCACTCAAATCAGCAAAAGCAATTTCTGGTTCGATCATCCAAAATTCAGAAGCGTGTATCTTAGTATTTGAGTTTTCAGCTCTGAAAGTTGGTCCAAATGTATAAACATCTTTGAAAGCAAGAGCATATGCTTCAGCTTGTAGTTGTCCACTTACACTTAGATTAGCTTTTTTTGTAAAAAAGTCCTTTGTATAGTCTATTTTTTCTTGCTTTTCAATATCTAAAGTTGTAACTTGGAACATTTCTCCGGCACCTTCAGCATCAGAAGTTGTGATTAACGGTGTATGCACATAAATAAAATTTTCATCTTGGAAAAATTTATGAATTGCATGAGATACAACAGACCTTACTCTAAATACTGCATTAAATAGGTTAGTACGGACTCTTAGATGTGCGTTTTCTCTTAGAAATTCTCTAGAATGTCTTTTAGGTTGAATTGGATAGTCTTCTTGACTATCCCCAATCAAATTAATGCTTGTTGCTTTAATTTCAAATGGTTGCTTTGAATTTGGTGTTAAAACTACCTTACCTTGAATTTCTATTGATGAGCCTACACGATACTTTGATACATCTTTATAGTTATCAATTAATTCGTTTTCATATACTATCTGTAAAGTTTCAAAACATGTACCATCATTTAGGTCGATAAACCCAAATGCTTTTTGATCTCGGTTATTTCTAACCCAGCCTTTGATTTTTACTAACTTGTCTTCAAAGTCTTTAGCTACTTTGAACAGTTTTTTAATTGTTATTTCCACGTGAAATCCCCCCTTAATATTGCTTTTCGTTTATCTTCTTGGTAATGCTCAATAGCATACCTTAATGTTGTTCTTGGCATATCGTTATAATTTGTATAAATATACTCAGTTAATGTATCCTGATCTTTGTCACCTAAATTTCTTAACATCCATCCATTTGCTTTGTGAATTAAATCATGAGTATCTTTTAAAAGAATATCAACTATATCCAAAGTTACACTCAATTCATTATTTCTAATCAAATAGTTTGTTGCGACAATACCTATTCTTTTAATCCATAAATTATCAGATTCAGCGAATTCATAAAGTAATGAATAATCACTAATATTGTATAAATACCTTCCTAAAACTAAATAAGCTGATACATCTACTAAATCCCAATTATTTATATATTTTATATTTTCGAGATAGTACTCAACTATTACTTTTTGGTCTTCTAAATTTGCTTTTTTGATTTGATCAGTCAAGATTATCAATGCTAACAGTCTATATTCGTGTATTTCAGAAGATATCAATTGGTTAAGTTCTTTAGTATTAATGGTTTTATAATATTTTTTTGATATTTTTCTTAATGTCGGAGCAGAGATACCTATATAGTAATCTACAACCCCTTCTTCGTATTGTTTATGATATCTTGATGATTCTATTGGTTTTTTATATTTATGAAGTTGTTTTAATTCTTCAAACAATTTAATCCCCTCCAATGTATTAAAAAACGCCCTTAAATAAAGGACGAATATTTCCGTGGTACCACCTTAGTTCCGCATAACGGCTCTTGAAATCTTTAACGCAGATTTTACGTACAGGTCTACTTAATTTCTTCTGTCTCTCACGGTGTTATTCGGATATTTTTTGTATAAGGCTTCCACCAACCCTTAATCGCTTTAACAAAAGTTGTATCCTACTTCTCCGCTCTTTGATTTATCTTATTATAACATAATAAGCATTTTTGTAAACAAGGCAAAAAAAAATCCCTGGTTTTCCAGGGAATTTTTTATTTAAATAATGTTGAAACCCCTTGGTCATCAATAATATTTATTATCCCTTGCCCTAATAGGTTAGCGATAGACAATTGTGTAATTTTAGGAGTTTTCTTTTCTTCTGGTAATTCTATTGTGTTTGTACAAATTAATTCTTCTATTGGAGATTCTTCTATTCTCTTGTTAGCATCTCCAGATAGTAGAGGATGTGTGCAACATACGAATATTTTTTTAGCTCCAGCTTCTTTTAAAGCTATAGAAGCAGCTGAAATAGACCCTGCAGTATCCACCATATCATCTACGATAATGCAGTTTTTATTTTTAACTCTCCCGATGATACTCATAACCACCGCCACGTTTGGTTTTGGTCTCATTTTATCAATTATAGCTATATTACATCCTAATACATCTGCCAAATTTCTAGCTCTAGTAGCTCCACCATGGTCTGGTGATACTACACATAGATCTTCTAGTTCTTTCTTTTTTATGTATTTCGCAATCAAGGGTAACGCCACAAAATTGTCAATTGGAATATTAAAAAATCCTTGTATTTGGGCAGCATGTAAATCCATAGATATTACTCTAGCAGCACCTGCTGTTTGTAATAAATCCGCTACTAGTTTAGCAGATATCGGTTGTCTTGCTTTTGCTTTTCTATCTTGTCTTGAATATCCATAGTAAGGCATAACTACGTTAACTTCTCGAGCTGATGCACGTTTTAACGCGTCAATCATTATCAATAATTCCATAATACGTTCATTCACTGGCGAGTGAGTAGATTGTATTACAAAAACTTTGTGTCCTCTTACTGTTTCTGGTATATCAACATTTATTTCTCCGTCAGCAAAATGCTGAACCTCACATTTGCTAACTGGTATCCCGATATAATCCGCTATATCTTGAGTAATTTTAACACTTGAACTTAGAGCGAAAATTTTAACTTTAGAGCCATGGAAAACAGCCATTAAATTACCTTTAATTATAATAAATTTTGTATTTATTATATCCTTTCCGTTTAGTTTTATTTAAGACATACACATTATACAACAAATGAAATAATTTAAAAAGCACTAACTTTTCAGTTAGTGCTTATTCTTCAATTTATTCTTCAACTTTTTCTTCAACTTTTTCTTCAACTTTTTCTTCAAGTTTTACTTCAAGTTTTACTTCTGCTCTTTTTATTATCTCAGGGAGTTGATTATACGTTTCTAAAACAATTTGTTCAATCATAGCTCTTGTTTCACTATTTATAGGATGTGCAACATCTTTATAATCACCATTTGGCATTTTACGACTTGGCATAGCCACAAAAAGCCCATTCTTCCCTTCAATAATCCGCAATTCGTGTACAACGAAGCAATTATCAATAGTAATGGCAGCTATTCCCACTAAACGATTATCTCCGTCAATCCTTTTTGCCCGTACTTCCGTAATTTTCACACTACCACCTCTTTAAGTGATTATATCACGGATAAATTCACCTTTTCAATGGGTTACGCTAAAATTCTATAAAAAACTGTACATATTAGTGAAATATTTACCTTTATTTGCCTCTATAAAGGCTAAGGCTTTGGAATCATCACCATTTATTAGCTTTATAAACGTTGACCCTGATCCAGTCATTGTTAAACCTTCTTCACCTAATTCGGCTTTAATATGTTCATATGTTTGTTTAACTTTTTGATTATTGTTTATGGCTATTTCTTGTAGAGAGTTATGGATATTTTGAATAAATCCATCAAGATTGTTCTTTTGAATTGCCTTTTTTATTTTCTTCATGTCTACGTTTTTAAATCCAAATCTATCTCCTAGTGTAAATATATCTTTGGTAGATATATATTCGCGAGGATTTACTAGTAAAACTTTACATTCTGAGAAATCAAAATCGAATTTAGTTATTTTTTTTCCAATTCCTTCTACAAATGCAGGATAATCGACTAGACAATATGGAATATCAGCGCCAAATTTAATACCGATATTTTGCATTTCTTCTAAGGGTAGATTTAGTTTAAACATTTTATTGATGCCTCTTATAATCGCAGCGGCATCTACAGAGTTTCCAGCTAACCCCGCCCCAAATGGAATTACTTTTTCTATTGTTACAGTAATACCTTTGTCCGGAATGTATTCTTTTATCATATATCTAGCAGATTCTATAACTAAATTGTTTTGATTAGATAGAAACAAATCGTTCGATTTGATGATTACTAGTCCTGGAGAATCTAATTCTTCAATTTTGACAGTATCATACAAATCTACTTTAGTGTTTATCATTTCTAAATCGTGATATCCATCTTGCCTGGCTCCTATCACGTTTATAAATAGATTTACTTTAGCATATGCTTTTTCTATTAACATCAAATCACTTCCTTTAATAATAATATTTTAGCATATTTTACACTCCTATAACAAATCTATCATTAAAATGTCATATGCAGATATTTTTTCCAAAGTTGTTAGTATAATCTTTTTACTATTATAATCTAGTTTTTTTATTTTACCAAAACTAGTCTTAGAGTATCCATTTTCATAGTATGTAATTTCTATTTCTAAATTTTCTAGTAAAGCATCTTGCAATTGTCTATTTAAAGTTTCAAAGTCGTCAACACTTAGAATTGGCTTATCTATTTTTCCTAAACGACGCCTCATTTCTTTTAACATTGAGTTGAATCCATTTAAAGCATCAAAGGCTGCCCACTTAATAATTCCTCGATCCTGGTAAACGTTAAGCATGATGTCCACCTATCATATCGTTCCTTGCTTTTAGTGTCGAAGATTTTAATTCAGAAGACGCTCTATTTACACTATTTTTGCCATATTTTTCTTTAATTTCATCCATGGCGGTAAATACAGCTTGTTCTTTTAGAACTTCATTAATATCTTCAAACAGATTAATTTGATATCCTTTTTTATCAACAAAATTAGTTACGGAAATTCTGACAACTCTTATTGGGGAATTGTCATAGAATTTATCCATAAGCATTAGGCAAGCACGAAAAACTTGAGATTCATTTTGAGATGGTTGGGGTAATTTCATCTGCCTTGCGAATCCTCCGCCTATTTCTTTACTGTAAGCTAGGCCAAAATGGACTGTTTTAGCCATTCTTTTTCCTAGCCTTAATCTTCGGCAAACATCATCCACCATTTCTCTAATTATTTGATATATTTCTGGCTTGTAATAATCTTGAAACAGGGTTTGACCGATTCCATAGCTCTTACTCGTAGGTTTGGTATGCATTTTTTCTTGTATTTGGCTCATATCTATTCCATGAGTATGATAATATAATTCTTCGCCAATTATTCCGAATTTCTTTTTAAGTTTTTTTAAATCGTATTTAGCTAAATCTCCTATTTTATAGATTCCTAGACTATTAAGGTTTTTTTCCATATTTCTTCCGATACCCCACATTTTAGATAATGGGGTAACTGTCCATAATTTTGTAGGTATATCTTCATATTCCCATTTAGCTATAAAATCAGGAGAGTGTTTTGACTCAATATCTAACGCTAGTTTAGCCATCAACATATTTGGTCCGATACCACAAGTTGCGTAGAGTTTAGTTTCTGTGTAGATTGTATCTAATACCATTTTTGCGAATTCTAAATCAGTCATTTTATAGTAATCCATATACTCGGTTAGATCGATAAAAACCTCATCTACTGAATATACATAAATATCATCTTCAGAAATAAATCTTAAATATATTTCTACTATCTTAGTTGAATATTCTAAATATCGCTCCATTCTTGGTTTTCTATAAATAATATCAATTGTTTTAGGTAGTTCGTATACTCGACATCTATTTGGAACACCAAACTGTTTCAGGTAAGGCGTAACCGCTAAAACAATAGATCCGCCGCCTCTTTCCTTGTCAGCTACCACCAAAGGAGTTTTGAATGGATCTAGCCCAGATAAGGCGCATTCTACTGATGCGTAGAAGCTTTTTAGATCAATGCATACGATATTTTTATGTAATCTATATTCTTCCATGTCAATTTCTCCTTTAGAAATATTATACTCTTGTTTTTTAGAAAAAACTATAATCTTCGAAGAATTCCTACTATAAAAAAATATCAAATATTTTGTTTAGAAAATAACCAAAAAATATGAATTTTTATGTTTAATATTTTACTATATTCCATAATTATACTAATTAAAAAAGCCACCTTTTAATGGCGACTTAGTTTTTTAGTCTAGTTGTTATTTATCATATTTTGCGAAAGGGTCGTCTTTATCTTCTTCAACAACTTTTTCTTTTTCTTTTTTCAGCACCACTTTTTTTGGTTCTACAACTAATGCCATTATGATATATGCTAATAATCCCGTTCCGGCACATAACACTAAAACTAACCATAAAACTCTAATTAGAGTAACATCAATATCTAAATAATCAGATAACCCCGAACATACTCCTGATATTTTTGCATTTTCAGTATCTCTATATAATTTCCTTTGTGTAGCCATAATATTCCCCCTTATTTAATTCAATTTATATTATAACATTATATTATTAACAGTTTCTAACTTTTTTTCTTAAATATATTTTTTATAACTCTTAGAAGATTAATCCAAGTTTCTTTTCTAACATATACAACTCCAGCTGCTAATCCAATTCCAGCAACTGGTATAGCAAAGGTTAGAACATAAACTGTTGTGTTTAGTTTAGCTTTAACATAAATATTAATTTCTTCAGTGGCTCCATTACTTAATACTACAAAAACCTTGGACTCACCATAGTTTAATCCTTCAACCATTCCTAGACCGTCAACGCTCAAAACTTTACTAACTTCTACAGAATAACCTGTTATGGTTGATTCTCCTAAAGTGATGTATTGATTAATATCTAGCGTTTCGCCTTGAACCATGTATATAGTTTCAAGTTTTTGATTTAATCCCTCAACAGCTGATATTAACGCTTGTTTAGCACTATTTACCTCTTGTTGAGTTGCATCAGGGTTTGATAACATATATAAAGCTTGGAGTCTTGATTGTACTAATGCACTATAAGAACTTACTGAATAATCTTCTTCTCTGTATATTGTGGTAGAATCATAGGTTGCTTGTAAATCTGTATAATCCGGCAGATCCACTAAACCGTCTTTAATTTCTGATAAGTCGAGTAAAATTTGTGAAGCTACTGTTTCATCTAAATCTGAACTTATAATTAAGCCATAAATTCGATTCAGTTCTAAGTTGTATTCTATTTGAGAACTCATGGTATAATCTGAAATATCATCAGTTTTTAGATTATAGTATATTGTTAATAATCCATCATTATCAGCTAACAATACTAGTAAATCAAGAGCTGACTGAACCGTTATTTCCAAAGTGTCAACTAAATCTTGAGTAACATTATCGTTTGCGATTACATTGTTAACATATAAATATGATCCATATACATCTACAGCTGTTAAAAATGCATTATGAGATGATGATGTGTATAAAATTATATCTTCATAATATGCTGATATAACTAAATCATTTAAAATTGTTAATTGATCTCTATTGGCTTGTAAAACCAAGACAGAACCAACAGCCTGAATGTCTGTTAAAGCTTCATCGGCTTTAGGTTGATCTGTATCATCTGAAATCAAAATGGAATTAATTCTATTTAATTCAGTTTGATATAACGTTATTGAGTTTGGTGTATAATTAGTTAAATCTAGAACTATTGCGGCATCGTAGGCAATTTGTAAATTTGTAACATCACCTCTCAAAACTAGAAAATCATAGAAATCTTCTAAATATGCACTAGCAAGAGTTACGTCTGAGGCTGTAGCTTCTATGTTTTCAATCACGATATCAATCTCAACTAACCCTAATGTGAATAAACGAAAAGAAGAAGATGTATATAATAGTTCACTTTCAGTTAACGCTTGAGTAAAGGCATCTATTAAAGCTGTTTTATCCGGTCTTAAAACCAAAGTGTTCAAGACTTCATTTAATCTAACTTCAGTTTGATCAACTTCGCTTACCAATGCATCAACATCGTCCAAAACTTCTTGTAAAGTCATTCCAATGATGATGTCAGCTTGTAAAACTGTGTCTAGTTCATCATAGGCTTCTTTAAAATCTGCGAAAGTACTCGGTATATAATCATCGCCAATAGTAGCGTATAGTATTTCAATTTGGTTAATTAAGTTTAAAACTTCAGTTTTGTCTCCTCTTAAAACCAGGAAGTTCGTTGCGTCAACTATTTCTGAGTTAAGTCCATCAATAGTTGCTTCTCCAGCTCTTGGGTCATCTAAGATAGCTTTTATTCTATCTAATTCTGCTTGATATAACGTTTGTGAAGCGGTTGTATATAAACTCAAATCTTCAGCTTTAGCTTGAGAATAATTAGCTAAGGCTGAATAATATGTTTCATCTTGTATTAATCCAGCAATCGCGGTGTTTATATTAGCTGTTAGAGCGTCTACATCCACCTGTACAGCTAATGCATCATCAATTACTGCCTGTATACCCACTAATCCACCTAATGCGTCTATATCATCTGTAAACGCTAAATATGATGCGTCTTCGTAATATGGATCTCCTATCGGTGATGTGTCTTGGACATTTTTTATGCTTTGAATGTTGTCGTATGCGCCTGTTAATTCAGTCTTAATTGCATCTGCATTAACTATATAGCAAAAAGCACTACCAATAGTAGTAAAAATTAAAGATATTATTAAAGTAAATTTCTTTAATTTATTCATTTCGTTTCCTTTCTATTTAAATACTTTATTGTATATAACGTCAATATTTCTTTTGTAGAAATTCATATCAAATAAATTTTTTAGTTCATCTTCTTTATAAATAGCCTTCATATTATAGTCATTTAAGATTAATTCAATGAAATCTTTATCCTCATCGTAGGCGTAATTAGCAAAAGGTTGAACTATATCGTAGGCTTCTTCTCTAGATAATCCTTTATCTATTAATGAAGTTAAGATTCTCTGTGAAAATATGATACCTTTTGTTAAATAGATGTTTTTTAACATATTTTCTGGATAGACATTAAGGTTTTTTATGATATTTATATATCTAGTAAACATATAATCAACTAAAATAGTTGCATCTGGCATTATAACTCTTTCTACCGATGAGTGAGAAATATCTCTCTCATGCCATAGAGCTATATTTTCAAATGCAGGCACTAAATATCCACGTAAAATTCTCATAACTCCACAAATATTTTCACTTACAATTGGATTTCTCTTGTGAGGCATAGCAGAAGAACCTTTTTGTTTAGTTGAAAACGGTTCTTTTACTTCGTTTACTTCAGTTCTTTGTAAATGTCTTATTTCTAAAGCTAGTTTTTCTAGAGTTGACCCTAATAATACTAAAGTACTAATATAATTAGCATGTCTATCTCTTTGTAGAGTTTGAGTTGATATATTAACACTGTTCAATCCTAGATTGTAACAAATGTATTCCTCAATATCCGGGCTTATAAAAGCATAATTACCAACTGCACCACTAATCTTACCTACTTCAATTTCAGCTGCGGCTCTTTGGAATCTTTCATAATTTCTTTTTAATTCATCATAATATAAACAGAACTTCAAACCAAACACTGTAATATCAGCGTGTATTCCGTGAGTTCTGCCTATACAGAAAGTATCTTTATACTGATAAGCTTTTTCTTTTAAGACTTCTAAAAACGCTTCAATATCTTTCTTAATTATTTTATTAGCTTTTTTATATAACACTCCGTAGGCAGTGTCAACTACATCAGTTGAAGTTAGTCCATAATGAATAAAGCGTTTTTCTTCTCCTAAAGATAATGAGACAGCTCTTGTGAAAGCTATAACATCATGTTTTAGTTCTTTTTCATATTCAAAAACTTTTTTTAAATCATATTTGGCGTTATTTTGAACGAGCATTAATTCCTTGTTGCTAACAACCCCTATTTTATTTAATGCTTCGACATTTAATATTTCGATTTGAAGATAAGCATCAAATTTAGACTTATCACTCCAAATGTCTTGCATTTGTTTTCGAGAATAGCGGTTTATCATTTTGAATCCCCTTCAATTTTTTTATAACATGTTAAAGTGTTTTCTAATAAACAAGCAATTGTCATAGGTCCTACACCACCTGGAACAGGTGTGATATATCCGGCAGAAGCAGACGCATCTTCAAATAAAACATCTCCAGTTAATACACCATCAACTCTATTAATACCAACATCAATAACAACAGCACCTGGTTTTATATATGAAGCATCTACCATGTTAGCTCTACCGATTGCAACAATCAAAATATCCGCTTGTTTTGTTATTGATTTAATATCTTTAGTTTTAGAATGGCAAGTGGTCACCGTTGAATTTCTCTTTAGCATTAAAGCTGCCATTGGCTTTCCAACTATTTGACTTCGACCAATAATTACACAATGTTTTCCAGTAGGATCTATTTCATATTCTTTTAAAATCTTTGTAATTCCTAAAGGAGTACAAGGTACCAAAGCATTTTGTCCTTTATTCAATTTAGCAATATTTTCATTACAAAATCCATCCACATCTTTTAATGGATTTATTAAATTAATAATTTTATCTTCATTCAAATTTTTTGGAATTGGTAATTGTAAAAGGATTCCATGAACAGTTTCATCTTTATTTAAATCAAGAATAATATCAACTAATTCTTGCTCTGTAATCGTTGATTCTTTTCTAATAATTGATGATTTGAAACCAGCTTTTATGCAAGCTCGCTCTTTGGATCTAACATAGGATTGACTAGCTGGATCTTCACCAATTAATATCACAACTAAATGAGGTTGTTTTTTGAATTTTTCAACCAATAAAATTGTCTCTTCTTTAATTTGATTTCTTAGTTTTAAAGCTAACTTTTTTCCATCTAATATAGTTGTCATAATTTACTCCTTTTCATACAAATATTGATCTAATATTTCACCATAATATACTGTATGATTCGCTGTCATATTATAGTATCTATTTTTTACTATTTGAGGTACAACATTTTGATCTAAAGTTTGTTTGTAAATTACTTTGCATTCATAATGTAATTTTGCTTCTGCAATTATTGGAGTATCAATTTGTCTTCCTTTTATTGGAGTTAAATTGCAGTGCTCAAATTTATTCATTTCTCTTAATGATTTAGTTCCACAGATTATAATTGCATCTTTTAAATTACCATCGAGAGGAATACTCACTGTAAATTCTTCGCTCGATTCTATTAAGTCGTAGGTGGCTCTAGAATCTCTTACTAGGACTACAAAAATTGGTTTGCCCCATATAATATTTATACCACCCCAGCCGATAATCATTGTATTAATTACATCGCCTTTTTTTGTTGTTAAAAAATTGCCTGGACGCATTTTTTCTAAGACCTTGTTGCTGTAATCAAAGACTCCAATTTCCTTATACATAATATCATATCTCCTTCTTGGTAATTATAACATAAATAGTTTAATCAAAAAAGTTAAGTTCAGTAGATATTATATATTATATTATATTTTAGTATAGATTAACAAAAAATTAAATAATGTGATACAATATATTAAACATTTTAGAGGTGAATTATGAATATAGGTATAGTAGGTTTAGGACTAATAGGTGGTACTATTGCTAAATCATTAAACAAACATCATAACATATCAGCATATGATACATCTAGTGAAACAATAGAGTATGCGTTAGCAAATAAAATAATCCATAAAGCTTATGACAACGTAAGTGACTTTTTAGCAGACAACGAGGTTATATATATTTGTTTGTATCCGAAATCTATTATAAATTTCATTTTTAGAAACAAGTCATTTTTCGCTAAAGATAGCGTATTAATAGAAATATCAGGTATAAAAAAACATATGATAGAAGAGATAGAAAAACTAAATTTAGATAACATTGACGTAATCTATACTCACCCCGTTGCAGGTAGTGAAAAGGTAGGTGTCTTCAATGCTAGAGAGACAATTTTCAAAAATGCTAATTATGTTATTACACCAGTCGCTGGCAACAAAGAAAGCAATCTTACGTTAGCTAAAGAGTTAGCATTGGAGATGGGTTTCAAGAACATTTCATCGATTACGCCAGAGGCACATGACGACATAATTGCTTATACTTCCCAACTAACACACATATTGAGTTTATCGCTAGTTAACTCGATTTCCACAGATTTAGATACTAAGAAATTCATAGGAGATTCGTATAGAGAACTTACTAGGATCTCTATAATCAATGAGAAGCTATGGCCGGAATTATTTCTTCATAATAAGGCTTCTTTACTGACTAAAATTGAAGCTTTTGAGGCCGAATTACACAAGTTCAAAGATGCTATAATAATGAACAATAGCAATGTGCTTGAAGACTTAATGGTTAAATCAACCACTATAAGGACAGGCATCGGAAGGGGTGAAAACGATGAAAGTTGAAGTCTACCCTTCAAAGGCCAAAGGTACAATTGCTCCACCTGCATCTAAGTCAATATTGCACAGAACAATAATATCTGCAGTTTTATCAAAAGGTACAAGTTTAATTTCGAATATAATTTACAGTGAAGATGTACTAGCAACCATCAATGCTTTCAAGTCAATGGGAGTAAGTATAGTTGAAGGTCCAGATACACTGCTTATTACCTCTAATGGTATAAGTGACTACAAGGGTGATTTAGTTATCAACTGTAACGAGTCCGGGTCAACAATGCGGTTCCTAATACCTGTTTTGTCTAATAGTAACAACGTCTATTTTCAGGGAAAAGCCGGTTTAATTAATAGGCCTATGGGTATATACGAGACGATATTCAATGATCAAAACCTTGAATACAAAAAGACAACTACATCTATTAAAACTAGGGGTCGACTATCTCCTGGTACATACAAGATCCCAGGTGATGTTAGTTCACAATTTATATCAGGTCTACTGTTCATCTTGCCTACGCTGAAAAGCGATTCAACAATAGAGGTACTAGGAAACTTAGAGTCAGCTGACTATATCGCGATGACAATATCTACACTCGAAAAGTTCGGCGTGGTAATAGCGAAGGAAAAAAACTTCTACAAAATAAAAGGAAACCAAGAGTATATTGCAACAAATGTTGAAGTTGAGACCGACTTCTCACAACTCGCATTCTATGCTGTTTTGGGTATCATAAATAATAATGTACAAATCACCAATATTAATTTCAACTCACTACAACCGGATAAGAGAATTGTCGAAATCATCGAGTCCATGGGTGGAGATATTTACAAAGAACATAACTCTGCTACTTTCAAAAAATCAAAAACCAAAGGTCAGATAATTGATGTTAGTCAGTGTCCAGACATTGCTCCTATATTAGGAATACTTGCTGCTTGCTCAAAAGGCAAAACTAAAATCACCAATGCAAAGAGGTTAGTTTTGAAAGAATCAAATCGTTTACTATCGACTTATAAAATACTGAAAAAATTTGGTGTCAACGTGACTATGGGTGATGACTCACTAGAGATAAATGGAGCTAATGTTTTAAAAGGTAATACATTTGATTCGTTTAACGATCATCGCATTGCAATGTCATTGAGTATAGCTGCTACAATTGCTGATTCAAAAGTCACAATTAATAACGCAGAAGTTGTAAATAAATCATATCCTAATTTCTACAAAGATTTACAATTATTAGGAATTAAGATAAAATACTTGTAGGAGGTATTATGAAATCTATAAATATAAAATCCAAACATAGGAACTATTCTATTATAATTAAAAACAATCTCTTGAATAACTTAGGAGATTATTTGGATTTGAATAGATTTTATATCATTATTACCGATGATTTAATTCCTCAAATTTATATTGAAAAAGTACTAGGTTTTTGTCCACAAAATTTGCTTATAAAATTCCCGTCTGGAGAAAGCTCAAAATCCTTTTTTGAATACGAAAGAATCATTTCAATTTTACAAGAAAATAATGTCGGAAGAGACGCATGTATAATTGCACTTGGTGGAGGAGTTACAGGAGACTTATCCGGCTTCATTGCATCAACATATTTAAGAGGTATAGATTACATTCAAATTCCAACTTCTTTGCTTGCTCAAATTGATTCTTCAGTTGGCGGAAAAGTTGCGATTAATACAAACAAAGTTAAAAATTCTGTAGGAAACTTTTACGCTCCTATAAAAGTCTTAATAGATCCTGAAACCATAAAGACTTTACCACCAAGACATTTCAATAATGGTTTGGGTGAAATGATTAAATATGGAATGATTCACTCTAAAGAATTATTTGAAAAAATATTAAACCAAGATGTCTCTGATCACTTAGAAGCTTTTATTTATGAGTCATTACTAATAAAAAAATATTACGTTGAAAATGATGAATTTGATAATTCAATTAGACAAATTCTTAATTATGGTCATACTTATGGACATGCATATGAAGCATATTATGATTTTAATAAATACTTACATGGAGAAGCAATTTCTTTAGGAATGATTAAAGTATGTAATACAAAAGAAACTAAAAACAAACTTATTGAAGTGCTTAATAAATATAGTTTACCTACTTACGATGAAGTGCAAGAAGAAAGACTAGTTCCATATATTAAAAATGACAAAAAGAATATTAACAATCATCTAAATCTTATTATTGTAGATGAAATAGGAAAAGCATATATTAAAAAGATAAACATTTAAGGGGGGCTCTATGAATACAATAGGCCAAAACATTAAAATAACTTTTTTCGGTGAATCTCACGGAACGCATATCGGTATAGTAATTGATAACTTACCGTCAGGATTAAAAATTGATGAAGACTTAATTAAATTTAACCTTTCAAAAAGAAGACCTGCGGAAAATATAAGTACTACTAGAGTAGAAAAAGATAATTATCAAATTATTTCTGGATTTTATAATGGATTTACAACTGGGGGCGCTTTAACTTTTTTAATTGAAAACAAAAGTACACATAGTGGTGATTATAAAAACCTAAATCAAACCCCTAGGCCATCTCATTCAGATTATCCTGCTTCTATTAAATATAATGGATTTAATGATTTTCGCGGTGGTGGATTTTTTTCAGGCAGATTGACTGCTTTATGGATTATCATCGGTTCTATTTCTGAACAAATCTTAAAAAAGCATAATATTTTAGTTGGTTCACATATTTATAGTTTAAAGAATTTAGAAGATGAACCATTTAACATGAATGAAACAAACCAAAAACAACTTAAACAACTTAATTTAGATAATTTCCCAGTAATTAACTCAGAAACTAAATCTAAAATGTTAGATTTAATTGAAAAAACTAAAACAGATCAAGATTCCATTGGTGGAATAATAGAATCAAAAGTCATAAACTTACCTGTCGGTTTAGGTGAACCTTATTTCCTATCCGTAGAAAGTTATATATCTCAACTATTATTCAGTATCCCAGCTATCAAAGGTGTTGAATTTGGTAAAGGATTTGATATAACTAAAAACAACGCTTCTGAAGTAAATGACGAATATGTAATAAATAACAAAAAAGTATCTACCACTTCAAACAATAATGGAGGCATTTTAGGTGGCTTGACTAATGGTAGACCAATCATAATAAAAACCGCCGTTAAACCCACTCCTTCTATCGCTAAAGCACAAAACACAGTTAACCTTGATACTTTAAAGGAAACAAAACTAAAGATAGTTGGTAGACATGACCCTCAAATCGTCTCAAGAGTTATTCATGTAGTTAATGCAGTGTTATATTTCGCATGTTTAGACTTTTTGTTATTTAATAATAGAAAAGATGTGTTATTTTAATATGTATGGTTTAGTAGGAAAAAAGTTATCTCATAGTTTTTCAAAAGAAATTCATAATATGTTAGGAAACAAAGATTACCAACTTTATGAGACAAACTCAATTGAAGATTTCATAAAAAACAATAAATTTAAAGGAATTAATGTGACAATTCCCTATAAAACTGAAATTATACCTTTTCTTGACGAATTAGATGATATTGCAAAAATAACTAATTCAGTAAATACGATTGTTAACGTCTCAGGTAAGTTAATTGGTTACAATACTGACTATTATGGACTTAAAGAATCATTAAGTTATCATAATGTTGTAATTAAAAATAAAAAAGTGTTAGTTTTGGGAAATGGATCAGTTTCTAAAACTGTAATTAAACTATTAGAAGATTTAAATGCTTCTTCTATAGTGAAATTATGTAGAAATATTAGAAATGAAAACGAATTTTTATTTAAAGATTACTCAAACTACTTAAATTTTGATGTTTTAATCAATACTACCCCTGTAGGAATGTATCCAAACAACAACGATCCTTTGTTATTTGAATTATCTAAGTTTAAAACACTTGAAGTGGTAATTGATTTAGTATATAATCCTTTAAGGACTAATTTAATGCTTGAAGCGAGTAAACTAAACATTAAAAACATCAACGGCCTTTATATGCTTGTAATGCAAGCGAAAAAAGCACATGAACTATTTCTAAATAAAGAGATTACTCTTAATATAACTAATAAAATTTATCGTAAAATTCACAATTACTATCTAAACTTAGTTTTTGTTGGATTACCACTTAGTGGTAAGACAAAATATGCTAAAATTATGGGTGATTTAATCAACAAAAAAGTGAATGATATTGACAAATTAATAGAAGATAAGTACCAATCATCAATACCGGATATTTTTGCTGACAAAGGTGAAAAAACCTTTAGAGATTATGAGTCAAATATAGTATATAACTTATATAAAGAGCATAATTTAGCTATTTCTACAGGCGGTGGTTTAATAGAAAGTTCAGCTAATATGAATTTATTAAAACAAAATGGGATAGTAATATTTTTAAATAAAGACCAAAAATTGATTGCGAAGAAAAAAATCTATGGACGACCATTGTTAAAAAAAGCGAGTAATATTCTAATTATCGCAAAAAAAAGAGTTCCGATGTATTTGGAACACTCTGATATTATTATAGATCTAAATAAAGATACAAACACTCATACTAATGAGATCAAGGAGAAAATCGATGAATATATTAGTCGTTAATGGACCTAATTTAAATTTTTTAGGAAAAAGGGAACCAGAAATTTATGGAAACCAATCATATCATGATTTAGTAAATTTTCTTTTGGCCTATGGAAAACTAAGTAAAACCGAAATTGAAGTATATCAATCTAATTCTGAAGGTGAAATAATTGATATAATCCAAGATAACTACCATCGTTTTGATGCTTTGGTTATTAATCCAGCAGCTTACACACATTATTCCTATGCTATATACGATTGTATTAAGTCTATCTCTATACCAACTGTTGAAGTGCATCTATCTAACATTAAAAAACGCGAACCTTTCCGACTAATATCTGTAATAGAGCCAGCTTGTATAGCTAGTTTTTATGGAAAAGGGTTCAACTCATATATTGAGGCAATAAAATATTTACAAGAAGGAAGTAATAACAATGATAATTAAATTTAAAAACACAGCTACAGAAGAACAAGTATCAAAAATTAAATCAAAATTACTTAATCGTGGTTTCGAATTACATGAAAGTATAGGAGAATCAACTCACATTCTTGGTGTGATTGGTGATACAACTGGTTTTGAAATCAATAGTTTGTATGCATATGAATTTATTGAAACTGTTTTAAGAGTTCAAGAACCATTTAAGAAGGTTAATCGAAAATTTAAACCAGATAATACTATCGTAGATGTGTCCGGAATAAAAATTGGTGGCAAAAACATCATAATTATTGGTGGCCCTTGTGCTGTTGAATCTGCGGAACAAATCGACGAAATTACCCCGATAGTTAAAGAGGCGGGTGCTAAATTATTAAGAGCTGGAGCTTTTAAGCCAAGAACTAGTCCTTATTCTTTCCAAGGAATGGGTTATGAAGGTCTTGTTATCCTTGAAAAGGCACAAAAAAAGTATAATATGCCTGTTGTCAGCGAAATTATGAGTGTTGATGAAGTTCCACATTTTGTTGAAATGGTAGATTTAATTCAAGTTGGTGCTAGAAATATGCAAAACTTTACTCTTCTAAAAGAATTGGGTAAAATAAATAAACCAATTTTATTAAAAAGAGGATTAGCTAACACCATAGAAGAATGGTTAATGTCAGCTGAATATATTATGGCTGGTGGAAATTCAAATGTCATTCTTTGTGAAAGAGGTATTAGAACCTTTGAAACCTCTACAAGAAATACTTTAGACATATCTTCTATACCTGTAATTAAAAAATTAACTCATTTACCTATAATCATCGATCCTAGCCACGCAGCTGGAAGGTGGGAATATGTAGAATCGTTATCAAAAGCAGCTATCGCAGCTGGAGCTGATGGTTTAATTATAGAAGTTCATCAAAATCCTGAAATGGCTCTTAGTGATGGTCAACAATCCCTAAAACCGGCCAGATTTAAAAATTTAGTTAAAAGTTGCAGAAGAATCGCTCAAGCTATTAACCGTACATTAGACTAATACATCCGTGCAAATAACTTATCACTCACCCAATATATTATATTCTTATGATATAATGATTTTAAGAAGGATGGTGATATTATGAAAGAATATGTTAAGTTTATTGATGGTTTACCTAAGATTTTAAAGTTTATTTTAGCACTCCCAGGGTTAGATGGTATTTTTTACGGCCTTTACAGAATCGCAAAAGGACGTATAATAATTGGAATCCTTTGGTTTGTATTAGGTTTTGCGATTTTATGGATTATAGATTTATACCATATTGTTACAAAAGGAAAAGTAGATTTTCTTGTTTAAGTAGACAAAATAAAAGGGGCTGTAAAGAAATAGCCCAA
>CAZHSG010000006.1:0-68272 GCA_964535005.1 uncultured Candidatus Izemoplasmatales bacterium
CTGTTGCTGTAACAACTATATCCATTCCGTATCCAACCCATTCAGGAATCACATAATCCCAACCTTCAATTACAAGTGTTCCACTAGCTCCTTCTGTTTGAGAGAACACAACTAGTTTGTTTAATCCAGCTCTTTGAACTTCAGTTAATCCACTTAAATCAAGTACAACCTCTTGTAATACTCCAGTAGCGATAACGTCTTGTTTTTCTACAAATGGTACATCTGTACCTTGAATTTTAAATACATATTTTTGATCAAGTTCACCTATGAATGTGAATATGATTGCTTCTTTTGTTCCATCAAAATCTATAACTGATAATTGCACATTAGCATTCCACCATGCTGCAGGTGTGTCTGTATAGGTTGCTGTTACTTCTGTTGCTGTAACAACTACAACCATTCCTTCACCAATCCATGTAGGCACTTCAACTTCAGCATCAACTTCTGATAATGAAATATCATCAAGTGTTACAATACCAGCAGCGTATGCAACAGTATTTCCTAACATAAATCCAAGTCTTGCATCATCAGTAGTTGCACCATTATAAATAAATACGAATTCAAATGTTTGAACAGAGTCAGTTAAATCAAATGTTTGAGCGTAATCTGCATTAATCATTTCAACAATCATATCCCTAGCAACTGTAGCGCTTGCTGTAAATGTCAATTTATATGTTTGTCCTTCAACAAGTGCAATTCCTCTTTGTTTCAATTGTAATCCCCATAATTGTCCACCAGGATTAGTTATATCAATTACTACAGCACCATTATCAACCGTGAATGTAGCAACAGCGCCATCCCAACCAGCTGTATAATGATACCAAATTTCAGTATCTGTAATGTCTTGATTACCAGCATCTTGAACTTCAGTCGCGATTACTGTTGTAGTATCAAATCCACCATCAATAATTTCGCCTGTATCAATAAATACTAATTCAAGTACAGTTACAACTCTTTCTATAGTAGCTTCGTTCCCAGCTGAGTCACTAACTGTATATGTTAATGTATAATCTCCAGCAACATCTACGGTAACTGTACCAGTAACGTTATCTACTGTAAGAACAATAACACCGTCAATTAAGTCAAGTGCTGAAACGCCACTTAGAGGATCAAAAGTAGATCCAGATAATATTGATACAGCAGCTGCGCCTAAAATTGTAGGTGCTACTTCATCAACATTTAAGTTTCTATACATTTTGATATTATCAAATGTAATTAATGCAGGTACTGAGCTATCTCCAACAGCACCTAATTCAAAATCAAGTTTACCTGTTGTAGTTGCAACACCATTATACACAAATGTTACTGTAAATGTTTGCATGTCAGTAGTTAAACTAATTGTTTCTCTATATTCTCCTCCAGCTATAAGAACTGCATTTATATCTCTAGCAACAGATGATTTAGCTTGAAAAGAAATTGTATAAGTAGCTCCTGCAAGTAATTCAATATTTTCTTGGAATACTTGAACACTATAGAATTGATTACCAATTGCAGTTACATCTACTACTAATTCTTCAGCAACAACTTCCATTGTTGCAACTCCACCATCACCAGACCAAGTGCCCCAGCTAGTTACGTCGCTAAATTCACCATTTAATACAGTTTCAGGTTGTTCTAATTTTGAAACCATAACATCATCTATGGTTATAACACCAACTGCGAATGCAGTTGTCTTAGCAAGTAAAAATGCAAGTCTTGCATCTAGAGTGCTTTCACCTTCATAAGTGAAGATAAATTCAAATGTTTGAGCTGTAGAAGTTAAATTAAATGTCCCTCTATAATCCTCATTAATAAGTTCAGCAGCAATATCTCTATCTACAGTTGAACTTGCTGTAAATGTTAATTTATAAGTTTCACCTTGAACGAGTTCAATTCCTCTTTGTTTTAATTGAAGTCCCCAAATTTGATTACCAACGGCTGTAATATCTATAACAGCAGCTCCATCAATTATTGAGAATGTAGCAACAGCCCCATCCCAACCAGCTGTGTATTGATACCAAATTTCAATATCTGAAATGTCTTGATATTCAGCATTTTGTACTTCTTCAACAATTGCTGTTGTAGAGTCAAATCCGCCATCAACAATTTCACTTGTATCAGTGAATTCTAAATTAACAACTGTAATAACTCTGTCTTCTGTAGTTTCATTTCCAGCTACATCAGCAACAGTATAAGTTAAAGTATAATCTCCAGCAACATCTACGTTAACTGTACCAGTTACATTAGCTGCAGTAAGTACAATTGTACCATCAACTATATCAACAGCATTAACACCAGCAAGTGGGTCAAAAGTTGAACCTGACTCAATTATCGCATTATCAACACCAGTCAATACTGGACCAGTTACATCGATATCAGCAGTAGATTCTTCAATAAAAACATCATCAAAATAAACGTTTGTGATTAAAGTTCCTGCATCATCAGTTACAGTTCCCAAGTTAAACATAATTTGAACATTTGTATTTGTAGCTTCAGTCATTGTAATTTTGAATGTAAATGTTTGCCAATCAGTTGTTAAAGCAAATGTTTGATAGTTTTGTTCCATGTAATCATCAAACCAAGGGGCAGTGTCAAATAATTCCCCAACTTGCATACCAATCAATCTAGCTGCATCAGCTTTAGCTTTAAATGAAACTTCGTATGTAACGCCGTTTTCAAAAGTCATAGGGTTACTCTCCAAACGAGGTCCCCAAATACTCCATGTTGGAGCTATAACGTTGACTTTACCAACACCATCAGTTACAGTGAATTCTCCGCTTCCGCCTTCAACAGCGCCTGTATTAAAATTCCAAATACCAGCACCTAAAGAGAAGTCTCCATTTTGTACCATTTCGTCGCCAATTAAACTTGGATCAACTTCAACAGTAACATATCTAGCTTCTTCTGTTTTATTACCTGCAGCATCAGTTACGCTGTATTTCAAGTAATAAACACCTGTAGATGTAGTATCAACTAAACCTACGTATGTAATATCAGCTGTGATATCACCATCTACATCATCGGTAGCAGTGACTCCAGTTAATGGGTCAAATACTGCGTCTACATAGACTGTAACATCGTCAGCTCCAGAAATAACCGGTGCAACAGTGTCTCCAGCTGTTGTCGCAACAGTAGTTACTTCCTCTGTTGTTGTTACCTCTTCAGTAGTTGTTATTTCTTCAGTAGTAGTTACTGCTTCAGTGGTAGTTACCATTTCAGTGGTTGTTACCTCTTCGGTAGTAGTTACTGCTTCAATAGTGGTTACTTCTTCGGTTGTTGTTATATCATTACAAGCAACAAAGCCAAATACTAAAACCATGGTTAAAGCAATTAAAAATACTTTTTTCATAATTTCCTCCTATGATTTCTTTATATATATTTTTATTTCCTTATATAAGCCTTCTCTAATCTTTAAAGCTTGAGTCTCAGCAACATAATCTTGATAATAAATTTCATTACCCTCGTTACTCTTTAACTCGATTTTTGTAACATTGTAATCATTAAATGTGTCAATTAAATCCTCGTTTATGTATGTTACTTTTATATTTTTCATAAAATTGAAACTTAACGTTTTATCTTCTTTAAAGAATTCTTTACTCAACTTAGGTTCTGGCTTAAATATTAGTTTGCCAGCTTTTAGTTTGAACGGATTCCCTCCGGTCATCATCATCGCCCAGATTTCAAGTGCTTCTATAGTTGAACCACTTAACCTTGGCAAGAAGCCTTTTCCATGAATATGTGGGTTAGGATTGTTTGATGGAGCGATAAAACTTGAATTTTCAAGTGGGTTTCTTCCATAAACCTCAGGATCCATAAAACAAACTAGATTAGTTTTAATTTCCTCATAAAACTCTTCATAAAGTCCTGCTTTTAGTAATCCTAATAGATATTTATATATCATATGTAGAAAATCACTTTCTCTTTCCAACCAGCCTTTTGTAAAGGCACGAATTCTACCAACCTCATAGTCTTCAACATCTAAAGATCCACTCGTCTTATAAATCTTAAGCTTTTCATCATATATTCCACTTGCCTTAACAGCTTGGTACATATCTCTAAGCTTGTCTTTTCCAAAATCAATCTTTAACAATCTAGCTGGAGCTTCAAGGAAATTAGGTAAGTAGCGTTTAGAATATTTTAATGGTTCAACTAAAGGCGCACCATAATTCCCGATTACTGGAGTATTGTTGTTCATAATTTTTCTGTATTCTTCGACATTGTACACTACAAATGTAGGGATAATTTTATCGTTTTCTTCATATAATCTATTTAAAGTAGCCATTAAGTAATCGTCTAATTTTTTTAAATAGTTTTTAATATCTAGGAAATTAACTTTCTTCTCAGAACCCGATAATCCAAAGCGTATCTCATGACGATAGAATTCTCTAGCCTTAAGTCTATCATCGTAGTCTTTTGCTCTTGATAAACTATTAAACAACACAAATACTTCTTCTGGTAAAATTATTTCTTCATCATCAAGTTTATTTAGTAAAAATTTGACAATTCTTTCTAATTCGATTGTTTCACCAATCCCTGATCCAAATAACCCAGGCAATCCATTCATTGCGTCATTCCAACCCGGCTTATCTGATTCCATCTCAATACCAATTCCAGCGTTATCAAGTAAAGAGTGTTTGTTTAGGGTTAGTATTAACAGTTTTGTAAATATATTGGTTTTATAATTGGTTTTGTTTAGCTGAACCCAATTACTACCGTGTCTGTTTAAATTTAACCTCGTTATCTTATCTTCATCATGATGTAATAAACTACCATACTGACGTATATTACCAGCTGAATTAATTACTGACTTATCAACCTTATTTAATACAGTGACTGGAGTCTCAAAAGTTAAGATATCATTTTCTTTAAACAAAACGTCTTTAATTTTGTCAGGATATATTGCTTCATAGGCTTCTGCTAAGTCAATAATATAGGTGAAGTGATCAACCCAATACCCTTCGCTAAAAGTAGATTCAATATTTTTTGAAGCATTAGTGATTATATTATCTAAACAAAGTTTCATATCCATTTTAATTTCAATGTTTTTGTTTTCAATAAAATTAACCAAACCACCCGGTGTAAACTTCTCACTTAGGAACTTAAAAACTTCTTTTTTGTTAGATGAAAAGTGTTTTTCAACTAACTCTGTTCTTAGCGGTTCAGATTGGATTTCAAAGGTCATTCCATCAACAATTAGTGGGTTATATCCATCAAGTTGAATCAGCGAAGCAAAGTGTTTAATGTTATGTGCTCCTACTTCTTTATGAATGAAACTATCCATTCTACGATTTTGACATACATCTCTAAAGTTTCCTCCACCTTGTGAGTAAAACTCAGGTGCTAAGCTGAAGAAATTATAATCTCTTTCTAAATCGCCATGTCTTCTTGAGAAGAGATGATAGATTGTGTTTCCTATTTTTTCTGGATAACCACCTCTAAGGGTGTTGTCCAAGTAATTTTGTTTTACATATTCATTGAAAATACTAGAACCTGTATCAGTAGCTACATCATCCACAATATCATCAATTACTTTTTTTGCTTCAAGTTCTTTATTTGTCAGATAATCATCTACCAAAGTTTTTTGAATAAACTCATTCAGAATAGTTTTATTATGAGTAAAGCCTGATAATATATCTATTTTTAAACTTTCATTAGACTTCAAAACCTTTTTAGCAGGTATAAACCCACATGGAAGTTTATTAACAGTAACTTGATCTTCAACTATTAATTCTTCATATCCTTTTTTGATGAAATTAGCAGCTGTTCTTTTTAAACTATCGAACCCAAAAACTAATTCTTGGTCAACTATTGGTTTTACTAATTGTTTATCTACTACCCCAAATAGGTAGTTTCCACTAACTATTTTTGTTACTTCGCTATGATCTCCGGTAGACGATCTTAGCTTGTAAAATGCAAATTGGTTCTGTAAATCATCAACATCCATCCAACTACTTAGTAGATTTGAGATTGCCTTAAATTCTTGATTTCGAACTCCAGCCGGTAAAATTTCTGCTATACCATCTAGAAGTTCAATACTTAGAGATTTCGATGAGATATTTGATACAATAACTTTTCTAACTAGTGCACCAATATTCTCGTTTGGTAAACCAAAATATTTGACTTCAATTTTAAGCCCTAAAACTTCGTTTATTTCTTCTATTGAAAATGAAGTTCTTTCAATTCTCATTCGATGTAAGTTACCACTATTTGGTAAAAATGGTTCGTAGTATACACCATCTACTTTGATGAAGGTTCTAAATCCTATTTGTCCAACTGATTCATAGGCCTTATTTGCAGGAGTGAACTCCATAATCGGGTGGTTTTTGTCTTGTATACCAAATCCACTAATACCTTGTCCTCTATTAACGTAGAATGCCCAAAGCGGAATTCCTCTTTTACCCGCTAATCCAGGTAAAAAATTAGAGAACGTTGATTTATCAAGGTAATTGTCAATCACAAACTGCTCTTCATTAAAATAGTAATCTTTCATTAAATCAACTCCTTTTCATAAACGTAGAAATACTTCTTGCTGGTATTTCTACTAGATTTTCTGAATCTATATAATCAATCTTTAATTTATATTTGTTTTCGCTTTCATTTAAAACTATTAGGATTGTTTCATTTTCTGGAGTAATAAAAGCCACGTGTTTTAGTATTTGATTATCAGATTTTGAATATATCCTTTTTGAATTGGGTTTTACATGCTTTGAAAAATGACCTATATAATAATATGAACTATTGAAGATCACTTCTTTATTCTTCGTGTCAGTTATAATTGGCGCATCACAAAAGTTCCCAACGTGATTTGGACCACCAGTTTCATCTAATGTTAAATTCCAATCGATATAGCCTTCGCAGTAATTTTGAAAATCACCTATCATGTTTCTTGCATAGCGTTCTCCAGTAGTATAGTCATTTAAATGAACTCCGCCTTCAATACATCCTTCAGTAAAAAGTATATGTTTATCAGGATGTAATTTATGTAAAGTAGTTAAATTTTCGAATCCGCCTTTGGAATACCAATGTACCCCGGTACCCCAGACATGTTCTCTAGCTTCTTTATCCTTTAAGACCGTATCACTTCTTTCAACAATAACGTCGCGATTATGGTCCCAGATAAGAATTTTAACATTAGGATATTTTTTGTGTAATATTGGCCCTATAAAGTTCTTAACAAAATCTCTTTCCTCTTCGGCTGAATATATACAAGAATCCCATACTTGTTTAGCTGCTGGTTCATTTTGAACTGTTACATAATCAATATTTAAACCAACTTTTTTATACTCATCAATAAATTTGACATAGTATCTTGCCCAAACTTCGTAATATTCAGGTAGAAGGTATCCCCCATTATTCATTTCATTATTTGATTTCATCCAAGCTGGTGGACTCCAAGGTGAAGCCAGCAAACTTATTTTATGGCCAGCAACTTTTTCAGCATCTTTTATTAAAGGTATAACATATTCTAATTCTCGAGCTATGTTGAAAGTCTTTAATTCAACATCATTATCTTCAACATATGTATAATTGCCTAAAGAAAAATCACAACTGTTCATATGAACTCTACCAATTGTGTAATTTAATCCATTTCCCTTATTATAATAGGAATCTATAACAGCACCCCTTTTAGACGCACTTATTTTACCTAAAGTAAAAGCAGCTGCTTCTGTAAAAGATCCACCAAATCCAATTATATTTTGAAATGTTTTTTCTTTATTTAGTTGTATTGTGGTATCGAAAATATCTACGTTGTCATTGATTAATATATGCTTAAATTCGCTATATTTCCCTGTGATATAGTGTAAAAACATTTAAGAGTTTCTCCAATCTATAACGTTTTCGGTACGTACTAAAACGTTTTCGATAATAGTATATCATAGGTGTAAGCGTTTTACCAGCGCTTTTATTTATTTTTTCAATAATTATTTTTTCAATAAAAAAAAGCCCTTTTAATAGGCTTATTTATAATATAAATATCAATTAATTACTCGCTTTGATTAATGCATCTTCTATAGCTAAAAGAATCACTCTCGAACTGTAGGTAGCCCCAGCTATAGAATCTAATTCCAAACTTTGAGAATCAATGACATTATCAATGATTATCTCAGCGGCTTCACCCTGACCATTATCGTGCTTAATTATGGTCAAATCTACGATTTTATGACTGACTATATCTACTTCTACAATCACAGAAACTGGGAAGCAACTATACTCACCCAAATATGTACCGTCTTCAACCGAATTTAAGTCAACATCCTCAATTTGAATCACTTTTAGGTACTCCAAATCATCCTGGATTTTCACCACAAAATACGCTACTATTCCTGAAAGAATAACAACCAAAGAGAATATTATTAAAGAAATCTTTTTTGCTTTACTCATATTATCACCGTATATATTATAGAACAATTGGATTTTTTCTTCAACAGGCAAAGAAAAAAGCGTATTTCTACGCTTTAAATTATCCAACTAAGGCGTTAGCATTGTCTTCATTGGCTACCGCTAAGTTTTTAATCCAGTGCCCTTTTTGATATCGTGAAAAGGCGAAAGCCATTTTTGGTATTTCTAGTAATTGGATAATTAGGAATAACATTGTAATTGGCAAATCTGTTACTCTAGATAACACATAGGCAGCAGGCACTTGTATTACCCACATATAACCTGAATCCATAATAAATGTTGAACGGGTATCTCCACCTGATCTTAGGGTGAAATACATAGCAACATTAAAAGCTACCACTGGTATTATTAATGCATTTACTCTTATATTAAACGCAGCTATTTGTTTTGTTTCTTCTAGCACATCATAAATATTCAAAATAAAGAAACTTAGCCCAAATAGAATTAGCCCCATGAAAGCTGAAAATACTATTGATGCAAATATAAGTTTTTTAGAATTTTCTTGTGCTAGCTTAAGTTTATTTTCTCCGAGAGTATTACCAACCATTACTGCAATTCCGGTAGACATACCTCCAAATATAACAAATACTAATTGGGATATAGCTCCGGTAATATTAGCTGCAGCTAGCGCATTATCTCCTCTTGTAGAATAGGCTTCCATAAACATTGTTTGTCCAGTTGACCAAAGTATTTCATTTAACATTAATGGTATAGCCATTATTATTATCGCTTTTAAAACAAATCTATTGATTTTGAATATTTCTTTAATTTTAGAGTTAAAAACTTGACCCTTTTTATATACCAATATAATGAATAATCCACTTTCTACACATCGAGATATTAAAGTGGCTATAGCCGCACCCTTAATTCCTAATTGTGGAAATCCGAAACTTCCAAATATCAACAAGTAGTTAAGTAAGGTATTGACAACAATTGTAATCAATGAAATTCTTAATAATGGTTTCGTAATACCTATTTCTCTAAAAGTAAATGATATTGAAACAGACATCGCCCATGGTAACATACTCCATTTAACAATTCTTAGGTAATCCATACCACCAGCAATGGTTACTGGATTGTCAGTAAATATCGAAATAAGGGACTCTCCAAAAAATGATAGTACAACAAAAGCTAGTACAGCAATTACTAAAGCAGCTATTACCTTAAATCGATAGGTCTGTTTAAGCTTATCAAAATCTTTAGATCCAAAATATTGAGCTGTAAAAACTCCAGCCCCTCCTAAAACTCCAAAAGTTACTAATATAACGACAAAATACAGTTGATTTACAACTGAAACTGATCCAATAGCTAACTCTCCCAAAGAACCAACCATTACATTATCTACTAACTGAACTGATGATGTAATAAGCTGTTGGACAATTATGGGTAAAGATATAGCAATAAGTCTTTTATAGAAAGATTTGTCGCCAATTAAACTTTTCATTCTTAACTCCTTGTTTTACAAGGTCATATTATAATATATATACATAATATTAGCAATACAATTACAATAGTTTTTATCATATAAAAAGCACAAAATTAATTATGCTTTTTTTGATAACTTAGAGTTTATTTTTTGATTAGGAATTGTTTAAAGAACCTTTTTGAATTCTTCTCCCAATAATTAGATGTAACTTCAACATCTAGACCTTTTGAACTTAAAAACTTAAAAAATGTTTCTTCTAGTTTAGTATCTACAAATGCTCTTGAAAAGACTATTGAAGTTTTTCCAGCATAGGAATTCATCGCTACTGCATGTTTCATACCTGAACCCATGTAAAAAGAAAAGGATTCAACGTGTTTTTCCATGGATTCTGGAATTTTTACTACTCCAAAATTGGAAAACGTGATAGTTGTTGGTAATCTACCAAAAACAGTATAACCAATCTTAAATAATATATACTTAATTGGTAGCGGAATAAACTTTACAATACTTTTTCTTTGAATTACACAGACGGTATCGAGTGTAGCTTGGATTTTCTTTAAATCGCGTTTTTTTATAAATTCGACTTCTACTTCTTTTAAGATGTCATTTAGGTTAGGTTCTTCTGACTTCATTTGATAACTAATATAGAAAGTTAACGAAAAATTATTTAAAGTCTTAGAATTATAAATAGACCTTAGGTTAATAGGAACACAAATATTGATGGGTTTTTTCCTAAGTTTCTTCTTATTACCGTTGATAATAATCGAATAGATTAATAAAGCAACAACATATTTTGTGATACTTGAATCTTCTGATTTAACAAGCGTAATTAATTCTTTTGAATTGATATAAGAATCAATAACTCCACTACCAAAGCCTTTAAATGTTTTTCCCTTATAAATATAGGCATTCGGTGTTTTTGGAGGGTTTAGACCGCCTCCACTATAGTTTTTAGCATAGCTATCTTCAACATCTTTGTAATGTAGTTGATCATTAACAAGCATGATGTTATCATCCGGAGTCAGTTCTTTACCTAGTAGTTCTAAATAATGATATACCACGGCATTTAAGAACATTATCGCACCGCCGCCATCAGTTAAAGCATGGTTGATTTCAAGAGATATACGTTTATCATAGTATAGAAATGTGAAAAGATACTTATTATTAAAGTATTCATCTTTTTTTGAACAAATAAATGGTGATTCAATGTCTAAAATTGGTGGTAGAAGATTTTCTTCAAAATAGTACCAGAAAAGACCTCTTTTGAGTTTAACAAAGAACATTGGAAATCTTTTTCTAGAATCCAAAATAGCTTGATATAGAATTTCTTCATTTATCTTCTCTTTTAGAATAGCTGAAACACGAAAGTTATATGTGTATCTTTCGTTTGTGACCAATGGATATATTTTAGCTGCTTTATCCAGTTTATACCACTTCAGTCCTTGATGTCCACTCATAGGAATCTCCTTTCTAATTAATGTTAACAGTATATCATTTTTTGTGTGTTGATATAATGATATTTTATAATAGGTTAGGTTTTTTGAGCTTTTCAGAGTATTTAATAAAAAAAGCACCTCAAATAAAGTTGAGATGCCTAGATTAAAGTCTTAATAGATACAACTTATTAATATCCAACAAATACGTCGAATTTAATATAATCTGATGTTATGCCATTTTCTTTAAGTAATCCAGTTATCCCTTTTACAAATCCCGGACTACCAGATAAGTAATAAAATACATTATTTTGATATTTTTTAGTGCAGTCAGTAATTGCTTTTTGAGTAGGTTCAATATCGCACGCATATATAATCTTAAGTCCAGGCAATTTTTCAAGGTCATCCTTGAAAGGATAACATTCCACAAGTTCTGAGTAAATCAAGGTATCATCACGTTTTCTTGTATTTCTAGCTTTTGAAAGCAGCATGCTTCTTATTGGTGTAATCCCTATCCCACCAGCAATAAATACACCGTCATAATCCTTTTCTAGAACAAATTTGCCTTTTGGAGTAGTCATTAACATTTCTTCTCCTGCTTGCATTTTTAGTAGTGCTTGTTTAAATTCACTAGGTGTATCAACTATTCGTGTAGCGAAACGAATATTATCTTCACCACTACATGAAGCGATGCTGAAAACACGAGAATTTCGTCCTTCAATATTATTGTTTAGTAATTCAAAAACACAAAACTGACCTTCGACAAATGTAAAACCAGCTGGTTTTTCAAAGTCAAAACAGTAATATTCATTTTCAAGTTTATTTGATTGTACTAAACTAATTCTATGCTTTATAGATTTATCCATAATATCACCTCTATATCATTATACATTATTGATATCTAAAAAAAAACCAGCAAGAGAGTTTTACCTAATTTTCATAATGATCTAATAAATTTGAATATTAATGCATTAAATATATACCCAGAATGATACTTTTTTGGTATAATATATATCGACGCACTAATTAAAGGGGGATCAAATCAGCTGATTTGAATAAAATATGGTAGATAAAAGATTATTATTAGCACAAAAATTAAGAAAGAAAGATCCATCAAATTTAAAAATGGTAATTGGTTTCGACGGTTTCGTAGATGAAATCATTCATGTAATTGACAAACGTATGGATAGTGAAAACTATTCTCGAATCGATACCATTGATGCCTTCGCAAAAAGAATCGAAAAAGCTAGTGGGTTATCAACTAACATTGAGTTACAACCCATCAATAAAAAAATCGGCGGTAACGGTCCTATAATGTGTAATGCATTATCAAAACACAATTCAAGCATAACCTATATTGGTTCTTTAGGTTTCCCTACAATAGACGATGTATTTAGCACTATGGAAGATAATGTTAAATTATACTCAATCGCTAATATTGGCCACACTGACGCACTTGAGTTTTTTGATGGCAAATTATTACTAGGTAAAATGACCTCTTTAAATAATGTAACCTATGAAAATCTTATTAAATCTGTAGGTTTAGAAAAACTTGTAGAAATACTAAGTGAAGTTAACCTGTTCGCTACAGTAAATTGGTCAATGCTTCCTCATATGACAAATATGTGGAAAGAGATACTTATAAATGTTATTCCTCTCTTACCAAGAAGAGAGAAAAAACCTTACTTTTTCGTTGATTTGGCTGATCCAGAAAAACGAGAAAATTCTGATATTAAAGAAGCTTTAGAATTACTAAAAGAATTCAGTGATTATTTCTTTGTTGTTCTTGGCTTAAATAAAAAAGAAGCCTATGATATAGCTAATGTTCTTGAATTATTTGATTCTGCTAGTTTAGAAAATATGCAAGTATCAATGGAAGATTTAAATGTAGCGTTATATGAATGCCTTAAGATTGAATCAATAGTAATTCATCCATTAGATAGATCAAGTACAGTTATTAAGAATGTATACGTAGAAGAGCTAGGTCCATATATTGCAAAACCTAAATTAACTACGGGCGCTGGAGATAATTTTAATGCCGGCTTTATGCTTGGATTATTATTAGGGTTAAAACCAAAAGAAGCACTTCTTACTGGTATGGCAACAAGTGGATATTATGTACGTAATGCGAAAAGTCCTAACTACAGAGAACTTGTCTATTTTATTGAAGAATGGGCTCTAGGAAATATCTAAAAAGTATTATATTATCAGTATATAACAAATAAAAACGGAATAAATTCCGTTTTTTTTTTTTTATTTCTTTAGTTTTTATGAATACATATCTTCATAAGCTTTCTTATCCATTTGCTCTTTAAGAGTATATCCGTATTCTTTTTTAACTGGAGTAAAAAATACAACACAGAAAGTTCCTAAAAAGAATACTCCGGATATCCCATAAGCAACATTCATTACTGCTAGGTCAGCCAAATTTCCCTCGGTATCATACACACGATAGTTACGTTGATCTCCTTTATTAACAATATAAACATACCTAATATGTGTATTATAGGAACCAGAAATACTTTTATATCTAAATTTAAATATTAAATCAACTAAAATTTCTTCGCTTTCAAGATCTTGCGTAGCTCCATAATAAGATACTGTCCTCTTGAAGACCGATTCGGTTTTCCAGATTTCAATTTGTTCAGTTATCAATTTCTCTACGACAATTGGTCTTAGTCTATTTTTCCAATTATCTTGGAGCAATCCTATTAGAAACATAGATATAAACAACAGTGTTAATCCAAGTATAGGTTTCCAATAGTGCTTTATTTTTTCCTTAAATATTCTAAATATTGAGTATTCACTTATGTCTTCGTTTAAGTCAATATACATAGGCTTTGAAGTTAGAAATAAATACCAATACATTGTTATCAAAAATGCTAATCCGAATGAATGTAAAATATATGAAAAAGCATAGAAAAAAATCAACACAAATATCCCAAGTAAAAAATACATAAACGTGCCAAAAGTAAAATGACCAGTTTTTTTACCAAATCGATTTTTTCTGAATAAATGATTAAATGAAAAATAGCTTTTAGGTTTATAAAGAGGTCTAATAATACGACTCATATAATTCTCCAATCTAATTTAAGAAAAGGATACTTGCGATTATTCTTATTATTTTCATTATTGTTGTTATTCTTATTATTTTTAATTATACCATATATATTGGTAATTTGCTACCACATTTTGTTTTCTTTTAGTAAAAACATTTATTTTAAAAGTTTCTGATTGTTATAAAGTATTAGTTTATTTTATTTAGTTTCATAAATTTATTGTTTTATTCGCTTAGTCTAATTGTCTGGTACAAACACCATCAGATATTGACTGCTCAAATCACTTTGTATATATCCATTATCTACAATTTCAGTTATGTAGCCTTCAATGCTTTGCGGATTTAATCTCAAGTCCAAAATGATATAGTCAAACTCAGTTTCCGAATTTTCAAGATCATAGAATTGAATATCATACAAGAAGTCGACATCAGCCATGTAAGTTGTCAGATACCCAGTAGCCAAAACCTTTTTCTCCTCGTCAATTGAAACCAAAAATTCTTTCATCTCCAAATTTCTTTGCTGATAGTTTTGATAATTGTCATTGATATAATCTTTGGTTTCCATATATTTTGTACCAAACAAAGAAATCATAAGAATCGCAACAATATAAATAACATAATTAAACTGTCCAAGATTTAAATTCATATGGGTCTCTTTACTTCTGTGCTTAAATGTGACTGCCATCATGAATATAAGCAAGACGGCTGTACCATAAAAGTATTGAAATCCCAAGACGTGTTGATAGTTATAGGTTGATGCTAAATTAAAGAGAACCAAAGGTGCTATCAGCCAATAATCAGACAATTTCTTAGATAATAATGGAATCCCTCCCATAAACAAGAATATTATCAATAGGGTATAGATTTTTTCAGGAGAAAACATTGTCGCTAGTAAAAAACTTGGATTTTGAAATAAACTCAGGATGATGCCAATAATGCCAAAATCTGTGTAGGCATTTAAATTATCATAGCGCCAGAACATTGCCCCATCGCCAAGATTATTTAAATATGTTGTCACTCCAAAGAAGTATACTACTGATAGTAATATAATCCCTGTCGAGAAAATTAGATTTGCTTTCTTGCTTTTGTATTTACTTATAATGGAAGGATATCCGAAAATAAAATATAGTCCTATAAATACCAGATAGATACTCGCATCTTCTTTGATCATCAACGTCAATGCTATAGAGATAATTAAGGGAATCCATTTCTGTTTCATCAGAAAATAGATAACAAACAACAACATTGGTGCTAAAAAACAATTCTCATGAAAATCATAAAAACTGCTGCCAATGATGGCTGGGTGAAATATATAAACAACCAATAGTATGGTAGTTACAATCTTGTTCAACCCTAGTTCTTTACTAATTAGGAACAGTGGAATCAATCCAACTCCAACTACAAGGATTTGCAAAGCTTGAACTGTTTCTGGAAAAGGAAATATCATGAAAATTGGTAATAGAGTATATAGTATAGGTGACATATGAACAGAAAAATGACTTAACAACTGACTTCTCTCTAATGTGGTAACTGCTCCTGCTCCATCTCTCATATTATAAAACATTTGGGCAAATATCGTAAAATCAAAAGTTGGTGTAGATAATGTTCTAACATGGTTTATAGCTATGATTGACATGTAACTCAACTGATAAACACTCAAGCCTACTAAGGCAACAATTATAATGGTTTTAAATACCTTTTTATTGGAAACAACATTGTTCTTATTACTAATTAAATATATAGACATTAAAAACAAAAAAACACCAATACTCAAATAAAGAAACTTACTTCTATTTCCAAAGATAAATTCTGCATGACTAATTTCGCTCTGATTGATATAAGGAATTGCTGGAAATACATTATCTGCGTTTAGCGCAAGACATAAAAGTACACCAATAAATAGAATTATATTGATACATGCCACAATGCTCTGCACATTTAAAAGATTTTTTCTCTTCTTCAATATCCTTGATAATGAAAAATATGTAGGTGGAATAGAAATAATAACTGCACCTATCATCAAAGAAAAAGCTGGTGCAGTTTTCGCAAAAAGCAAAACAAACAATAACAAACTAAAACTGATTAAAAGTGACATAATCTCTTTATTCAATTTTCTACGGAAAAGAAATAATATCCCTGAAAGTAATATCAACCCAGCTAGTTGTATATAAAGTTCGTTAATTGTTATTAAGTCCAAATTGGTATAATTTCTTTCAACGGACGAAAAGATAAAGATAAAAATGCTCATTATTAAATAAGCAAGTACAGGTATTCTAAATATAACTGGAAAATCAAAGTTCTTGAGTTTTTTCATAAATTCACCTAGATCAACATATTAATTATGACTTCATAGTAACATAAAATTAATAGATTGTATATTCTTTAATTATGGTTTTTACTTCCATTAAAAAAATCTATTTTCATTGGAGTAAGTGAGGAGTTTCGTTCCTCTTATCGTCCTAAGTTATGCAAACGTTGAATAGACAGTATAACTTATACAACTACATCTTAAAGTTTTTCTTATATTCATATAAATTTTAGCATAAAACAGTTCTATTATCAATACAATTATTGTAATTTTTTGAATATTCAATTCTCTTTTTTTTAAAATAAAAAAGCAGAATAATGTAAGATTACTCTGCAAAGATAATTTATGGTGCGGCCGATGAGATTTGAACTCACACGCCTATTTGACACTACCCCCTCAAGGTAGCGCGTCTACCATTCCGCCACGGCCGCTAAACTAGAATTTTCTTACTTTAGAAAATTGTTGTATACCACCTTTGAACTTAGGAATGTTCTCACCTTGTATTAAAGGTAAGACATAGTCTATAAATTCTTTTGTGACACCGTTACCTTTAGAATTTATCATAGATTTCGGCATTTTTTTCTCTGTATTTGCACATTGTAATAAACCATGCAATTTATATTCTACTTGATATGGATTTGTAGAAATCCTTTTTATAATAACCATTAAATTGGTTTCACCGTTAATAGCTGAACGCACTGCAGTTCTACCTACTTCAATAGCTTCATTAACATCTGTTAAACTTTGAATATGAGCCGCTGCTCTTTGGGTTGAACCAAACTCAACTGAACGTGAAGGGATTCCTAAATCGGCTGAAACTGTAGTTGCTAATTTTGAAGCCACTCCGCCTAATTGGAAGTGCCCAAAAGCATCTCTTAAACCTGAACTTGAAGATATAAATATTCCTTCATCATTCATAATACCTTCTGAAACAGCTACTAAACATTGTTTCTTTTTATCATATATTTCAATTACTTCTTTTTTGAATTTTTCTATCGAGAATGGAACTTCTGGAAGATAGACCAAATCTGGTCCAAATCCACCTAATGAAGCAATTGAAGCCGATGCAGTTAACCAACCCGCATGTCTACCCATTATCTCTACAATTGTTACTTTACCATTCGGGTATGCTAACATATCGTAAGAAATTTCCATCATTGTATTAGCTATAAATTTAGCTGCACTACCATAACCTGGTGTATGGTCAGTGAATGGTAAATCATTATCAATAGTTTTTGGTACACCTATGATATAACATTCATAATCAATATGTTTCATATAATCAGCTATTTTTGAACACGTATCCATAGAATCATTTCCACCATTATATAAGAAATACCTTATATTGTATTTCCTAAACATATACAAAAGTCTTAAATAATTAGTGTCATCTTCTCTGAAATCCGGTAATTTATACCTAACAGAGCCAAAAGCAGACCCTGGTGAATGTTTAAGTAATTCTAAATCCTCTTCTTTTTGATTTTTAATAAAGATAAAATCTTCATTTAAAGCTCCTCTTATTCCATGCTTCATTACTATAACATCTTCAATATAATCATTATGCTTTTTAGCTTCATCGATAACTCCATAAGCCGATGCATTAATTACAGACGTTGGACCACCTGATTGTCCATAAAGTAAATTCCCTTTTAATTTTGTCATAAAAACCAACTCCTACAGTTAAATATAATATCATATTTTTTTTAAAAATATATAAAAAATGTTATTTAATATGATTTTATTTGTGTTAAAATAATAATAGATTAAAGAAATAGGTGAATTTTATGGCCAACATGAAAGACGTAGCTAGAATGGCCGGTTGTGGTATAGCAACGGTTTCTAGAGTAATAAATAAATCAGGATACGTAAAAAAAGAAACTAGAGAAAAAGTTAAAAAAGTTATTAAGTCCGTTGGATATCAACCTAATGAAATAGCTAGAAGTATGACTTTACAAAAAAATCACATCGTTGCCTTTATCCTTCCCAATTCAAAGCACCTGTTCTTCGGTGAATTACTTTATCACGTTTGGGATACAACGCAGAAATCTTAGAAGATGCTGGAGTAAATCCTGACTCATTAACTTCTTTAGCTGCTTATCAAACTGCTTTTACTGCAATAGAAACTTTCTACGCTACAAACGCAATGTATGATGACTTTGCAGTAGTATCTATGGCTGCTGGTGCTGGTATGACTTGGGTAACAGGTCTTCATAACTTTAATGGTTATTTATCAGCAGGTTTAGCATATGATGACTCAAGTGTTATCGATAATTTAAACGCTGGTATTGCTGACGTAACTAGATTAACAGCTTATGCTGACTGGGTAGAATTACTTTATACCTATGCTGATCAAACTATCTTATTAGAAGGTACTTATGATACACAAGTTGGTAAATTTGCTGCTGGCGAAGCTGCTTTCATTCATCAAGGTAACTGGATTGATCCTAACCTAATGGCTTATTTCAATGCTGAAGTAGATCCTTATGACCAATTCGAAATGGGATATGCTCCTCATGCTGCTGCTACTGGAACAGAATGGATGGCTGCTGAGAAAATTTATGCATGGTGGCAAAATGATATGCCTTCTGGATTCGGTATGGATACACTAGGACCTATCTACACAAACTTTGCAAACGGTAACCTTACAAAAGCAGAATTCATTCTAGCTGTTCAAGCTAAAATTGAAGACATTGCTTAATTAATTTAACTTAAATAAAAAATTGACTTGCAAATTACTTGCAAGTCTTTTTTTATACTAACCAATATTCCTTACCATCTCTAGTTCTAGACATATATTTGTAATCAACCAAAGCTCTTCTTAATGTAACAAAATCTGGATAGATTCCTTTTAGAACTTCATTGACTTCTTTTTCTGAATACTTTTTTTCTTTTTCAAATACTTTAACTAGGATTGATAGAATAATATATTTCTTTTTTTGTTTGGCTGGAAATTGCCTAAGTTTTAAAGGTGTTTCACTAAAAAAATAACCACTAATAACCTTGATTCTTTCTGATTCTGTAAATTCAAACACTTAAAACACTTCCTCTCATACAGTAACATTTTATCACATAATCTAATGGTTTAATTTTATATAATGTATTATATACATATTTGAGCAAAAATCCTTTTAAAATACGACAATTTGTGATATTATTTTTCCATAAAGAAATAATAAAAAATAGGGGATGCTTAATGAAAAAAGACAAACAAAATCAAACACCTTTTTTTACAAAACTAAAACAATATAGTCAAAAAGATGTAGCACCTTTTGATGTTCCTGGACATAAATTAGGCCGCATACCAAATGACTTACTAAACTATACAGGCATTAAAATATACCAGTTAGACTCTAACTCGCCAATCGGTCTAGATCATTTAAACAAACCAACTGGAGTGATTTTAGACAGTGAAAACTTGATGGCTGAAGCCTGTAACGCAGATAAATCTTATTTTATCACCAATGGTACAACCATCGGTATTTTAGCTATGATTATGGCGGCTTGTAAAGCTAATGATAAAATTATTCTACCTAGGAATGTTCATAAATCTGTTATCAACGGTTTGATTATTTCAGGTGCGATTCCAATTTTTATAAAACCTAACATTGATAAGAACCTTGGGATAGCCAATGATATAACCTATGATAATGTCAAATTAACCATTGAAGAAAACCCAGATGCTAAAGCAATATTTATCATAAACCCTACCTATTTTGGTGTGGTTTCTAATCTTGTAAAGATAACTGAATTAGCTCACAAAAACAATATGATAGTTATAGTAGATGAAGCCCACGGTGCTCAATTCTATTTTTCCAATAAATTACCAATATCAGCTATGGAAGCCAACGCGGATATGACAGCTCTTTCAATGCATAAAACCGCTGGTTCATTTACACAGTCTTCAGTTATTTTATGTAAGGGGAAGAATGTTGATCACCATAGATTAAGAGCCAGTTTAAATATGTTACAGTCAACTAGTCCTAGTTCTCTATTAATGGCTAGTCTAGATGTAGCTAGAAAAACTATGTACTTTGAAGGTGCTAAAAGAATAGAACATCTACTAAATCTAGCAAAAAATGCTAGAAAAAAACTTAAAACTATAAACGGAATAACTGTTGTAGATAAAGAATATTTTTTAAACCAAAATTCTTTTGACTATGACGAAACAAAAATTATTATAAAAGTTTCCGATTTAGGACTATCAGGCTTTGAAGTATACAGCATTCTAATGGCTGATTCAAACATTCAACTAGAACTAGCTGAATCACATATAGTTTTAGCAGTTCTTACTATAGGCACAACCAAACAACATCTAGATAGATTAGTTCAAGGATTTAAGAAACTATCTAATAAATACTATAAACTTCGTGATAAACTTCCTAAGATTGAATTTTCATATCAATTTCCTGAAGCCTACACAAGACCTCGTGATGCTTACCATGCACCAAAAATAGCAGTTAAACTTGATGATGCAATCAATGAAATCGCTGCTGAACAAGTAATGATTTATCCACCTGGAATTCCAATATTAATTCCAGGTGAGGTAATCACTCAAGAAGTTATAGAAGATATAAAGTTCTACATGAAAAAAGGGTCGGCATTACAAAGCGATCTTGATAGTAATTATATAAGAGTTGTCGACAAAAAAAATTGGCAAAAATGGGAAGGTGATTTAGATGAGTTTTAAAAGAGTAGATTTATCATTTCAAAGTTCAAAATCTGAGTATTCAGAAAGCGATGTTGTTCTCTTTAGCGCACCTTTAGATACCACTACTTCTTATCGTCCTGGAACTAGATTCGCTGGTAATGCAATCAGAGTAGAATCTATTGGAATTGAATGGTATTCACCCTACATGGATATGGACTTAAAAAACTTTAAAACTTCTGATATTGGTGATCTAGAATTACCAATGGGTGATGTTTCTAAAGCTCTTGATATAATTGAAAAAACTACCGAAACAATCGTTAATGATAATAAACTACCTATGATGGTTGGCGGAGAACATTTGGTTACTTTACCAGTGATAAAAGTTTTGGCTAAAAAATATCATGATTTAAGAATCATACATTTCGATGCTCATACTGACCTTAGAGATGAATTCTTAGGAATGAAGTTATCTCACGCTACTGTACTTAAAAGATGTCATGATATTTTAGGAGATAATCGAATTTACCAATTTGGTATTCGTTCTGGCGATAAACAAGAATTTGAGTGGGCTAAAACTCATACATACCTACAAAAATTTAATTTGGACGGTTTAGCTGAAATAGTTGAAACTATTAAAAACTATCCAGTCTATATTACAATCGATTTAGATGTGCTAGACCCCTCTATTTTTCCAGGAACAGGTACTCCTGAACCGGGTGGATTAACCTATAAAGAGTTATTGGCTGGAATAATGGCCTTAGTTAAGCTAAACAATGTAGTAGGAGCTGATATTGTTGAGTTAGCGCCAATGTTAGACCACTCCAATGTATCAACCATAGTGGCAGCTAAAACCCTTAGAGAGATGATTTTACTGCTTCATAGAAAGAGTTAAAAAATGGAATCAATAAGAGAATTATACAAAATAGGTAAAGGACCTTCTAGTTCCCATACCATGGGACCAGAAAGAGCCTCTAAAGAAGTTTTAAAAAATTATAATGGCGATCATTATAAGGTTTTTCTTTATGGATCTTTAGCATTCACTGGCAGAGGTCACTTAACTGATAAAGTTATAAAAGAAATTCTTCCAAATGCCGAAATTGAGTTTTCATATGACAATAAGATAGAACACCCAAACACTATGGATTTTATTATCTATAAAGATGGAGTGGTTATTGGTGAAGAACGATATTATAGTATCGGTGGTGGTAGTATTCAAAGAAAAGGTGATTTGTTAGAAGAAAAACTTTCTGTTTATCCACATGTTAACTTCCAAGAAATCAAAGATTATTGTTATAAGAATAATTTAAGATTGTATGAGTATGTCTATAAATTTGAAGATGACGCTATCAAGGACTATCTTCAAAAAGTTTGGAATGTAATGAGAGATTCAATTAATGAGGGATTACATACAGAAGGCAATCTGCCAGGTCCATTAGAAGTTAAAAGAAAAGCTAAGAGTCTATTGTATAATCAAAGTCAAATGAATTCTATCGAACTAAGATTAATTAGCGCCTATGCCTACGCAGTTAGTGAAGTTAATGCTAGTGCAGGAACAGTTGTTACCGCTCCAACATGTGGAGCATCTGGCGTTTTACCTGCAGTTTTATATTATTTAAGAGACATTCAAAAGTTCCCTGACACAAAAATTATTGATGCTTTAGCAACTGCCGGTATAATTGGTAATATAGTTAAACGTAATGCATCAATTAGTGGAGCTGAAGCGGGTTGTCAAGCAGAAATAGGTACAGCTTGTAGCATGGCTGCAGCTGCTCATTCAGAACTCACAAATGGAAATCTTGACAATATTGAATACGCAGCGGAAATTGCTTTAGAACATCACCTGGGATTAACCTGCGACCCAGTTTTAGGATATGTTCAAATTCCTTGTATAGAAAGAAATGCAGTCGCGGCTCATAGAGCTATTAATGCTAGTGAACTTTCATTTCTATTAATGGGAACAAGAAAAGTATCATTTGATACCGTTGTACAAACTATGAAAGAAACTGGAGAAGATCTTAATTCTTCCTATAAAGAAACCAGCCTTGGTGGCTTAGCCAAAAACTATAAAAAATAAAGTCCAAAATTAAATTTGGACTTTTTATTTTGCAATTTTTCTTACAGAATAGAATATTAACAATTGAATTATTGTCATAAAAAATATAAAGAATATTGTAAACCAACTTAGACCTGAAAAGAAATCATAAATAATATTCCAAACCTTAAATACCTCCCAGGAGTTGTATCTAAAGAATCTACCAATAAATATTCCTGTACTAGACAACGTAAATACCCCAATAACGAGAAAGTCTCTATACTTAGATAAGACTGATTTTTTACAATACTTATAAAGAACATTTATTGACTTTAATCCATAGACTATACCAATAATCATTCCAATAATTATATGGAACATAGCTAAATATGCAGTTAAATTCTGTAAATATGATAACCCAGAGTATTGTCCAACACTGGTCATAAAGTCATTATAGTTTATATATATCAAGTCAGTCATAACATACATTGAGTTAGGGAAGAAGAATAGCCATAAGAGAAGGATTGTAATATTAATAGCCTTACTTTTAATTTTTCTTCGATCAAGTATGTAAACTAATAAAAACGGTATAAATGCTAAAAACAGATTCCAGCCTAACATTAGATGCAATCCATCATTAACTACTAAAAACGTAATAATTGAAAATATAAAGAATACAAATAATAATACAACATAATATAACAAAGTCTTTTTAGATACATACATTACTCATCACCTTTAAATATTATACACTAATTTAGACTAATATTAAATTGCTTATCAAAATAAAAAGGGGCGAAGCCCCTAATTCTATAGATTGACTACAAAGACGATCACATGAACTATTAAAACAATTCCCAAAATAAAGTATCCTCTAGCATTTTTACTTTCATCTTGATTATAGATTGTGTATAAAGCAGCTACGATTCCAATTGCGAGCATGCTTAATATTCCGATTGGCTTGCTGAGTGTAAGTCCAGCACTACCACCAGTAGATATTTGCATTACTATAGTATCGGGCAGAACAATAAAACCAATAATATTAATTATTATAATTATTCCAATAAATATAAAAGCTACCTTTTTATTGGTTTTCATATAAATCCTCTTTTCTTAATTTTTTATTTAATTATTTTTAAATCTTTACCTACTATTTCGAAAACTTTAATTGCAAAATCTAAGTCTTCTTTTGTATGCGCGGCACTTATCATACATCTAAGTCTACCTTTACCCTTAGGAACTGTTGGGAACACTATACCTGAAACAAATACTCCTTCAGCTAATAATGCTTTTGAGAATTCCATAGTTTTTGCTTCTTCTCCAACCATTACTGGTGTAATAGGAGTTTCACTATGTCCAATATCAAATCCTAGTCTATTTAATCCGGCTTTGAAATATTTAGCATTTTCCCAAAGTTTATCAGTATATTCAGATGATTTCATCAAAAGTTTTACCGATGCAATTATCGCACCAACTGCAGCTGGAGGTAATGCTGTAGAAAATAGAATTGGTCTAGCACGATGTAAAAGCCATTCTTTTACAATCATACTTGAAGCTACATATCCACCAATTACACCAATAGCTTTTGATAGAGTGCCGATAATTAAATCTACTTGGCCATGAAGACCAAAATGATCAACAGTTCCTCTACCAGACTCACCTAGAACTCCACTACCATGGGCATCATCAACATACGTTAGACAGTTATACTTCTTAGCTAGTTCTACAATTTTTGGTAACTTAGCTAAATCTCCATCCATAGAGAAAACACCATCTGTTATGATTAACACATTATTATAATTAGCTCTTTTCTCTTCCAGGACTCTTTCTAAGTCTTCCATATCAGAATGTTTAAAAACAGCTTTATCAGCTCTAGCTAATTTAATCCCATCAATGATTGAAGCATGATTTAATGCATCCGATACTATTAAATCGCCTTTATTAACTATCGCTTGGATTGTACCTATATTACAGTTAAGACCAGATTGGAAACAAGTAACAGCTTCTTCTCTTTTAAATTCAGCTAATACGACTTCCAAATCTTCTAATAAATCTTGGTTACCAACGATAGTTCTAACACTACCTGTTCCCGCTCCGTATTTTTCAACTGCGTTAATCGCAGCTGCTTTAACTTCTGGATGGGTTGCTAAACCTAGATAATTATTAGAGGAAAGGTTAACTACTCTTTTATGGTTCAAATCTATAACATTTGTACATGGTCCGTAATTTATTGGGAGTTTACGATAAACTCCATCTTTTTTTAATTGTTCAACTTGATTATAAAGATAGTCTAACTTACTCATCTATTTCATCTCCCGGGAATAATACAATTTTTCCGCAATTCTTGCTGCCCATAATTTCCGCTGCCTCATTTATTTTAGATAGAGGCATTTGATGCGTTATAATTTCACTTAAATGTAATTTATTATTATCAAGTAATTCTTTTACTTGATACCAAGTGTCATAAATTCTTCTGCCAGTAACTCCGTAGATTCTCGCGCCCTTAAATACTACATCATCTGTAACATTTAAAGAAATATTTTGTTCAGGTATACCAAGTATAGCAAATCCTCCACCAGGTTTTAAATATTTAAAAGCTGTTTCGATTGCGCCTTTATTGCCTGAAAAATCACCAATAACGTCAGCACCCATACCATTAGTGTACTCCATTACTTTTTCATACACATCTTCCTCTAAAGGATTTATTATATAATCAGCACCGAGTTTTTTAGCAAGGTTTCTTCTAAATTCATTTATTTCTATAGCAATAACTTTTTTTGCGTTATATGCTCTAGCAACGTCAACTGCCATAATACCAATCGGTCCACAGCCTAGAACTACAACATCTTTATTTTCTATCGGAAAATGAGTTATAGTATGAACTGCATTTCCAAGTGGTTCCTGAACGCTTAGTTCAAGTTGACTATGATGTTTTTTATTTATAAAACAATTTTTCGCTGGAATTTTGATATATCTAGCAAAACACCCATCTCTATCCACACCAATTACTGAAGTGTTTCTACATATGTGACCTTCACCTCTTAAACAAAATTCACATTCATCACAAATTATGTGAGTCTCTGCACTAACTATATCCCCTACTTTAACATTTAAGACATTAGGAGCTATTTTGATAATCTCTCCAGAAAATTCATGTCCAACTGTTAAAGGCAAATGTAATCTTTTCTTTGCCCAATTATTGTAGGTGTAAATGTGATAATCAGTTCCACAAAAAGAAGCTGTTACCACCTTGATCAATACTTCACCGGGTTTTAAAACTGTTGAAATGGTCTTCTTAATATAGGAAAAGCCTACACCTTCTTTATCTTTAACCACTGCCATCATTTCTAGTTCTAAAACATCATCAGATATTCGTGTCATTTCAATCTCCTTATTAAATTTTTAAAAACGCTTACATCATAGATAATTATATCACAGAATTTGATTTATGAACCAAAAATTATCTTCTTTTTTTCAAAAGAAAAAGGCTAATAATTTAGCCTTTCAAAATCTTATATTACTTAAGTATTGATTTTACTACTTCGTAGGTAAGATATCCAGCCCATTCATACTTGATTTCCTCAAATACAGAATCATATTGATGCCATGACCAATTAGGAATAATTATACCTTTCTTTAATTTTTCTTTACAATATTCAAGGTTTCTTTCTAATAACTCTTTGTGTTTATTTAAAAACTCAGGCTCAATTAAATATACCTTATACGGCTCTAAAGAATATTCCTCCCAATTTTCATTTAGAAGTTCTTTATCTACTGCTGCTTGTAGTACATCAGATACTTTAGATTTAATCTCATCATTCATATAAGTATAAAATTTTAAACAACTTAATAGATTGTGCATATTAACTTCTGTTAGAAAGTCTTCATTAATGTATTTAACTACTTTATCTATTTGAGAGTTTATCTGTATTTTCTTTAGGTGCTTTTTGTATTTAAACAAGAATCCAATTATTTCAGGATTAGGATTACCATAGGTGAATTCACCCACACCACTGTAGTTCCACCAAACAGCATGTGGATAATTATCTACATTGGGTGAAACTAATTCCCAGCCGTTCTTAGAATCAATATATGTATTTTCGTAATACTCTATCATTCTATGGATAATGTCTTCCTTTAGCGATTCATCATCTATCTCATTCAAAATATTAACAGCCATATCTGTGGCTGCAATACTAGATTCTGGCAATCTTATATCTGGTTCTAATCCATGGCCAAAACCTCCATCAATATTTTGATATTTTAGGAGTTCTTTCGCCGTTTGTAATTGTCGACATTCGAATAGAGCTAACATTAAGTTGTAGTCTATTTCTCTGCCTTTTTCTTTTATGTCTTTAGTTAAATCGTCTATTAGTTTTTTATTAAGCATCTTGATCTAATAACAGACAGAAATTCAATACAGCACCTGTTACTCCATAGTTCTCAGTCGTTAGATAATCTTCATAATCAAAACCCATATGGACTTTAATTTTATTATCTTTTATGTGTTTATAAACCTTTTGAATTTCAGTTGTAATTTCATCAAAATTTATAGGAAAACAAATGTATCTTCCCTTTTTAAGTTTCTTAGTCACGATTTTATCATTGCTTTCTACTAAATTGTTGGTTTCAGCTAAAACGTAATAATCATAGGTTCCTGTTTCTTGAAAATCAAATGGATAGAACTCCAAGCCAATTACATGATTTGGATTAACCTGATTATCGATATTAGTGGCGTAATTTTTAAAGAAATCATCCCATAGAGCTGGTTTTTTTTTCATATCATTATTCTTCAAGACAACTCCATTTGGAAATTCAATACCAGCAAAGTATCTAGTATCATACTCTTTGATAAAATATTTCATAATATCACCTCATAATTTTATTATATATTTTAAATGATTGTTTTACAATAGGTCACGAAAAAGCAACTTAAAAAGACTGTGTATTGTGTCTTATTTATGTTTGCATAATTGTCAATTGTGAATATCGGTGATTTCTTCAATAGAGGCATTCAATTACAAAATACAATGATGGCGGGAATAGCTTCTGAACTAGATAAGGTGTTTTACTCTAAACGAGGCATAGGAATCTGTAATTAGATCTTAACCATGCTACTAAATCAAAAATAAAGACACATTTCTGTGTCTTAGTTAGTATCTGAGTTTATAGTTTTTAAAATACATTAGTCAACTTTGTTATTTTACTAATTTCCTTTTTTGAATAACATTAATATTGTGATCAATAATTTCTCCGTTTTCAATTATAATTGCATCATTAAGCGTTACATTATTTCTATAACTACCGTCAATGATGAAATCAATATATCTAGCAACTATTTCACCAAAAACCTTTGTTGATGTTTCTGCAATCAAACTTGGTGTATGATCTACTGCATAATGAAGAACACCATCTACTATATAAACTGGATTTTCAATTGTAGTAGGTATTGTGGTTTCAATTGCTCCATTTAAGTCGCAACTCACATCAACAATCATAGCGTTTTTTTTCATTCTTTTTAAATCGCTTTTGTTTATAATATGATCTGTTCTTGAGCTATCCCATAATACACAATTAACAATAACGTCATATTCTTCAACTTCATCTCTAAGAAGTTTTTGTGTTTTCCTATTATAAACAACTATGTCTGCACCTAGGGATGCAAGGATACGATACGCACCTCTTGAGGTGTTCCCTCTACCTATTACAGCTACCTTACAGTCGTATGGAAGTTTTCCATATAGGGTGAATGCGTGCATAATTGCTGCTTCACCAGCTAGTTCATTGTTTCTCCAAAAAGTATGACGACCTCTATAGTGCATATCTTCCCATGCAATTGCTGTAATTTTCTTTTGAATCAGTAAATCTGTGACATTCTTGTTCTGGACTGCATGAACATAACCAAAAATCATTTGGTTATTATTAAGTTCCGATAAATAATTGGAATCTCCAATTTTTGGATCACAAAGTACATCAAGTTTTAAAACATCTTTTTTTTCTAATATGTGAGCGCCTTTTTTGATGTATTCATCATCTGAGTACCCAAGTTCTAGACCATAACCTTTTTCAAAGTATAAATGGTCAACGTTTTTTATATTTGATAATTGTTCAGGCAAAATAGCCCGTCTTTTTTCATTTTCTTTTGTGCTGATCAAAAATCCGATTTTATTCATTTGGTTTTCCCCTTCTAGTATCTATATATTGGTGCAACTACTGAGTCTGTTAGCGTATGTCTCAACTTCAAATAGAGACCTCACTACGTTCTTCAAGTGTAAGTATTACTAAATCATCTCTCTTTATAAATCATAACCCTGTAAAAAAACAAAAAGCCGACCTTTGGTCGTCTTAAGATAGTTGTATTTGCGCGAAATGCGACTATAAAAAAATACACGATTGCTATCTATTAGTCAATCATATTATAGTTAATGATAACATAATTTTTAGATTTAGTCAAAAATCCAATACCCATAGAATAGTCAAGATATATAGTTTATCCATAACATGTTGCTCTTTTTTAGTAAAGAAAAGAACAAGATTTTCCGTTATCGAAAGAATCTTATTCATATTTCTTATAATATTTTAAATACAAATTATTGATGTATGCATATGATATTTTGTTATCTTCTGTTTAAATGCAATTAGTTCAAATAGTAGTTTATCTATTATTGCCTTTATATCTCTTAAAATCTGAGAGATGATTTTCAACAATTTTATTGTCTACATAATAGATATTCCCATATATATCATCAATGTATTTGGTATTTGATACACTCTCATATTTTTCTTTATATTCTGGCACACCTTTTTCAAGAGATGATATGTAATGTGTCTGTATAGACAATTCCTCTTCGATTTTGATTTTTTGTCCAATTTCACATGGAAAGAAACACGTATTTGGAAAGTTGCGATCAAACACATCTGTAATAGCTAGACGTTGCATTTCGAATTCTTCACCAAATTCAGAGATAAGACATAATTTTGGTTTGAATTCTTGTATTAGTTTGTAAATACCAATTCTACCCAAATGGTTTTTATACACATTTTTGTAGTTATTTAAATCATATTCTACTTCAGACTGTTTTAAACCGCCAATATTACATAAAAAGATTTGTTTGTTCTTTGCCGTTAGTTTTGTCTTTTTAATAGTTGATTTTACTGACTCTAGAATGTTATCAGAAATTCTTGTATCACCAGTATATACTATATTGTAATTTTTCAGCTTGAAAACCATTCCTACAGATGAATAGTCAGAGATTACTTCTATATGTTCGTTATTGAATACATAGACTCCAAAATCTTTATTATCATCAAAAATAGGATAGTCCTTCCCTCCCTCAATTAGATGGATTCTGTAGTTGCTCTTTTTATGTAAGCTAAAGATACCAGCATACTTTTTAAATGTGCTTTTTGTCATATAGATTTTAAGCACTTTTATATGTTTTGATAAGTTTTTTTTGCTTTTTCCCAAATCAAAAGTGCGTTCCATCGTAACATCAGTAATATACGTAGTATTCTTAAAACCATCGTGACTACTTAGTTTGTTGACTGCTTTTTGTTCATTTTGTTCTTCTTGCATCTCATATAGTTTCTTGATATTTGAATTATATTTGTACAAGAGGGTAAGAATACTTTCAAGATCTGCGGTGTGATCATTGTGAGCATGAGATACAAAAATTGTATCTATGTCACCAAATGTATAACCTGCTGCTTTAAAGTTTTCAACAAAATTTAACCCTGGATCAATGACAATTCCCTTTCCTTTTACATTAATGTAGAATCCACCACCAACACTGTCGGTTCCACTCATTGAAAGAATCGGTGTATAAGAATTCCATTTTCGTAAATTGTGGAATATGATATCATCGTTTGTTTTTGATTTTTTACGTAAGAAGTATTCAAATTCATCTTCTTTTAAATTTACTTGTTCTTGAATCAGTATTGACTCATATAAAATTTTATTCAGCTTCTTATCTTGTTTGCGGTCTCGGAACAACTGTAACAAGTAATGTATAGTCTCTGTAATACTCTGGATATCTTCAGCTTGAAGTGTATCCTTATTAGTTTCTAGATACTGATTCAGATAATGTGTTGCTGTTACAGGATATCCACAAGCTAACATCAAATTAGAAAATTTTGTGATTTCAGATACTGTTTTGTAGTATTCGCGTCCCTTTTTTAAAATACGTACAGCACATGTTTTATCTCCAAAATCAACATATTTTTGTGATAAATCAAAAAATAAGTTGGCATCGTTGCCTTTATTTAAAAGACATTCTAAAACTTTTGAGGACTCATATATTTTATAATTGTTTCTCAGTATATAAATTAAAGGCTTAAAAAAATCAATATTACTATTGTCTATTGTTAGATAATGAGTGATTATATTAATAGTCTCTTTTATATCAAAGGTTTCTGTATACAGTTCAAATGCATAAACAAATCCAAGTGATTTGAACACTTTATAATCTGAAATGATATTGTGAACAATTAAGTCATGATCATTAGACAACTCTTTTTGAATATGGATATAATCATTTATCGCGTAAATACTAAAGTTTGATTCTTCTGTTAATGTATACTTTGAAAATGCAACACCTTTTGCAAAATTATCACAAATTTCATTTTTATCTCTTTTTAGTCCTCTTAATATACCCCCCAAAGCTCGATAACTAAGAGACTCCTCTGGAAATAGAGCAACCATTTCTAATGCATACTTTAGTGCATTTTCGTAATCATTTTTGACAAAATATACATGAACTTTATTCATAATGTTTAGTGCTGTTTGTTTGATTTCGATTCCTTTATCTATATACTCTAATGCTTTGGTATAATCTTTTAAATACAAATAAAGCATCACCATATACATTGTGTTTGCATAAGAATCTGGTAATGCTGTCAAGCAAAACTGAAGTTGTTTTGTTCCCTTATCAACATCAAGCCTTTCATTATATACAACCATGAGACTATTATGTAATTTATAATTATTATTATCGTTTTTTAGCCCATCTGTTAGTATTTCAATGGCTGAATCAAATTTTTGGCGTTTATACATGTTGTGACCTAAATCATTCCAAACATCTCTATTAAATTCATTGTTTTCATATAATACTCGTAAAATATCATAAGATTTTGAATAGTCGCCTTGAATAGAAAAATTAACGGCTTCATAATAGGATTTTAAACGAGGATCTATATCCAAAAGTTGTTTATATTGTAAATGTTCAATTGTAAAATTAGTAAAGTCATTGTTGCTAATGTAAAGCAACATTTTTGTTACAATACTAAGTGGATCTTTTAACAGCTCGATAACTTTGAAATAGGAAGACTTTAATAGGTCTTCTTTTTCAATAAAATCAAAAATTGTAAGCATTTTACAATTAAATACAGGGTTTTTATCATCTGTATCATAAGCTTTTTGGTAAAAGTTTTTACATTCTTCAAACTGTGCATTTATAAATGCGAAATCACCATCAATTAGAAATGATATCGGATGATTACTTTCATCAATATTTTTTTTAAGTTGTTTCAATCCATTTGTTTGCGATTGGCTACAATATGTATTACTTAAAATTTCTGTATATTCTTGTGTATATTTCATATTTTCCCCCAAATTAAATTAATATCATAAATAATTTTATCATAAAAACAGATAATATTAAATGCCACAAAGGAAACATTTTCTAAACAATGTAACTATATCAAACAAATAGTAGTAATAAGTAAAGTAACCCTTTCAACTGTTCTAGTTTAAGAACAACTCAATAGTTGCTTAAAAAGCCCCGAGAGTGTGTATCGCTAGGTATACTTCTTTTGTAAATTTCTTTCTTTAATTGGTGTCTAAAAAAGTGAGCCTTTTGCTTTAATTTGAAGTGACATCTAATTGAATCATATAATATAAAAAAGGAAGTAAGAGTGATTTCCTACTTCCCTTGATATAGCCTTTTTTGGAGCAAGCGAGGGGAATTGAACCCTCATTGTATGCTTGGCAAGCACATGTTTTATAATCACTTAACTTTATCAAAATTAAAAAAATATATTACTAGATACCAATAAAATCTAAGTCATTATCTTTTATATACCTGTTATAGACTTTTCTTCTTGTTTTACCAAATGCGGATACGATATTCCGAAACTCCTCAAGATGATTATTTTCCTTCTTTAATACTTCATAAACCAATTGTACTGATTCCAAGTCTTTCAAATACTTTTCCTCAGAACGCTTTGGAGATATCAGTATTTTCTGTAATACATAAGCAGATGGACTCGCTACTTTGACAATGTATCCCTCAAAATCTACTAGAATAAATCCTTTGTCAAAAAGTTCTAAATTTCCTAGCTGTTCTGCATTCACTCCTAGAGAATCCAACTTCACAATACTGTTTTGATTTCTTTTCAACTTTGCTAAAAACTCTATTTCAAACCCATCAGGAGAGATGAATTTTGACTTCTCAGTTCCTGAATCAAAAATATGATCAAAATTTATTGGTTTTAAAGTTTCATTGACACTTTTTAATACTTTTGTATTCCTTGTTTTTGGAACGTAACAATCTAAATCAAGTGTTCTAATACTAGGAATGAAATTTTCAAAAACTTTGACATAAAAATATGTTGCCCAAGAACCAATAATAACTATATTTTCTAATATACAACTTTCTCCAAATGCTTTGATAACATCTAATAACTTTTCTTCATAATCAATCCTCATATGCTTTCAATGCCTTTCTCAATTTAACTTCTTCATTTCTAGCTACTTTAAAATTATCAGAAATTCTTGCATATTCCTCTGATTTTTGTTTTTCTTCATTCGCCTTTTCAATATTGCTCAGAGAACAAATATATACGTTTACGATTTTATCGCCATATCTGTTTTTTCTGTACATGTACTGCCTACCATTTCTATTTGATATATATATACTTCCCTTTGGTAATTCCAGTAACATTTGCTTATAGCTATTTTGATTTTTTAAATTTCTTTCCAACTCTTCTTCCAAAACACTCTTTAATATACTCATAATATCACCTACATCTATTATACATCATATGTGCTACATAATCAATAAATATTATATTTGTAGCACATATAATATGTTCTACTTTTATTGTATTTGACATTTATGTAGCACATGTACTATCAATGACTTCAAAAACAATTTAAAAAGTTTATCCCAAAAGGAATAAACTTAATTTTAAAAAATGGCTTGTCATTTCCATGTTTATATGAAAACCTATGAAAATATTTCATGTTTTACTCAGTGTCATTACTAAGTTGCTTTCTTTAAACATTCAATCAATTCCATACGAATCTACTAATTATAGACCATAACTTTTTAATTAAATACATAAATTTTTAGATGCATACCTAAGTATTAAATTCTTCATAACCTTTTAAAAACTCTATAAAACCCCTCGCTTGCCTATCAACATTGAAAGTTCAATTCTCTTAACACGTAGGATTGTTTTTTACGAAAAAACTCTCTAAATACTCTATTTTTAAAGCTATCATACTTTAAAGAAACATATCAAAATAAAAAAGTTTATCCTTTATATACCGCTACATGGCGAAATTAAGCCGTTAACGATAAATGAATAAACTTGATATAATAAAACTGGAGCAAGCCAGGGGAATTGAACCCCTATCGGATGCTTGGCAAGCACCTGTTCTACCATTAAACTACACCTGCATATAGTTTGCACTATATATTCTATATGAAATCAACTATTTTTTCAACTAAAAAACTCATAAATAAAGAAATATTTCAAAATACTAAACTCTACATAAAAATTAGATTTTTACAAGTTCAAAACTTATTTAGCTATTTTACGAAATGTACTCGCATATCCACCTTTAACTAATGATACTTCATTAACTACGATTAAAGCGTCATCATCTAATTTATTAATGAGATTAATAATACTCTCCTTATTTTTTCTTCTTGCAAATATCATTAGCACTTTTCGGCTTCTTAATTTACCTTGGGCACTCAGGACAGTCACACCATATCCAGCGTCTCTTACTTGTTTAATCACTTTACTAGCTTCTTCTCTCATAATAATTGCTTGAATATAGATTTTACCAACGGCTAGATAATTTTCTAACAAAGACCCAACATAAACACCAGCTGCGAAGCCTAAACTATAAATTATACCTTTCATTGGTGTTTCAGCCACTCCAACTATAACCCTTGAAGCAATAAAAACCCATAGTAAAATTTCTACTAAAGCAAGGATACTACCTAGTTTTCTAAATCCTTTGTTTACGTAAATAATTCTTAATGTACTAATAGCTACTTCAATAACTTTTGCGGAGAATATTAGTAATACTTCCCATAATGGTACTGACACGAAAAAATCCCAAATTGTTAGCCACATAATTATCACCCCTAAATATTAATTATCTGAGATTATTATACTACAAAAACTTAATTTGAAAACCCCTAATTTAAAGAAAAGCGTTTTCTTGTTTTAAACGCTTCTCTAAATTATTATTAGATTATGTATTAACTATAATAATTCCTCAGTAAATTCTTTTATTTCATATGCTCTAGTAAGCTTATATATTACGATATAATTCAAAATCGCTAAACCAAAAACATTTATACAATTAAATACGACACTATGAATCGTAGGATCTTGATTCAAATTTCCGAATACTGGAATAATTCCAACAGTTACCATAACGCCAAGTGTTTGAAAAATAAGTAAAGCCAAATATGTGTTTCTAACTTTCAAGTTATTCAGCAACATAAATATATAGATTAGAGCTCCAACAAATATAGATATAAATAGAAAAGTAAAGTTTAGATAACGAACGTAGGTTACAATTTTTATAAATGTTTCAAATTCATAAATTCTCCCAAGCATAGTTACTCCCAAACGGTATACCCAATTAAGTATCCCAAAAACAAAACTCACCCAAATAGCGATCAAATACAACTTTTTGTACTTTAGAAACTTTAGATTTATCCTGATAATTGATTTATAAATCAAAATTCCTGATATTAAAGATAATACAGCGAAATCTATTCCTTGAATCTTAACTCCTAATTCTAACAATTCTAATATGAGAGCGTATTTATGAAGAAAATTGTTTTCAAGATGTGAGAACGACCATAAACTATCAATTAAAAGCGCATAGAACCTGAACAAGGTAATTAAAACAAATATATACAAAACTTTTCGAGTTATATACCGTAACTTACCTTCATCCATTTCCACAGATTCATCATAATGAAGTTTTTCATAAATAGAAAATAGAAAATACTGAATAGCAAATGTGATAAATGATATAAGTATTGATAACAGTAATACTTCAACATTAGCTACAACTGTAAAAATAATACTTAAGATAAATACTACTAATCCAACAATAATTGTATAAGCTAAGAGATATAGTACTCTTTTTATTACTCCAAAGTAATATTGTTTATTACAGTTTTCTATAAACTTATAATTGAAAGACATACCATTTTTTCTAAAATTAGTAAATGATAATAACAGACATATAAAAATTGCTGAATTTACAAAAAGGTTAGGAGATACGATAGTATTACTTACGTAAAATAATGATGATACAAAATAGATAATCACTCCTAATCCTACAGTTATATTAAATCCATAGTTATAAATTCTAAGAATTTTTTGATACACCCTTTCATCCACTAGTTCTTCTTTGGATTTAATTATTGCATTTATTATGAATGTTATAATTACAACAATTAAAACGAATATTTCAGTAAGCATAGCAACTATAGCCTGTACAAATATCAATTTATAGATTAATGATAGTAGTGCTAGTGAAAAAATGATAATCAAATTGTTTCTTTTGACTATTCCTAGCCTCTGAATAATTCTTTCATCTTTCAATTTTTAAATCCTCCCAGAATAAATCGTTTAATGTTCTATCGAGTTGTTTACAGACTGAAATGCATAGGTTTAGAGAGGGATTAAACTTTCCCTGTTCAATAAGAATTATTGTTTGCCTACTTACACCTATTTTTTTAGCCAGTTCAGCTTGTGACAAGCCATGTTCAACTCTAGCTGCTTTCATTTTCAAATTCATGCTAACACCTCATAATTAAACAAATTATACATTATACATTACATAATGTCAACTATATATTACATTATCAATCAAAAAAAAAGGCTTGCGCCTTTTTATACTTTATGTTCAACTACTTTTGCGTAGGTCTTTTTTCTTCGCTTTTCATCCAATATTTTTTTTCTAAGTCTAATAGCTCCAGGAGTTATTTCAACTAGTTCATCATAATCAATAAATTCTAGTGCTTCTTCTAATGTAAAAATAATTGGATCTAATAGTTTAACTGCATCATCACTACCACTTGCTCTTGTGTTAGTTAAATGTTTGTTCTTACATGGGTTAACTGTTAAATCATTACCTCTTGAATTAATCCCAACAATCATACCAGCATATACATCAACAGCTGCATCGATTATCATTCTACCTCTTTCAGATAGGTTATTTAATGAATAAGCCATTGTTTTTCCAGCTTCTTTAGCTACAAACACACCATTTCTATTGTTGCTCATAGGTCCAACAAATGGCATAAATGAGTCAAATGATTTTTCCATTACTCCATTACCTTTAGTTGAATTAATAAATTCAGATCTATAACCAATTATTCCTCTAGTTGGAACAACATATTCAATAACAGATATTCCAAGATCAGAAATCATATTATGCATCATACCTTTACGTTGGTTTAATTGATTGATAACAGCTCCAGCGAACTTGTCTGGTACTGTAATAACAACTTTTTCAAATGGTTCATATAATTTATCATCGATTTCTTGAAAGATTACCTCTGGTTTAGAAACACCAAGTTCATAACCTTCTCTACGCATACTTTCTAAAAGTATTGAAAGATGTAATTCACCTCTACCAGATACTTTGTAGCCTTCGAGTCCTGCTATTTCTTCAACTTCTAATCCAATATTTGTTTCTAATTCTTTTAATAATCTAGATCTAATTTGTCTTGTAGTTACAAGTTTTCCACTTCTACCAACAAACGGTGAGTTATTAACTAAAAAATTCATAGATAACGTTGGTTTTTCTATGTCAATTAATTCCATCGGATCAACTCTTAGTGGATCACAAACAGTTTCACCGATTGAAATATCACTAATCCCAGCAAATGTAACAATGTCTCCCGCGTAGGCAACTTTTTTTGTAACTTTTCCCAAACCTTCATTAACATAAATTTTTGTGATTTTATTATTGGTTATAGAACCATCTCTTCTACTAACTTTAACAATAGAATTTTCTTTTAATTTACCGCGGTAAATTCGTCCAGTACCTAGTCTTCCTAAATAGTCATCATAACCTAGAGTAGACACTTGCATTTGTAATTCTTCGTCAGAATTGTCTTCATAAGGAGTAACATGTTCTAATAATAAATCAAATAATGGAGTCAGGTCTTTACTATCTCCACCGATTTCACGCATTGCAATTCCTTCTCTAGCAATTCCGTAAACAATTGGAAAATCAATTTGTTCTTCGGTAGCTCCTAGTTCTGAAAATAAATCAAAGCTTAGATCTACTACTTCACTAGATCTAGCCATTTTTTTATCAATTTTATTAATAAACAGTATTGGTTTTAATCCTAATTCTAGTGATTTTCTTAATACAACTTTTGTTTGAGGCATTGGTCCTTCACTTGAATCGACTAAAAGAATAGCTGTATCAACAGTTTTCATGATTCTTTCTACTTCCGAAGAAAAATCAGCATGTCCTGGTGTATCAACTATATTTATTTTAGTTCCTTTATATTCTATAGCACAGTTCTTTGAATATATCGTAATTCCTCTTTCTCTTTCAAGATCGTTACTATCCATTACTTGTGCAATAATTTCTTCATTTTCTCTAAATACTCCTGTTTGTGCTAAAAATGCATCTACTAAAGTAGACTTTCCAGCATCAACATGAGCAATTACAGCTACGTTTATAATATTTTTATCTCTCATAAAACCACTCCCTAACCATTCCTTATAATAAGCAATACATGATAGTATACCACTAACATGCTTAATTATATAATGTTTTTTCTTGTATTAACGATAATCGCATAAAAAAAAGGCTTTCACAGCCTTTTTATTGTCTAACTCCACGTTCATACCCTCTTTTAACCTGAGCTGAACCTTGTAAATAGTTTTCTCTAGAGATTTGTTTCCTCGGATTATAAAAGAATAGTGCTCCCCCCAAAATAACTACTATAAACCCTAACACTCGAATCGGTTTTAGCATCTTATACATAAAGATGGATAGTTGTTTATAGCCTTCGGTTTTGAAACCCAATACATAGGAAGCTGCTAAATCAGTATCATATAAGCTTCCTTCGCTTACGCTATAGGTTTTTAAACCTGTTACTTCATTATATGTATCAAAAACATAGGTGTTATTTACAGTTCCTAGAACTATAACGTTATAATCTCCAGCATCAAATAATGCTTTAATGCTAAGTTTAGTGTCAGCACCAATACTAATATTACTATAATGTTGTTCTGAATCAAAAAGAGTACTGTTTTGAGATAATTGTCTGCCTAGGTAACTAAAAACTATAATTAGGATTCCTATTACAATTATAATTATGTTTCTTATAACTATATTTTTGTTTTTAAGTGGATTTCCTTCTTCTTTAAAATCAGCTATATCTTCTTCTCTCATTTTGCTTTTTTCTCCTTTTGATATGTAATATGTGTTCGTATGGTCAATCTTATATTTAATTATATCACATCTGCTATTGAAACTAAAAGAACGTATTTTAATTGAAAAACAATCATACTTTCCCCCCTAAAAAGAGTTTATATTTTAAGAAAAAAGCATATAAAATACTCCAGCAGCTACAGCAGATCCAATTACACCTGCTACATTAGGACCCATAGCATGCATCAATAAGAAATTACTTTTATCTTCATCTTGACCCATTTTATGAACCACTCTTGCAGCCATTGGCACTGCAGATACTCCGGCAGCTCCAATCATTGGATTAATTGGTGTTTTACTAAATTTATTCATAAGTTTTCCGAATATAACTCCGAATGCTGTCCCAAATACAAAAGCAATTAATCCTAAGCCAATGATAGTTAATGATTTAACTGTTAAGAATGTTGCGCCATTGGTAGTTGCTCCTACTGTAATACCTATTAGAATGGTAACAATATACATTAAAGAGTTATTAGCATTTTCAACTAATTTAGGTACAACTTGAGATTCTTTAAGTAAGTTCCCAAACATAAACATTCCAATTAATGGAATACTACTCGGAACGATTAATGCTATAACTATACTAACAACAATTGGAAAGATAATTTTTTCCAATTTTGATACAGTTCTTAGTTGTGTCATTTTTATTTGTCTTTCTTTTTTTGTTGTTAAAAGTTTAATAATTGGTGGTTGAATAATTGGTATTAATGCCATGTATGAATAAGCAGCTATTGCAATAGGTCCTAATAAATCAGGAGCTAGTTTGCTAGTTAAATATATAGCTGTTGGTCCATCTGCACCGCCAATAATACCTATTGAAGCTGCATCTAATTCATTAAAACCAAATAGAATTGCTAGGATGAAAGCTATGAATATTCCAAACTGGGCAGCTGCACCCAAAAGAAGACTTTTAGGATTTGCAATTAATGCTCCAAAATCTGTAGAAGCTCCGATTCCTAGAAAGATAAGCGGAGGATATATTCCATATTCAATTCCTTTGTAAAGGACCTTTAACAATCCACCTTCTTCCATTAAACCACTCAGTGGAAGATTGACTAATAACATCCCAAATGCAATTGGGATTAATAAGTATGGTTCATACTTTTTTAGAATAGTAATTGTGATTAGTCCTATTGCTACTAAAATCATAACTACGTTGGACCATTCTAAATTATGAAACCCAGAGGCTTCATAAAAGTTCTTTAATATCTCAATCATAAAATCACCTCTAATTAATAATCATAAGAACTTCTTGATTTTCTACATTAGCTTGTTTGGCGATAAATACCTTTGAAATACGCCCTGCAACTGGAGAAACAATTTCATTTTCCATTTTCATCGTTTCAAGAATCGCTAATGTTTGCCCTTCAGTTACGGTTTGGCCTTCTTCAACTTTTACATCCACAATAGTACCTTGCATAAATGATTTCACTTTATACCCTTTATCTTTTGTGACAGTTACTTCCTTTTTAGTCAATGTAATATTTTCTTCGGTTTTGAGAACTTCTTCTAATTCTACTTCAAATAACTTCCCATTTACTTTTACACGATATGTTTTCATATTTTCCCACCTATAGTTTTCTAACTGATTTTAATTTGACATCGTTCTTTACTTCATTTTTATAACATATGCTAGCAGTTAAAACAGCGACTTGCATATCTTCATCCATTTCATCAAAAGCGGTATACTTATGTCTCACTTTTCTTTTAAGTTTATCTATAAGACTAACTACTTTAGGAATATACTTAAAAAAACGTACAACTAACATTAATATTATTAATACAACAAATAAAAGTATAATGCTATTTAAAGCGATTAATAAAGCCTCTACAATACTTATATTTAAAATAATCATTTATAAACTCCTTAATCCGTTATCAAATTGAATTCAATTACTTCATCTTTTTCTTTCATTAAATCCATCTTGTTTTTTCTTTCTAAAAAATCAACAGCTGTTTGTGGAAATAAAGCACAAGATAATAGGTCTTCAACACTTGAAGCAATGGAAGAATATTTCTTTTCTATTTCCTGAAACATTGGTTTTAGGTCGTTAGCAGGTCGATAATTAATAGTTTTTTCATTGCCAATAATCATAGTTCTTATCTCGTCTGAGATAGGCACTGGAGATTTGCCGTAAAGACCTTTAACATAATCTTTTATTTCTGAGGGAATAACTTTATATCTTTCTTTAGACATCACATTCATAACGGCCTGTGTCCCAACCATCTGTGAAATTGGAGTTACTAAAGGAGGATATCCCAAATCTTTTCTGACCCGTGGTACTTCTTTTAATACTTCTTCATACTTATCAAAGGCATTTTGTTTTTCTAATTGATTCATCAAATTAGAAAGCATTCCTCCAGGTACAAGGTATTTTAAAATATTCGGATTTGTTCCCAATGCTTTTGGGTTTAGTTCGCCAGACTTTAAGTATTGGTCTCTAAGTACTGTAAAATATTCGGTTACTTCATTTAGTACTTCTCTATTCAACAAAGGATCGAATTCTGTATTAGTCAGTGCATACATCATTGATTCAGTAGCTGGTTGACTAGTTCCTCCAGAGAAAGGAGATATTGCTGTATCGATGATATCGACACCAGCTTGAACTGCTTTCAGGTAAGTCATGGCTCCTGTTCCACTTGTTTGATGTGTGTGGAGTTCAATTGGCACTGAAATTTTCTCTTTCATTTTGGTTACTAACTCATAGGCATCATTTGGCAATAAAACTCCTGCCATATCTTTAATGCAAATGGAATCAGCTCCCATTTTTTCTATCTCAACGGATAGGTCAACGTAATACTCAATTGTATGTACAATACTAGTCGTATACGAAATTGCTATTTGACAATGACCTCCGTATTTTTTAGTAGCTTTAACTGCAGTTTCTAGATTTCGAATATCATTCAAGGCATCAAATATTCTAATGATATCAATCCCATTTTCAATTGATTTCTTTACGAATAGTTCTACAATATCATCAGGATAATGTTTATATCCTAAAAGATTTTGTCCCCTTAATAACATCTGTAATTTAGTTTTCTTTACTCTTTTCCTAATTTCCCTAAGTCTTTCCCAAGGATCTTCATTTAAAAACCTTAAACAAGAATCAAATGTAGCTCCACCCCATACTTCCAAAGCGTAGTATCCTACTTGGTCCATTTTTTCAACTATTTTAAGTATTTCACTGGTTTTCAATCTTGTTGCTATTAAAGATTGATGACCATCTCTTAAAGCTGTTTCTGTTATTTTAACCATTTATTTACCCCTATAACTATTAGATAACGATACTTCATTACCAGTATATACTTTTTCTTGTCCATTGGTTATAACTACAAGTCTACCTAGTTGATCAATATCCTTTACTATCGCTGTTTCCTTGTGATTTTCCAAAAGTATTTCTTTTCCTATTAAACAACTCATCTTTCTGGCAATACCCAGAAATTCTGTGGTTTGTTTTAAGTATTGATTATAATACAATTCTAATTTTTCCAAAAGTGTATTTAAAACATCAACTACATCATACTTAAGTTTGGTTTCTAAATATAATGACGTAGCCTTGTGAAGAATACTTTTATCAAATTGCTCATTGTTTACATTGAGACCTATTCCTATTATGACAGAAACAGAACTTTCACTAATAATATTTTCAACTAAAATACCACATACTTTTTTATGATTGATAATTATATCATTGGGCCATTTGATTAAAGCATTAACACTATATTTTTCTAAGGTTTTTAAGACACTAACTGCTGTTAACTGAGTAATTAACCCTAAATCTTCTCTTAAATCTTGTTTTACTAGCATACTAAAGGTAAGACTACTACCTTTTTCATTAAACCAAAATCTAGCATTTCTTCCATAACCATTTGTTTGATTTTTTGTCACAACAATAGTCCCTGATTCTAAAATATTCAGATTTTCTTTGATATATTTATTTGTAGAGTCTATCTCATCTAAAGAGATGAATTTACCTATTACCATTTGACACCTTTTCTTTAGCTCTTAATACATATTGTAACACTTATTTAATTTGCATCAAGTACTAATTTGTTATATTCTCTATTATTTCAAATTCTATCCTATTTTTATGAAAATAGAACAGTCCTTAAACAACAAAATTCAATATCTATATCAGAAAGATTAATTACCGTTTTGTATATATGCTTGACCTGATACCATTAAAAAATACCTTCAAATTTTCTTTTGAAGGTATTATTATATTTTGCTTTTTTCTTCCTCGGTAAGATCTATTTAACACTTACTTAGAAATCATAATATTTCTTAAATTCAGCAGGATGTGGAAGATTATTAATTCTTCTAACTTCTAATCTTTTTTCACTTACCCAAATATCTATAAGTCTTTTAGGGAATACATTACCTCTAAGTAGATATTCATAGTCGGCTTCCAAAGCGTCTAAAGCTTCATTTAAAGTTCTTGGTAAACTGTCTATTTTACTTCTTTCTTCTTCTGTAAGTGTATATAGATTAAAATCGAATGGTCCCCAATTATAATCCTTTGGATGAATTTTATTAATAACTCCATCTAATCCTGCCATAAGTATTGCTGAGTAAGCATAGTATGGATTACATGTAGCATCTGGGTTTCTAAGTTCAAATCTTTTTACGTTAGGTTTTTTAGCATAAGCTGGTATTCTAACAACTGCAGATCTATTTGCTGTTGCATAGCCAACTGTGACTGGAGCTTCATAGCCGGGTATCAAACGCTTGTATGAGTTTGTAGATGGATTAGTAAATGCGCATAAACTAGAAATATGTTTTAATATCCCCCCCATAAAATGCATGGCAAACTCACTAAGATGAGCATAACCTTTGTCATCATAAAACAATGGTTTTCCATCTTTAAAAAGCATCATATGAACATGCATACCATTTCCTGCTTCTGACCCTAGGGGCTTTGGCATAAATGTAGCTGTTTTACCTGCTTGATTCGCTGAGTTTTTAACTATATATTTAGCAATCATCGTATTATCAGCCATCTTGCTCATTGTATCAAATTCAACTTCTATTTCAAGTTGTCCTGATCCACCAACTTCGTGGTGATGATACTTAACCGGGACACCCCAATCATTCATTAAAAGACAAATTTTACTTCGCAAATTATAATTGATGTCATTAGGTATATCCATATGATATCCACCTTTAGTAGATACTTGATATCCATTATTATCAGGTGTTCTTTCTCCAGTATGCCACTCCGCTTGAGAAGTGTCTACATGATAGAAAGATGAGTTTGATTTAACTTCAAAAGCAACATTATCAAATATATGGAACTCAAATTCAGGTCCGATTAACATTTTATCAGCGATACCTGCTTCTTGCATAAATGCTTCAGCTCTTTTTGCTATATTTCTAGGGTATTGGTTAAAAGGTACATTTTCCTTACCAATAACTAGAACATCTCCTACCATATTTACAGTAGGTATTTCTGCGAATGGATCAACAGTTAAAGTAGAGATGTCAGGGACAAATACCATATCACTGTTTTCAACTGGAGCGTATCCATAGTTTGATGCATCAAAGCCAATTCCACTTTCAAAAAGTTCAGGCTTAAAATTGACTGCGGGTATTGTAAGGTGTCTCCATCTACCATCAATGTCAATAATTTTAAAGTCAATCATCTTAATCTCGTGAGTTTTAATAAAAGTTAAAGCTTCACCGAAAGTTTTAATCATATAATCCTCCTATTTATATATATTTAAGTAAGCGCTTACTATTATATACTGTGTTTGGGTGTTATGCAATGGGTTTTTTAACATTATTGTAATTCATTTATAGTAACTTAATTAATTAATAAATAAGTTATGTTAAATCTATTCTTAATACTTAAAAAAATCAGAAAGTAATTAGTTGAATTATTTGCTCTTTTCTTTACTTCTTTTATCATTTATAATATCTAATTCTGCTATATCAATTTCTGTTACATCATGTTCTTTAGCCCATTTAGCACAGCTATCTAGAGCTGCTTTCAAAAAAATTCTTGGAACTCTAGATAATCGTTTGCAAGCATCATCAGTGAAATGAATATTTGGATCAGTTCTATCAGCTGCGAATCTTACTGTTGAAATATCTATTTCCTTAGGTGCAGGCACTGGCTCCTTAAAATATTTTTTTGAAGGCGAATGCCAAAAATGAGTATTGTCTCTATAGCCATAATCAACAGGTATTTTAGGGAAATTACTACTATTAACTCCATCAACTATTGCTTGATGATATTTCTCTTTCATGATAATTTTATCAATCTTTAAGATAAAATGAGCTCCAAATTTACTAGTAATACCATTAAAGTCTTTGTAAGGTGGTTCATAACCTTCTAATTGACCAGCTAAACACTCAAAGCCTTTATCAAGTTCAGAAACCCATGTGCACTCAAAAACTTGGAAAGCCTCTTCTAATACCTTAGGCCTAGGTTCTTTTTTGTCTGAATCAGCTAATCCATCCACCAATTGTAGTGATAGCTTAGCCATTTTTTCTTTAGATGTATCTCCTGGAAAACCAAGGCGTACAGTTTCTTTAAAATACTTCTTATTTACTGGCAAGAAATTCAGCGCTACTCTAGGTCTTTTTAATATATGTTGAGCGGTATTAGAACTATTTCTACATTCTAAAAGCATAGCGTAATAATCTTTTCCAGCTACATAATATGGGAAACATAAACTGTATGCCCCTATTGAAGTGTTGCCTTCATCATCTATGGTAGAAATCAAGATTGTAGGCATTGGGAAAAAACTTGAGGTTTGATAGAAGTTATCAACGATTCTTAATTCTTTAAAATTCGACATTTAGTATCTCCTTAAATTGTTTTATTCTAACTACATATATCTAGTGTAAATTATCATTACACTACCAATTAACATTAATACAAACTCTATTATTACTAATACTTCGTATACATTTTTGAATAATGACTTTTCTTTGTAATTGACATAATATCCAATTGAGCATGGTGTAAATATTACAAATAAAGCGGTTTTTATTGGAAGTTTATCTTTTAATACAATTACGAATCGCATTAAAAATAAGCCTAATCCAAACCCAATTAATGCTATCCAAAATGAGACAAGCATAACTCTGACAAGAAAATCAAGCATTATGTCTACCTCCTATAAATATATATACAATTCCTAATATGAATATTATATAAAAATAGATTCCACCAAAAAACCAGAATAATACTGTTGAAAGCACAAATGAAGATAGCGCAATTAATATACGTTCTTTTAGTTTCATGCTATCACTTCACTCTCTAAAAGAATATATGAAATCATAACCCCTGTATTAGATATTTCAACAACCCTACCACCACGGCCTAAATCACCATAGGCGCTATATCCAGTTACTTGTCCATAGGCAAGTAGAACTCCATCCATTACAAATGAAAAATTATTTAAATGATCATGACCCACAAAAACACCTTTGGTTCTTCCATAATCTACTATCTCAGCAAATAACCCAGTGTCTAATCCTTGAGCGTATACTTTATCTTCATTAAAGATACCTTCATAACTGTCAGGATCTATAAACTGCCTTAATGGTATATGCATATACATAATAGAATCTGTTAAATCTTCACTAACATGGCTTGTATACCAATTAACCTGAGAAGTACGAATATAATCATATTCCCCTTCTTCTTCGGTATATTCTTCTCTTTCAGCATGAGAGTCCATTAAATATAACGTATAAAATGGGTTCCCATTTTTAGTGAATAGAATGCGAAAATTACCAACTCCACCTTCATCTAACTCAGGACCTACTTTAAAATACAAATACTCGGTATCATCAATTTTATTTAATAAATCAATATATTCACAATTATCTGTTTCATGGTTTCCAAAGACGAAGGTCCAAGGTGTTTCTAAATTTTCCATTACTCGAATGAGTTTGGCAAATAGTGAAGGTGTAGTTATTGATAAAGCAATATCTCCAGTAATAACAACTAGATCCCATTCTTCGCTAGAAACAAGTTTTTTAATGCCTTTGAAGGTTTTTCTATCGGAAGCATCGATACCATAGGTAAGGTGCAAATCCGTTAATTGGAGTATTCTTAGAGAGTCATTAGTCATTTCAATAACAATAGACTCGTCATCTGTATAAATAATATCCTGGTTATCACCTTGACAGGAGACAAGACTACCCACCAAAATTAGAATTAATATGAGTAAAGTTTTCTTCATAGTACATTCACTACCTTTCAATGATATTAAATTGTTTATATAATAAAAAGATACTATCGATTAAATAGCATCTGCAATTCTCACATGGTGGAACCAGAGGGATTTGAACCCCCGAACCTAGCAAAGCTCCTGCAAAAGCAGCACCTCCGGCTGATAATGTTCCTGCTGAAAGACAAGTTAAAAGTGCTAAAGTCAAAATAACTGCAGGCCCAATTAATATATTCTTCCATGTTTCTGATATAAATCCGCTAGGATCTAGATACATCACTGGAGTATTCGCACAATATGCTAAAACTATAAAAAATGTTAGAGTATTTTTATAAAATCTAGAACTTCTAAATGTCTAAAAAATACTGATTCATACAAATATTTATCAAATGATACGATGTAGCGTTCACTCATATCATTAAGCATTGTGAATGGTTTGATTTCTCTTTCTCTTGTTTCCGGATCAATTATAGACTCAGATACTTGTATATACATTTTCCTGTTTTCTTTTGTAGCAAAAAAATCTATTTCATAATCTCTACCAATTTTACCAATATAAACATTATATCCATGTTTAATTAATTCCAAATATATAAAGTTTTCGAGTATTCTCCCTGTGTTAGTTTCAATGTTTGGTACGATTTTTTGCCTTATTCCAAAATCAACAACATAATATTTATTATTAGTCTTTAAAATTTCCTTACCTTTTATGTCATATCTTGAACAAGTATAAAGGAAATATGACTTAACCATAAGATTTATGTAGCTATCAACTGCTTCATATGAAATCTTGACACCATCTGATATTAATGTATTTCTAATTTTGTTTACAGAAATCATTGATCCAATATGTTCCAACACAAATCGTACAACTTTAAAGAAAACATTCTCATTTCTTATCTTACCTTTTAAGATCATATCTCTTTGAAATACTGCATCAAATAAATCTTGTTTCATAATGTTTTTAAGGCTTTTCTTAGTTTCTAATGCAACGCCAGGAAAACTGCTATCTAGAAAATCGTTGTAGACTTCATTATTTTCTTCTTTTGCTAGAAATGTTGCTAGTTCACTGAAACTCAAAGGATATACATCAATTGACATATATCTACCTGCCAAATATGTAAGATGCTCTCCAGTAAAAACTCTTGCGTTTGATCCAGTAACAAAAATATCTATATCAAATGTTACTCGCAAAGAATTTATTACCCTTGCCCATTCCGGTATCTCTTGTACTTCATCGATAAACAGGTAATACTTTTTCTTAGCAACAATCTGCTTAGATATATATTCGTGAAGTATCTGTTTATCTTTTAATGTATCAAACTCAATCATCTCAAAATTTATTTCTATAATTTGATCATTTGCTATACCGTGTTTTACCATATGCTGTTTTAGCAGCTTCAAAAGGGTTGACTTACCACTTCTTCTTACACCTACTAAAAGCTTAACCATACCATTATCAATCGTACTGATTAGTGTATCATTATACAGTCTGCGCTCTATCATACTTATCACCTCAACAAGATTATACAAAAAAAATGAATAAATTACAAGTTTTTTGGTTATAAAACAAATATTTTGTATTTATTTTTGTGTTTATCTATTTTACTCATATAACAATCGCTGGATTGTAGAATCTGCTATTCAAATAATACATATTTATTTTTGAATCATATCTATTTGATTAAGCGCTTAGAAACATATAGTAACAATTAATATATATACATACAAATCATATATTAGGTAGATAACTTAAAAATTATCTCCCCTAAATCTAGAACTTTTGGTGGAACCAGAGGGATTTGAACCCCCGACCCCCTGCACGTCAAGCAGGTGCTCTCCCACTGAGCTATGATTCCGTTATGAAAATTATATCATTAAGAAATCAAAAAGAAAAGCCTAATTTGGCTTTATCCTCTGTTTTCTTTATGCAATACCATTTATAGATATGGAATCTCAATTTTATTTCTTGTATCAACACGTTATCTTGTTTTCATAAAAAAAACCGGTAAAAACCGGTATTCTTATTATTTATATATTCTTCTACCAACCATAGCCAGTATTCCCGGCCCAACATGCACTCCAAGAACTGGAGTTAATTGAGAAAGATTTACTCTAGTTACGTTCATTTCATCTAAAATTTTTTCCTTCACGCTTTCTGCGTAGGTTGAATCATTACCATAATGTAAAGTCACTTCTATTAAATCATCACCGAAAAACTTTTTCAATTCTTTTCGCATTGTAATAAAGGTTCTTTTCATTCCAAAGCCTTTTGAAATCGTATAATATATGCCTTCATCAGTTACACCAATTACTGGTTTTACATGAAGAATTTCCCCAATTGTTCCTTCAACTTTACCGATTCTTCCACCTTTTCTCAACCATTTCAAAGTTTCTACTGTAAACATAGCTAATAGGTCTTTTTGTCTTAGAACGTCTAATTTTTCAATAACTTTAGCAACAGATAATTTCTTATCAATTAATTCTACAGCTTCCATGACCATGTATCCAAGCGCCATAGATAAAGTTTTAGTGTCATACATATGTAATTTGATACCAGTAACTTCTTTTATTCCATTTCTAACTGCATTGTAAGTTCCACTTAGTTTACTTGACAAAGTGATTACTAAAATATCTGTGTATCCTTCACTTTTGAATTTTTCAATCGCTTCTTCTAAATCATTCATATCAGGCAAACTTGTTTTGACATCCGTTTTCGGTAATCTCTCATATACAGTTGCTGAATCAATTTCTATTTGGTCGCGATAAAACTTATCATCTATTGAAATTAACAGTGGCAACATGTATAAATTTTTAACTGAATCAATATATTTCAGGGTAAGATTTGAGCTTGAATCTGTAATAACGGCTATTTTCATAATTAATCATCCTTTTCAATCACTTTTTTTTTGTTAATACTCAATAATATTTCTACACTTAAATATATCAAAAATTACTATGTCTGTCAAGGTAATTGCTGTATATACACATAAAAAACACATGTAATAAACATGTGCTTAGAAATACTTATTTAAAGTCGGGTTTTATTCGGTGGTTAGTAGCTATTTCATATTGATAGGCTACTCTAATACATAACTCATCTTCAAAATTTTTAGCTACAAAGAACAAACTTCTAGGAATATCATCAATTAATGCTTTAGCTGGAACTGTAATAACTGGATTCCCAGCTACAGGGGCATGCGAAGTTCGTCTTGGCATAACGATTACATCAATACCATGCTCCTTCATAACCTCGTTAAGTATATTAGCTGTTTTTAAAATTTCAGTTCTAGCTTGAATGTACTCAGGTTCCTTAAGAGTTCCAGAGGTTTCTTCTGAAGCAACAAAGATTGATTGACCATGCTTTAATCTCTTTTCCGGATCTTTTTTATTGAATTCGATTAAATCTTTTAGGGACTTTATATCCGTAGCGCTACTTACAGTAGACAGATAATGATTTAGATTAACTTTAAACTCATGCATTAAAGGTATTGTAGAAAATCCTTTATATTCGAAAGTTAAATCCATTACAGAATCAGCTTTACTTTTAAGTACGTCTTTAGCTTCTTCCATTATTTTTAGTTCTTCATCTGTATATTCTACGTTAGAGAACTTCAAAAAACCAATTTTTAGGTTTTTAATATCTTTATTATAAGTTTCTGAATAATTATAATTCCCCTTTGGTATTAGATGAGTAACTAAGTCCTTTTCGTCTTTTCCACAAAGCAACTCAAATAAAAGCGCTACATCTTCAACGGTTCTACCCATTGGTCCAGCAGTGTCTTGAAGATGTGAAATTGGTATTATTCCAGTTCTAGACACTAATCCTAACGTAGGTTTCAATGCTACTATACTATTGTTTTGAGCTGGAGCTGTTAGTGAACCATTGGTTTCTGTACCGATTGATACTGGTATCATATTGCTGGCAACGGCTACAGCTGAACCTGTTGATGATCCAAGCGGATCTATTTTTTCGCTGTAAGGACTCTTAACTTGCCCAAATCGGCTTCCATATCCAGAAGGCATATTGTCTAAACTCATGAAGTAGGCAAATTCTGAAAGGTTTGTTTTCCCTAAAATAATCATTCCCGCGTCTCTCAGTTTTTTAACGAGAAAAGCATCATAGGGAGTGTATAAATCACTAAGAGCAATTGAATTAGCTGATGTATGCATTTTATCAAAGGTATTAATATTGTCTTTCAAAACAATTGGTATACCATGTAAAAGACTTCTTATCTTACCTTGACTTCTTTCTAAGTCCATTATATCAGCTATTGTATGAACGTCTGGATTAATCTCTGCCATTGAATTTAGTTTCGGACCAGCTTGATCTAACTTACTGATTTCGTTTAAATACATATCCACTAAATCTCTAGATGTCCATCTATTACTTTTTAAACCTTCAATTAATTCTAACAATGTATATTCTTTCATTTTGCACCCATCTCCCATTCCGCAAAGAAGTTTTTTAGATATAACCTCATAAAATCTACTCTTTTGTAGGCTATTTCTTTAGCTTCAGCTGTATTCATTAAACTTGGTAATTTTAAAAGTTTTTGATAAAAATGAGCTATGCTTGAATCACCATCTTTATCATTATCATATAAAGATCTGCTTTTAGCTCCTGAATAAGCAAAACATCTAGCAATACCAATCGCCCCAAGAGCATCTAATCTATCTGCGTCTTGGACAATTTTACCTTCCATAGAATTAACATTTTTACCAAGTTTATAAGAGCTAAAGGACATATTATTGATAATATCAATTATCTCTTGAGATTCTTCAACTTGATGTTTCTTTAAAAAAGTAACAACTTTGTTGCTATATTTATCTGCGATTTTATAATCATCCAAATCATGTAATAAAGCAGCTATAGCTACGATAAATTGATTTACTTCATAGTTTTCTGCTAAAAAAATCGCCATATTATAAACTCTCATAATATGATTATAATCATGCCCTGAAAAATCACTTTTTAATTGCTCAAAAACATATTTTTTAGCTGCTTCAATTATTTGGTTATAATCAATCATCACTATATTCCTTAGCTAGTTTTATATATGTAATAGCATTGTTTTTATTAACTTCTATTTCTTTTTCTGTTAATTCTCGAATAACTCTCATTGGATTACCTAGTACAAGAGTTCTAGGTGGTACAACTTTACCTGGAGGAACAACAGTTCCAGCAGCAACCATCGCATAATCACCAATTGTTGCGTTATTTAGAATAACTGACCCCATACCAATTAATGCATAATCTCCAACAGTAGCCGCATGGATAATAGCTGAATGACCTACAGTAACGTATTTCCCAATTTTTGTAGGTAAGTTAGTATCTGTATGTACTACAGCGTTATCTTGAATATTAGTGCCTTCACCAATCTCAATACTAGCCATGTCGCCTCTAACGGTCGCATTAAACCAAACACTAGCATAGTCATGCAAAGTTGAATCTCCTACAACCTGAGCGCTTTCAAGTACATAAGCCTTTTTTGAAATTTTTGGTAATATATCTTTATACTTCATGAAACTCCCCCTATTTTAACACTTGATGAATTGAATCAATTATATTACTGGCCACTAAACTAATTTCTCCATAGTTATCCTTCGCGATTAGTCCAGCTCTAGAGTGTGTGACAACCCCAGAAACCATTGCATTAAATACATCGTTAGTTGCGAGATAAGCACCTACTATTCCTGATAAAACATCTCCGCTACCAGCAGTTCCTAAGCCAGGATTTCTAGCTTGTAAGTATCTAACTCTATCTTTAGTAGCGATAATTGTACATTGACCTTTTAATATAACGTTAAAGCCTTTATTTGTTAATTTCTTTATGTATTTATATGAATCTTTATTGATATCCTCTGTCTTGACAGCCAACATCCTAGCGAGTTCGCCAACATGAGGTGTTAAAACTATGTTCTTGTTTTTATATTTTTTTGTTAGATCTAAATATTTAAATCCAGTTGCATCAATCAAAAGCGGTATATTAGAATCCAGCAAATAGTTTAATATTTCTCTATGATCCTTATTATTAACACTAATCCCAGGTCCAAAAACAACACAGGCAGCTTTATTCAATAAACGCATTACATCTTCACCAACATTGTTTTCGACAATGATTTCCGGATAAAATTGAGTAAAAATATTATCTTTTAAGTCTGATAAAACAACAGCAATTCCTAAACCAGTTTTTAATCCTGACATTGCGCTCATTTGAATAGAGCCCATCATAGATTTTCTTCCACCGACATAAACACCAAGCCCAAATGTGTACTTGTTTGAATTGTGTTTTCTTCTCAGTAGATTTAAATCATAATCATTTATATCAATATAACTTCTGTTTAAAGGATACTTCTGAATAATACCGATATCTAATACCTTACTATCGCCATGATAATCTAATGCATCGTGCAATAGATTTCCAAGTTTATAGAATCCAACGATACCAGTATATGTAGCTTCCACTGCTATACCTAAAACAATACCATTTTCAGGATTCAAACCCGAAGGCATATCTATTGAGTATACAACCGTATCAGAATCATTAATATACTTAATTAAATCACTTCTATATCCTGTAACTTCTCTGGTTATTCCAATTCCAAGAATACCATCAATAATGATATCTGAATTAGTTATATCCTCCTGATAGAACTCTAATTCTGAAGCATTACTGATTATGTTTATCTTACCAGCTAAATCATAGTAATGCATAAATGAGTCAGTTGCTTTTGGAGTATCTCCAACCACAAAAATATCGGGTTTATAACCGATTTTCAACAATTCAATAGCCATCACCAAAGCATCTCCGCCGTTATTACCAGTACCAGCAAAGATTGTGATATTATTTTTGGAGTTTGGTTTAACTCGCTCTATAAAGTCTTTAACCAGCTTTGATCCAGCTCTACTCATTAACTCGATTTCTGATATTCCTAAAGACTCTCTTGTATGTAATTCAAATTCTTTCATTTCTCTAACATTACAAATAATCACTTAAGTCACCTCAACTTATAAAATAATATATTCCATAAATAACCCCTAGATGCAGAGGATAGAATATGTAAAAAAACCATTTTGTATTTAGCTTACCTTTTTTACCGTTATATAGGTAAATAAAGACGAATGAAACCATAGAAAGCCATTGGATCCAATTATATTTTGCATGTTCAGCTAAATCTAGAAAATTAATTAATGGAAAATCGATAAATACTAGATTTATACCAACAAGGAATAACAATTGGGTTAAAGGGTTCCTGTATAAAGCAAGAACAATTATTATTAAGACTCCATAGGCTCCATAGGGAATTTTTAAAAATTCCGCTAAAAACACTAATCCTATTGACAATAATCTTATCCAAATGATTTTACTCTTAAGCAAAATCAAAGCCCCTAGACCAAATACCAACGGCCAGATTACATTAACTTCTAAAATATAATTATTGTCGCTAATAAAATAATATCCAATTATGAATATCTCAATTATTGATGCATATGCAAGTAATCGAATAAAATATCGTTTTAAATTACTGGTTTTAAAAAATCCTTCTACTAACATATATGCAAATAACACAAAGGCAATTCTTCCTACACCCCTAAAAATATAATAAGATACTGAATAGGGTTCTAGCAAAATTAATCCTACGTGGTCAAAAGCCATTGTAATAGCAGCGATTATTTTAAATGTATTTCGATTCATTAAATCACCAAATTCTTTATAGGTTTATATCTATCTCTACAGGACAATGATCGCTGCCTAATATATCATTTCTTAGTTCAACATTTTTTATTAAATCTTTGATTTTTTCTGATATTACAAAATAATCTATTCTCCAGCCCGAATTATTCGCTCTAGCACTGAAGCGATATGACCACCAAGTATATTTAACAGTTTCAGGATTTAAGAATCGATATGAGTCAACAAAACCAGAATCTAACAATGTTTGGAATTTAGTTCTCTCTTCAATTGTAAATCCAGGATTTCTAAGATTTGACCTAGGGTTCTTTAAATCCATTTCTTTATGAGCTACATTTAAGTCTCCACATAAAACAACTGGTTTTATAGCGTCTAATCTATTTAGATAACCTCTGAATTCATTTTCAAAGTTCATTCTGTAATCTAGTCTTAACAATTCTTGTTTTGTATTTGGTACATATACATTCACAAAATAGAATTTATCATACTCTAAAGTTATGATTCTTCCTTCATCGTTATATCCCTCTCCATCAATACCTAAACTAACATTAAGAGGTTCTTTTTTTGTGTAGATAAGTGTTCCGGAGTATCCTTTTTTATCAGCACAATTCCAATATTCGTAATAATCTTCTAATTCAAATTCTTTTTGGTTTTCTTGCATCTTTGTTTCCTGTAAAGCAAATATATCTGCATTAACATCTCTAAAGAAATCAAGAAACCCTTTTTTTGTAGCAGCTCTTAGCCCGTTAACATTCCAAGTAACAAATTTCATATAATACCTGCCTTTTAAATAAGATATTTAAATTATAACATATTAAATAATTCTTTACTTTAAAATCACTTATTTTTCAATAACTACTTAACAAAATCACTAAAGTCCATTATAATATATATACAAGAATAAAAAGGAGTACAAAATGAATAATAACAAACATCACGATTTGATGAGTTTAGCAATTGGTAAAGCTAAAGAAACCATGAATCAAAATATCGGCGGTCCTTTTGGTTCCCTGATAATTGATAAAGATGGCGAGATTTTAGCTTTAACATCTAACTCAGTACTAAAAGACCAAGATCCAACTGCACACGGTGAAATGAATGCAATAAGAGCTGCTTGTAAAAAAGTAGGTTCCCATGATTTAAGTGGGTGCACTTTATATACCACATCTTTTCCATGTCCTATGTGTTTAGGTGCGATAATCTGGTCAAATATTAAGAAAGTATATTATGGATGTACAGCCACTGACGCAGACGAAATTGGCTTTAGAGATGATTTCATCTACGAGTTTATAAAAGGCGACTGTGTTGATAAAAATGTATTAGATTTAGAAGGTACAGAAAGAGAAATTTGTTTAAAATTATTTAAAGAGTATCACGAAAAAGAAAAAGTGTTATACTAAAAAAAAAAGCACATGCTCGCGTATGTGCTTTTTTATTATATCGCTATTTTTAGAGATATACCACTATTTTAATGGTATGTTAAACAACTCTAGATATGCGAGTTTACCATCCACTTTAGTAGATTCCATAATGCTGATTTTGCTAGCATTGAATGTCAAACTATTACAATAAATGTCGTTGGTTGATTCACCTTCTTTTAACCGCACTTCTCTAGCTAAAGTTATATGAGGTGTATATTTATTAAATGGAAAATTGTAATCTAAATCATTTAATTTTTTTACAATTAAGTTATATAAATTAATCAGTATATCTTTTTTCTCCACTCCTAGATATACAATTTTTTTTTCATTGCTTTTTTTGAAGTGTTTAATCCTGTTCGTTTCATAATTAAATTTACTTATATCTATTCCAGTTAATTTTTCTTTAATTCTCTCCAACATTTCAGGGGTTGTATCTCCCAAATATAGGATAGTTAAGTGTAAATTTTTGTAGTTTGTGAAATTACCGGATTTTGTAATTAATTTAATCTCTTGAAGGATATCGTAAATGATATCTTTCTTTTCATCTTCAAATAATAAAGCAATAAATATTCTCATAATAATACCTATTTATTTCCCATTGTCATTGCCATTACAGCTTTTGCTGTATGCAATCTATTTTCTGCTTCTTGGTATACTATAGAATGTGGGCCATCAATTACAGAATCTACAACTTCATTTCCACGGTCTGCTGGAAGAGCATGCATATATTTAACGTCTTTATTAGCTAAAGCCATCATTTCTTCTGTACACTTCCAACTTCTATAAGACTCTAGTAAGTCATCTACTACTGCATCTGATTGATTGTTAACCCAAGAACCCCAGTTCTTTGGAATCACTATATCTGCACCTTTAAACGCTTCTTCCATGTTATGAGTAATAGTAAAAGATCCACCATTTTCAACAGCATGTTTTTTAGCTTTTTCTACAGCCCACTCTGGTAAATCATAACCTTCTGGATAAGCTAATGTTACATCAAATCCATATCTTGGAAATAACAATATTTGTGTTAATGGTACTGAGATAGGTTTTTTATGCGTTGTAGCATATGCCCAAATAATCGATACCTTAATATTTTTTCTTTCCCCGTATACTTCTTGAATAGTCATTAAATCAGCTAATCCTTGCATTGGGTGGTAAATATCACATTGCAAATTCATAACTGATACACATGAATTAGCAGCCATTTCTCTTAGGAACTTATTTCCTACTCCCCAGAAACAATTCCTGCAGGCTATTCCATGTCCATATGATGATAATATTTTAGCTGTGTCTTTAGCACTTTCACCATGTGAAATTTGCATTTTTGATGTATCTAAGAAAGTTGCATGACCACCTAGTTGAGCTAGTCCTGCTTCCATAGAGTTTCTAGTTCTAGTTGATTGTTCAAAAAACATCAAAAAGGCAGTTTTGTTTTTTAGGTATGTAGTGTCAACGTTGTTCAAGAAATTGTATTTCATTGTTTTTGATACTTCTAACAACTTATCAATCTCTTCTTTTTTCCACTCTTCTAAAGTGATAAAATGTTTTCCTTTAAATAACGGTTCCATAATAATCTCCTATTTTTTTAGATTTTGAACATACATTGAAGGTATCAGTGCGTACATTGCACAAGCCTTCACTAGATGATCTTTAAACGTTTTTTCATTTGGTGCATGTGCTTCTTCTTCATTCCCAGGTCCAAATCCAATACATGGAATATTGTATCTACCCATAATTGAAACAGCATTAGTAGAAAATGTCCATTTATCTACTATTGGTTTTTCTGAAAATAAATTGTTATAACTATCGACAGTTGATTTACACACAACATGGTCTTCAGGTAAAACCCAGGTTGGGAAGTATGATTGAGTAGGATAAACTAAGCCTGTATATGCAGGTCTATTGTACTCATACATTTCCACTGTGGCACCAGCTGCTTTTACTGAAGGTAAGTCTTCAATTTCTTTTATAGCAGATTGATAGGTTTCTCCATCTGTAAGTCTTCTATCTATAGAGATTGAACAGCCATCAGCTACAGCACATCTAGATGGTGATGAAAAGAACACTTCACTTACAGTTAGTGACCCTTTACCTAAAAATTTATTATCCAACAATCTTTTGTGTAGTTCTTGAAGTTCTAATAGAATCGGTGCCATTTTATAAATAGCATTATCTCCTCTTTCAGGAGCTGATCCGTGACAAGAAACTCCCATAGTAGAAACTTTAATTTCCATTCTACCACGATGTCCACGGTAGATTCTACAGCTTGTTGGTTCAGTAATAACTACAAATTCAGGTCTGATTTTATCTTCTTCAATAATATATTGCCAGCAAAGTCCATCACAGTCTTCTTCTTGGACTGTACCTGTGATTAGTAGAGTATAATCATCTTCTAATTTTAGGTCTTTGATTATTTTTCCAGCATAGACCATAGAAGCCATTCCACCCTCTTGATCAGAACCACCTCTACCAAAAATTTGATTTTCATCTTCAAATCCTAGGTATGGATCATATTTCCAGTTTTTGATTTCACCAATACCTACGGTATCGACATGAGCATCCATAGCAATCAAGTGTTTACCATGGCCGATTTTACCGATTATGTTACCCATTGGATCAATTGTAATTTCATCAAATCCAACTAGTTCCATCTCTTTTTTAATTCTTTGAATGACTTTTTCTTCATCACAACTCTCACTAGGTATAGCAATCATATCTCTTAAGAATTTAGTCATATCAGCTTTATATTCATTAGCTTTGGCTAATATTTTTTTATAATCAATATTCATATTATTCCTCACGCATTTTTTTTATCATTTCGTCATAATGAAAGATTTTTTCATATTCATTATCCCAAAATTCTGGTTTTCTCATTGAATCTAAATATTCTTGTTTATATCCGAATTTTAGCCAGTCGTTTTCTTTTTGCTTGAATAGTTTTTCTTTTTGAGCAACAGAACGATAGTCTCTAATTTCTTCTTCGCCAATTTTTCTATAAACGTCTTCAAACCATCTTCTAAGTACGAAGTCTTCAGTTTCCAAATATCTTCTATCAAGGTTATCGAGTACTGAATTATAACGGTCAATTCCATCTGTAGCTATAGTTACAACATTATCATTAGGTCCAAGTTTTAAGTATTTAGCCATTTTGATAGCTCCGATAATGTTACAAATACCTGATACTCCAAACATTTCTTTCATAGCTAATGCATCTTCTCTTTTTACTCCATGTTCAACTAAAATATCTGTACCATCAAAAATAACTTTTAATCCTCTTACAGAATCATCATCTTTTACTAAAGCAACATAGTCTGTGTTTAATACATTGTGAATTAGAGTACACATTTTATCCCCAATACCTTCAATACGGTGCTGACCTCTACCACTATTAGTTAATGTACTACATTCATATGGTTCTAAGGCAACAACTTTCGCTTCTGGGAATACTTTTTTGATTTGATCTCCAGCTCCTAGCGTTCCTGCAGAACCAGGTGCTGATGCAAAACAAGCAATTCTTCCATTACCAATTCCTTTAACAGCTTCGATACAAGAATTTCCAGTTACATATCTATGAAAACGGTAGTTAGGAAACAATTCAAATTGTGCTAATGATCTGTTTTTAGGATCTTTTTTTAATTCAAAAGTTCTTTCTAATGTAAGGATTACATCAGATTCAGTCCCTGGAGTCAAATCTAATTTAGCTCCATATCTTTTGATTCTATCATATCTTTCTTTTGACATATTGTCTGGCATTATTACGATTGCATCATATTTCATTAGATTACAAATATATGCAACGCCAATTCCAAAGTTACCAGTTGATGGTCCTAGGATTGTATGTTTACCAGGTACTATTGTTTGGTCAACACAGCCTTCAATTAATGTTGAATATGCTGGTCCTACTTTATGAGATCCTGATGGAAAATATTTTCCCAATAATACAACTATGTTACACTCTAATCCAGTTAATGCTTTTGGAAGTACAACTTTATGTATGTTATTGTTATCATCTCTCCATGTAATATTAAAAAGGTTGATTGGATCTAATTCGTCCTTTTTTGCTTTTAATGCTCTTTCTCTGACTTTAGGTGCAACTTTACTTGGATGTAGCATCTCTTCATAAGTTGGACCGAATGGTATTTTACTCATTGTTTTTATCTCCTTCTTGTTCTTCTCTATGTTTTATTACTGCTATTAATTCCGGTTTTAGGGTAACCCAATTACTTATTGCATTAAGAGCCGTTTTTTGGTCTTTTAGGCCATTTCCTGTAATTATGACAGTAACTGATTCTTGATTCTTGATAATTTTTTCTTCTCTTGCTTTAATAAATCCAGCTAGTGAAGCTGCTGCTGCAGGTTCTGCGAATATGCCTTCATTTTTAGCAAGTATTTTCATTGCATTAACTATGGCATCATCTGTTACTTTAACAAATGTTCCATTTGATTTTTTAACTGCATTCATTCCTTTAATCGGATTTCTAGGTATGCCAACTGCAATGCTATCAGCAATAGTATTTTCTTCAACTTCTTCTAAATTGCGGTTATTGTGAAATGCATCATAGAATGGACTACAACCTTCACTTTGTACACCTAAAATTTTTGGTATATTGCTTATCAAACCGACTTTAAGTAAATCATAAAAGCCTTTATATACTCCAGCGATTGTACAACCATCACCCACAGAAACTATAACCCAATCTGTAACATGGAAATTTAATTGTTCTGCGATTTCTAAAGCTACTGTTTTTTTACCTTCAACTAAATGAGGATTAATTGCAGCGTTTCGGTTATACCATTTATAGTGATTAATTGCCGCTTTGGAAAGATTGAAAGTATTTTTATAATCGCCATCTACTTTGATTAAATCAGCCCCATATAGCTTTAGTTGTAATAATTTACCTAACGGTGCTCTTTTTGGGACGAATATAACAGTTTTCAATCCTAGTTTAGCTGCGTTGCCAGCTAGACTTGAGGCTGCGTTACCTGTTGAAGAGCAAGCTATTGTGTCATAACCTAACTCTTTGGCTTTCATACAAGCTATTACCGAAGCTCTATCTTTTAACGATTGAGTTGGGTTTAACCCATCATCTTTAAAGTAGAGATTCTCTGTTTGATACTTCTTACTTAAATTCTCTGATTTATATAGCGGAGTCCAACCAACTTTTAAGGTTTTACTAGTGTGTTCTTCATCCACTGTTAGAAAAGGTAAGTAACGCCATATAGAATAGTTTTTATTGTTTTTGAAATAATCATAATTTACTTCTTTTTTGATTTTATCATAATCAAATACTATCTCTAGAATGCCTTTTTCTCCACATTCAGGGCAAGTTAACAATTCCAATTCTTTATCATACTTTTTATGACAAATGGTACATTCAAAATGTTTTACGTTTTTCATAGGTCTTCTCCAGCTTCTAAGGGAATTATTTTAAAGTTTCTTACATCAAATAATCCTTTGTCTGTACATTTGATATCCGGTATAACTGGTAACGATAAGAATCCTAATGATAGGAAAGGATCAACTATATCCTTTGAAACACCAAAATTTCTTGCCATTTTTTCCATGTATTCAAGTTTTTCTTTAACATGCGTTGCAGGTTCATTAGTCATTAACCCAGCTACTTCCAATCTTAAAGAATCAATTATTTTACCCTGAGAAACTAAAACAATTCCTCCAGTCATTTCTTTAATCTTGTTTAGAGCCAGGATTATGTCTTTTTCATTATCACCTACAACAATAATATTGTGAGAATCATGGGCGATACTTAGAGCTATCGCTGCGTTCTTCAACCCATAGCCACTTAACAATGCTTTACCGACATTTCCGGTATTGTGATGTCTTTCAACGACAAAGAGTTTTAATATCCCGTTTGAATTTTTTAGGTTGATATCTCCATCTACTAAATCAACCACTTCAATATGTTTTCTGGTTGTAATATTGTTTTTTACTAATTGGATGACATTAACAAAACCACTTTTCAAGTTGTACTTATAGTTGAAATCCTTTATATCAAAGTGAACTGTATTAAGTACAGCTGACTCAACTACAGGTTTTGATTCAAAAAGTGCTTTACCATTTTCAGCTACCAATTTCCCTTTTTTGTAAACATAAACTGGTTTAATGTTATTCAAATCCTTGAAAACTATTAAGTCTGCAAGATATCCAGGTGCTATAGCACCATAACCCTTAAGGTTATAACATTGGCCAATATTGATTGTAGCCATTTGAATAGCAGATATTGGATCAAGACCATGTTTAATCGCAATATTAATATTGTTATTGATGTGACCATCTTTTAGAATATCACTTGGATGTAGGTCATCTGAACAAAACAATAATCGGCTGATATATGAATCATGTATACCTGGTAATAAATCGATAACGTTTCTAGTTTGAGAACCTTCTCTTAGATGAATATACATTCCACGTTTAACTTTATCTATTAGTTCTAACGGATGTGTACATTCATGATCAGTTTTAATTCCTGATAAAACATAGGCATTTAAATCTTTTCCAAAAACAGAAGGTGCGTGCCCATCAATCATTCTATCGCTATAAGCGTCCAATTTATTATGGACTTCATTATCCCCTTCTATTACACCAGGGTAATTCATCATTTCACCTAAACCTAGAACACTATCTAGATTTTTTAGTTCAGCTATATCTTTTGAAGTTAATGTAGCGCCTGAGGTTTCAAATTCAGTTGAAGGTACACATGATGGAATCATTTGAAATACATCTAATGGTATCTTTTTGGCTGAATCAATCATATACTTAACGCCAACTTTACCGCACACATTAGCTATTTCATGACAGTCAGCTATCACAGTAGTTGTTCCTGTGGGCATAACTATTTTAGCGTATTCACTAGGTGTTACCATTGATGATTCAATATGACAATGACCATCAATAAGACCAGGTGAAACAAAGAAATCTGAATAATCAATTTCTTTTTTTCCGAAATATTTACCCGTACCTAGTATTACTCCATTAGAGATAGCTATATCTTCTACTTCAATTGTTTTAGTGAAAACATTTATCACTTTACAATTCTTTAAAACTAGATCTGCAGGTTCCTCTCCTCTTGCTTGTTTAATTAAATTTCTGTTCAATATATCACTCCTATAATTCTTCTATAAAACTCTTTAGTAAGTTAATGCTAACTTTCTTACGATATTCCTTATTTGATCTTTGATCGTCAATAGGTCTAATGAATTTACTATATGCTTCAACAATTTCATTGACACTAGCTTTTAATTCTTCTTTGGTTTTTCTAATGTATAAACATTCAATTTCGGGTCTCCTTACAACTGTTATGTTCACAGCACCAAAAGCAAATCGAAGGTCTAGAATTATATCGTTATCAAATGTTATAGCTCCAGCGAACGATAGTTTAGAAATAGCATCACTTAATCTTGGTCCTACCTTTTTAAAGTAGGCCTTTGTAAATTCTGTTTTGCTGATGATGATTTTTGTGATTAGCTCATTATCAGCTAAATCTATTTTTCTAACTCCTTGAATGAAATCTTGAATTCTTAATCTTCTGGTTTCAGTTTCTGATTTTACTTCTATAACTGCGTTTAGAAGATAAAGCGGTACTAATGAATCACCTGCTGGTGATGCATTACCAATATTTCCACCTAGAGTTCCAGTATGTCTAATTGCTGGCGAAGCCATTTCTAGTATGGTTTCTTTAAGAAGTTTTGGAGTAAGGTCATTCTCTAGAATTGCTTCTAGGGGCTCACAAGCTCCAATATAGATAGTTTCTTCGTCTTCAGTTATACCAAACAGTTCTTCTAGATTAGCTATATACATCACATTATCTTTATATTTTATGGGAAGAGTCGCACGATTACGGTTTTGAACTAACATATCAGTTCCCCCGGCTACTAAACGATATTTCTCTTTAGATAAAACGCTCAAAGCTTCGGCTAAGTTTTTTGGAATGCTGGTTTTTACCATAATCCATCACCATCTTTAGCTGCTTTTTTAATCGCTTTTATAATCATATTATATCCAGTACATCTACATAGATTTCCTGATAAACCAATTTTTATTTCTTCATCGGTTGGATGAGGATTTTTACTTAGCATGCTTTCAGTAGCGATGATCATTCCTGGTGTGCAGAATCCACATTGTACTGCTCCTTCATCTTCAAAAGCTTTTCTAATAACTGTATATCTTGATGTGGTTGATAATCCTTCAATAGTAACGATATCTTTCCCGATACAATTTGCTAATGGTACAGAGCATGAATTTACAATCTCGTGTTCCATTAATACAGCACAGGCTCCACATTCACCTTCGCCACAACCTTCTTTAGGACCAATCAGTTCAAAATCTTCTCTTAAAACATCTAATAATCTTCTGTTAACATCCGTTTCTATAGCTACGGGTTTTCCGTTTAATCTAAATTTAATTTTTGTCATTTTTCATCAACTCCATTATGTATTCAGGTGTGGCTGGTATTTTAAACACCTTTCTTTTAATAGCGTCTTCAATTGCGAAGGCTACAGCTGGAGCCCCACCTATAAGTGTTAGTTCTCCTACCCCTTTGGCTCCATATGGTCCAAAAGCATAGGGGTTTTCATAGATTACAGTTTCCATATTGCCAGTATCTTTGGCAGTAGGAATAATGTAATCTGTCATATTTTTTTGTTTTATTACACCTTTTTCGTGGTTCATTACCTCAAGATAACCATAGGCTATTCCTTGAATCAACCCTCCATCTGCTTGACCATATACAATTCTATCATCGATAGATTTACCTACATCATAGACAGACCAAGTATTTAGAAGTTTAACTTGATAGGTATCTTTGTCAACTTCAACTTCGACAACGTTAACACCCCATGAATATGCAGGATATGCATCCCCTTGAAAAGTGTCGTCATCATATTTAATGTAATCGGGTTGAACATATTGTTTTTCAACTATAAATTCTGTTTCTCCCCAACGTTTTTTCATTTCTTTAGAGGCACGAGAAATTAATCCGCCAACAATCATCATTGTCCTAGAAGCTACAGTAGGTCCTGAATCAGGAACAAAATCTGTATCTGGAAAATTGAAGATGACTCTTTCAATTGGAATTTCTAAAATCTGAGCTACGACTTTTCTTAGTGTAGTTCTAATACCTTGGCCCATATCTACTGCCGCAACCAAAATATATACGTCTCCTGATTTGTCTTTTTTAAGTTTAACTCTTGCTTTTATTATTTTAGCTTCACCTGAACCGGTAAATCCGCACCCGTGGAAAAAGAAACTCATTCCAATTCCTCGGTTTGATTCTGGTGATTCGTAAAGTTTTCTTTTATTCTTGTAATCAGATATTTCCATACCTTTAACAATCATTTCATCCATTATGATTGGATCCCTAAAAATACCATTTGTCGAAGTTTTATCTCCTTGTTTAGCTAAATATTTCAATCTAAACTCTAACGAATCCAATCCTAGTTCATTGGCAATATGCTCCATGAACATCTCAATAGCGAAAAACATCTGTGGAGCTCCGAAACCTCTAAAAGCTCCGTTAGGAACTGTATTTGTTAAAAATACATCTCCTGAAATATCTAGATTATCAATAGTATATGCACCAGTACAAGCTATTAGCGCTCGTGATAAAACTACACCACTTAATCCGATATTAGCTCCCGCGTCTATATCTGCGTGGGTTTTAAAGCCAAGAATTTCATTATTTTTATCAATAGCAACTTCAAAGTGAATTCTAGAAGGATGTCTTTTAGTGGTAACTAGCATATCCTCTTCTCTTTCATAAAGAAGTTGTATTGGTTTTTTGATTTTTTTAATCGCTACAGCTAATTGACAAGCCATTAATGAAGGGAACTCTTCTTTTCCTCCAAATGCTCCACCTACAGTTGGTTGGATGACTCTTACTTTATCATCAGCAACACCTAAAGCTTGTATAACAGCATTTTTAACATAGTATGGACACTGAATAGAACCATAGAGTGTAACTTTCTCTCCGTCCAAATAACCAACAAATCCTTGGGGTTCCATATAGGCTTGTTCCTGATATCCTGTTTCATAATCATAGCTAATAACTCGTTCAGCTTTTGAGAAGACTTTTAATCCTTCACCCTTTTCAAAATGATAATTAATTGCTGAGTTTTTCCATTCAAAAACTGGTTCTTCTACTATATATTCAACCACAATTTCTGATAGTATATCCATAACTTTACCTTTGTCAGGACCTACCACAAACATAATTGGTTCATGTAAATAAGTAATTTTTTTCTCCGTGAAAACCGGCATATCATCAAAAATGATTTTTACAACATTTTTTCCCTGTACATCTTTAGATGATACAGTATGATAACCTTCTGGTAATTCGGGAATTTTTATATTTTTTATCTCACCGCAAGCAATTGTGCTTCTTAGGGTTACAGCATGTAGCATTCCATCAATTTTGATATCAGCTACATATTTAGCTTGGCCAGAAATTTTATCTTCGCTATCCGTTTTATATATTGATTTACTAATGTCTTTCATAAATTCTACCTCCTGAGAAATCATAATACAAACCACTTCAGTGAAACTCAATCTAAATTGCTTTATAGATTCTACATCATCAAATATGAATATTCTTTGTTAACGGAATCAATAATTATTGAAATTTCTTTCGAAACCGTCTTATCTCCAATTGTATAATTAAATACATTCCCTTTTTCATCGCGAACCTTAAACTTATTTTCACTTAAGGGAAGGAATCCAATGTTAGTTGAATCAATAAAATCATTTTCGGTCCAAAATAATGTGATTTTATCCTTATAAGGTCGACCACTATGCGGACAGAAAGTAGCACAGTTACCACATTCATTACACATACCATCAACATGAATAATTTGTTGTTTTTGTTCAAATAATTCAGAGGCAACATTAATACTTACATTAGCTCTATTCGGACAAACATCTACACATATATCACAAACTTGATCACATGTT
>CAZHSG010000007.1:0-65363 GCA_964535005.1 uncultured Candidatus Izemoplasmatales bacterium
AAAAACCAGCCTCGAAAGAGTCTGGTTTTTGTTTTTATAAACTTTTTATCTTTGGACTATTTCTTTACAGCCCCTTTGTTTACTTAATTAAGTTGTCCCTTATATATTTGTACATGAACAGTTCTCTTTCTGTCTAATGGTATTTAGTGCCCAATAACAATCTTTTTTCATTAACTTCTATCGCTTCATTTATAGTAACCCATTTTGGCTGAAACTCTAGTCTTGATTCAGAGTTAGATAAGTTTTGTTGACCTATTTTATCGGAAATATCACATAGAAAATATATGTTTCTTAGGTAAATGATTTTATTTTTATTATATTTATCGGGATAAATTTGGTCAATATACCCTAGACATTGTTTAATTCTTGTAACTTTAGCACCGGATTCTTCTTTAGTTTCTCTGATAACTGTATCTTCAAAACTCTCGCTGCCTTCAAGACTACCACCAGGAAACTTGAATTCATCAGTAACATTAAGGTAGACCAAAAACAATGATTTGCCTTTTAAAATCACTGATCTAACAGCGATTCTATTAGGTTTCATTGCTTGTTTATTCATTCGATAATCGAATGTATGGATTTCTTTCATATCATGCTCCTTTTAACTTATATTGAATTATATCATATTTAAGTTATATATCTTATGGTTAACTAAATAGTGATTGAGTAGTTATGTTGATTTGTGAATGTAATATGATATTTTTGTATTAGGTGCAAGTTTATACATATTAAGAGTAAATTTATGATAAAATATAGAATGAATAAAAGAAAGAGGTAAAACATGGAAATTTCTAATTTAGTCAATTTACAAAGGCAATATTATTTTAGCAATGAAACTTTAGATATTTCATTTAGAAAGAATCAATTAAAAAAACTTAGAAACGCTATTAATAAATATGAAGTTGATTTAAAAGAAGCTCTGATGAAAGATTTAGGAAAAAACGCTTCTGAATCATATTTTGCTGAAATAGGTATAGCTCTAAGAGAATTAACATACATGGAAAAAAACTTAAAAAGATTAATGAGAAACAAACCAGTCAAAACATCATTAGTTGATTTTCCTGCGAAAAGTTTTAGGTCACCACATCCATACGGAGTAACTTTAATTATGAGTCCTTGGAATTATCCAGTTATGTTAACATTTTGTCCGTTAATTGGAGCTATCGCTTCTGGGAATACTTGTATTCTAAAACCAAGTGACTATAGTCATTATACAAGTGAGGTAATCAAAAAAATCATAGTTGAAACCTATGAAGAAAAATATATATCTGTTGTTACAGGTGGTAGAGAAGAAAATCAAACATTATTAGATCAAAAGTTTGATTACATATTCTTCACAGGCGGTAAAATTGTTGGCAAGATAGTAATGGAAAAAGCTTCTAAACATCTAACACCATTCAGTTTAGAATTAGGCGGAAAAAGCCCTTGTATAGTAGATGAAACTGCTAATTTAAAAGTAGCCGCTAGAAGAATTGCATTTGGTAAGTATCTAAATACTGGTCAAACTTGTGTAGCTCCAGATTATTTGTATATACATGAGTCTGTAAAAGATGAATTCCTAGGATATTTTAAAAAAGCAGTAAAGGATACGTTTGGTGAAGAACCACTTAAAAGTCCTAACCTTGGTAAGATAATTAATCAAAAACATTTTGAGAGACTAAATGGACTTATTGATGGACAAGAAATTTTGATTGGTGGAGTTAGTGATTCAAAGACATTAAAAATAACACCAACAGTTTTAGATAATGTTAATTTAAATAATAAAATAATGGAAGATGAAATCTTTGGGCCGATATTGCCGGTATTAACATATAGGAGTATAGATGAGGTAGTAAATTATGTTAATTCGAAGCCAAATCCACTTGCTTTCTATCTTTTCACAACTAATAAAAACTATGAAAGAAAAATGCTAAGCCACTGTAATTTTGGTGGTGGATGTATCAATGATACAGTTATGCATGTAGCTAGTGACTCACTTCCTTTTGGTGGTGTTGGTGAAAGCGGAATGGGAAGTTACCATGGGAAAGCAAGTTTTGAAACTTTCTCACATTATAGAAGTATATTAAGAAAAGAAAACTGGTTAGATGTTCCAGTTAGATATGCACCTTATACAAGTTTTAAAGAAAAAATTATTAGATTGTTTATGAGGTAATATAATGAATAAAATATCAATAAAACGGAAAAGTCAAACCACCCCAGATACATTAATTAATGATGATGGAAAAGCAAATTTTGGCACTTTTGACAAACCTTTTAAAAAATTCAATTTTCCTTGTTTTAAGTGTAGAACAAAACTAAGAAAACTAATAAACAAATATCGACTTACTGAATGGGAAGCGGTTGAAGTTCTAACAGATAAAGGTATCTTTTTAACAGTTGTATATCGTTTCGGTTTAATGGATGTACACATAACAACTTTTTTTGAAAAAGCTACAGAAAAACTCTATGTTTGGGATGATATGGATGTATTCTTAAACAGGTGCCATGTTGCTGAGAATCTATTTGATGGAAATACTTCAATCTACGAAACTAAAAAAGCTAAAACCAAAATCACCAACCACTATGAGAAGAACAAGGCATATTGCGAAGGATTCTCAAATAATAAAAAATGTGGTAAGATTGAATTTAACTTTGAGTTATCTAGAATTTCTAAACCTTCGATAGTTTCTGTCCCAATCAAAAAAATCTATCCGGTCTATACTGAAAAAGACCTATTTAAGTTTGAAGGATCCATTAAAATTAATGGCGTAGATATGGCAAGTGGAGATAGTGGCTTAGCTATAATCGACGACCATAGAGGGTACTATCCTAGGAAATCTGGCTATGATTGGTTGACAGCTTTTTCTTATAAAAAAATAAATAATGAAGTAACACCTTTTGGATTAAACATTACAGACTTCCTTTTAAATGAGAACCAGTATGATTATCATGAAAATGGCTATTGGTCTAAAGATAGTTTTAATGTATTACCTGAGGCCAGATTTGAAAAAACTAAATCTCATAAATATATAAAAGATCAATTTAATGATATAGACCTAAAATATGAGATAATTGCGACTCACAAGGTTTCATTCAATGTTTTCTTTTTTAGAATTGATTATAGGTTAAATTTTGGTAAACTAAATGGGTTTATCAAAGATAAGGAAAATAATGTTATTGAATTCAAAGATGATTTAAGTTTGTCAGAATATCGATATACAGTTTTATAGGAGAATATAAGATGGAAGTTATAAAATTTAAATATAAAGTCACAGAAGAGGATTATATAAGGCTAAATCTCTGGTCAGTTTCTGAAAAAAGTAGAATTCTTTATATTTTCAATAAATATGTTATCTACGTTTTAGGAGTTTTCCTATTAACAGTTTGTTATATCGCTCATCTCTCAGCTTCTTTCTATGGGTTGGTTATCATAATGACCTTATTACCGTTATTCATGAGGATTCTTACAAAAAAGAATGCTAAAAAGTTATACAGGTCAAACAAAAAAATTCAAGAAAATGAAATTGAGACTACACTGAGTGACGAAGGCGTAGAAGAAAAACTTGGAGAAAACCAAACTACTGTTAAGTGGGAAGATGTATTTAGAATTTATGAAACCCATGATATGATTATTATAATGACGGATTCAATTCATGTTTCGGCAATTCGTAAGAGATTACTAACAGAGAATCAAATTTCGGCTATGAAGGAAACGATAGTAAAGAAAATACCTTCAAAAGCTATTAAATCTTTAAAAGTATAAACTGCAGAGATGCAGTTTTTTCTTTACTTAATTTAATGTATAATATCTATAGGTGATAAATTATGTGTGGAAGATATGGAATATCAGTAACCCGAGAAGAACTAAAAGAATATTTATTGGAATACTATAACATTCAAGTCTTAGAGGAAAACATCACGCTGCCAAGATATAATATCGCGCCTGGTCAAGATGCAATATCTTTAATCAATGATGGGACAAAATATCGAGTGGGGCTTCTAAAATGGGGATTTGTTCCTAGTTGGTCCAAGGATGAAAAAATCGGTTACAAAATGATTAATGCCAGAGCTGAAACAGTTAGTCAGAAACCAGCATTCAAAAAATCCCTTATTCAAAGACGTTGTGTAATCATCGCTGATGGTTTTTTTGAATGGTATCGAACCACATCAACCAAAACTCCTTATTATTTTTATTTGAAAAACAATAAGATTTTTGGTTTTGCGGGACTTTGGACAGCTTATCAGAAGAATGATGGAACAAAACTATATACAACGACAATTATTACCACCAAAGCAAATAGTCTAATGAAGGATATTCACGACCGAATGCCAGTAATTCTTACTGAAGAATCAGCTAAACTTTGGTTAGATCCTGACCTTAAAGACTTAGATGTTTTAAAGAAAATACTTGTTGAATATGAACCTGAAGATATGGAACTACACGAAGTATCTAATCGTGTTAACAAAACGGAAAACGATGATGTCGAAATTATACAACCAATTAAGCAAGGTATAGGTTAATATTTAGATAAAATCAACAAAACAAAATTATTGATTTTAAGATTAAATATGATATGATATATAAAGATAAAATAAATGAATACAGGAGAATATATGTACGGATTAGTTTTAGCTGGTGGGGGAGCCAAAGGCGCTTATCAAGTTGGAGTATGGAAAGCATTAAAAGAACTGAATATTGAGATAGGCTTAGTTGTTGGAACTAGCGTTGGTGCTTTAAATGGTGCTTTATTTGTTCAAAACGAATATGATGAGGCAATTAAATTATGGTTAGATTTAAAGATGGACTCTGTTTTAGAAGCTGATCAAGAATTAATTGCTGGTATAAATAACATATTTTCTAATGGATTGTTTAAAACTAATCTAGCTATGTACAAAAGGATATATACACATATTAAAGCTAACAGAGGGTTTGACATTTCACCACTTAGAAATCGGATTGAAGAACTTCTAGATGAAGAAACTATCAGAAAGTCAGGAATTGATTTTGGATTTGTGACTTTTAGTATAAATAAATTAAAGCCTCTAAAACTATTTATTAATGATATTCCTAAAGATGAAATTAAATACTATTTACTAGGCTCTGCATTGGTGCCTGGTTTTGCACAGGATAAAAACTATCCAACGAAGTTTATAGATGGTGGAATCTATGACAGATTCCCTATTTCAATGGCTATAGATAAAGGCTATAAAAAAATAATCGCTGTCGAAACTAAACAAAAAAAATTAAAAAAATATAAAGGAGTAGACATAACCTTTATTCAGCCGTCAGAGGATTTAGGAAGTTTCTTGTACTTCAATAAAGAAAACTCTATCCGTAATCTGGAAATGGGTTATTTAGACGCTTTAAAAGTATATGGTAAGGTATTTGGGATAGATTACTTTTTTGAGGATTTCAAAACTGAGTCTCAAATTATTAAAAGTATATCTAAACTTACTACTAAACAAATCAAAGATATGTCAGGTGACGTTCTTTCCGAAAATAATTACTCTTTAAAAAATGTTTTTGAAAAAGTGATTCCTAAAACTTTACAGAAATTGAAAGTTGCTAAATCAAACACTTACCAAGAAACGAAGTTTTTATTGTTAGAGCATTTACTAAAATACAATAAGATAGAAAGAGTTAAAACATATACTTTAGCAGAAGCTTTAAGTATGGTCGATAACGATTACCCAATTCAATCAATTGAGGGTTATACATTAAAAATACTTAAATGTATACTAGGATAGGTGATTTTATGAAATTTAAAGAAATAGCTAAAAAGGCAATAATTGAATATGATTTACAAGTCGCTTCATTGGAGTTTTTGATTGAGGAAACCAATATATTCTATTTGATTAAAACTGAAAAGTCTGAAAAATTTGTTCTTAAGATTTTTCAAGAAGAATCAAGTAATATTAACGATAATCTTTCTGAACACTATTTTTTGGGTGTAATCGCAGAAAAAACAGATATAATTAGTCCAAGAGTTATACAAAACAAAAAAGGTGAAACTGTTACAAAGATAAAATTCCCTAACAAAAGAGGTTATAAAAGAACTGCCTTATATCAATATGAGCAAGGGGATTCTATCTATGGTAAAGAAGATATGAGATATTTCCGTAATGTTGGTAAAATGATGGCGAAGATGCATATCGCTACCTATGATTTGGTTTTGCCTGACTATGTTAATCCAAAAAAATGGGGGAAGATATTCTACTATGAGTATGAAAAAGCAATCTATAAAAAAAAACAATACAGAAAGTTTGTAACTGAAGAAATGATTGAGATTCTTGATAAACTAATTCCATATATAGATACTAGACTTAAAGAGTTCTACGAAAAAACTAAACCTCAATTGATTCATGCGGACCTAAATCCGTGGAATATAAAATCTAGAGGCGATAAATTTGTCATCTATGATTTTGAAGAAGCGATGCTAGGATTGCCAATTCATGATATTGCGGTCTTTATATATTATTATCGAAATCACGAAACCTTAGATTGTTTCAAAATTAAAAAAGCTTTATTTGCTGGCTATGAATCAGTAACAAAAAAACCACTAAATATCAATGAAAAAGATCTTGAATTGATAATGATGGCTCGGAGAATTAATTTTTTTAACTATGTGTTATTTCTTAGAAAAGATCCGGCGGAATACATCAACTTAAGTTTTCCTAGAATAAAGGAATACTACTTGAGTTACAAATAGTAATAACCATTTATTTACTTAATCATTGTGTGTTTTGTGTTATTATAATATATAATAAATTACAAGGAGATAAATATGACAGATAAGAATTTTTTTACTAGTTTAGCCTATTTAATACTTGTAAGTTTAATAACTTTAGTATTCTGGACATTGGGAATGGAAATGATAGGTATTTCTATATTTTTAGTTGCGGGATTCTTTATTGTAATTTTTGTGAAAAACTCTATCTATATAATACCTTTGTTTTTAAACGCTATGTTTATGGTAAGTCAAACCGAATGGGATCTTACAGTGATTCCTATCTATGCATATCTCACGCCAATCGTTCTAATAGTAGGCGTAATAATACATATTATTCGGTTTAAAGTTAATATTTTTAGAGGTAAGTTTTTCCTAGGAACCGCGGTACTATGTATAGCAATTATTGTTTCATCATTGGTAAACGCAGAAGCATATGATATGACAACTTTAACGATAATAATAACGTGTATATTCATTCTTTTTGGATATGGATTTTTTGCTAATACAATTCAGGGAGATAACACATTATATTTAATTAAGGTTTTTGTAATTTTAGGAGTGATGATTGCTCTACAAGTATGTATTTATTATGTGAAAGAATACATAACTACGGGTGATATTCAACACGCTTTAGAGAATAAAACGATTGATCTCGGTTGGGGATTGTCTAACTTTGTTGCCACATACCTAATCATGTTTATAGCTGCTTTAACTTATTTCATAAAAAAATACAAACTCCATATCTTTTGGATTTTGATTGGCTTTTTTGAAATAGCAATGTTATTATTTACGCTTTCAAGAGCCGGAATTATTGCATTTGGTGTTACGAGTATTATGCTAATCTTATTTATGTTCGTTAAATATGAACACAAACTTAATTTGTTTATAAATTTAGTAATAGGAGCGTTTATTGTTTCTGTTATTGGTTATTTTGCAAGAGAATATTTTATTACTATTTGGGAACGACTCGCATCGCGGGGATTAGATGATACTGGTAGAATAGAGATTTGGTATAATGCTATTGATGTCTTCAAGGCTAATCCTATTTTTGGTGCTGGTGTTTTTGCTAGGGTAGTAGAAGAAGATGGATTAAGACTGTTTCATAACACTATATTACATACTTTAGCTTCATTTGGTATTATTGGTGGAGTTGCTTTATTAATACAGTTATTTTCTATAATTCGAATTTTCTTTTATAAATTTAATCATGAAAAGGCAATTTTGTTAATTGCTTTAATTGGAGCTAATATCCATGGTATGGTCGATAATGTATATTATATGCCTCATTATATGGTAATCATGTTTATAACCATCGCTGTAGTTGAAAACACGAACAAAATTGATAAATTAAGAGAAGAACTATTAAGCCGTTGATTACGGCTTAATATATTTATATGATATACTTAAACAGAGGTGTAATATGAAATCTGAGAAAAGAATCTTTATTTCATTTATTCTAAATTTTATATTTACAATTTTTGAGTTTGTTGGTGGTATTATAACCAATTCAGTAGCTTTGATTAGTGATAGTGTCCATGACTTAGGAGATTCCATATCAATGGGAATCGCGATAATTTTAGAGAAAAAATCCAAACAGAAACCCGATTACAATTATACCTATGGGTATTATAGGTTTTCTTTATTAGGAGCTCTCATATCATCAGTGATACTACTAATAGGTTCAACCATAGTTGTGATAGAAGCTATTAAAAGATTAATGAGCCCTGAAGCTATAAATGCGGAGTTAGTTATCTATTTTGCAATTTTTGGTGTTGTTGTTAATGGACTTGCAGCTTTAAATATATCTAAAGGTAAAACTCTGAATGAGAAAGTTATATCTTTACATCTACTAGAAGATGTATTAGGATGGGTAGCCTTACTTATTACGGCCATCATAATGCATTTCACAGACATTTTAGTATTGGATTCACTTTTATCAATAGTTTTCACTTTGTATATCGTTTTCCATGTTATTAAGAACCTTAAACAAGTTTTAGGTATCTTTATGGAAAAAGCACCAAAGGGAATTAAAATAAGCAATATAATTAGTAAGTTAAGTAAAGTAACTCATGTTAAAGAAATTCACCATGTACACCTATGGACTTTAGAAGGTAGTATACCTTTGATAACATTACATGCGATTCTTGATGATACTATTTCAATTGAAGAAGTCAGTCATACTCAAATGGTTTTAATGAAAACTTTAGAAGAAATTGGTATTAAACACTCAACTATTCAAATAGAATTCAAAAATAATCTATGTGAAGAAATAAATTGTTTGGATGAAATACCGCCAAATACAGGTCAAAATAACCACCACCATTAGTAGTTAAAAAAATATTTCTTTAAAATTCGAACAAACTTATTGTGTTTTACACAAAAAGGTGATAGAATGTTATTGTGTTAAACACACTAAAATAAAGTGCATAACACAATAAGGAGGGAAATATGAATGCTCAGTTTAAAAAAGGAATAATTGAAATCTGTGTATTAAAGATTATGGAGAAAGAGGATTTATGTGGATTTGATGTTATAGAACGGTTATCTCAGGAAGTGCCTGTTAATGAAAACACCGTATATCCACTCTTGCGAAGATTAACTTCACAAGGTTCTTTTGAAACATATAAAGTACCATCTCCGGTGGGGGCACCGAAGAAGTACTACAAACTCACAGAGCTAGGAAACGAAAGACTTGAGGAGTATTTGTCAGAATGGAAACAGTTTATAAAGGGAGTTTTTAAAATTTTGGAAGGGGATGGTTCTCAATGAAGGAAAAATATCTAGAAGAACTAAAAGAGTTATTATCAGAATACAGTATTAAAAACGATGAAATTGAGGACATCTTAGCTGATTACGGAGAAATGATAGACGATGCTTTAAGTAAAAACATGAGTGAGGATCAAATCATTAAAATGATTGGTTCACCAGAACAAGTAGTTAAGGATTTGTCTGAGGAATTTGAAAAAGACGAAGAATATATTTATATTCATCGCGGAGGGCATAAAAAAAGAGTGCGAAAAGATAACCGCTTAACTGCTCTAATGCCGTTTATATCAACAATAATATTTTTTATCCTAGGATTTGGGTTTGATTTATGGCACCCAGGTTGGTTAGTATTTTTATCAATCCCAATTGTTGCAATTATTATTAATGCTTTTGATAAAAATTCAATAAATGGTCTTGTTGCATTAAGTCCATTTGTTGCATTGATTACATTCTTAATATTAGGATTCGGGTTTGATTTGTGGCATCCTGGTTGGCTTGTTTTCTTTATTGTGCCTGTACTAGGTGTTTTATCAGGATTTAAGACTATGAGATTTATTTCATTCTTAACTGCAGTTGCTCCATTTGTTGCTACGATAACATTTGTTTTAGTAGGTCATTATACCGGCTTATGGAATCCAATTTGGTTAATTTATATGATTATACCAATGATTGGTGTACTACATGAAAAAAGTGCTTGGAAAGTTATAGTTTTGGAGTTAAGTTTCTTAATTGCTATTGGCGCTTATCTATATTTAGGTTATCAATACGGTGAATGGGGATATGGGTTATTTGCATTCTTAATTCCTGCTGGAGTTTCTATATTATTAAGCGATGATTCATTCCTAGTAATTAATGTCAAGAATAAGAGTAGTTGGTTATTGTTTTTAGTCTTAGCTATTGTTTATATTGGTGTTGGAGTTTTATATTCACAAACATGGAGTTACCTATGGATGATATTCCTTGCTTTACCAGTTTATGAAATTTTGAAGCATGCTCCTAAAGATACAAGATTAGTTGCTTGTATGCCATTTATAGCTACAGTATTATTCTTTTCATTAGGATTCTTTTGGAGTTTTTGGGCTTTTTCTTGGATGGCATTCTTGTTAATTCCAATGGTCGCTATTTTAAAAAATGCTCGATAGAAATTATATAAAAACAAAACGGCTAATAATTTAGCCGTTTTTTTTATCTAATTTTTTTAGCATTCTTAATTGAATACATCTCTTTATCGGCTTTAGCTAATAAAGTAGGCAATGAAATAGAAGACTCATAGCTAGTCGCTGATCCGATTGAAACAGAAATTTTTAGTAAAGATCCTGGCGAATAATTGTGTATCCTAATTTTTTCATCAATATCTTTAATAACTGTGGTTATTTCATCTTCACGAGTGTTAGCTGCTATAATCAAGAATTCATCTCCACCAATTCTAAATATGCTTTCAGCAGGTACTGAAGTTGTTTTTAAGATGTTCGCAAATAACCTTAACAATTCATCTCCAGCTTGATGGCCAAGGGAATCATTAACCTCTTTTAAACCATCTAAGTCAGCTGACATTATGCTGATTGGATAACTATTACCGCTAGGTAATTTTACTAGTTGTTCTTCCATAAATTTTCTGTTATATAATGTAGTTAATTGGTCTGTATAACTGTAATATTTTAACTCATCAATATAGTTTTTATCTTTTGTGACATCTCTAACATAACAGATTATACTTTTCTTTTTTTCACCTATTATCGAAGTTCTAATTGAAAAGTATTTTGTATTGTTTTTATTATCATTAACAGAATACTCAAATTCCTTTTTTGTTAAACCAGATTTGTTTTTTAAAAATCTATTTATGTGTTTCTTGAATTCTTTATCATTTAAAGGAAGATATTTTTCTATAATTTGATCTAAATTTAATTTTTTAGTGTAACCGAATATTCTTTTTGTGTTCGGTGATAAATGTGAAGGTTGGAATTCTTCGTTCAAGAGGAAAATAACATCATTAGAATTCTCAATAAAGTTTCTTAACATTGTTTCACTTGTTTCTAATTTTCGATGCGATTCCATTTTTTCTGTAATATTAGTGTAGAAGCAAATAGCGATTTTCTTACCGTTTTGTATCCCTATCGAACAAGCTGCTTTAACAGGAATTTTATCTCCATTTTTTTTAACGTGATAATTGTTATCAAAGAAAGAAAAAGTGTCATTAAGTATAAAATTACGAGTTTTTTCATCCTCTTTAAATTTATAAATGTAATCCCATCCAGTTAACTTTAATGCTTCTTTTTCAGTGTAACCTAAAAGATCACAAAAAGTTTTATTAACTTCAATAATTTTATGATTCTCATTCAAAATTACTAAGCCAATTTCAGCATGGTTAATCAAAGTTTTTATCTGAATTAAGCTGGTGTTTAAATCTTTAATGTAAGTTATATCATTATTTTTACTAGAATCTTCTTTCATCAATATTCACCTCACTTATTTTCATATTATAACATATCCTCTAAAAGATGTAAAAAATTTTAAAAAAACAAGAAGCCCAATTGGGATTCTTGCTTTTAAGAAATATTATATTAAGTGTTGATTATTTTAGTTACAAGTTATTGGTATTTGTACTCTGGCCTGTATTTACCCCTTTACCGGTTGTGCCATTTCCTGGGTCTGTATTACCCGTAGTAGGATTGCCCGTAGTAGGATTGCCCGTAGTAGGATTACCCGTAGTAGGATTACCCGTAGTAGGATTACCCGTAGTAGGATTGCCCGTAGTAGGATTACCCGTAGTAGGATTGCCCGTAGTAGGATTACCAGAAGTAGGGTTACCAGAAGTAGGATTACCCGTAGTAGGATTACCAGAAGTAGGGTTACCAGAAGTAGGGTTACCAGAAGTAGGGTTTCCTGAGTCATGATTTCCTGATGTGGTATTATTCCTATATTCTGTTGTTGTTTCAACTGTGTCTGGTAAAGTTGTGGTTAAATGAGGGTTATTTGAACCCTGATTTTGTCCTTGGTTAAAATCTTCACTTTCTGCTTCTTGATTTCCTTTGGGTTCTCGGTTTTTGTTAATAACTTGATCATTTCCATATTGATACTGATATTGATATTCACCCGTTATTTCATCTATATCTAAATCTACAGTAAAGTTTCCAGTTTTACTTCCTTGCTGATTCATGTATGAATAACTAACACTGAATTGTTGAGCTTCTGAATTTTCTGTATTTCTTTCTAATTCTAAATTAATTTCTTCATTTTCATCAGTCATAATCCTTATCAAAGCTTTCAAATTGTTTTTGTTTGAGATAAGAGTTAAGCTACTTTCGTTATCTAATTCTCCATCAATATATACTTTATAATTGAATTTTTGAATATTTTCATTAGAAGCATTTTTTACTTCTACGTAGTTATATTCATTAATTTTTACTCGGTATTGGTAGTATTTAATTCTATCAATCTCAGTCGTGAAACTTTGATATCTATATGTATTATCTTGATGGTACAATACACCATTTTCAATTTGACTATCTCCATTATCTATTAAATTATAATAGCCATGATAAGAAATTAAGTTGCCGGCAAGGTCAGTACCATTGTATTGAAATGCATATGAGTATTCTAAGTTATCAGATTCAACTTCTTTATATATGAATTGATTCTCATTACCAAGAACAGTTTCAGCCATATTAAGGTAATTATTTATTACATCAAGTTGATCCTCTAAATCAAAAGTGGTAGAACTTAGTCTTTCAACAGTATAGTTAGATTCTGTATATGCTAATTCAGTTATATCTAAATTATCTAAAAGTGCAGCTGATGAAATAGTTTGAAAACCAACTATTTCAGTCTCTGACTCTAATGGTGTAGAATCTAGAATAGCTGGCATGTAAGCAAAGTTATAAACCATAAAACCAGAAATTAAGATAAACAAAGAAGCGAATGTATAAGATAGAGCTCTTTTGAAATTGAATGGAGATCTAATTGATTCAGGTTTTGGTTCAATATTAACTTTTGATACATCAATTCTATTTAAAATATCTGGCATTTCATTCAATGCAGTACTTCTGATTTTAGCAATTAAATCTTTCTTTTTCATAAAATTACTCCTCTCTATTGATTTCTTGCAACTTCTTTATTGCTTTATTATAAATCCATAAAACAGTTCCTAAAGGCTTGTTAACTGCCTTTGCGATGTTCTTAAATTTCATATTTGAAACGATTCTCATCAAAACGATTTGTTTTTCCTCAGTTTTTAAAGGTTTAATCATATCAATTACTTCATAGTTATTATTATCATTGTAACTTTTACCAAATACATATTCGCTTTCTTGAGGGTCGAGAACTTGCATTTTCTTTTCTTTGCGGTAGTAATCCAACGCTGTGTTCTTGGCTATTTGTAGTAACCATGCATAGAAATTTTTCCCTCTTTTGTACTGATGAATCTTTTTAATCATTTTCATATAGGTATCTTGCATCAAATCTTCTGTGGCGGCTTTATTATAAACTATGGAAATTATCATAGAGAAAACACCTTTTTTAGTGTTTTCATAAATCACTTCAAAGGCATCATTACTATTATTTATTAACTCATCAATGTAATTTTCGTAATCTATCAATAGCCATCACTCCTATGATTATTATACCATATTGAGGGTTTTAAGTGATTATTTTTTTGTTCTCAGTAATTATACGTATGGATTAGAGTTTTTATTGGTGACTATGGGAAAAAAATTATAGATGTGATATAATATGAATATATATTACAGATGGTGACGATATGAAAAAGACACGAATATGGGAATTAGATTTTGCAAGAGGGTTTGCAATTATAATGATGATTTTTGATCATATCATGTACGACTTAAAAAATCTTAGTTCTTATTTTGAAAATTTCTATGAGGTTAATAATAGCACTTTTGAATGGCTTAAGGATTTTGGGAAACTTTATTGGAATTCTGAGCTTAGGTTTATTGGGCACTTCTTTTTTGTTGCACTTTTTCTGATTGTTTCAGGGATAAGTTTCACTTTTTCTAAATCAAATCTTAATCGATCAAACAAATTAATGATAGTTGCAGTTTTAATCAGTCTTGTAACTTTTGCTATTGAATATTTTACTAAGGTGCAAGTATTTATTATATTTGGTGTAATACATATGTATGCATTTAGTACTTTCTTAACATATTTATTTAGAAAAGTATGGAATAATGATATATTTATCTTTACAATAGGAGCTGCAATTCTGATTCTAGGTTTTTCAAGTGAATTCTGGCAATTGCACTATATTAGCAAAATAACCTGGGATTCAATACCAGGTATAATAATTGGGACAAAAGCTTTTGGAGCAGATTATTTCGGCTTGGTACCTTATCTAGGTATAATAATGATAGGAACGGTTATAGGAAATCTTTTTTACAAAAACAAAGTATCTCTATATCCTAAAGTTAAACTTTCTGAAAAAAATATCTTTATTTTTGCCGGAAGAAAATCACTTATTATTTTTCTAACTCATCAATTTATTTTAATGGGTCTATTGGTGGTTATCGGATATCTTTTTGGGTATCGAATGTAACAGAAAATTTATCTTCGGATATCATATATAACTAGATGTCTTTACTGGGTACCTTTAAAAGGAGGGAATTATGGAACACAATCAAACGTTATACCAAGCTTTACAAGAGTCAGCTAGGAAACATCCTAAAAACAATGCTTTATTGTTTATGAAGAAATACATAGACTATAAGGCACTAAAATCAAAGGTGGATAGTTTAGCTGCAGGTTTCGCTGATTTACACCTCAAAAAAGACAATGTTGTAACGTTGGCAATGCCTAATGTATTTGAAGCGGTTTATGCTTTTTATGCTTTAAATAAAATCGGAGTTATATGTCATATGGTACATCCATTAACTCCAGTTATTCAAATGTCCAAATTTATGAAAGAAACAGGTTCTAAATATTTAGTGATTTTGGATACGTTTTATGATCATTACAGCAATTTATTAAAAGATAAAAAAATGAAGTTTATCTTGGCTAGACCGACGAACGAATTTGGCTTCTTTAAGAAGTTAGGATATAAATTCCTAAATAAAAAGAAACTAAAAAATATTGTGTATAGTGATAATATCATAGACATTCTCGATTTATATTCTAGTAGAGGTCAAAAAACCGCAGAAGTAGATCCAAAATCAACGGCTTGCTTACTACATAGTGGTGGAACAACCGCAGAACCAAAAATCATAGAGTTATCTCACTATTCAATTAATTTCTTGGCTGATACGTTACCATATATTATGGACAGGAAAAATTTTAAAGACAAACATATGTTAGCAGTACTACCAATGTTTCATGGCTTTGGTCTTTGTATGGGAATTCATGGTATGCTAATTTGTGGTGGTGTTGATACATTGGTGCCTAAGTTTAATACAAATGAGGTGATTACATCGATTCAAAACAATCAATGTAACTATATCATTGGGGTCCCTTCTATGTTTGAAAGTCTACTTAGACAAAAGGAATTTAGATGTCAAGAATTAGAAAACATTGAACAAACATTTGTTGGTGGCGATTATGTAGCTATGGATTTAAAAAAACGTTGGGATAGTGTAATGATATACTATTACTCTAAAGCAAGATTATTGGAAGGTTATGGATTAACCGAAGTAGTAACTGTATCGAGTGTAAATACACTTAAAGACCATTTACAAACATCTGTTGGTAAACCATTACCAGGTATTGAAATGGAAATCTTAAACCAAAGAACTTTAGAATTTATAAGTGCAGATACAGCTGGTGAAATTGTTGTGTCTGGACCTACCATGATGAATGGATATCTTAATGATCAAACCGCAACTAATAATACTATCATCGAGATAGATGGAAAAAAATGGGTGAGAACTGGAGACCTAGGTTACATTGATAATGAAGGTTATGTTCACTTTAAACAAAGAGTTAAAAGAATTATTAAAGTATCAGGGATGCCTGTCTTACCAGCAGAAATTGAAAATTTTCTTATGAACTATCAGGAAATTCAAGAAGTCGCAGCTATTGCTGTACCTGATGAAGATAAAGGAAATCGCGTTAAACTATTTATTGTATATAATAAAGGGCAATTTCCTATATCAAAGCCAAAGATTATGGAACTAATCAAAACAAATATTTCAATATATGCAGTTCCAAAAGAAATAGTTATTCTTAAAGAATTACCTAAAACAGTTATTGGAAAAACTAATATATTAGAGTTAGAAAAAATGTAAAAAAAAACCCTCTGCCAAGAGGGTTGTTTTTTTAGAATAATCTTTTGTCGATATCTCTAAAGAAATATACAACAAGTTGAGTGATGTATTCTTGAATTTTTCTTATGTTGTTAACATTTTCCTTAAATACATGGAAAATAGCTTCGATAAAACTTTGAGCAAGAACAGTTAAAAAATATCTGTCAAATTGTCTTGGATAGAAACTATTAATTTTACTAACAACTAAATTCTCTAATTGAGATTTCACTTGTTGGTAGTGTGTACCTTCTGAATTGAAAATCATAATAAATACTTCTCTAGTATACGGCTTTAATACATTGATTACGTATTGTACTAATTGATTTACATCCTCTTCACTATCGATTTTTGTAACATGAAGTTTTTTATCAAAACTTTCTAAATCATCAATAGCTCTTTGTGCAGGCAACAAGATTTCATTAAATAATTCTTCCTTGTTTTTGTAATAACGATAGATATTTCCAACGGTGATGTTCGCATTATCAGCTATTCTTCTCATATTGGCTTTTTGATAACCATTTTGGAAAAACTCTGTAATCGCACCTTCAACAATGGAGTTTCTTACGGTCTCTTTGAGTACTTGCATAATTAACCTCCTATAAAAATTTGTTTATGATTACTTTATTACATGAAATAAACGTAACCTAACTCTTATTTCATTATATATTATGTTTTTTTTATTTGCAAATGTAATGCGTAAAAAAAATGAAAAATGTGGCTATTCTATTAGATATACGACAAGTACTGACACAATTTAGTGAGATTTTATCAAATTTAACAAAAAACATTTTTATAAAACCCTTTGATTAGTTGACATAGGTATTCTTATTGTATATAATTTTTATATATAAACTAAGAGGTGAATTTAATGAAAAAGTTTTTCGGCAATTTTTTAATCATGATTTTAGTACTATTAATATCGGTAGCTGCAGTTCCTTGGAATGATATCAGTCAATGGGGTGTAGCTTTACCGATTCTAACAAATAACGAAATGTACATTAAGGCTGGTATCGGTGGATTAGCATTAATTGTTAGTTTAGTATACTTGTTCCTAGGTAACAGTGAATATCGCAATTATGGTCTTGTAAACAGAAATACAGCTAGAGTAGCTTTCTTGCCATTATACATGTTTGCTATTAGCATGATGATATTTGGTGGTTTACTAAACTATCATATCTATTTAGAAAATTCTACATCAGTAAATCTTCTAATCGTTGCTTTATTTGGAATAGTTACACTTAACTTAATTGTATTCGGACACTTCTTCGGTAACAACTTTAGGGAAGAGAAGAACGGTAGAAGAGTTGCACATTTTGTTTTGTTAGTTGAGTTTATGGCAATTTCTGGTGGGTTAACTTACTGGTTCTATACATATAAACTATCTAATTATGCTGCAATGAATTCATATTACTTTGCAGGTTTAACTGCTTTTGGAATCTTACTGTATCTACTTCATATGGTTTTCACTAGCATTGGCAAAAAACGCCACGCTGAGGAAACTGAACTTGAAGCTGAAATTGAAGAGTTAGTTGAACATCAACCAAGATCTAGTCGTAAAGGATCTAAAGATGTAGATGAAGATAAAAAACACCGTTCAAAAAGAAAAAATTCAAAGAATAAAAGTAACATTCGAGAATCAAGAGATGAAAAGAGAACAATGATTGTTTCCAATCAACAAACTATAGTTTCATCAGATCAAAATATTGACCCTACAAATATGATATATGAAGATGTGCAAGTCGATCCTGAATTCACAAAAACATCATCTTTACATAATCAACCAAATTCTATTGAATATTATATAGAGAAACCTAAAATGTTTAAGCCTTTAGATCCAACATTTGATCAATTGGTTGCCTATGTAAGAGAATTGCCTCAAGTTGTAACTAAATTAGACGATGATAGAATAACTTTCTATGTTGATAGAAACCCATTCTTAGTATTAATGAATTTTGGTAATTATTATCGTGTAGCTTTCAAATATGATTTAGAGAAAGGTATTAGATTAATTATTAAATATCCTACTATTTCTAAGAATAAAAGCACTAGAGAAGAGCTTTGGTTTAAAGCTAATAACTACGGAGATATACCAAAAGAAGTAGTCTATCAAATAGTTAAATCATCCTACGATAATACAAACTTATAAAGCAACTTAAAAAAGTTGCTTTTTTTTTATCAAATCAATTGAATGAAAGGGCTTTCTATGTTATTATTTTCATGAGGTGATTATTTATGAAAATTAAGGAGGTCGAAGCCCTTAAACAGGCGATAGTCGACAAGAAAAAATCTTTATCAGAAAGTGAACTAAGAAATATCTGTAGTGAGTTTGACAAAAGGTACATCTATGAGTCGACAAGCTTTGAAAACGGAGATTTTTCATTGGAAGATGTAATTTTCTTGTTGGAAGACCATTCAAGACAATTTCCTGATAAAAGTGAATCAGTGAGAAAAGCAATAATTAATAATTATCATGCTATGCAAGCTGCTCACAAAATGGCTTGTGAAGGGAAACAGTTTGATCAAACAATTGTAAAAGATTTGCACCAAGTGTTAGTAGAAGGAATTATTCATGGTGGCGTTTATAGAACTAGGGATTTGTTTATATTGGGCGCTAAACATGTACCACCTACTTATCTTAAAATCTATAACAAGATGGACAGATATTTTGCGGGCTTAAATAATCCAGAACTTATTGGTTTAGAAAAAGCTGCTTATGCACATTTACAAATCCTAAAGATTTATCCTTTCATGGATGCTAATGGTAGACTAGCGAGATTGTTATTAAACTACCAATTAGAACTAGAAGGATTTTTACCAATTTCGATCACCAAAGATTTACGAAATGATTATTATAAAAGAATTGACGAGTATAAAATTAACAAAAAAATTGAACCATTTACACAATTTGTAGCCCAACTTGAAGAAAAGAGAATAAAAGAATTTTTAGAGAGAGACTAATTTCTCTCTTTTTAATGGAGGACTAAATGATTTATGTAAATTATCCAACTGACAATATTGAAAGACTTTCGTTTTATTTAGCTACAGAAGAGTTTATAGCAAAGAATTATCCCGAAAATGAATACTTTTTTATGTGGCAAGTTAATCCCACAGTTATATTTGGTAGGAACCAATTGATAGAAAATGAGATTAACCTAGATTACGTTATTAATAACAATATAGAATATTACCGAAGAAAATCTGGTGGTGGATGTGTTTACTCAGATCCATCTAATATCATGTTTTCTTTTATCACACCTGAATTCAATAAAGACTTTGTCTTCGGTAAATACTTAAAAAAAGTTGTTAAACTTTTGAATGAACTTGGATTGAAAGCCTATTTTTCAGGTAGAAATGATATTTTAATTGATGGTATGAAAGTATCTGGTAATGCATTTTACCGTGTGAATAATCGTAGTGTTGTCCATGGGACAATGCTATATAATACCGATTTTAGCATCATGGTTAAGGCAATAACCCCAGACAATGAAAAACTCATTTCTAAAGGAATAGATTCGGTCAGAAGCCGGGTAACTAACATAAAAGACCATCTAGATATTCCGATTGAAGATTTTAAATCTCACTTCAAAAACGGTATCTGTGATGAATCATTGATTCTAACCAAAGAAGATATTGTAGGAATAAGAAAAATTGAAGTAAGATATCTAAGAAAAGAATTTATTTATGGTAAGAATCCAAATTACACAGTTAAAAGAAAAGGTAGAACCAAAGCTGGTATTATTGAGATATCTTTGGAATTAAAAAACAACAAAGTCAAAAATATTGATATGCTAGGTGACTATTTTTTAATTGAAGATGCTGATGAGTTTTTAAGTCTATTTAAAAACATTGAATTTAAAGAATCTAGATTTAAAGAAGTATTAGAAAGTCATAATATAAGTGATTATATTTATAATCTGGAAAAATTAGAGTTTTTACAGGTTTTATTTAAATAAAAATTTGATATATTAATTTTGAGGTGTATGATGCAAGAAAATTTAAAAACATGTCTTTATGAAGAACATGTTAAACTAAACGCGAAAATTGAAGAATTCGCTGGATTTTTAATGCCTATTGTCTACACTAATATCAAAGCTGAACACAACGCAGTTAGAGAAAACGTTGGTATGTTTGATGTTAGTCACATGGGTGAGTTCATTGTTAGAGGTGAAGAAGCTACAAAATTCGTTAATAACGTATTCACTAATACAATTGAAGAAAAAGCTAATGGTTCTGTAACATATGGAATGATGTTATATGAAAACGGAACGATTGTGGATGATTTGTTGGTCTATAAAGTCAACAATGAAGAGTACTTATTTGTGGTTAACGCCAGTAATATTGCTAAAGACTATAGCTGGGTTGTTAATCAAACAGACGGGTTTGATGTTACAGTAAGTAATGTATCTTCTGATTATTCAGAGATAGCTGTACAAGGACCCAATGCTGAAGTTAAAGTTAAAGAATTATTAAACCTTGATTTAACTGATTTAAAATTCTTTCATTTTGGTAGCTATGAATTTCAGGATCATCTATTACTGATATCCAGAACTGGCTATACTGGTGAAGATGGATTTGAAATTTATGCAAGTGAAGCAGCGATATCTGAACTTTGGCAGATTTTTGTAAAAGGTGGGATAACGCCATGTGGACTTGGTTCAAGAGATACACTACGTTTTGAAGCAGCGTTACCTCTTTATGGTCATGAAATTTCCAATGAAATCACACCACTTGAAGCAGGATTAAAATTTTTTACAAAAATTGACTCAGAAACTGACTTCATTGGTAAAACAGCTTTGATTAATCAAAAAGCAACTGGATTAAAAAGAAGAGTTGTTGGAATTGAATTAACAAAAAAGGCTATACCTAGAGCTACATATCCCGTGTATAAGGGTGAAGAAGAAATAGGTTATATCACAACCGGATACTTATCTGTTACTCTAAACATACCAATAGCCTTAGCTATGCTTAAAAAGGAATACGCTAAAAAAGGAACAGAGATTGAAATCAAAATCAGAAATAAAATGATTCCTGGTTTTGTAAGAGATAAAAAATTCTTAAAAAAGAATTATAAAACGAAAGGGGTTTAATATGAGTAAAGTAGTAGAAGGACTTTTTTATTCACCAGATCACGAGTGGGTTAAGAAGTTAAATGAAGAAGAAGTATTAGTAGGAATTACAGATTTCGCAGCCAATGAACTAGGCTCAATAGTTTTCGTTGATATCCCTGAAGAAGGAGACTCAATAAAAGCAGGTGCAGAATTTGGTGCTGTAGAATCAGTAAAAGCCGCTTCAGATCTTGTTTCACCGGTAACCGGAGAAGTAATTGAAATGAATGATGATTTAGTTGGTGAACCTGAACTAGTAAATGAAGATGCTTATGGAGCTTGGTTTGTTAAAGTTAAACTTACGAATCCAGAAGAATTAGACAATTTATTAAGTGCAGATGAATATAAAAAATTAATTTAGTGAGGTAATTATGTTTAAATATTTTCCGCATACGAAAGAAGATACAAATCAAATGCTAAATGATTTAAATATCTCATCAATTGATGAGTTATTTAGCGGAATATCAAAAAATGTATTATTAAAGAAAGACTATAACATCAAATCAGAAATGTCTGAGTTGGAGTTAAGAGAATATTTCAAACAATTAAGTAATGAAAACCAAGAATTGGTAATATTTACAGGGTTAGGTTTATATGACCACTATCAACCATCTGTAATTGATGCAATCACATCAAGACAGGAGTTCTTAACTTCATATACACCATATCAACCAGAAATTTCTCAAGGAACTTTACAATACATATTTGAATATCAGTCAATGATTCAAGCATTAACTGGTTTAGACGTATCTAATGCTTCAATGTATGATGGTACAACATCAGCAGCTGAAGCTTGCTTTATGGTATGCAATATAACTAGAAAAAAGAAAGTGTTAATTTCAGAAACATTAAATCCAAATACCATTAATGTTATTAAAACATATCTTAAATTTAAAGGATATGATTTCGAACTAGTAAAAAGTAAAAATGGTGTATTTGACTATGAAGACTATCAAAATAAAATGAGTAAAGAAATAGCTGGGGTAATCGTTCAAAACCCTAACTTCTTTGGATTTATTGAAGATTACAAAGGCGTCTCTGAACTTGCTCATGAGAATAAAGCTTTATTTATCCAATCAAGAGATATAAGCACCCTTGCAGTTTTGAAGTCTCCAGCAGAAGATGGGGCGGATATCGCTTGTGGTGACTGCCAAAGTTTAGGTGTCCCTATCGCGTTTGGTGGACCATCTCTAGGATATTTAGCAACAATTAAAAAGCATGTAAGAAAACTTCCAGGAAGAATCAGTGGTTATACAACAGACACTAACGGAAACAGAGCTTTTGTTTTAACTCTGCAAGCTAGAGAACAACATATTAGAAGAGGCAAAGCTAATAGCAATATTTGTTCAAACCAATCATTAATGGCTTTGTTTGTTACGGTATATACTTCAATAATGGGTAAATCTGGTTTAATAGAAGTTAATGAACAGTCATATCAAAACGCTCATTACTTGTATGAAAGACTTTTAAAAACAGGAAAGTTTTTTGATAATTTCAAACAACCTTTCTTAAAAGAGTTCGTGCTGGAAACTAGTATTTCTCACGACTTGATTAGTGAAGCGCTACTGGATAAAGGTATCTTTGGAGGTTTTAGTTTAAATAAAATTTCTGACAAATATGAAAATTTAGTAAACTTTGCGGTAACTGAAAAAAGAACTAAAAAAGAAATTGATGATCTTCTTAAAGTATTGGAGGGATTATCATGAAATACGATAAATTAATTTATGAATTATCTATACCAGGTAGAATTGGATATTCATTACCAAAATCTAATTATCCTGAGTACAAATTAGAAGACCTAGGTGAAAGTCTAAGAAAATCAACGTTAGATTTACCTGAAGTCAGTGAACTTGATTGTGTTAGACACTATACAAATATATCAAAGAAAAATTTTGGTATTGAAAATGGATTCTATCCGTTAGGATCTTGTACAATGAAATACAATCCTAAAATTAATGAAGAGATAGCTAAAACCTTCTCATTCACAAAACTTCATCCTAATCAACCAGTTAGAACAGTTCAAGGAGCTCTAAGGGTTTATCATGAACTTCAAGTTGCCCTTAGCAATATTTCTGGATTAAGTGAATTTTCACTAAATCCATATGCGGGAGCCCATGGAGAATTAGTTGGATTAATGGTAATGAAACAATATCATAAATCAAGAAGTGATTTTAAACGTACTAAGATAATTATTCCTGATTCTGCTCATGGAACTAACCCTGCATCGACAGTTGTATGTGGAATGGAAGTAGTAGAAATCAAGTCAAATGATCAAGGTATGGTCGATATTGATTCATTAAAATCAGTATTAAGTGATGAAATTGCTGGTATGATGTTGACAAATCCTAATACTTTAGGTATATTTGAGAATGACATATGTGAAATTACTAAGCTTATTCATGACGCTGGTGGTCTAATGTATTATGATGGAGCTAACCTAAATGCTATGCTTGGAAAAGTTAGACCTGGTGATATGGGATTTGATATAATGCATATCAATCTCCATAAAACATTTTCTACCCCTCATGGTGGAGGAGGTCCTGGTGCTGGTCCGGTAGGTGTTAGAGATTATTTGGTAGATTTTTTGCCTAATCCAAAAATTAAAAAATTAGATGATTACTACTATATTGCTAATGAAGCCGATTCTTTGGGCCAAATTTCATCATATTTTGGTAATTATTTAGTAGAACTAAGAGCCTACGCATATATACTTACTCTAGGTAAAGAAAACCTAATGAAAGTAGGTGGACTAGCTACTTTAAATGCTAACTACATTCGTAATGCTTTGAAAGAAGATTACTATTTACCAATTGAAGGTTATTGCATGCATGAAGTTGTTTTTGATGGTTTGAAGGACAATCCTAATAATATCAGAACTCTAGATGTAGCTAAAAGACTATTAGATTATGGGATGCATGCTCCAACTATATATTTTCCACTTTTATTTCATCAATCAATAATGATTGAACCGACAGAAACTGAGTCGCTTCAAACTATCGATGATTTTGTTAAAGTGATGAAAAAAATTGCTGAAGAAGCAAAAACAGATCCAGAATTACTAATAAACGCACCAATAAATACCCCTGTTTCAAGGTTAGATGAAGTATTCGCTGCGAAAAAGATGATTTTCTCTTATAGAGATTACATACAATATATAAACAGTAAGGAATGATTTTATGAACTTAGGATTTTTCGGTATCATTGATGTTGTAATAGTTTTACTTGTAATTATATTTGCCATTATTGGCTGGAAAAAAGGATTTCTAGAAAAAGTTATCGATATGGCTTCGTCAGTTTTCGGCCTCATCGCCTCAATTCTTCTAGCTAAGCCATTTTCTGGTGTTTTAAGAGGATGGGTAGGCGAAGCGTTAGAAACTAAGATTGGCGAGTATTTAATGTCAAGAAGTGATTTATTCTCTGCTGAGTTAACAGAGCCAAATCTAAGAGCGGCTTTGGAAGGCTTAAGTCTGCCAGACTTTATGGTAGAATGGATAGCTGAAGGTATTGATTTCAACGCAGTAACTGTTTCGATAATTGATTCAATAACTCCGATGATATTGACACTTGCACTTTTAGTGATTTCGTTTATATCATTATTCTTTGGGTCTATGGTTATATTCTTCTTATTAAGATTACTTGCTAAAGGAATTACTTCAATCCCAATTATTAAACATATTGATAAAATATTAGGACTAATATTTGGCTTATTAAAAGTTGCTTTATTAATATACATATTATTATTTGTACTTGCTTTATTAATCAATATTCCAGCCATAAACGATCTGATATGGAATTTCTTGCAGACGGATATGCAGCTAGGAACTGAAAAATTTAGGTTGAGTAAATACCTATACGATAATAATCTCTTGAAGAATGTTATCAATATATTTGTAACTGTATTATAAAACAAAAGGCGCTAATTTTAGCGCCTTTCTAATATTCTAATATTAATTTTTTTAAAGTTTCGACAATTTCAGATTGCGGGATTTTTTTTTGCTTAATACCATCGATAAACAATAATGCTTCTTTCTTTCCACCAGCTACAGCTATATTTGCTTCTTTAGCTTCACCCAGCCCATTAACAATACATCCCATAATAGCTACGGTTATTTCCTTGTCTATGGTTTGTAAAAACTCTTCAATCTCTTTAGCAATAGGAATCATATCATATTGTATTCTTCCGCAGGTTGGACAGCTGATTAATTTAGGCTTTTTATACAACCCTAGGTTAGCTAAAATTTCTTTAGCTACTTTGATTTCTTCAACAGGAGAATCAGTTAAAGAAACCCTTATTGTTGAACCAATTCCTTGGTTTAGTAGTATACCTAACCCAATAGAAGTACTGATGGTTCCTGAAAAACTAGTTCCTGCTTCAGTAATTCCTAAATGCAAAGGATATTTAAATTCCTCAGCTGCTAGTTCATTGGCTTTTACAGTGTTTTTTACGTCCGAAGACTTAATTGAAATTATAATGTTATCGAATCCAAATTTTTCTAATAAAGAAACATGATATTTAGCTGATGCGACCATGGCTTCTGGAGAAGGTCTTCCATATTCTTCTAGAATATGTTTTTCTAAGGACCCAGAGTTAATTCCAATCCTAATAGGTATATTATTTTCAATGCAAGCATCAACTACCATTTTTACTTTGGCATCAGAACCAATATTGCCTGGGTTAATCCTTATTTTATCCACGCCTGATTCAATAGATTTAAGAGCTAATTTGTAATCGAAATGTATATCAGCAACTATAGGGATGCTAATCTGTTTTTTAATATCTCTAATGGCTAAAGCGTCAGTTTCATTTAAAACCGCCACTCTAACTATCGCACAACCAACAGCCTCCAAAGCCTTAATTTGTGCCACAGTTGCCTTTATATTACTTGTTAATGTGTTTGTCATTGATTGAATAACAACTGTATTGTTACCACCAATGATTATGTCTCTTACCTTTATGGGTAGAACGTTTTCTCTTGTATACATATTATCACCTATATTAATTATACTATATATATTATTTTTTATAGAAATAAATAATCAAAAAACTTTAAATGTGATAAAATATAATTGTAAGGATGTGATTGCTTTGATTGAAATTAGAGGCATTGGTGTATCAGGCAAAAAAGCCAGTGGTATTGCATTTAGATTACCGAAAAAACATAGTGAGTACACGGTTGTAGGCACTGTTATTATTGAAGAAGAAAAACGTCGTTTTTCTGCTATTAGACAGATTGCTCAAGAAGAAGTTAAGTGTATCTATAATGAAGCGCTAAAGGTTGATGAAAACACAGCCGAAATTTTTACATCTCATAAATTGTTACTAGATGATGAAGAGGTGATCAAGTATATAGTGAACTTGATTAATCAAGGCTATGATTTAATGTCCGCTTTAGTGAGAACTAAAGAAGATATGAAAACACATTTTTTGAATATGCAAGCTGAAATATTCAGAACGAAAGTTAATGATATTGATGATGTATTTGACCGGTTAATTAATATTGAGTCAGGTATTAGTGCTGAAATTATTTATCCTAAAAAACCATTTATTCTAGTATGTGATGATATAATACCTTCTCTAATTTATCGAATACCTCAAGAATACTTAAAAGGTATCATATGTAGGTTTGGCAGTAATTGTTCACACGGAGTCATTCTAGCAAGAACACTAAATCTACCCGTAATTATTAGACTTAAAAATCGAGTTGAAATATTGAAAAATACTAACCAAATAGTCATGAATGGCGAGTCAGGAACTATATTTATAATTGAAACTTAAACCTTCTTTTGAAGGTTTTTTTTTTGAACATAAATATATCACATTGAGGTGGTAAAATACAATTATAAGATAAATAAACATACGTTCATTAATATAACGAGGAGGAAATTATAATGAAGAAAAATGTAATTCCAATTATATTCTTACTATTGACAATTGTTTCAATGTTTTTTATTAGCCAGGTCAATGTAAATTATAATTTAGAAAAGTATTTACCAAAAGGCTCAGAAATAAAACAAGGACTGGACGTTTACAAAGAAGAATTTGGAGAAACCAGTGTTGCTGTTTTTTCTTTTGATGAAACCAGTATTCCAACTGCTTTACTATTAAAGCAAGATATACTAACTATCGATAAAGTAAAAAGTGTTGTTTTCATTGATGATTACTTTAATGAAGTAACCTATTCAATTATGAGAGCTAATGTACCAGATATGCAAAAGACCATAATGGATACAACTATGACTAGCTTAATAGCTAGTGGTATGTCTTACCAAGAAGCCTTTATAAGTTTGATTGCTAATATGCCAGCTGATCAGAAATTAGAATTCCAAGACATCCTTAATGACTTTGTTGGCACAGATGAAATGCTAATGCAAGTTGTGTTCTCAACTGGACAATCTGATTCAACTACAGAAGCAGCTTTAGAAGAAATAAAACTTAAGTTAGATGAGTCTGATTATGAATACTATTTTTCTGGCGGAGTTGTAAGTACTATTTTTACTAGAAATACAATTGAAAAAGAAGTGCTTATTATCACATTAATTTGTATACCTATTGTTTTAGTTATATTGTTGGTGATGAGTAAATCATTTTTCGATTTAGTGATTTTTGGAATCGTTGTAGGTGTTGCGATAATTATAAACCTTGGTACCAACGTATTATTACCGGACATATCGTTTATCACTCAATCTATGGCAGTGGCTCTGCAACTCGCAATATCCTTAGATTATGTTATATTCCTGCTTGGTGCATATCATCAAAACAGAGAAACCTGTGATGATGTGGATGAAGCGATTAAAAAGGCCAAAAAACAGACGAAGAAGCCAATTGTAGCCTCAGCCTTAACAACTGGTGCAAGTTTCTTAGCGTTGATTTTCATGCGTTTTACCATTGGTGTTGACATTGGGATAGTTTTTGCAAAAGCAATTCTTATTAGTTTGTTAACTACAATAGTATTGTTGCCTATATTAATCAAGACATTCTCTAAAATTTTAGGGAAAACAACCAAAAAGAAAAAAATGCTTTTTAAAGGGACTATTTCAAGAAAAATGCATAAGTTTAGATATTTCTTCCTTGTAATATTAGTAGTCGTTTTGGGAGTATCTGTATATTTTCAATCACAAAATAACTATACTTACGGTTCAGCAAGTTTAGCAGGATCTGTTGGTACGGATTACCACGTTGATTTAGAGCATATTGAAAGCAATTTTGGTAAAACAAATAAAATGATTTTACTAGTATCAAAAAACGATTTAAAAGAAGGAGCATTATATCAACAATTAAGTGGATTAGATTACGTTTCAAATATACAAGCAGGTATCTACTATAAAACATTGATATCAGATCCAAATGTTCTAGCGTTTGTAACAAGTGAAATGTATTCAGATGAGTATGCATTAATCCAATTTAACCTTATAAGTGAAGTAGAGGGTGATGTTGCTTTTCAATATTATGAAAATATAGATGAAATACTAAATGATATTGGAATAGAAGAACATTATATCTTAGGCGAGACTTCAGTTGCTTATAATATTAAGGATACAGTATCCTTTGATTATAAACTAGTAATGGTTATCGCTTTGTTAGCGATTATGTTAATTATATTTATCACATTTAAAAACTTATTTATGCCGTTATTATTACCATTTGTAATAGAAACTTCAGTATTATTCACAATGGCATTACTATTCTTTATAAATAGTGAAGTAGTATTTTTAGCTAGTTTAGTTGTTTCAGCTATTTTGCTGGGGGTAACAATTGACTATGCGATATTATTAAGTAAAGGATATATGACGGAGAGAGAGACAAACAGTAAAGAAGTGAGCATTGAAAGAGCAATCAAAAACTCTGCACCTTCAATTATAACTTCAGCTTTATTATTTTCCGTAGCTGGACTTACAATCTGTATAATCTCATCAATACAAACAATATCTCAAATCGGTTTAATTATCGCGATAGGAGCAATAACATCATTGTTTTATGTGTTGATTATATTACCTCAACTATTATCAATTTTTGACAAATGGATTATTAAAAGTAAGATTAAATAAAGGATCATTTGATTTATTTATAGGTCTTAATGAAAAACTATAAATCAAATACAAATCGTTAACACTGAAGTTGTAGCTAACCAAGCGTCAAAGAATTAAAAGTATATTCAAATACATTGTAATAATAATGCTGTTCCTGATGAAAGGGAATTGAATACGAAAACAACCCAACAGAGTATATTTTAAAGAAAATATTGACCCAATATTTCTTGATAAATAATTAATAAAATACTTTTCATAAAAAAATTGAATATTCTTCTTGAAGAAAGGGCTTACATAAACTATAATTATAGTGATGACATTTATTTGGAGGAAAAATTTTGATTGACAAAGATTACAAAAATTTAGGGTTTGAATGCCGTGATACCAACGCGAATTATATATCATATTTTAAAGACGGGGCTTGGGATGACGGAAAACTAAAAAAAGATGATTGTATTACTATATCAGCTTTTTCAACCGCACTGCATTATGGGCAAGAAGCCTTCGAGGGGTTAAAAGCTTATCGAAGAAAAGATGGAAAAATCCAATTATTCAGACCTACTGAAAATGCACTCAGATTACAAAGGTCTTGTAAAAGACTATTGATGCCTATCGTACCAGTAGAGAAATTTATTGATGCATGTGAACAAGTAGTTAGAGCAAATGAAGATTTAGTGCCTCCTTATGGTACTGGGGCTACGCTATATTTAAGACCATTTATCATAGGTGTTGGACGAAACCTTGGTGTGAAGGCGGCTCAAAATTATATTTTCAATGTAATTTCTTCGCCAGTTGGAAGTTATTTTAAAGGTGGATTAGCACCTAATAACTTTATAATAACTAAAAATGATAGAGCGGCACCAAATGGTACCGGAGACATTAAAGTAGGTGGAAACTACGCTGCTAGCTTGTATTCACATCATATAGCCAAAGAGTTAGGTTATGCGGATTGTATCTATTTAGATCCACAAACTCATACTAAAATTGATGAAGTAGGAGCCGCAAATTTCTTTGGTATAACGAAAGACAATAAATTTGTTACACCTAAATCACCCACTATCCTTCCTAGTATAACTAAGAAGAGCTTAATGCATTTAGCAAAACATTACTTAAATCTAGAAGTTATTGAAGGTGATGTATTTGTTAATAAGCTAGATTCCTATAAAGAAGCAGGTGCCTGTGGTACTGCAGCTGTTATTACACCAATTGGAAGAATAGACTATGAAGAAATAAAACATGTATTTTATAGTGAAACAGAAGTAGGTCCAATAACAACAAAACTATACGATACTTTAATGGGTATTCAGTTTGGTGATATTGAAGGTCCTAAAGGTTGGATACACTTAATCAAATAAAAAAAATATAAGCACTGGAATGAGATTTAATCCAGTGTTTTTTTTATGATTTTTAAAAGAAATTTAAATATAAAAAACATGTTTTATAATGTCAATAAAAAAAATGAAAATTTCCTTTAAAAAACACTTGTGTTAAAAGCGCTTTCATTGTATAATCATAAGTGTGAAAAAGACAAATATAAAAAGAGGAAATTTAAGAGCCATTAAAACTAGCGTATTTCAGTAATGTTAATGCTTTTTTTTACGAAAAACTATAAACGATTGTAAAAACAATCGATTAAATATTGAAAATAAGAGAGGTAAGCAAATTGTTTAATAGCGAGTATTTAAATGAATTGTTTAAAAGTGTACAAGAAAGAAATTCTTCACAACCTGAATATTTACAAGCAGTAGAAGAATTCTTCGAATCGATGGACTTCATCGTTTTGAATGACCCAAAAATCGTAAAATATGCGATTATGGAAAGAATCATTGAGCCAGAAAGAACTGTAAAATTCAGAGTAACATGGGTTGATGATAAAGGTGTAGTAAATGTTAACCGTGGATATAGAGTTCAATTTAACTCTGCAATAGGTCCATACAAAGGTGGAATAAGATTCCATCCAAGTGTTAATGAATCAATCCTTAAATTTTTAGGGTTTGAACAAACATTTAAAAATGCCCTTACTGGACTTCCTTTAGGAGGCGGTAAAGGTGGAGCTGATTTTGATCCTAGAGGCAGAAGCGATGACGAAATCATGAGATTCTGTCAAAACTTTATGTTAGAACTATACCGTCACATTGGTGCTGATACAGATGTACCAGCTGGTGATATCGGTGTTGGTTTTAGAGAAGTAGGATTCATGTACGGAATTTATAGAAAAATTAAAAATGAAAACACCGGAGTATTAACTGGTAAAGGTTTAACTTATGGTGGTTCATTAGTAAGAAAAGAAGCAACAGGTTATGGAGTATGTTACTTCATAGCTGAAATGTTAAAAGTATATCGTAACGATACTTTCCAAGATAAAAAAGTTATTATCTCAGGATGTGGTAAAGTTGGTATGCATGCAGCTTTAAAAGCTCAAGAACTTGGAGCTTCAGTTGTAGCAATGTCTGATATTAATGGTTATGTTTATGATGAAAATGGATTAGATCTAAATATCGTAAAAATGTTAACTGAACAAGCGCCTGAATTCTCTCAAAAATATTTAGAATACAGACCTTCAGCTGTTTACGAAGACAACCCTACAAATATGTGGAATGTTACTTGTGATATCGCAATTCCTTGTGCTACACAAAATGAATTACCACTTGAAGGTGCTAAATCATTGGTTGCTAATGGATGTTTCCTAGTATGTGAAGGTGCTAATATGCCTACAACAATAGATGCTACAAAATATCTCCAACATGCAGATATTTTATTCGCTCCTGGTAAAGCGGCTAACGCTGGTGGAGTTGCAGTATCTGGTCTAGAAATGAGCCAAAATGCAATGCATTATCCATGGACTTATGCAGAAGTTGATCAAAAACTTGAAGTTATTATGGGTGAAATATTTAACAAAGCATATACAGAAGCTAGAAAATATACAGATCATAGAAATTTAGTAGTTGGAGCTAATATTGCAGGATTCATGAGAGTTTATCAAGCAATGCTAGATCAAGGAATTATTTAATGTCCTTTATCGTTAAACCAAATATATTATTGCCAATTAAAAATATAGATATGGAAAAATGGGCAGTAATAGCATGCGATCAATTTACATCAGAACCTGAATACTGGGATGAATTAAAAACAATTGTTGATAACGTTCCTTCAACATATCACCTTATTTTACCGGAAGCATATTTAGATAGAGATATGAAGCATAAAGTCGATAAAGTCAACGAAAACATGCAGTTGTACTTAACTCACAATATGTTTGAAGAGCACACGGGATTTATATTAGTAGAACGTAAAACGCCTTTTGTAAAAAGGCGTTTAGGTCTCGTTATTGCGATAGATTTAGAAGAATATCAATATGAACCGGGAAAGATTGGTAGGATTAGAGCTACAGAAGAAACTGTACCTGAAAGAATCCCTCCAAGAGTTAAAATAAGAGAAAAAGCACCTATTGAGTTACCTCATGTCCTAGTTTTAGTTGATGATAAAATGGATTTAGTTATTAATGATTTATATAAAAACAAAAAAAACTATGAACTACTGTATAATTTTGATCTAAATATGAATGGTGGGCATATAAAAGGCTACAAAATTAATGAAGCAGAATCTATCATTGAAAGAATCGAAAAACAATCTAGCGATATAAGTCTTATAGTTGGTGATGGTAATCATTCTTTAGCTTCAGCAAAAGTATGTTGGGAAAATATAAAAAAAAATTTACCTGAAAAAGAATTAGTTGACCATCCTGCTAGATATGCTCTAGTAGAGCTAATAAGCCTTTATGATGAGGGTTTAACTTTTGAACCAATACACAGAGTAATTTTTAATGCAGAAGATGACTTAATTTTTGGACTTAAATCTGTTCTACATGGTGACGCAGTATTAAATTTGTTTGAAGGCGAAAAAGAACTAAAAATATCCGTGCCAGAAAACCCTTTTACATGTATAAAAATCATCCAAGAATATCTTGATAAATATTTAGAAACTCACCCAGAGTCAGAAATAGATTTTATCCACGGATATAAAAATATCAAATCAATTGTTAATAAAACTAGAAACTCTGTGGGAATAACTATGCCACCATTAAAAAGGGATTTGTTATTACCATATATCAGAGAGTTTGGCGTTTTACCACGAAAATCATTCTCTCTAGGTGAAGCAGAAGAAAAACGCTATTACTTAGAAGGAAAAAGAATTTTAAAATAAAAAAGGAGTGTATTTATGAAAAGAGTATATAACTTTTCCGCAGGACCTGCAGTTCTACCTGAAACAGTTTTAAAAACGGCTGCTGATGAAATGTTATGCTACAAAAACTCAGGAATGAGTGTAATGGAAATGAGTCACAGATCAAAAGATTACGGTGAAATTATTTCACAAGCTGAGGCAGATTTAAGAACCTTATTGAACATACCTAATAACTATAGAGTATTGTTTCTTCAAGGTGGAGCAACAACACAGTTTTCAATGGTTCCTATGAACTTATTTAAAAACAAAGTAGCCGATTTTATTAACACAGGAGCTTGGTCTAAAAAATCAATTGCTGAAGCAAAGAGATATGGAGAAGCAAGAGTGTTAGCTTCAAGTGAAGACAAGAACTTCACTTATATTCCTAACCTTGATAATCTAAAAATTTCAGATGATGCAGACTATGTTCATATTGTTCAAAATAATACAATCTATGGTACAAGATTTACAAAATTACCAGATACAAAAGGAAAAATCTTAGTTTCTGATATGTCTTCAAATATATTGTCAGAACCATTTAATGTAGAAGAATTTGGATTAATATTTGCTGGTGCTCAAAAAAATATTGGACCAGCAGGAACAACGATTGTTATTATTAGAGAAGACCTTATAACAGACGATTTTCTTGAAGGAACACCATTGATGTTACAATACAAAATTCACAATAGTAAAGGTTCGATGTACAATACTCCACCTACTTACGGAATATATATTTGTGGTCTTGTGTTTAGACATTTATTAGAAAATGGCGGAGTTCAAGCAATGTATAAACTAAATCTAAAGAAATCTAACTTATTGTACAACTTTTTAGATGCTTCAAAAATGTTCTCTGGCACAGTTAATAAAGCAGATAGATCATTAATGAATGTCACATTTGTTGCTAGTTCAGAAGAACTTAACAAAAAATTCATCAGTGAAACCCTTGAGAATGGGCTTGTAAACTTAAAAGGTCATCGCTCAGTCGGTGGTATGAGAGCCTCAATCTATAATGCTATGCCATATGCTGGTGTGGAAGCTTTAGTAAATTTCATGAAGAAATTTGAAAGTGAGAACCTATAATGAAAATTGGATGTTTAAATAACATATCAAAAATTGGATTAAACATGTTTACCAATAATTATCAAGTTATAGAAGATACAAAAAACAGCGATATTATTTTAGTAAGAAGCTTTAATATGCACGAATATGATATTAATGAAAATCTATTAGCTGTAGCTAGAGCTGGAGCTGGGGTTAACAACATACCTTTAGATAAAATGGCAGATGCTGGGGTTGTAGCGTTTAATACACCTGGTGCTAATAGTAATGGCGTTAAGGAAATAGTATTAGCAGGTATGCTATTAGCTTCTAGAGATATTATCGGTGGTGTAAACTGGGTTAAAAACAATCTAGGAGATGAAAACATCTTAAAAAGCATTGAAAAAGCAAAAAAAGCTTTTGCTGGAACAGAAATCTTTGGTAAAACTATCTCAATTATTGGATTGGGTGAAGTGGGTGGAAAAGTAGCTAATTCATGTTTAGACCTAGGAATGAAAGTATATGGGTATGATCCATATATGTCTGAAAAAGCATTAAAAGCTTTAAAACCAGGTATTGAAATATCTAATAATTTAGATAAGCTATATGAAGAATCTGATTTTATATCACTTCACATACCATTACTAGATACTACTAGACATATGTTTAACAAAGAAGTGTTTGCAAAATTAAAACCAGGACTTGTTCTTCTAAATTTTAGCCGTGACCAACTAGTTAAAAATGAAGATATCAAAGTTGCTATAGAAGCTAACATAGTGGCTAAATATGTTACTGATTTTCCAAATCACTTTATAGCTAATCTTAATAATGTTATTCCTATTCCTCACCTAGGAGCTTCAACAAAAGAATCAGAAGATAATTGCGCTGTGATGGCTGCTAAGCAACTGATGACATACGTTGAAAGAGGAGACATAATAAACTCAGTAAACTTCCCTAATGTAGTATTAGGCGAGTTTAATGGTGTTAACCGTTTAGTTATACTTGCAAAGGTTAATGATGAATTAACAAACAGATTGGACAAAGCTTTAAAACCAATGGAAAAAGCAATTGTTACTTCAGTTAGTAAAGTCAGAAAAAGTTATGCAGTGTACTCATACGATCTTAATCAGAAAATTTCCGAAGATATCACAAATACAATCAATGATATTGAGGGTGTTTTAAAAATTAGAATAATTTAAATTAAACACCCTTACTTAGGGTGTTTTAAACGAAAAAACATCATAATTAAATGAATTAATATTATCATATAAAACTATATAACGACATATATCTATAATACCAATAAAAAACACTTGATTTTTTACTCAATAAATTATAGAATATATTAGTAATTGAATGGAGGGTTGTTTATGAAGCTACAATTTACTTTAAGATGTACAGAATGTAAATCAGAAAATTATCAATATACAAAAAATAAAAGCACGCATCCAGAAAGAATGGAAGTTAAAAAGTATTGTCCAACATGTAAAAAATCAACATTACATAAGGAAAAGAAATAATTTTTTGTAATTATGCATCCAAGTATGGATGCTTTTTTTCTTTAAGTATTAATTTATAATATAAAAAATAGTAAAATATCTAATTGAGGTGATGTCATGAGAAAATATATAGTAGGTGTAGATGTTGGTGGAACAAGCATCAAGTTCGGTAAATTTGATACAACCGGAGAACTACTTCAAAAATGGAGCATTAAAACTGATAAATCAAATAATGGAGAAAACATTATTAATGATATTGCTACATCTATCAAACAGGCGATTCCTTTAAATGAAATCAAAGGGGTAGGAATTGGTGTGCCTGGACCGGTTACCAATAATGTAGTTTTACACTGTGTGAATCTAGGTTGGGGAAGAAAAAACCTCGAAAAAGAATTAAGCGAATTAATTGATGATCCTGAGATTTTAGTTAAGGCTGGTAATGATGCTACCCTAGCTGCTGCTGGAGAAATGTATAAAGGAATAGCAAAAGGTTATGATGTTGTTGTTTTATTTACACTCGGAACCGGAATAGGTGGCGGAATAATCTTTAAGGATGAAATCGTTGAAGGTATAAACGGTGTTGGTGGTGAACTTGGACATATGCAAGTAGACTTCAAACACAATTTTACTTGCGCTTGTGGCAAAAGAGGTTGTTTAGAAACAGTTGCTTCAGCTACTGGTATAGTTAACCTTGCTAAATCAAACTTAATGAAATCAAAGGCTCGAAGTCCTTTGAGAAGATTTGAAACATTTAGTGCAAAAAAAGTATTTGATTATGCTAAAGAAGGGGATTACATAGCTAAAAAAACTATCGATGAAGCAATGAAATACCTAGCATTCGCTATGGCAAATGTAACCTATACAATTAACCCAGAAATTATAGTTATTGGTGGCGGAGTTTCTAATGCGGGTAACTATATAATTGAACAGATTGAAAAACATTATTATGAAATGGTAAAACCATTTATATCTCACACTAATTTTGCTATTGCGTCTTTAGGTAATGAAGCAGGTATTTATGGCTGTTGCTATATGGTGAAATGATGAAAATAAAAGTATTTAGCGATAATATAGCACAGGTTAATTCTTACCTACTATATAAGGATACAAGAGGAATTCTTTTTGACCCAGGATTCAATGGAAATCAAATAATAAACTTCTGTAAAGAAAAAGAAATTGTCATAGAGCATGTAATTCTAACGCATGGTCATTTTGATCACATTAAAGATATGAAAATAATAGCTAATCATTTTGACTATCATACTTATATTGAAGAAAATGATTATAGATTACTGTTTGAAGATGAAAATAACTATGCTAAGGCATTCAATTCAAGATTTGTTTTACCAAGTAATATTATCGTTATGAAAATTACTAATGGTGACACCTTAAAACTCTATAATGAAGACTTTAAATTTATTAGCACGCCTGGACACACAAAAGGATCAATGTGTATTAAACACCGCAATTTGTTGTTTAGTGGAGACACTTTATTCTATAATAGCGTGGGTAGAACTGATTTATTCTCAGGTAATAGAAAAGACATGTTTAGTTCAATTGACCTGTTAAAAAATAAAATTAGCAATGATACGACGATTTACCCAGGACATGGGCAATCAGCCAAGATGAAGGCTATAAAAGAAGTTAATCAATTTCTTAGATAAAAATAATAATTCCAGTAAGAAGTCAGATTTACTGACTTTTTTTTGTGATGAAATTATGAATAATTCACTTTCTTTAAAAAAATTGGCACTCTTTCCTTGACATTGCTAAAACAGTGTCGTATAATATCATTAGCATTCGTAATATAGGAGTGCCAAAAGAGGTGAATTAATTGACTAAAAGACAAGAGCTAATCCTTAAATTGATTGTAGATGAATACGTTAAGAGTGCTGAGCCAATTGGTTCAAAAGTATTATCCAAAGAACTAAACGTTTCATCAGCGACTATAAGAAACGAAATGAGTATTTTAGAGGACCTTGGGTATATAGAAAAAACCCATACTTCATCTGGAAGAATTCCTTCGGAAAAGGGTTATCGTTATTATATAGAGACAATAATCAAAAACATTGATGAAGATACAGAAGGATTTTTCGAATTTGACAAGATTTTTGATAAAGACGTAGAAAGAGATGAAATAATCAAAGAAGCAGTCAATCTATTATCCGAAGCAACAAATTGTACAGCAATTTCTTTGGGCCCTAATGCGTATCATTCAAAAGTTAAAAAGATTCAATTGGTACCATTATCTGTTCATCAAGCCCTGATTTTAGTAATAACCAACTTTGGTTACGTTGAATCAAAACAAATAAGTTTATCAGAAGAAATGGATTCGGCTGAATTATCTAAAATCATTGATCTTCTAAACGAACTATTAGTAGATACACCGATTTCAAAAGTTTCAGAAAAATTACATTATGAAATACAACACAGCCAAATTAAAGAGCTTTTGAAATATAGAGAAACTATAGTTGATTCATTTATTGAAGCATTCTCTAAATTTGCTCAATCACGTTATTACTTAACTGGATCTAGTAATATGTTATATCAACCAGAATTTAATGATATTCAAAAACTTAGAGAATTTATATCTACTATAGATAACAACGAGATATTTAAGATAGTTGACCAAGATGCAGAAGGCATATCGGTAAAAATTGGTAGCGAAAATAAAATTACAGCTATGAGTGACTGTACCGTTATATCATCAACATTTGACACGCTAGAAGGTGAAAAAAGCACCATATCATTAGTGGGTCCAACAAGAATGGATTACCGTAAAGTAATTCCGTTACTAAAATATATAGCTAAACACATTGCGAAATTGTATGAAGAGGAGTAAGAAAGCATGAGTGAAGATAAAGAAAAAGTAGTTAGCGCCACTGAAGAAACAAAGGCGCCAGAAAAAAAAGAAAAGACAAAGAAAAAGAAAAAAGATAAACCAGAGGATGTAATCCTAGAGATTCAAGAAGAATTAGCTGAGATAAAGGATAAATACTTCAGAAGTTTAGCGGAAGCAGAGAACTTTAAAAAAAGAATTAATGAAGATTTAAAAAGAGAAAGAAAATATGCTGGATTCTCATTAGCTAATAAACTAATTGATTCCATTGAGGTGTTTAACCAAGCACTGAACATGGAAACAAACGATCCAAATTTAAAGAACTTCCTATATGGGTTTAGAATGATAGATGATATGTTTCTAAATGCATTAAAAGAAGAAGGTGTATCAATTATTGATACTAAAGTTGGGAATGAATTTGATCCTAGTAAACAACAAGCTATGGACAAAGAATATAACCCAGACAAACCAGAAAACACCGTTTTGAAGGTTTTGAAAAAAGGATATTTATTTAAAGATAGGATATTAAGACCTAGTACGGTCATAATTAATATAAAACCAGAAGAAGAAAAACAAAACATAGAAATAGAAGAATCTAATGAAGAAAAAGGAAAGGATGAATAATTATGAAAATTATTGGTATTGACTTAGGAACTACTAACTCTTGCGTATCTGTAATGGAAGGTAAAGAAGCAAAAGTTATTCCGAACTTAGATGGTAATAGAACAACACCATCTGTAGTAGCATTTAAAGACAACGAGACTCAAGTAGGAGAAGTTGCAAAAAGACAAGTAATCACAAACCCTAATACTGTTTATTCTATAAAAAGAAAAATGGGAACAAATGAAAAAATTAAGGTGAACAACAAATCATATACACCTCAAGAAATCAGCGCTATGGTTTTAAGAAACTTAAAAGAATCAGCTGAAGCATATCTAGGTGGAAAAGTGACTGAAGCAGTAATTACTGTGCCAGCATATTTTAACGATGCACAAAGGCAAGCAACTAAAGACGCAGGTAAAATTGCTGGATTAGAAGTTAAAAGAATTATAAATGAGCCAACAGCAGCAGCTTTAGCTTATGGTATTGATAAACAACATGGAAAAGACCAAACAGTATTGGTATTTGACCTTGGTGGAGGAACATTTGACGTATCAATCCTTGAACTAAGTGATGGAACATTTGAAGTTATTTCTACAAGTGGAGATAATCATTTAGGTGGAGACGACTTTGACAACAAAATCGTTGACTGGCTAACTGCCGAATTTAAAAAAGAAACAAGTGTTGACCTATCAAAAGACAAAATGGCTTACCAAAGATTAAGAGATGCGGCTGAAAAAGCAAAAAGAGAATTATCTTCAATCATTAAAACTCAAATTAGTTTACCATTCATATCTATGAATGCAAGTGGACCTGTCCATTTAGAAAAAGAACTTACAAGAGCTAAATTCAATGAATTAACTCATGATTTAGTACAAAGAACTGTAGAACCAGTAAGAAGAGCTCTAAGAGATGCTAAGATGACTGCTAAAGATATCGACGAAGTATTATTAGTTGGTGGATCTACAAGAACTCCAGCAGTTCAAGATGCAGTTAAGAAGATTTTAGGAAAAGAACCTAATCGTTCAATCAACCCTGATGAAGTTGTAGCTATGGGTGCAGCTATTCAAGGTGGAGTTTTACAAGGTGATGTTAAAGACGTGCTATTATTAGATGTTACACCACTATCATTAGGAATTGAAACACTTGGTGGAGTATTCACTAAACTAATTGAAAGAAATACTACAATTCCTACATCAAAATCACAAGTATTCTCAACAGCTGCAGATAATCAACCTACAGTGGATATTCATGTTTTACAAGGCGAAAGATCAATGGCCAGAGATAATAAAACTTTAGGACATTTCCAATTAGGAGATATTCCTCCAGCAAGAAGAGGTGTACCTCAAATCGAAGTTAAATTTGATATTGATGCTAACGGAATCGTTAATGTTTCTGCTAAGAATGTAGCAACTGGGAAAAATAAGTCAATCACAATCCAATCAGGTACTAGTTTATCGGATGATGAAATAGAAAGATTAGTTAGAGAAGCGGAAGAAAACGCTGAAGCTGACAAACAAAAAAGAGAAGAAGCTGACCTAAGAAATGAAGCTAGCCAATTAATATTTGTAACTAACAAAGCTATTGAAGACTTAGGAGATAAAGTAACAGATGCAGAAAAAACTGAAGCTGAAGAGTTAATCAAAACTTTAGAAAAAGAAATTGAAGGAAATGATTTAGACGCAATTAAATCAGCTAAGGACGCATTAGAAAAATCAGCTCAAGCTTTATCTGAAAGAGTATATAAAGAAACACAAGCAAATCAAGAACAACAACAACAACCAGAACCAGATCCAACAAAAGAAGATAGTAAATCAGAAAAACAAGATGACGATGTCTTTGACGCAGACTATAAAGAGATGTAATAATAAGTTAGATTGCAGGAAACTGCAATTTAACTTTGTCTAGAGGTGTAAATTAATGAGTAAAAAGGATTATTATGAAGTCTTAGGAGTTGCCAAAGGTTCTTCTGAAGATGAAATTAAAAAAGGGTATCGTAAACTAGCAAAAAAATTTCACCCTGATGTATCCACAGAAAAGGATGCAGAGGCAAAATTCAAAGAAGTACAGGAAGCCTATGATGTATTAGGTGACCAAACCAAAAAGGCTCAATACGATCAATTCGGACATCAAGCATTTGATCAAGCTGGAGGATTTGGTGCTGGAGGGTTTAACCAAGGCGACTTTGATTTTGGTGATATTTTCAGTGCTTTCTTTGGTGGCGGTCAAAGGGCAACTAGAACCAGCAATCGACCAAGAAAAGGTGCTGATATCCAAAGAAGAATGACAATCGCTTTTGAGGAATCAATTTTTGGAAAAAAAGAAAAAATCAAAATACCTGTCTATGACGAATGTCATATTTGCCATGGGTTGGGTGCTAAATCAAAAAGAGATATCAAAGTTTGTTCACAATGTCACGGAACTGGAACCGTTGTAGTAGAATCTCAAACCTTATTCGGTAGAACCCAAACAAGAAGAACTTGTCCAACCTGTAATGGATCTGGAAAAGAAATTCTTAATAAATGTTCTAATTGCCACGGTGAAGGAGTCGAAAGAATTAATAAAGAAGTTGAAATAAGAGTACCAGAAGGAATCGAAACTGGTCAACAAATTCGTTTAGAAGGATTTGGTAATAAAGGCCAAAACGGTGGACCTAATGGAGATTTATATATTGTATTTGAAGTAAAAAAATCAGATACATTTCTAAGACAAGGTGATGATATTATTATTAATATCCCAATCACTTTCGCTCAAGCAGCTTTAGGTACAGAAATTGAAGTGCCTACAGTATATGGAAAAGTATTATTGAAAATACCAAATGGTACACAATCAGATTCTAAGTTTAGAATTAGAGGCAAAGGTGCACCTAATGTTAGAAGTAAAACCAAGGGTGATGAACATGTTATTATTACAGTTGTAACACCTGGCAAACTTAACTATGAACAAAAACGTATCTTTGTACAACTTTCTAAAATAGAGGACAAGCCAAAAAAAAATAAGAATTTCTGGTCAAAATTAAAAGAAAGTTTTAAATAAAAAAAGCCAAATTAATTTTGGCTTTCTTTTTCTTTTAACGATAAGTTTGGTATAATATAATTGATGATATAGATGGAAGAAATAATTGCTAAAACGATTATGCAAAAAACAAAACCAGATATAAATAACTGGTTTTATAACGACTATAATATGAATATATACCGTGGGTGTTCACACGGTTGTATTTATTGCGACTCAAGAAGTATGTGTTATGGGATTGATAATTTTGATTTGGTTAAACCGAAGAAAGATACTCTTCAAATATTGTAATCCGAGTTGATGCGAAAAAGAAAAAAAGGAATTTGTGCGATTGGTGGAATGTCAGATCCGTATAATCCCTTAGAAAAGAAACTTGAATTAACCAGAAATGCTCTAAAACTATTTCCAAAGTATGGTTATGGAACATCTATTATTACAAAAAGCAATCTAATTGTTAGAGATATTGAACTATTAAAAGCAATAAATAAGCATTATTCTGTTTTAGTTAACATAACTATAACCACAGCAGATTTAAAACTACAAAAAATAATTGAACTTTTATCTTCTACAACAATTGAACGTTTTGAAGCGCTTAAACTTCTAAATGAAGCAGGAATTAAAGCAGGAATAACATTTATGCTTACTTTGATATGACTTTAAGAGATATACAAAGAGATTATTATTACGAACATTTGGATAAATATTTTCCTGGTTTAAAGGCAAAATATCAAAAAATATATGGTTTATCTTATGCTTGTAATTCTTTAAATAACAACAAACTGTATAAAAGGCTAGCTGATAAATGTAAGGAATATAACATACATTTTGACATAAGAGACATCAACAATTCCTATCTTAAAAACCCTATACAACTGGCTTTTAAACTCTGAATCCAAATTTTTTGGATTCTTTTTATTTTGCCTATTTACAAGTGAATCCAAATGCGATATAATATAAGCACGTTATGTATAATTACGATATACATAACTACGTTATATATGGGAGGTGAGATAATGACGAATTCGGGCGAATATGTAAGAGGATTTACTAATTACATAATTCTTTCTATTTTGGGTAAATTTGATAGTTACGGATATGAAATGACCAAAATTATTGAATCTGTAAGCAAACAAAATATCCAACTTACTGAAGCAACCCTCTATCTTGCACTTAAAAGACTCCTTAATAATGAAAAGATTTCATCCTATAAAGGTAAAAACAAAAAAGGCATGAGCAGACGTTATTATCAGATTACTCCACAAGGGAAAAAAGAGTTACTATCATTTAGGAAAGACTGGGTTATGATTGAGAATACCCTATCTTCATTAGTTGGTGGAACTTTTGAATATAATATAGAAGAAAATAGGAAGTGATATTATGGATTTATACAATGTAATACCTAAGCAATTTTTTAATGTTTTATGTGGCAAGAATAAAGCAACATATGTGGCTTGTGTACTGGATGTATATAAAGCTTATGAGCAAGGTTCAATTCTTGGTATGGACAAAACAATTGCGAAACAGGTAATTTTAGACTACTTAGAGCTTAATCCTTTAAAAGAAGAATTAGAGGGAAATGAAACTGAAAAAGAAATTACGAATAGAGATCGTGCAAATCAAATACTTAGGAGACTTGAAGAATGTGAGTGGATAGACATTGATGTTAATAATGACTATGATGAAATTATTAACTTTAGAGACTATGCAATAACTATAATTCAGGCACTTAGAGAGATTTCTGCAGATTCAGTGTATGGGTATGAATCAGAAGGACATGAGTTTAGAGGTTATATCTATACTGTGTATTCTTTGCTCAGCAATGAGCACGGAGAATATGGTATGGTAGTTGACCAAGTATATAAGAACACAGCTGCGTTCGTTAGAGAAATCAGAAAGCTTGATTCAAGACTCAAATTTTATATTAGAACAATAATTGATAATTCTGAGATAAAAGACCTTATTCATCTTTTAGTTAATTACAAAGTAGAATTAGTTGATCAAGCATACAGAAGATTAAAAACTAGTGATAACATTAATAAATATCGCTTAGAAATAGTGAAGACTCTTGAGAGTTACCAAGAGAATCCAGTCATCATGGAAAAAATAGCTAATGAGTATATGCTTAAAGCTCATAATAATAAGGAATTAGCAATTGTTAGAGCTAATAAACGAATTGATGATATGATAGATATTTACAATTCAATCAATTCGATAATTGATGAAATTGATCAAAAGAATAAAGTATATGTTAATTCAACAATAGCTAAGATAAAATTCCTGTTATCTGATGATGAAAGTGTAATTACTAAGTTAACAAGAATTTTGAAATACACAGCTGGAGAAATTAAGGGTAGAAGAACTAAGAAAGCTATGACTAATATTGAACCTTTATTCAATATATCAAATTACTTACAAATAAGCAATCATTCTTTATATACTCCAAGAGGTTTCTACAAACGTGTTGATTCTCAATACTTAGCACAAAATAATGGCGGACCTGGACTTAGACTTCAAGAAGAATTCTATAAGGAATTCGAGCGCAATTATAGTGAAGATGTAATCAACAAATACCTGAACGAGTACTTTAAAGAAAACAAATTGATAAAAGCTTCGGAAATAGTCAGAAATGATATGTCTGATGAAGCTGTACTAAAATTACTTTATATATTGGTTTATGCCGGTGATGAATTAGATTACTATATTCAACCACTTAAAACACCGATAGAACACACAAAATTCGAGTTAGATGACTTTGAAATTATAAGGGGGATTGAAGAATGATACTAGATAAATTTGAGGAACTTAATGCGGGACAAAGGAATATGTTCTCCAAAACTTGTTTAAAACTACTATCCACAGGATTTATAGCTAGAGATAAAAGAGATAACAAGGATATGTACTATTTTATATTAAGTTATAAAAAGTACTTTGATGAATATTTCGAAGTGATGAGCTATGAAATCGTACTTGATCGTGAAAACGGTGCGATTCAATTACTAAACAGTGAGAATTCAAATGTGCTAAGACTGAAAAAAGATGAAACACTAATCCTCTTAATCCTAAGAATCCTCTTTCATCAACATTTAGCTGATACATCAATCAACGATAATGTCGTAATTAGAATTGATGAATTACATCAATACTATGATTCGTTAGAATTAAAACGTAAAATAAATAAAACTGATTTGGTTAAAATACTAAGAATGTTCAAAAAATTCAATATCATTGAACCAGTAGGAGACATTACTAAATCAAATTCAAGAATAATTATATTCCCAACGATACTATTAGCAATTAACACTAGCGTAATTAACGACGTATATGATTTAATATCAAGGATAGAACCAAAACAAGGAAGTGATAACATTGAAGAAGTTAACTAAAATCAGATTGATTAATTGGCATTACTTTGCTAATGAGACAATCCATGTAAAAAACAACACACTAATCACTGGACAAAATGCAACTGGTAAATCTACCATCGTTGATGCAGTCGCTTTCGTCATTACAGCAGGAGATCAAATTTTTAACTTAGCTGCTAATGAAAAAAGTAAAAGAGATCTACGCGGCTATGTTAAGTGTAAACTTGGAATTAACAAACAAGAGTACCTAAGAGAAGGGGATACTACTGGTCATGTATCTTTAGAATTCTATGATGAAAGCAAAGACGAGTACTTTACTGTAGGTACAGTAATTGATGTATTTGGTGATATTTTGCCACCAAAAGTAATATTCTATCATATTAAAGGTGAAATGAAGGATAAATACTTTAGCGATGACGAAGGTAAAATACTAACTACGGTATCATTTAAGAAAACAAAAGTCGCCGAAAAAGTATTTTTAACCAGAAGAGAAGCTAAACTATCATATAGATCACTATTCGGTTCAATTAGTGAAACGTATTTTTCATTAATTCCAAAAGCCTTAGCCTTCAAACCTATTCCAGATGTTAAAGATTTTATTTATCGATATTTATTAGAAGAAAAAGTTTTGGATGTTGATTCAATCAAAGAATCAATTAATGCCTATAGAGACTTGGAAGCTACTTTGAAAGTAATCAAGCTAAAAGTAACTGACTTAACTGATATCAAAACACTCTATGAAGAAATCCAAACAAATCAAGAACAAAAACACTTTTACGAGTACTTCTTAAAAATTCTTGAAGTAGAGAGCTTAAAAGACCAAATAGGGAAACTTAACACAAAACTCGAAAAAATCTCTATATCTAAAGAACAAAACAATAAACTTGTTGAAGACATCAATGTACAATTAAGTATACTGGATGAGAGATCTAAAGAAATCTATACGATGTTATCAAGTAATGATACATTTAAAATGGCTCAAATCTATGATAAAGAACTTAAAGACCTAGATGAAAAAATCACCGACAAACTAGAAATTAGAAACTATGCTCAAAAACGTCTTCGTAAGATAAAACCAATTATTAAAGAACTAAAAAGCGAATACAAAAAACCTGCATATAATGATTTAGACAAACTAGAATTAAACAGGATTGATGAAACTAATTATGAAGACAATAAACTAAAATTAGTTAAAATCCAAAAAGCTTTAAATGTCATTTTAGATAATAATAAAGTTGAATCAGGTCGTTTAAATAATATTAAAGATAGTTTGTATGATGAAATCAATGGGACTTATAAAGTGCTAAAAGACTTAGAAAACCATAAAATGCGTTACAATCCTATGATAAAAAGATTACAAACCAGTATTATAACTGGTGTAAAAAACCGCATTGGTGTTGATATCAACGTTCATATTCTATGTGAACTGTTAGAAGTAACTGACCCTACATGGCAAGATACTATTGAAGACTATCTAGGGTTCCAAAGATTCAACTTAATTGTTGAACCAAGATACTTCGATATCGCATTAGAAATCTATAATCAAGTAAAAGATAACCTAGGAATCTATGGGCTTGGACTTGTTAACACAAAAAAAATCCAACATTTTAAAAGTTTTAGAGACAAATCATTAGCATCAATTATCAGTTCAGAGAATGTCGATGCTAGACATTATATCAACATGACTTGCGGAAACCTAATTATGGTTGAAGAAGTAAATGAATTAGAAAAACACCCACAAGCTATTACTCAAACTGGAATGGTATATAAAAGTTATACAGTAAGATCTTTGAACAAAAGGACAGAAAAGCCATTCATTGGAAAAAAAGCTCAAGAAAAGCAACTAGAAAAATGGCGTAATAAAGCCAATGAAACTAAAAACAAATTCAAAAAAGTTCAAGACAGTATTCAGATTATAACAGAGGAAAACAATGCAATAACTAGTTTAGGACTTGATAGTGTAATTTCCATGTTAGAATCATACTATTCTCTTAATACTCTTAAAGAAAGAAGAAAAGAACTTACTAAGAAAAAGAATCAGTTACCTGAAGAAAGCTTAACTGAACTAAGAGTAGAATATGAAAATGTTAAGGGAGAAATCAGAGGTTATGATCAAAACTTAAGAAAAGCTTATGAAAAGAGTGGTAAACTTAACTCTGATGAAATCAAAAACCAAGAAGCTATTCTACAAATTGAAAAGAATATAACGAAATTAAATAAAAAAGTAGATAAGCAAAGCGAAGCTGATATTACACTCGAAAAGAATGCTCTTGACCTATACAAACAGGAAACGGCTAAAACTAGTAATATTTCAAGCATCTTAGATGAGTATCAAAATCGTATAAATTCAGAATTGGAAACTGTTAACAACCTTGAAGATTCGCTAAAATCTAAACAAATAAAGTATACAAGTGTATATAATTTAAGTTACCAATTTGGAATTGAGTACATGCACGAGTATATTGATGAGTTAAACAAATTAGTAAAATCTGAATTGGTTAAATATGAAACTAAAGTAAGAGAAGCCAGAGAATCAGCTGAAAAATTATTCAAAGAAGACTTCATAGCAAAACTAAGAGACTATATAGTTTCTGCACAGGATAATATTAAAAAAACAAATAACACTTTAGCTAATATTCATTTCGGTGGAGATACTTATGAGTTTATTTTCCCTAAATCAAAAGTATACGGGGATTACTATGACATGGTACTAAGTGATGAATCATTAAAAGCTGGTACAGAAATGCTAAACTATGATTTCGAAATGAAATATCAAAGGCAGCTAGAAGAATTATTTGTGAATCTTGCCAGTGAAGATATTAACGCTCCTGGTGTAGTCAACAAGTTTACAGATTATCGTACTTACATGGATTATGATATTTTAATTACCAATGAGCAAGAAGAAACAACACTCTACTCAAAAGTGTTCAAAGAAAAATCTGGTGGGGAAACTCAAGTACCATTTTATGTTGCCACACTAGCATCGTTTGTAAGATTATTTGAACAAGCAAAAAGCGGAAGAACACATGATTCAATCGGATTGATCATCTTTGATGAAGTATTTGATAAAATGGATACATCAAGAATTAAAGCCATGATGGAATTTATTGATCAATTACCAGTCCAAATTATCTTAGCAACACCACCACAGAAAATGGAAGTTTTATCTAAATATACAGATACTACAATTGTGACGCTAAGAGAAGGAAGAAACGCTAGAGCTTATGAAGCAATAAAAAATAGAGGATAGAGCCACTTAACAGTGGCTTTATTTTTTATCATTTTTTACCAGAAAACTCTAAAACTATGTTATTATTTTAATGGTGATATTATGCAAAGATATTTTGTTGAAGACAACAATATTAAAGATGGATTAGTTAAAATTTCGAATTCTGATTTTCATCATATTAAAAATGTTATGCGTTTAAAAATTGATGATAAAATTATCGTTACCAATTTCTCAGGTAAGGTTTTTTTGACTAGAATCAGTGAATATAACAAAAACGTAGTTGTTTTAGAAATCATTAAGGAAGAAAATCCAGTTCCTAATACATTTAATCTTTCAATTGCTCAAACATTGATCAAAAGGGATAATTTTGAGTTAGTTCTTCAAAAGGTTACTGAATTAGGCATCTCGGATATATATCCCATTAAAACTAGTAGGTCAATAATTAAAATAGATAACTTTGAGAAAAAACTAATTCGCTACAACACTATAGTTAAAGAAGCTAGTGAACAAAGCGAACGAACAATACTGCCAATAATTCATGATTTATGTCCTATAAAGGATTTACCATATAAAAAATATGATTTAGTATTAGTTGCTCACGCTAGAGAAACTGATAATAATAGTCTTTCTAGTGTTATAAATGGTATTGATAAAACAAAAAAAGTTCTTGTTTTAGTTGGTCCTGAAGGTGGCTTTACTAAAGAAGAACTAGCATATTTAGCTGACAAAGCAATATTTGTTAGCTTAGGAAAAACAATATTACGCAGCGAGACAGCAGCTATTTACATAGCTTCATCTTTTCGTTATGCATGGGAGAACTGAGATGAAAGTAGCTTTTAATACACTTGGATGCAAAGTGAACTCATATGAAACCGAAGCAGTTATGGAAATGTTTGAGGATACCGGACATGAAATTGTTAACTTCAATGAATTCAGTGATGTATACATTATAAACTCATGCATGGTTACCAACACTGGCGAAAGAAAATCTAAGAAAATTATCAGACGACCAATTCAAATCAATCCAGAAGCTATCGTTATAGTTATGGGTTGCTTAACACAACTAAAAGCAAAAGATGTATTAGATATTGAAGGAGTTAAAGTTGTTCTGGGTACGAAAAATCGTGATAAGATTGTAAATTACTTAGATGAATACCTAGAAACAAAAAAAAAATTAAATAAGGTTGAAAAACTAGAAAATGATGAGAATTACGATAGACTCTTCATAAATGATTTTAAGAACCATCAAAGAGCTTTTCTTAAGATTCAAGATGGTTGCAATAACTTCTGTTCTTATTGTATTATTCCCTATACTAGGGGAAGAATTAGATCTAAACCTAAAGATGTTGTCCTAAATGAAGCACAAAAACTTGTTGATAGCGGTCATATTGAAATAGTATTAACAGGTATACATACAGGTGGCTATGGCGAGGATTTAGAAGATTATACATTTGGGGATCTATTAAGTGATTTAGAGAAAATACCTGGACTAAAAAGAATCAGAATTTCTTCAATTGAGATTACAGAACTTACAGATAAAGTTATCGATATAATTAAGAACTCTAAAAAAGTAGTAAATCACATTCATATTCCACTTCAAGGTGGTAGTGATAAAATTCTAAAACTAATGAATCGTAAGTATACAACTACGGAATTTTTAAATATCATTAATAAATTAAGAGCCAATATACAAGAGCTAGCTGTTACAACTGACGTTATTGTAGGCTTTCCTGGTGAAACTGATTCAGATTTTCAAAGTGAATTTGAATTTATTAAAGAAGTAGACTTCCAAGAGTTACATGTCTTTCCATTCTCAAGCCGCGAAGGAACTGTAGCTGCTAAATTGAAAAATCACATTGATGGAGTTACCAAAAAAGCTAGAGTTCATAAACTCCTTGACTTAAGCGATGATCTAAAACGCAATCATATTCGAAAACAAATTAACAAAATTCATTATGTCATTCCTGAACAATATCAAGATGGTATCCTAAAAGGACATACTAGAGATTATATACTTGTGTGCTTTAAAGGAGATAAGTCATTAATAGGTGATGAGATCGCAGTAATAATTAAGTCCTATGATGAATCATGTTGCAAAGGTGAGATAGTAGAATAGATTAGGTGTAACAAATGCATATAGAATATTGGGACAAAGAGAAAGTTAAAAATTTAACTCAGATAGAAAAAGAGAATTGGTTTGATGTCTATAACAATGGTCTTGAAAAAGATAGGGGTTTTGACATTAATAAATTGTCTCAATTTGATGTGGATAATATTAAAAATGTCATCCAAGCAGATTACCTAAAATATTTAGATAGTCTTGTTGATGATAAAAATTTTGTATTCTATACCATTTTAAAGAATGGAACTGGTAAAATTGTTTCATTGTGTAGATTAGTAAAAAGAGCTGGTTTAATCTATTTAGCTGGGTTAGAAACTCACCAAGATTTTAGATCTCAAGGTTATGGAAAAGGAGTTTTATTAGCTACAACAAAACTCGCATTTGAAAATGGCTATGAATCAATTAACTCAGTTGTAAGAAAATGGAATGAAGCATCAATAAGGATACATAAAAGTGTAGGATATACAGTTTCGAGTGATAAAAATGATAATTTATTACTTAGTCTAAGCAATATTAATCTCATTGTAAAACCAATGATTGAGGAATTTTTAAATAAACCAATCAAGACCTGTAAACTAATATCGGAAAGGACCGGGTTGGATGACATTAGATTAAATTATGAGATTGAAGTTAAAGATACTAAATATGTGGTCAAATTACATTCTAATAATTTTACTACAACAAATAAAATATATGAAACCATAAAGTTAATTGAGATCCATAACAATAATGGTTATTATTCACCCAAATATATAAACTCAAGCATATATGGTAATGCCCATAATTACAAAATTTTTGGTAGAACATATTGTTTATGGATTGAGGAATATAAGAAGTATTTAAGTCTAACTGAAAAATTGAATGAATCCACAATTCCAGAAATTGACTTAGATTATTTATATAACAATCAAATACCTGAATATATTGGTAAAATTGCTGCTAGTAGCCGTAATTTAAAATTTAATTCAAATTCACCCTATAGATTATATGAAGCTTTTAATGATCCAAATGCAATTGATGAATATGAAGAATACGTAGGTAAAATATACAATCTATTAAAAAATGATATTAACATAGACTACTCACTACTTAATAGAATCTATAAGAAGTTTTATAAGTTAAGAAGAGAGCTAAGTACCAATTATCACGACTTACCAGAATCAATCTTCCAAGCGGATTTACATTCAGAAAACATATTAGTAGATGATGACTTTAATTTTAAGGGAGTTATTGATTTCAATCTGGCAGGTAGAGAAAAAGTCTTAACGTATTTAATTAATGAGTTAGCATATCAAGAAACTGAGCCAATAAGTAAACTATGGATAGATAAAGACTATATAGAGAAACAAATTGCCAAGTTTAGAGGCCAACTAAAAATATTTAGAAAATATTATCAGTTCAATGAGCTGGAAAGTCAACTAATTAATGACTTATACAAGATTATCATTCCATTTAAATGCTTTCCCTTAACAGAGATAATTGGGTATTTTAAACTAAAAGACTATAAGGAAATCAACTACCGATTATTATGGATGGAGATAATAATAAATTTAGATTTAAAATTGATATAAAAAAATCCAGCAAAATTGCTGGATTATCTATTTTTCTTACGAGCTTTCTTCTCTTTTGCTTTTTCAACTTTAGCTAAAGCTTTTATTTCTTTTTTTGATAGTTTCTTTTGTTTTTCTTTTCTTTTGCCACCTTTTACTTTTTTTACAACTTTATAAGTTAATTCATATTCATTATCATGGTTTGTAAATCTAAAAGGTGCAGCCTCATGTATGTGTAATGGTAATTCGAGAAAGAATCCAATATAGGTAGTCAACATTTGATATTTATTACTTGCTTTAATTAACCCTTTAGTCTTTTTTGATTTATCCCAACGGTATAATACTTTATCGTAATCATCTAAAAGTAAAATTACAACTTGGTTTTTATTCTTGTCAGAACTTGTAAAACTTTTTAACATTACTTGTTCGGGTATGGTCTTAACAAAGTAATCGAAATATTTCTTAACTTTTTTCTTACCTTTACCCTTCAATGTTTTATAAGTATTGGTTTGATCTCTAGAATAAAGATTAACAATATTTTCATTTAGAAGGTTACCATTATAACGTTTGTTAATGGTTTTATCCATCCTTTTATAAAATTTTTTGTATCTAGCTGCGTATTTACCGGTATTTATCAAAATAGCTAATATAATGATTATTACTATAACCACAACTGCAATTATTATTATTTTTGTTAAACTTAAGCTGCCTATTGAAAATAAAAATCTCATAATTGATCCTCCTTTTTAGTATAATATAGTCAAATTCTATTTAATATTTTATTTATAAACATTTTAACACAAAAATTCAGAAAATAAAACAATGTTCAAAAAAAATACGTTTACAAAACTTTGATAATCTAGTATAATGTCTATGGTAAAGAAAAGGGGTGAAAGCAATGGCAAAAACAATAGTGAGAGATAATGAATCTATAGAAGACACTCTTCGTCGTTTTAAACGTGATGTATCACGCTCAGGAACATTAGCCCAAGCCCGTAAAAAAGAATATTATGAAAAACCAAGTGTAACAAAAAAATTAAAGGCTCGTGCTAATAAACAAAAAAAGAAATAATTAAATGATAAGACTATGACAATTCAACCTTGAATTGTCATTATTTTTTCCTTATAAATGCTCTGAACGAATAACAAGAAACCTGTGGTTTGTGGTATAATATTACCAAAGGGAGTGATTGATTTAAGTGACTAACATTATTAAATTAGAAAGCGATTTGAAGAATCTAGATGAATTGATAGAATTATTTGGTTCTAATGACAAGAACCTTAAACTCTTAAAGAAACTTTATAAGGTTGAAATTTTCTCCAATAACAAGGATATTGTTATTGATACTACAGATGAAGTAGTTATTTACGAAATAGCTTCGATGTTTAGAATCTTAATTAAGCTAGTGAGAAATAACATCATATTTGGTGAAAGAGATATTATCTATATTAAACAACTATTGCCTGACTCAAATGAAGAAGAAATTTTATCATTATTCCTCAATAGAACTGAGATAATTAAAACTTATAAAGGTAAACCAATTTTCCCTAAAACCTTGAATCAGAAACGCTATGTAGATGCAATTGAGAAAAACACGCTGATATTTGGAGTTGGACCAGCTGGTACTGGTAAGACTTATCTAGCAGTGCTCTTAGGGTTGAAGAAGCTTAAAGATAATTCAATTAAACGCATAATCTTAACGAGGCCAGCAGTAGAAGCCGGTGAGAGTCTGGGGTTTTTACCAGGAGACCTAAAAGAAAAAGTTGACCCATATCTAAGACCCCTCTATGATGCGATGAATGAGATACTAGGCGTTAAACAAAGTACCGAATTTATTGAAAAGGGGATTATAGAAATTGCTCCACTTGCATATATGAGAGGTAGAACTCTGGATAATGCATATGTTATTTTAGATGAAGCACAAAACACAACTATTAGCCAAATTAAGCTATTCTTAACTAGATTAGGGTTTGGCTCAAAAATGATTGTAACTGGGGATATTACTCAGAGTGATTTACCAAAAAGAATGACTTCAGGATTAGTTAAAGCATCGCAAATTTTAAAAGAAATTGATTCGGTTAAAATACTTTACTTTAATGAACTTGATGTTGTTAGACATCCTTTAGTACAAACAATAATAAAGAGGTTTGAAAATGATCAGAATTAATTTTGTTAATCAATATGATAATAAAAGATTATATAAAAAGATTGTAACCGAGGTATTAAAAAAAGGTTACAAAGAATTAGAATTATATGAAGATGTCATTATTTCCGTTGTTTTAGTTGATAATCCAACAATTCAGGAATTAAACAAGCAGTACAGAAATATTGACAAGCCTACAGATGTTCTAAGTTTTGAAAATGACAGTGACATCTATGAAATAGGAGACGTCTTTATATCTATAGACAAAGTACAAGAACAAGCAAAAGATTTAGCTCATAGTTTCGAATATGAACTTGGATTTTTAACAGTTCATGGTTTTCTTCACTGCCTTGGCTATGACCATATAGAAGATTTAGATGAAGTAGAAATGACTATAAAACAAAATTTAATTATGAAAGACACAAAATACACGAGGTAAAAAAATGAAAAAATTATTAGAAATTGCTAAAGAGAATATTAAAAACTCATATTCTCCATACTCTAAATTTAGAGTGTCAGCTGTATTAAAACTAAAAAACGGCGAAATATATAAAGGGGTTAATGTAGAAAACGCTTCTTATGGGTTAAGTAACTGTGCTGAAAGAAGTGCTTTATTCGCAGCTTATTCTAACGGTGTTAAAAAAGAAGATATTGAGAAAATCTTAGTATATACAGACAAAGATTACTTTGTTTCTCCATGTGGAGCTTGCCGACAAGTAATAAGGGAGTTAATGGAAGCTGATTCGACAGTAATCCTTGCTAACAGTAAAGGTGAATTCCAAGAAATTAAAAACGAAGATTTATTACCATTCGGATTTACACAAGAGGATTTATAATGTTCAAGTCAGGTTTCGTATCAATAATCGGTGAACCTAATGTTGGAAAATCAACATTGCTTAACCAAATTTTAAAACAAAAAATTGCAATTGTATCAAGTAAACCACAAACTACCAGAAACGTATTTTCTGGTATTTATAATGATCCTAATTCACAAATAATCTTTATGGATACCCCTGGGATTCATAAAGCAAAAACTAAGCTTGGAGAATATATGTCTTCAGCGGCTATATCAACCGTTAAATCTGTTGACTTAGTTTTATTCTTAGTAAATGCCTATGACGATGTTTTAGAATACAACTTAGGTATTCTAAAAAGTTTACAATCAGTAAAAACTCCAGTGTTTATGATTATAAACAAAATGGATACAATAAAAGACATAAAAAGACTTGAAACAGCGGTTAAAGCATATAAAGCAGTCTACAAGTTTAAAGGCGTTTTTGCAATATCAGCTCTAACAGGAGATAATGTATTGTTACTCATAGAAGATATTAAAAAGGAGCTTGTTGCTGGACCTCAGTTTTATCCTGAAGGTGAAATATCTGATCGACCAGAAACGTTCTTAGTTCAAGAGTTTATTAGAGAAAAGATTCTAGCATATACCCATGAAGAAGTACCACATTCAGTGATGGTTTATCTTGAAGAATTTAAAGAAAAAAAGAAAATCATTCATATAATGGCGATTATTGTAGTGGAAAGAAAATCTCAAAAAGGAATTATCATTGGTAAAAACGGTAGGATGGTAAAAGGCATTGGGCAAGCAGCTAGAAAAGATATTGAAGAACTACTCGGAAAACAGGTCTACTTAGAGATATTTGTTAAAGTTGAAGCAGATTGGAGAAACCGAGAACACTATCTTAAAAACTTTGGATATAGGCCAGATCAAAATGGGTGATTCAATTGGAATACATAGAAGGTATTATTCTAAAAAAAATTAATTACAAAGAAAGTTCTAAAATTGTATATATCTACACTGAAACGGGACTAAGAAGTGTGTTGATTCATGGAAGTAATAAGATGAAAAGTCCTTATTTGAGTTTATCAAAAATCCTGAATTATGTAGGATTACATGTGTCTGGAAAAGACCTTTTAACTCTAAGAGATGGAGATATAATCAAACGTTATCCCATATCTTCAAATAATCTTGAAAAATATACTTATCTTTCACATATTTGTGAGATGATTTACAACTTTTCGAGTCATGAACATGACCACAAAAAGTTATTAAAATTTATACTTAAAATATTGGATTTAGTTGAAGAAAATCAAAACTACATTCCTTACTTAAATATGGTTGAATTAAAATTACTGTATTTGCTAGGAGTAAACCCTATATTTAAACACTGTACAAGTTGTGAAAACGTAGATAATCTGCAATTTTCTGTTACAGAAGGTGGAATGTGCTGTCCATTACATATTAAGAATCCAATCAATGTATCAGAAGCAGCAATCTCATCATTGAAAGAACTATACTATTTTGATTTATCAAAACAAAAAATATCTGATATTGATCCAAAAATATTACAGGAAATTCGATTTGTTTTAGATAGGTATTACGAATATCATTTGAGCTTTAGAAGTAACTCAAGAAAAATGTTAATGGGACTTATTGGTTATTAATGAGTTCTTTTTTCTTGAAATATAATATATTATATTTCCATTACCTTGACAATAGAGTCAAAGAAACATATAATTAAACTGGTATAGTATGCAGTAAAAAACGAGAGGATGAGGGATTTGAAGAAGACTTTAGAAGTGATAAATGCTTATGCTAAGCGTTATGGATTTATTTACCAAGGATCAGAAATTTATGGTGGGCTAGCGAACACGTGGGACTATGGTCCATTAGGTGTTAGTTTGAAAAATAATATCAAAAAATTATGGTGGGAAGAGTTTGTCTCTAAAAACCCTAATAATGTAGGAATAGATTCATCAATTCTATTAAATCCTAAAACCTGGGAAGCAACTGGGCATGTTAATGGCTTTAAAGACCCATTAATGGATTGCAAAAGCTGTAAAGCTAGATATAGAGCAGATAACTTAATTGCTAGATCTACTAAAAATGAAGTAGATGCAGATGGTTGGGATTACCAAGAAATGTATAATTACATAATTGAAAACAAAATTAAATGTCCTAATTGTGGCGGGTTTGATTATACTCCAATTAGGGAATTTAACTTAATGTTTAAAACCCAACAAGGTGTAACTACTGAAAATACTAATGACATATATTTAAGACCAGAAACTGCTCAAGGAATTTTCTTGAATTTTAAGAATGTTCTCAGAACTTCAAGAAAAAAAATACCTTTTGGAATTGGACAAATCGGGAAATCATTTAGAAACGAAATTACTCCCGGAAACTTTATTTTTAGAACTAGAGAATTTGAACAAATGGAATTGGAATTTTTCTGTGAACCAGGTACTGAAATGGAATGGTTTAATCATTGGAAACAGTTTGCATTAGACTTTTTATTAAAAACTGGTATTAATTCTGAAAATATAAAATTCCATGACCATCCAGCCGAAAAGTTATCATTCTACTCGAACGCTACCACAGATATTCTCTATCGGTATCCGTGGGGATTTGATGAGTTATGGGGAGTAGCTTCTAGAACAAACTATGATTTAAGAAAACATTCAGAATACTCTGGAGTTAATCTAGACTATTTAGATCCTGTAACCAACAAAACTTATATACCTTATGTTATCGAACCTAGTTTAGGTGTTGAAAGATTATTATTAGCAATCTTAATAGATTCTTTAGAAGAAGAAACACTTGAAAATGGAGAAACTAGAACAGTACTAAGAATCTGTAAAAAGCTAGCTCCCATTAAAATATCTGTTTTACCTTTAAATAAAAAATATCAAAAAGATAAAGCAAACGAAGTGTATCAACAACTACTTGAAGACTTTGAAGTTTCATATGATGAAACTGGAAATATTGGTAGAAGATACCGTAGAGCCGATGCAATTGGAACTCCTTACTGCGTAACGATTGACCAACAAACACTTGAGGATGACACTGTTACAATTAGAGAAAGAGATACAATGGCTCAAATAAGACTTTCTTTAACAGAACTTAATGAATATCTGAGAAAAGAATTAAAAAAATAATAAAATTGAGAGGGTGAAACTATGGCAATGATCAGTCAAAAAACAATTGATTTAATTAAAGATACGGCTGATATTGTTGATGTTGTCGGTGAATTTGTACCATTACAAGCAGCTGGCAAGAATATGAAAGGGCTTTGCCCATTTCATGGTGAAAAAACCCCTTCTTTTTTTGTTAGTAAAGAAAGGCAAATATTTAACTGCTTTGGCTGTGGAGAAAAAGGTAACTCAATTACTTTTATTCAAAAATACAAACATCTAACATTTGTTGAAGCACTTAAATTTCTTGCAGATAAATATAATATTGACATTGAATTAGATAAAAATATTTCACCAGTTAAAAAGAATATAGATTTATTCAAAGCTAACGATTTAGCTCTTAAATTCTACTCTTTGAACCTGTTGAATCTGCAAACTGGGAAAATAGCTTTAAAATATTTAAAGGATAGAGGTTTGGATATACAAACCATTGAAGATTTTGGACTTGGTTATGCTCCAACTCAAAGAAACGCTTTGTTTAATCAACTAAGTAAAGAACTTCAACCGCTCGAATTACTCAATGCAGGGTTAGTAAATCGTGCTAATGATGGAGGTTATTACGACTTATTTAAAGCAAGAATTCTTTTTCCTATTAGAGATGAATCAAATCGAGTTATTGCCTTTAGTGGAAGAATATTCGGTGAAACAATAAACCCAGCTAAATACGTTAATACACCACACACAGAAATTTTTAGCAAAGGACTTATTTTATATAACTTAAGTAAAGCGGAACCACATATCAGAACCAGTAATAGAGTTGTTTTAATGGAAGGTTACATGGATGTTATTAAAGCGAGTATGGCTGGTGTTAAGGAAGCAATCTGTTCAATGGGGACACAATTAACTATTGATCAAGCCTTAAAAATCAAGAAATATAGCGATAACGTTATAATCTGTTATGATGGAGATCGAGCAGGAAGAGAAGCGACATTTAAAGCTTTGAAGCTATTAGAAAGCGCAAAATTAAATGTAAAAATTATTCTCTTACCAGACGGTCAAGATCCAGATGATTTTATTACTAAAAATGGCGATTTTAAAAACTATTTAGAAAACAACCAAATAGATCAATACGATTTTGTTTATCAAATGATACTAGAAAATAAAGATTTAACTAAACCGACTCAAATTGAAGATGCTAAGAATCGATTATTTGATTTCTTCAGCAAAACCAGCGGGATGATTAGAGAGATTTATTTTCATAAATTTGCTAGTGATACACTTATCAGTTACACTACATTGTTAGGTGACTATCAGCAAACTAAAATTGATGAACGAATTACAGAGTCTTTTAAAGCAGTTGCTACTAGAACTATTCATAAAGAAACTAAGATGCCTAAGTTTATTACCGCTGAAAAAACAGTATTCAGTTACTATATGAAAGATCCTAAGTATCGAGAACTAATTGACTCAAAATTTAATCTTCTCTACTTTGGTGATAAAGAAATCAGGATGTTAATTACAAGCGCAAAAGATTTGCCTTATAATCAAACCCAGACATCTGCAATTGTTTTACTGAATTCTAGCTTAACTGAAGACTCAAAAAAGAATCTTCTAAAATATCTACTAGATGAGGATTACGATTATAATCTAGAAGATATTGAATCTTGCATAAGAATTTTACAAGTTGCGTATATTGAAGAAGACAGAAAAAGCATTAAAGAGCGAGCTGATGAGTTTTTAGCACTTGGTAACAAAGCAGAATACATTAGTTGTCATAACGAATACACCAGTAAAAAGAAACAGCAAAATGAATTATTGAAAGGGAAAAACAATGAACAAAAAACAAATTATTGAGAAATTAACAGCGCTTCATAAAGAAAAAGGCAAATTAACAAATGCAGAAATTTTCGAGGTGCTAGATAAGAATACTAAAAGTTTTGAAGCTATAGTCCAAGAATTGGCTAAAAAAGGAATTCTTCCTCAAGAATTTTTTGATATGCTTGATAACAAAAAACGAAAAACTAAAAAAAACACAGTTAAATTAGAGGAACTATCTGATGAAGATGTAAAATCTTCTGATATTCATAAAACCAGAGATTTCTCTAAGGAAATTGAAGAAGAATTAATGAAAGAAAAACAATTCGACGCTATGGTCTCAATTAAGGTTGATGATCCTGTAAGAATGTATTTGAAAGAAATCGGTAGAGTTGAATTATTAACTAGCGAAGAAGAATACGAATTAGCCGTAATGGTTGATAGATGTAAAAGTGCTAAACTTGAAATTGAATATAAAAAACAAGAGAGTATCGACATTAATTCAGAAGAAATGGCTGACTATGACGAACTAATTAAAAGAGGAGACTTCTCAAGTCAAAAATTAGTTGAAGCGAACCTACGTCTTGTTGTATCAATTGCTAAAAGATACGTGTCAAGAGGATTACAATTCTTAGATTTAATCCAAGAAGGAAATATGGGACTTATCAAAGCAGTTGGAAAGTTTGACTATACTAAGGGTTATAAGTTTTCTACATATGCAACTTGGTGGATACGTCAAGCAATCACAAGAGCCATAGCTGACCAAGCTAGAACAATTAGAATTCCAGTACATATGGTTGAAACTATCAACAAAATGGTAAGGACTCAAAGAACATTGACTCAAAAGCTTAAAAGAGAACCAACTCAAGAAGAAGTTGCTCTTGAGATGGGCATTACAGTTGAAAGAGTTCAAGCAATCCAAAAGACTGCACAAGAACCTATCTCTTTGGAGTCGCCAGTAGGTGAAGAAGAAGATTCATCATTAGGTGATTTTATTGCCGATCAAGACACCCTAACTCCATATGAGTATACATCAAAAGAAATGCTTAAGAGAGAATTAGACGCTGCTTTAGGCACTCTCACAGATAGAGAAGAAAAAGTATTAAGAATGCGTTTTGGTTTATTAGACGGTAAATCACGTACTCTTGAAGAAGTTGGGAAAGAGTTTAATGTAACCAGAGAAAGAATCAGACAAATTGAAGCTAAAGCAATAAGAAAACTAAGAACACCAACTCGTTCGAAAAAGTTGAAAGATTTCCATAACGGATATCATAAGTAATGGTTCTATCAAAAAGGCTTCAAGCATCGTCAAAATACTTAAAAGGCTTTAATTATCTAGCTGATTGTGGAACTGATCACGGATATTTACCAATCTATGCAATTGAGCATGGTTTGGTTCAAAGAGCTATAGCTTCAGATAATAAAGAAATGCCATTAAAAAATGCTTTACAAAATATAGAAGCTAACAATCTATCAGCTAAAATAGAAACAAAACTAGCTGATGGCTTGCCATACCTTAAAAAAGAAATTGATATTGTATCAATTCTAGGCATGGGAGGAAGACTGATTTCAGATATTTTAGGTAAAGCGGATATCAAGTATTTAAAAAGACTTGTTTTATTAGCTAATTCAGATCAAGATATTCTAAGAGAATTTCTTCAAAAAAACAATTTGCAAATTGTTGAAGAAGAAATAATTTTGGACAAAGGAAAATTCTATCAAATTATTATAGCCGAACCAGGTGAAATGTTATTATCTGCGATTGAGTTAGAATTTGGCCCTATAATCCTTAAAAACAAAACAAAAACATTTAAGCAATATGTATCTAGATTAATTGAACCTCTTGAAATTGCGATTCTTCGTGTTAAGAATCAAGAAAAATTAGAGGCAATCAAAGAACGAATTCAAATACTTAAGGAGGTAATCTCTTGAACTCAATAGAAATTATTAAATATTTTGAAAACAAATTTCCTGTAGAACTAGCCTATGAATGGGATAACTGTGGATTACAAGTAGGCACTCTAAATAGCAAAGTTGAGAGAGTTTTAGTAACTTTAGATATTACTAAAAACGTTGTAAAAGAAGCAATTAAGAATAAAGTCAATCTAATCATATCTCATCATCCTTTAATGTTTAAACCAATGAAAAATATTGTGTTTGATTCACCTAAAGGATGGATAATAAAGAATCTAATTCAAAACAATATAGCCGTATATTCAGCTCATACTAATTATGACCAAGCTGAAGGTGGAATGAATGATGTTCTTGCCAAAAAGATTGGGATTAAAGAACCTCAATTGTTAGATGAAGAAGCTAATATAGGTAGATTCGGTGATATTGACAAGATTAACTTACTTGATTATATTACTCAAATTAAACAAATATTTAACTTAGCTTCAGTTAAAGTTATCGGAAAAATCGATAAAACTGTAGAAAAAGTCGGAATCTCAGGTGGTAGTGGTAGTCACCATATGTATGCTGCTAAAAAACGCAATTGTGACGTCTACTTAACTGGAGATATTACCTATCATACAGCTTTAGATGCTGGTCAGCTAGGAATTACTTTAATTGATGTAGGCCATCATATAGAAGAAGTTTTCGTTGATGAGATAATCGCTGATTTAGGGACTAGATTTACAGAAGTTAAATTTATCAAATCAAGCATCAATACAAATCCATATCAAGAATACTAACTAGCTGGGTGAAAACCTAGCTTTTTTTTTAAAAAATATCACTTTTTTTAACCGTATCTCTTGTGTTTTAAATTACTATATGATAAAATATATTTGAACTTCAAAATATTTGAGATTAAAACATGAAGGAGCAATTATGGGTAAAATAGGAATAGCTGTTGGCGGAAATTCGGGAATCGATTATTTGGTTCATGACAAAGAAATTAGGAAGTTTAGATCATTACTAGTTATCAAGGAAAAAGAATTTGAAGATTTTGTTGATATTACAGCTGAAGACTTTTACTCTCAACTTAATAAAGACCCTGATTTAGACATTCACACAGCCCAAACTAGTACTGGTTACCTTGTTAAAATGTATAATGAAATGCACGCATCTGGCTATGAAGAATTACTAATTATTACAATATCCAAAGAATTAAGTGGAACCTATCAAAATGCAGTCTTAGCGGCTAATATGGTTGACTTTAAAGTACATGTTTTTGATTCGTATTCACTTTCTTATGTAGAAGCTTACATGGCAATGACAGCAAAAAAAATGGCGGATGCAGATGAGCCTTTAGAGAAAATATTAGAAGAACTTAATTTTATGAAAGACAATAGTCATATATATGTGTGTGTTGAAACTCTTAAATATTTAGTTAAAAACGGAAGACTTTCAAATGCTAGTGGATTTATTGGGTCTATATTAAAAATTAAACCTTTACTAGAAGTTAGTAAAGCTGGAAAAGTCGAATCTGTTGATAAAATACGGACCACAAAAAAAGCTAGAGCAGAAATGAAAAGACGTTTTATGGATGAAGTAAAAGGAAAAGAAGTTATTCCATTCATAATTTATACAAATAATCACCAAGAAATGTTTGATATCAAGGATGAATATGAAGAAGCTGGATTAGAAGAATTACTTTTAATACCGCTTACTCCAGTTGTTGGTTGTCATGCAGGCCCTGGAACGATGGGAGTTGGATATATTGAAAAAAGAAAGTAAATTAAGAGAAGCAAGAGCAATAGTTAATGAACTGCTTGTGGATATATTTAATAGGATTTTAGCAATTGAAGGTGAAAGCCTTAAAGAAAAAGGGATTAAACTCTCAATGAGTGAAATCCACGTATTAGAAGCTGTAACAAAAACTGAAGAACCTACGATGACAAACATCGCGAATAAATTAGGAATTACCGTTGGGTCACTAACTGTATCTATAAATACTCTTTATCAAAAAGGGTATGTTAGCAGAGATAGAGATCCAGAAGACAGAAGAAAAGTCGTTATTGGGTTGCTGCCCAAAGCTGAAGCTGATTTAGAGAAGCATAACGATTTTCATAATGAAATGATTAATTCGATTTTCACAGATTTAAAGATTGAGGAAGACGAACTGTTAATTTCATCTTTAGAAAAACTCTCTTCTTATTTTAAACAATAAATGCTTGCTTGTTTATAAAAAACAGCGGATCTCCT